>NZ_JBEZDU010000022.1:0-183135 GCF_040648495.1 Nonomuraea sp. NPDC049129 | reverse complement strand
CCGCCATCGCGGCGCGCCTGGCCGGGCAGCGGCCGATCTGGCGGCCCGGGTCGGCGCACGGGTATCACGGCCTGGGAGGCGCTGCCCGAGCCATGGGCGCGCAGCGCCTCCGCAATGAGGACCTTGCCTTAGGAGGTGGTTTCGCGCCACCTGTTGGTGATGGGGAGGCGGCGGTCGCGGCCGAAGTTCTTCGGGGTGATCTTCGGGCCCGGCGGGTACTGCCGGCGCTTGTACTCCGCCGTGTCCACCAGCCGGATGATGCGCGTCACCAGGGCGGGGTCGTGGCCGGCCGCGATGAGCTCCTGTACGCCCATGTCCTTCTCGACGTAGTCGTCGAGCAGCCGGTCCAGCACCTCGTACGGCGGCAGCGAGTCGGTGTCGCGCTGGTCGGGACGCAGTTCGGCGCTCGGCTCCTTGGTGATCGAGTTCTCCGGGATGGGCCGCTCGGCGTCGAGGCGGAACGACGGGTCGCCGTGGGCGTTGCGCCAGCGGGACAGCTCCCACACCATCGTCTTCGGTACGTCCTTGATCGGGGCGAAGCCGCCCGCCGAGTCGCCGTACAGCGTGGAGTAGCCCGTCGCCAGCTCGCTCTTGTTGCCGGTCGTCAGCACCAGGTGGCCGTGTTCGTTGGACAGGCCCATGAGGATCGTGCCGCGGACGCGGGCCTGCAGGTTCTCGGCGGCCAGCCCGGACAGGTCGATCTCCTTCTCGAAGGCGTCGACGATCTCGCCGATCGGCACCACCTGGGCGTTGATGCCCTGCCTGCGTACCAGCTCTTCGGCGTCGCCGAGCGAGTGGTCGGAGGAGTAGCGCGAGGGCATCAGCACCACGTGGACCCGATCGGGCCCGATCGCGTCGGAGGCGATGGTCGCGGTCAGCGCCGAGTCGATGCCGCCGGACAGGCCGAGGATCACCGACTGGAAGCCGTTCTTGACCACATAGTCGCGTACGGCCAGCACCAGCGCCGAGTAGACCTCCGCGTGCGGGTCCAGGCGCTCGGCCACCGGCGCGGGCACGGGCTCGCGCGGCTCGACCGGGTCGGACGACAGCACCAGGCGGTCCACGGTGATGGTGGAGCCGTCGCCCGCGTCGTACGGGAACGACCCGGTCTCGGCGGTGGAGACCGGGAGATCCAGGTCCACCACGAGCAGCTCCTCGCGGAACTGCCCGGCGCGCGCCACCAGCTCGCCGGCCGCGTCCACCACGATCGAGTCGCCGTCGAAGACCAGCTCGTCCTGCCCGCCGACCTGGTTGACGTAGACGAGCGCGCACCCGGCCTCACGCGCCCTGCGCGCGCACAGCTCCAGGCGTACGTCGTCCTTCTCCTTCTCGTACGGCGAGGCGTTGGGCGCCACCAGCAGACCGGCACCGGCCTGGCCGACCACGGCCACCGGGCCGCCCTCCTGCCACAGGTCCTCGCAGACCGCGATCGCCACGTCGACCCCGTGCAGCCGGAAGATCGGCAGCCGGTCGCCGCGCACGAAGTAGCGGTATTCGTCGAACACGCCGTAGTTGGGCAGGTGGTGCTTGGCCGTGCGGACGACGACCTCGCCCCGGTGGAGCACCGCGGCGGCGTCGAGCGAGGCGCCCTTGGGCTGGCCGATGCGCGGCGCGAGCCCCGCCCGGTCGACGTAGCCGACGACCACGGGCAGCTCGCCCAGCCCCTCCTCTCGCAGCCTGAGCGCGACCTCGCCCAGCGTCCTGATGCTGGCGTCCACGAAGGATGTACGCAGGACCAGGTCCTCCACCGGATAGCCGGTCAAGAACATCTCCGTGAACACGACCAGGTGCGCGCCGCGGTCCGCGGCGTCGCGGGTCCACGTGAGCAGTCGGTCGGCGTTGCCGGAGAGGTCGCCTACGGTCGGTTTGGTCTGTGCCAGCGCGATACGGAGTTGTGCCACAAAGGTCAGCCTAGTACGGTGCCGTTTTTATCGTCCAAGCGACGAAAAGTGGGCTCGCTCACAGAGCCGGCTGGAGGGCGCGCCGCCTGATCGCCGGGCCGAGCGCCAGCATGGCCACCGCCGACAGCAGCCCGACGCCGCCCACCGTGAACCACAGGGCCTGCGGCCCCACGTCCAGCAGCGCTCCACCGGCCAGCGGCGCCAGCACCGAGGCGACCGACCACGCGAATCCGAACAGCCCCGAATACCGCCCCCGCAGGTGCGCGGGCGCCAGCGCCGCGACGATGGTCCCCGCGATGCCCGCCGTCATGATCTCGCCGGCCGTCCAGACGGCGATGGTGACGCCCAGCCAGACGGCGTCGGTGACGAAGGCGGTGAGCGCGAATCCGGCCCCCGTGATGGCCAGCCCCAGCGCGAGTGTCCTGGCGGCGTCCAGGCGGCCGATCCAGCCGGACACCAGCGGCTGCACGATGACGATCAGCACCCCGTTCAGCGCCATCGCCACGCCGAACTCCCCGGTGGACAGTCCCGCCTGCTTGACCATCGCGACCGGCAGCATGGTCACCGTCTGCATGTACACCAGCGCCTGCCCCAGCACGACGAGCGTGAAGGCGACCATCACCCGGTCACGCAGCACGACGCCGAACCCGCCCGCCGACTCCCGCTCGGCCGTGCGGGTCTCGGGAACCGCCCGCCAGACCAGTACGGCGAAGATCACGCTGCTGACGGCGTCGATCCAGAACAGCCAGCCGAACCCGAGCTGGGCCAGCCACCCGCCCGCCGTCATCCCGACCGCGTAGCCGAGGTTGATGGCCCAGAACAGCAGTCCGTACGCCCTGGGCCGCTCCACCGGCGAGACCAGGTCCGCCACCAGCGCGTTGGACGCGGGCCGGTAGGCGTCGACCACCAGCCCCAGCACGAACATCGAGGTCGTGATCGCGGCCAGGGAGGTGCTGTATCCCAGGGCCAGCATCGCGGCCGCGGTGGCGATCATGCTGCCGGACAGCGTGGCCCGCCGCCCGATCCGGTCGGTCAGCCACCCGCCGAGCAACTGCGAGATCAGCGACCCCGCGCCGAACACGGCCATCACGAGCCCCGCGCCCGCCACCGAGACGCCTCTGGCCTGTGTCAGATAGACGCCGGTGAACGGCATCACCATGGTGCCCAGGCGGTTCACCAGCGTGCCACTCCACAGGGCCCAGAACGGCCGGGGGAGCCCGCCCACCTGGGACCTCAGGAACGATTGCTTCTCAACAACAGTGCTAGTCATGGGACTAAGACTGAGCTTTCGCCTTTGGTGGCCGCGAACGATTTAGGGCACACTAAAAGGTATGTCGGTGATGTGGGTGATGCGGCCGGAGGACGTCGCGCGGATCAGGTTCGCGTTCTCGCCGATGTGGGAGCTGGTCGCCAGCCTGCGTACGCTGCAGGACCCGGCCAGGCAGTCGATCCACCTGCCGTGGATCAAGTGCGTGCGTCCCCGCCTCGCGGCGCTGGACCTGACCGAGCTGTTCGCGCTCGTGCCGCCGAGCGGCTATCTCGCCGACTTCATCACGCCGCCGCCCGACACGCCGCTGCCGGACTTCACCGCCGAGCTGGATCGCGTACGGCTCACTCCGCCGGAACGGGCCCGCGCCGAGGCGGCCGAGGTACGGGGGACCGACCCGGCGGTGATCGAACGGTTCATGGATGATCCGGCGGCGGGCGTGGCCCGGGTCGCCGACGCGCTGCAGGCCTACTGGGAGACGTGCTTCGCCGAGTTCTGGCCGCGCGTCTACGGGCTGCTGGAGCGCGACGTGCTGCGCAGGTCGCGGCAGCTGGCCCAGGGCGGTGCCCGCGAGCTGTTCGCGGCGCTCGATCCGGCCGTGGAGTGGAC
The DNA here is from genome assembly GCF_040648495.1 of Nonomuraea sp. NPDC049129. Classification (NCBI taxonomy): domain Bacteria; kingdom Bacillati; phylum Actinomycetota; class Actinomycetes; order Streptosporangiales; family Streptosporangiaceae; genus Nonomuraea; species Nonomuraea sp. NPDC049129. Next base: position 179,358 of record NZ_JBEZDU010000022.1, on the reverse strand, counting down.
GGGGGAGCGGCTGCACATCGACCGGCCGTGGTGCACGATGGACAGGGACGGCGCCGGGCTGCACGGCGACGGGCTGGTGCTGGTGCCGAGCGCGTTCTACTGGCCGTCGGTGGCCGTGATGTCGGCCCCGTACCAGTCGATGCTGGTCTATCCGGTGCTGGGCGTCGGGACGCTGTGGGAGCAGGGCCCGCCGCCCGCGCCCGAGGCGCTGGCGGCGCTCATCGGGCGCAGCCGGGCGCGGATCCTGCTCGCGCTGGCCGAGCCCAGCACGACCTCGGCGCTGGCCGGGCGCATGTCGCTCACGCCCGGCGCGGTCAGCCAGCACCTCGGCGTACTCAGCGGCGGCGGGCTGGCCGTCGGGATGCGCGTCGGCAAGCAGGTCGTGTACCGCCGCACCGCCGCGGGCGACGCGCTGGCCGCGAGCACGCCCGCAATGCCGGTCACGCCGGCCCCCACGCCCGCAATGCCGGTGACGCCCGCCCCCACGCTTGCTCCCACGCCCGCCATCGCCGGTCGTCAGGTGTAGCGGGTCGACTCCAGGAGCCAGTCGAGGTGGGCGCGCGGCGCGGCCAGGTAGGCGCACGCCACCTTGCTCACGTCGCGCGCCAGCCTGGGCGTGAGCGTGTCGAGCGGCAGGCTCCGGGCCGCCTCGTGCATGTCCTGGCAGCGCTCGGCGATCCGGTCGAGCACCCAGGCCGTGGCCTCCGGCTGGTCCAGGCCGAGCTGGTGCATCACGACCACGACGAGGTTGTGCCCGTCGCCGCGTTCCTTGGGCAGTGAGGCCACGTCGTTGCACCAGGCGGTCACGTCGGTACAGGCGTCGACGAGCTGCTGCCACGGCTCGCAGGCGTGCACCCACGCGGGCACCTCCACGCGCAGGCACGGCTCCACGAGGTCGTAGAGGTACGGGCCGACGGTCCCCCTGCGCAGCGCCGGATACTGCTCCAGGGTCGGTACGCGGCCCGTGGCGCGGTTCTCGGCCTCAATGCGGCAGGCGTCGTGCTGACGCCGCAGGTTGGCCGCGAACCTGCTCCGCCACAGGTCGCTCATCCGGGCGCTGGTCACCCGCCACAGGTCGGCGAAGGCCGCCTCCAGCGGATGGGCCGCGCCGCCCGCCAGCAGGCCCTGGAAGACCTCCAGCCGGCCCGGCCCCTCGTCGAGCTCGTCGTCGAGGTTGAACAGCCAGGTCAGCCACTGCGCGAACAGCGCCGCCGCGGCCGCGTCGAACTCGGCGAACGCGCGGCCCGCCATGCGGTGGAACCCCACACCGGGACCCGCGTGGAGATGGGTCCGCCGGGCCCAGTCAAGGACGGCCGCCTCGATCGCGTACACGGCCGGATGCATGCGGCAGGGCTCCGCCATGCCGGGCACCCGCTCGGTGAGCACCAGCAGCGTGGTGGCGGCGGGCGCCCCGCGGCGCGGTCCGGGAGCCAGCGGCTTCCACTGGAGCATGGACCTCAGGGCGGTGCGCACCGAGGTGATCACGTCGGTACTCATAGGGGACCAAAGAGCCAGTTGCCCGCGGCGCTCGGGTCGTCACTGACGTAGTACTGCCAGGCGGCCGCGATCAGCTCGTCCACGGTCAGCACGCCCCTGCCCGCCCGGTCGAGCCGGTCGAACGCCTCGTCCACGTCGTCGTAGGCGGTGCCGAAGGCGCTCAGCAGCGTACGGAACTCGCGGGGCCCGATCAGGCCGTCGCCGTCGTCGTCGCAGAGGTCGGCCACGGCCGCCGTGGCCGGCCGGAACACCGGGTCGTACAGGTCGCCCTCGACGAACGCCGCCGTCATGCCTTCGCGGAACTCCTCCCGCAAGATCTGGCAGTCGGCGTCCCGGCCGAGCACTTCGGACAGAGTCGACCAGATCCCGTCGAAACCGGCGACGAGATCGCTGCCGGTGACCGAGGTTGGGGACTCTCCGAATCCCACCAGGAGCCGTGCACCCAACCCCAGCAGGTCCACACGCTCGATGACGCCCCCGTCGCCCGCGTCGATGTGGTCGAAAGCCCTATCAAGCTTGTGATTGAGCAGGTCGATAGCCACCAATGCCTCCCCCGAGACTGACTGCGTGATCACGATAGGTCCGGCCGGGCTCTTTGTCAGCGAGGCTCGCACCGGGACCCCACGTAACGTGTGCGAAACACGGACACGGCATCCTGATAGGGAACTCAGTACTGTCTTCGCTAGGGGATGCTTTGGACCGCCAGCAGGAGTTCGTGCTCCGCACGCTCGAGGAACGCGACATCCGGTTCATCCGGCTCTGGTTCACCGACGTTCTCGGCTTCCTGAAGTCGGTGGCGATAGCCCCGGCCGAGCTCGAAGGCGCCTTCGCCGAGGGCATCGGCTTCGACGGCTCGGCCATCGAGGGCTTCGCCCGGGTCTACGAGGCCGACATGCTGGCCAAGCCGGACCCGGCGACGTTCCAGATCCTGCCGTGGCGCAGTGAGACGCCGGGCGCGGGCCGCATCTTCTGCGACATCCTCATGCCGGACGGCTCGCCGTCGCACGCCGACCCGCGCTGGGTGCTCAAGCGCACGCTCGCCAAGTGCGCCGACATGGGCTTCACCTTCTACACCCACCCGGAGATCGAGTTCTTCCTGCTGAAGAACCGGCCCGAGCCGGGTCAGCGCCCCGAGCCGATCGACTCCGGCGGCTACTTCGACCACACCCCGCACAGCTCGGGCCACGACTTCAGGCGCCAGGCGATCATGATGCTGGAGTCGATGGGCATCTCGGTCGAGTTCAGCCACCACGAGGGCGCGCCCGGCCAGCAGGAGATCGACCTGCGCTACGCCGACGCGCTCACCACGGCCGACAACATCATGACCTTCCGGCTGGTGATGAAGGAGGTCGCGCTGGAGCAGGGCATCTGGGCCTCCTTCATGCCCAAGCCGTTCACCGAGCACCCGGGCTCCGGCATGCACACCCACATGTCGCTGTTCGAGGGCGACCGCAACGCCTTCTACGAGGCCGGCGCCGACTACCAGCTCTCCAAGACCGGCCGCTCGTTCATCGCCGGGCTGCTCAAGCACGCCGCCGAGATCACGGCCATCACCAACCAGTGGGTCAACTCCTACAAGCGCCTCTGGGGCGGCGCGGAGGCCATCGCGGGCCAGGGCGGCGAGGCGCCGTCCTACGTCTGCTGGGGCCACAACAACCGGTCCGCGCTGGTACGAGTGCCGATGTACAAGCCGCACAAGGGCGGCTCGACCCGCATCGAGTTCCGCTCGCTCGACTCGGCCTGCAACCCCTACCTGGCCTTCGCGCTGATCCTCTCGGCCGGCCTGAAGGGCATCGAGGAGGGCTACGAGCTCCCGGCCGCCGCCGAGGACAACGTGTGGACGCTCACCAGCGCCGAGCGGCGCGCCCTGGGCATCCAGCCGCTGCCGCAGTCGCTGGACGAGGCCATCGCGGTCATGGAGCAGAGCGAGCTGGTGGCCGAGACGCTGGGCGAGCACGTCTTCGACTTCTTCCTGCGCAACAAGCGGGCGGAGTGGCGCGACTTCCGCCGCCAGGTCACGGAGTTCGAGCTTGGCCGCTACCTGCCGGTCCTGTAAGCGCGGGGCGGCGGGTCCGTCGTGACACCCGCCGCCCGAGCTTCGCGCCCGACGGTGTCGGTGCCGCACCTCGGCTTGGTGTCAACAGGTCGTATCGACATTTTCCAGAACGAGTTAAATCGTCGGCTTCCCCAGAGTACCGCCGAGGGTGCCGGGTATCCACCTGCCGGAAACCTGGATTAGGGCGGCGAATTGTCCCAGAAAGCGGGACTGACGCCGCCCTTGCCGACGACTCGACGGAGGACGACTCGTGACCATTACGCCGACTTTGCAGGCACCGCCATTTCCCGGCGTCATCAAAAAGCCTCAGCAGGGCGAAGCCGTAAAGAAATGGCAGCAGCGGATGCAGGACCGCGGCTGGCACATCAAAGTAGACGGGATCTATGGACCAGAGAGCGAGCGTCTCTGCAAGAACTTCCAGGCCGAGAAGCACCTGCAGGTAACCGGCGTCGTCGACGAGACGACGTGGGACAAGACGTGGACGGCCCCGAGCGCGGTGGCCCCGCCGTTCCCCGGTCGCGTCCTCAAGCAGCCGCCGATCATGAACGGCGAGGATGTGCGGCAGTGGCAGGACGAGATTAACAAGCGCGGCTGGCCCCTCATGGTCGACGGGAGCTACGGGCCAAAGAGCGAAGAAATCTGCCGCCAATTCCAGAAAGAGCACGCTCTCGTGGTCGACGGTCGCGTCGGGCGGAACACATGGACCAATACCTGGGTAGAGACGATCTGAACTCGCTTGCCGAAAGTCGGAGCGAAAGTCGTACTTTCGCTTAGTTCAGACCTCGTCCGGCCAGGGCGGCCCTTCACCAGCAAAATGCGGTGAGGGGCCGCGCGCGTCGATACACTCCGCATCCTCTGCAGGCGGCGCCTGCCGGCGCGGCCTCCGCCGTTTTCGCGTGGTCGGTCTCCGGCCTGGCGATTCGCTCAAACCGCGTCGACGCGCCAGGCGAGCACGCGGCCGTATCGCGACTGGCCGTACACGTGCAGTTCCCCGCGGATGGTCGCCGCGGCCACGGAGCGTACCGGGCGGGCGAACGCGCCCAGGACGGCCACCCGGCGCCGCGGGGCGGCGGCGTCCCACAGCGTCACCGTGCCGTCCTCGGTCCCGGTCACCAGCAGGACCCGATCGTCGTGCTCGACCAGGCTCAGGCAGGTGACGGTCGAAGTGTGCGGGATCCACTCCCGGAGCTCTCCGGCGGCGGCGTCCCAAAGGTGTACATACCTCCCGCTGCCGACGGCGAGTACGTCGTGATCGGCGATGCGGCTCATGGCCAGGCCCGCACCGGCGTCGTCCACGCCGAGCGTCCGGATGTGCCGGCCGGTCAGCGGGTTCCACAGGTCCACCTCGCCGTCGCGCCGCGTGGCCAGCACCGGCTGATCCCCGGCCCGGCCGAAGGCGCTCTCGCTCAGCGCGAACCCCCACCTGGGCAGCTTGGCCACGCACTCCTGGGTGACCGGGTCCCACACCTCGGCGCCGGCGGCGAGCAGCGCCCGGCCGTCGACCTCGCCGAAGGCGAGAGCGGTGGGTGAGGAGTGGTCCAGGCCGCCGAAGGTGACCCGGCCGCCCTCGGCGTCGTCCTTCCGCGCGATCCCGCGGATCTTGCTCAGCGGCTGCCACAGCATGGTGCCGTACGCGGCACAGCCACTGCTCGCGATGTACGGCCGACCGGCCACCTGCCCGGCCGTCAAGCCTCGGCAGCAGTGGTCGTAGGGCGAGATGTCGCAGTCGTGGCCACGGCCGCTCTGGCGGCAGCCCACTGAGCCGATCTTCTTCCCGTCCGCCGCGTCCACCAGGAGCACGGTGTCGCTGTGCGTGCCGACGGCCAGGGCGGGCGTGCCCGGTGCCGTGGTGAACAGCGCCAGCCCTGACCCGCCGTAGCCGGTCCGCCGGTGCTGGTGCGGCGTCTGCGCGTCCCACACCTGCACCGTCCCGTCGAGCCCGCCCGTGGCCAGGCAGAGACGTCCCGCCAGGCTCCCGAAGGCGGCGGTCGTGATCAGGCGGGTGTCGGCGTCCAGGTCGATGTCCGTCTTGTGGCCTGGGTGGCTGATCACCGCCTTCGCGGGCCGTTCCCACTTCTTGCCGGTGTCGGTGTGGTTCGCCACGAGCATGACGTTCCGCCCGGCGTGGGTCGTCATGGCCACCGGTCCCTGGTCGCGGTCGAAACGGCCGCGGGACTTGTCGCGGAGGTCGTCCAGTTTCAGGTAGACCAGTTCGCGGCTTTGCACCGTGTAGCCGGGCGGGTGTTCGATGCGGACCACCACACCGACCTCGGGCCGGCCGTTCTCCTCGCCTATCAGTAGGGGCGGAGTGAGGCCGTCCTGCTCCATGTCCTCCCAGATGTCGTCCAGTTCGGCCGTCGCCAGTCGCTCGCCGGTGGTGACGTCCCACACGTGCAGCTCGTACGGGGACAGGGCGGCCAGCACCGTCCGCTCGCCCAGCTTCGCCACACCGAGGTCGAGTACCGCGTCCCGCTCCTCCGCGCGCAGCTCGCGTACGAGCTCGCCGGTGGCCGGATCCAGCAGGTCGACGCGCCCGTCCTCGTCGTCCTCCGGGTAGCCGCGGTTGTAGAAGCCGATGGCTACGGCGAGCAGCGTCCGCCCGCCCTCGACCTCGACGAAGGCCAGGGCTGTCGGGTAGCCGCCGGTCAGGTCGCGGGTGAATCCGCTCGCTCCGGTGAGCGGATTCCAGGTACGGATCGTGCCGCCGTCGTCGCCGCCGGCCAGCATCGGGTGGCCGTCCACCACGCCGAACGCCAGGGCGCGGACGCTCGCCGTATGGCCTTCTAGGTCCGGCGCGGCCTGGTCGGAATGGCCCTCCAGCTCCGATCCGGACTGGTCGAACACGGCGCGCAGCCGTACCACGTGGTCGTCGCCGCCGCTGGCCACCAACGTGTGGCCCTCGAACTCGCCCACTGCCACCGCCCAGACCGGGCCGTCGTGCCGGGCCGGGCACACGTGGAAGGCCGTGGGTTGTTCGCCGGTCTCCCACGCCAGGGTCCAAGTCCCCGGCTCTGCCGAGTCCAATGCCGCCAGGGCCTCCGGTTCCTCGGCGGCGGCGGTCGCGCGCAGGAACTCGAGCCGTTCAGAGCCGGGCAGCGTGCGGAGCCGCGGGAGCGCCCGGAGATAGGCCCGCAGCAAGGCCGGTGGCCAGGACCCGTCGAGCGCGCCGTGCGGGAGCGCCGGACCGGCCTCGATCAACGAGGTGAGATCGAGCGGCATGGGCGCTGTCCCTCCTCTTGCGCTCGATCCTCTTGCGCTCGATCAGAACCTAATGATCGTGATCGCCAAGGTACGGCGGGCTTCGCCGAATCGTGATCATCTGGGCAGCGGCCATCACCTCTCCCTGGTGGAACCGGCGCATCATTTGGGTCCCGAGCGTCGGCTCGGGTGGATGGTGCGTCGGTCACTGGAACGCGTAGCACTCCACTTCGGCTCGGCGATACGACAGGTGCTTGGCCACGGAGTCCCGCACGCACGCGCGTTCGTTCGCGCTCAGCCGCAACATGCCGCACACGGTCACGCTGGAATAGGTGCGGCAATCCAGCGAGGGATCGACCTCCCCGACGCGGTAGTTCGCCCTGACCGCCGCGCGGCACTCCGAACGTGCCTGCGATGTGTTGGCGTACCTGCATTGATGCAGCAGGACCTCGTACTGGGATTCGCTGACCTGGTGGCGGTCGCCGTCCCAGGCGGGGATCGTTCCGAACATGGGGAGCAGCCACAACCCGGCGGCGGCGATGATGAATTTCATGGCTTCCCTCCAACACGCGCGAGGCACTGCCGGGGAGATGTCGCAGTCCACATCACCTGCTGAGCTACCCAAGCCAGGATATTTCAGTCGCAGGTCGTGGCCTCGTGGCAGCCGGTCCCACGGTTCGGCCCACGTTGAGGAACGGAGTAACCGCCCATGGCGGTGCCGTTCAGGAAGTCGCGGCTCTGTTTCTCCAGATTCGCTCCTGGATCACCCAGCCCTGCCCGCCGCAGGTCGTGATGGCTAGCTTGATCAGGAGCTCACGCCTGATGCGGCGCCCCCTCGGCGAGGGGGCGCCGCGTCGTTGGATCAGAAGTACTTCGAGGTCAGGTCCGTCGTCGGCCAGGTGGTGATCTTGACGGCGTTCATCTGGTCGTCGATCACGTCGAAGTCCGGCGTCCCCGTCTCCTCGCGCCGGTTGAACACCGCCGCGTAGCTCCAGCCGTTCTGCAGCCGCGCCAGGTACGAGAACGTGCCCGGCATCGAGCCGTTGTGCCAGGTGTTGAGGTGCCCGGTCACCTGCCGGACCCACCAGCCGCCGCCGTACCAGGAGCCGGAGGAGGTGACGCCGGTCTCCGGCTTGGCGAACAGTTTGGCGATCGACGCCGTGCTCAGCACCGTGCCCGGCCGGTCGAAGGCGAGCGTCCAGCGGACGAGGTCCACGGCCGAGGCCAGCCAGCCGCCGTTGGCGTCCTGGTTGGGCATGTTGAAGCCGCCGTACGGGTACGGCACGACGGTGCCCGACTCGTCCATGACGGTCTTGTTCGTGTACTGGGACTGGTACATCACCTCGCCGGCCGCGGCCTCGGTCCTGAGGCTCTTGCCGAGGCGCATCCGGGTGATGCCGAGGGGCTTGAGCAGCTTCGTCTTGACGTACGTCTCGTACGACATGCCCGACACCTTCTCGATGATCCGGCCGAGCAGCATGTAGCCGTAGTTGCTGTAGACCATCTTCGAGCCGGGGGCGAAGTCGAGCGGCCGGCCAGTGGCGTACTTGATGATCTCGGCGTGGCCGATCGGCAGCGGCACGTCCAGCGCGGCCGAGATCGTGTGGTCCAGCCAGAGCTGGTCCTGCTTGGAGGTGTCGCGGTCCCAGCCGCCCAGGTGCTGCATCAGCCGGAGCACGGTGACCTGGTTCATCCGGGTGTCGGCGGGGGTGAGTCCGAGCAGCGTGGTCACCTTGGCCGAAAGGCTCAGCTTGCCGTCCTGCACCAGCCGCATGATGGCGGCGGAGGTGATGTTCTTGCTCAGGCTGGCGATGCGGAACAACGACGTCGGAGTGACGGCGGGGATCGCCTGGGCGCCGGTGTTGTAGCGATAGCCACGGGCCAGGACGATCTTTCCGCTCTTCATGACCGCCAGCTGGGCGCAGGAGATCTCGCGTTCCTTCACGAAGGTCTTGATCACGTTGTCGAACCCGGCCAAGGACGCGGGAGCGGTCCCCGACGTCTCCACCACCGGAACGGGTGCGGCGAGCGCCGGCCGAGCCGTCATCGCGGCGGCGGGTACGGCAATGGCCCCCGCTTTGAGAAGGCTCCTACGAGTGAGCATCCGGCGAGTGAGCATTGTCACTTCTGACTCCCAGGTAACGTCCGTGCAAAGTTGGGCCCGTATCTTACGGACATGGAGGATCCGGCGCAGCCCGGGTCTCCCGCTGGGAAGTTTCACGCCCCCGCGCGGGTTATGCGGTGGGCAAAGACCCGTTCAGGTTGTGGGAAACTGATCGTCCGTTAAAATCGGCTCGTTCCAAAACGACTTTTCGGATATTTCGCCATATGGGCGATGTTGGAGGGTGTGGCATGACGACGGCTGCCCTGCAGACCGTGCTGACCGTTCCTGAGCGTTTCAGGGGCCCGGCTGGAGTCGCCAACGGCGGCTGGATAGCCGGCACCATGGCGGAGGCCTTGGGCGGCGACAGATCGGCGGTCGAGGTCACGCTGCACGCGCCCACCCCGTTGGAGACCGATCTGTGCCTGGAGCACGTCGCCAACACGGTGTCCCTCCACGAGGGCGACAAACTGCTGGTCGAGGCCATCCCGGTGGCCGAGGACCTGACGGCGCCCGAGTTCGTGCCGTTCAACGACGCCGCCCGCGCCGAGGCCGGTTTCCCCGGCTGGCGGGGCCACGCCTTCCCCGAGTGCTTCGCGTGCGGGCTGCGCGAGCCGGGTGACGGGCTGCGGATCTTCCCCGGCCCGGTCGAGGGGACCGACCTGGTGGCCGCTGGGTGGCGGGTGCCGTTCACGGTGGCCGACGAGGACGGCGTGCCCGCCTCCGTGGTGGGTGCGGCGCTCGACTGCGTCACCGGCTGGGCCCACTTCAAGCCCGGCGAGTCGGCGCTGCTCGGGCGGCTGGCCGTACAGATCCATGGGCGGCTGTACGCGGGCGGGGCCTACTCCGTCGTGGCCCGCGCGACCGGCCGCGAGGGGCGCAAGCTGTTCGGCGAGAGCGCGATCTACGAGGTCGACGGCACCCTGGTGGCCGCCGCCCGCGCCACCTGGATCGCTCCCCGCGAAGCCTGAGACGCAGGCTTCAGGATCCGGACGTGAGCCGGTCGGCGACGATCGACGCGCAGCGCTCGTCGAACATGATCGTGTAGTGGTTGCAGCCGGGGATCACCTCGTCGGTGAGCCCCGGCAGGCGCGCGGTCCACGTGGCGGCCAGCGCGTCGGGCAGCATGCCGGTGTCTTGATTGAGCAGCCCGCGCGGCGCCCTGATCAGCGAGAGTGGCGCCCCGATCGCGCTCAGCGCCGCGCCGATGCGCTCGGACTCGGTGAGCATCCACCGCCCGTCCTCGCGCACCGCGTCACCGGCCACGCGCGAGCGCAGCGCGCCCTCGGTGCCGGTCAGGTCATAGCGCACGTACGCCTCGGCGTCGGCGTTCCAGCTGTCGAGGAAGGCCGGGTGCGCCATGAAGAAGCCGACGTACGCCTCCGGTGTCGGGAATGTCCGGCGCAGCCGTTCCACGGCCGGTCCCAGGGTGGCCTCCAGGACCGCGTCGGGATCGGCGCCCTCGGGCAGCGGCAGCGGCAACCCGCCGTCGACGAGCACCACGCGGGCGAAGTCGCGTTCGGCACCGGCCAGCGCGGCGACGTAGGCGCCCATGGAGTGCCCGGTCAGCACCGTCTCGGGGCCCGCGCCCACGTGGTCGGCCACGCGCAGCACGTCTTCCGCGTGCCGGGTCAGCCCGTACGGGCCGGGCAGCGCGGCGCTGTGCCCGCGACCGCGCAGGTCCATCGCGACCAGAGACCAGTCGGCGGGCAGCAGCCGCGCCACCGCGGCCCAGGCCATCAGGGAGGCGGTGATCCCGTGCACCGCGATGATCAGGCGTGGTCCCGTGCCGAACGTGGCGACCCGCATGCCGTCGACCTCGTCGAGTCTCATAGCCGGGATCTTAAGGACAAACCTTCTGGTACGGCACTCCTGACACGAAGCTTCGCCACTCGCCGGGGCTCAGCGACCGGCCGGCGCGGGCGCAGATCGCGGCCACCATCTTGCCCGGCTCGACCGGCCGCTCGCGTAGGGCCCCTGCCTCGTCCAGGGTGAGCACTCCCGAGCCGTCGGTGGTGAACGCCGGGCCGTAAAGCTTGCCGCCGCTGCCGTCGCCGTCGTCGAGCGTGCCCAGGTCCGCGCCGGCGGCCAGGTCGACGAGCCGTAAACGGTGGTCGCGCGTGACCAGCGCGACCACGTCCTCGCTGGGTGACCTGACCGCGACGTCCCCGCCCTCGAGCCGGCCCAGGGCGGCCTGGCGGGCCCGCTTCCCGGTGGCGGTGTCGTAGACGCTCACGCGACCGCGGGAGTCCACGACCGCCAGTGACCTGCCGTCGTGGGTGAAGACCACGTCGGTGACGGTCGTGCCCCGGCCGGTGCCCCCGAACGGCTTGCCCAGCCGCCTGCCCGACGCCGCGTCGAACAGGTACTGCTCGCCGGACCCCACCGCCAGTACCTTGCCGTCGGGGGAGAAGTCGGCGTCATGTACCTCGCCCACCTTGGCCGACCACAGCTGGCGCTTCGACTTCCAGTCCCAGACGCTCACCGCGTAGCGGCGGGACACGTCCTCGTCGCTGTACTCCAGCCCAGTGGCCAGCTTCGTGCCGTCGGGGCTGAAGGCCAGGAAGGAGGTCGTGTATTCCGCCAGGTCGCCGCGGGGCGCCGCCTGCGCGAGCGTGCGCCGCGTGCCGGTGTCGAGGACCGTGAACCCGCTGATGCTGCCCACCGCGGCCAGCCGCCCGTCGGGGCTGATCGCCGCGGCGTCCACCGGGTCGGAACCGGGCTTCTTCAGCACCGGGGCGCCGAGTGGCCGGCGCGGGTCGGCGAGGAAGACCTTGTAGCCGTCATCGGAGGTCAGGGTCTGCCGCGCACCAGGACCGAACTTAGCCCACCACCACGAGGGCGCCTTCTTCGGCCTGCGCACCGGGAAGTCGCTCAGGTCCACGGTGAGGACGCGGTCCTCGCTGAGATAGCGCAGGGTGTGGCCGTCGAAGCCGACCTGAGGCAGCGGCACGGAATCGTCCTCAGTGCCGCCGGGCAGGGTCAGCGTGGTGAGCAGTCTGTCGTATGCCCGCCAGACCTGGATGTTCTGCCCGGTCGCCGAGGCGAGCAACCGCCCGTCGGCGCTGAAGGTCACCGCGCCGCCGTTCCAGATGTCCACCTCGTTCCCGAGATTCTCCGTCTGTCCGCCCGGGCGGTACGTGATCCGCAGCTTTCCGCCCACGAGCCGCACCGCCGACTTGCCGTCGGGTGAGACGACCGGGCGAGTGGCGAGCGGGCTCTTCGTCCGGGTGCCGGTCCGCAGGTCCCAGGTGTATTCGTCCTGGTCGAGGATGATCAGCGCGTACCGGTCGGTCGTCCCGTACTGGACGCCGACCGAGGTGCCCGTGTCGTCGCCCACGTCATGGCTGAATGTCCACGTCCCGGCGGCCTTGCCGGTGCGCAGGTCCCACACATGGGCCCGCTTGTTGGTGGCGACCAGCAGATTCCGGCCGGTGGGGGAGAGGGCGGCGGTCAGCGGCCGCTCGCCCGCCAGGCCCAGCCGGCCGATGCCGCCGCTCCGCTTGCCGGTGCGTACGTCCCAGAGCCTGACCGCGTCGTCGCTCACGCTGGCCAGCGTCCTGCCGTCGCGGCTCAGCAGCCGCAGCGCGTCTCCCGAGGCGGCGGGGTCCCTGAACGCGGCGACCTCGCGCTGCGCCAGCGAAGCGGTCAGCGCGGCCCTGGTCTGCGGGGTCCGGTCCAGCCGCCAGGCGGCCACGCTCAGCAGCATCGCCGCTCTCGGGTCGCTCTTGCGCAGCGTGCCCGCGAACTGCGCCAGTCGCGCCGCCTCCGCCTGGTCGCGCTGCGCGGCGATCCGATCGGCCCGCTCGTCGGCGAGCGCGCTCTGCTGGACGGCCAGGCCGGTCGCGAGCAGCGAGATCACCAGCAGGGCCGCCAGGCTGATGGAGATGAGCCTGGTCCGCCTGCTCCTGCGCCTGGTCAGACCGGCGCCCGCGTCGAGGAAGTCGCGTTCGGCGGTGGACAGGGTGATGTTCCTGCGGGCCGTGGCCGCCCACCGCAGCGCGTTCTCCAGGCTGCTGCCCTGCAACAGGTCGCCGTCTTTGCGCCCGGCCCGAGCCCACCGCCGCGCGGCGGTCAGGATCTCCTTGTGTACGGCCAGGCCGTCCCGGTTGGCCTCGACCCAGCGGCGATAGCGCGGCCAGGCGAGGGGCATGGCGGGGCGGGCCAGCCAGACCTCCTCGCCTTCCCTGGACAGCAGGTAGCCGAACACCTCCAGGATCCGGGTGATCGACGAGACCTCGGGCAGCGGCCGGCCCTCGACGAGTTCGGCCAGCTCCGCCCGCCGTACCGCGAGGCCGCCCTGCTCGCTCACCGTGATCAGCCGCAGGAAGACCTCAGGCGCGAGTTCGCGCTCCTCGGCGGACAGCAGCGCGTACGCCTCCTCGGCCAGCGTGCCCAGCGCGGGATCGTGGGCGGGGGCGCCCACCCGCGCGGCCTCCCTGCCGCCGGCGGCGAGCAGCAGGCCGGTGTCGAGGCCGCCCTCGGCGCTCACCAGGGCCAGCAGCAGCTCCCGAGCGGACGGGCGCTCCAGCGGCTCCTTGCTGAGCGCCGCGGCCACCAGCGGGCGCAGCGTGGTGGGCAGCACGCTCAGGTCGGGCCGGGCCGACAGCACTCGGTGCATGACCGCGCCCAGGTTCTCGGCTTCGAACGGGTCGGTGCCGCTCGCCGCGTAGACCATGATCGCGCCCCAGGCGAACACGTCGGCGGGCGTCCCGGCCCGCTGCCCGCCGAACACCTCGGGCGCCATGTACGTGGGCGTGCCCGTCACCAGGCCCGTCGCGGTGAGCGACATCTCCGCGGTCCGCGCCACGCCGAAGTCGATCACCCGCGGCCCGTCGGGGCCGAGCAGCACGTTGTCGGGCTTCAGATCGCGGTGGATCACCCCGGCGTCGTGGATGGCGGTCAGCGCGGTCGCCACGGCCGTGGCCAGCCGGTGCAGCTCGCCGCCGCCGAAGCGGCGTCCCTCCGAGACGGCCTTGCGCAAGCTGGGGCCCTGGACGTACTCGCTGACGATGTACGGCCTGGGCCCCTCCAGGTCGGCTTCCAGGACGCTCGCGGTGCAGAACGCGGCCACCCGGCGCGCCGCGGTCGCCTCCCTGGCCAGTTGCGCCGACTGGTCGCCGTGCAGCACCTTGATCGCCACCCGGCGGCCGTCCTCGGCGTAGCCCTCGTAGACCACGCCCTGGCCGCCCGTGCCGAGCCGCCCGGCCAGCCAGTAGTTGCCCAGCCGCTGGGGATCTCCGTCGATCAACTTGTCCACGGGCAGTTGGATGCGTGCGGCTTGGTGAAAGTTTGGGCGGATAAATTACTCCTTATGAGGATTACGGTCATTGAGCACGAGGCAGACGCGACCCTCGGCTACCTGGGCGACTGGCTGGGGCCGGTCTGCGACGTCGTACGGCCGTACTTGGGCGAGGAGGTTCCCGAGCGCGCCGCCGACGGGCTGATCGTGCTCGGCGGGGAGGCGGCGGCGTGGGAGGACGATCGCTGCCCGTGGCTGCCCGCCACCCGCGACCTGCTGGCCCGCTCCGTCGAGGACGGTACGCCCACGCTGGCCATCTGCCTCGGCGCGCAGCTGATGACCCTGGCCTGCGGCGGCACCGTCGAGCGGGGCGGCGAAGGGCTGGAGGTGGGCGTCTGCGAAGTGGTCGCGCTGCCCGCCGCGGCCGCCGATCCGCTGCTGTCCGGTGTCGGTACGGCGGTGGCCGTCCAGTTCCACCAGGACGTGATTGCCCGGTTGCCCGACGGGGCGGTGCCGCTGATGACGGGAACGCCGTACCCGAACCAGGCGTACCGGCTGGGCGCGGCGGCCTGGGCGGTGCAGTTCCACCCCGAGGCCACGCCGGAGATCTTCACCTCGTGGTCCACGGCCTCGGGCCTCGGCTCGGCCCGCGAGCTGAACGCGGCGGTCGGCGCGGCCGAGGAGACGCTCATGGCCACCTGGCGGCCGGTGGCCGAGGCGTTCGGGCGCCTGGTCGCCGACAGGGCACGGCCGGACCTTGAGCCCATTCAGGGCATGTCCTGAGTCGTTCCCCGACGCGCGCCCTGGCTGTTCCTGGTCTGCGTCGGCTGATGTCCGCGCGTACCGGCCGCCGGGCCGGATGATTACCGGCGGCCGGTACGGGGTCGGGTGAGCGCGTGGGCGAGTGCGTGGACGCCGCCCAGGACGAGCGGCAGCGCGGCCAGCCCGGTCAGGGCTGACCCGGCGCCCCCAGTCGGCACTCCCGACGCCTTGAGCCGCCGCCATGCCCACACCGTGAACGGGATCACCACCACCGGCGCCGTCACCACGCCGGGCGTGTAGCCGCGCGCGAGCGCCGACTGCACCAGATGGCCCACCCCGTGCAGCCCGAACCCGGCCAGCACCGCCTGGAACACCGGGCTGCGTCCTCCGGTGCGCGCCCCCATGGCCGACGCCCCGGCCACGACGCCGCCCATCAGCCCGATCGCCACGTTCACCTGCCGCTGCGACATCTCCAGCCGCTGCCACGGGACCTGTGGGTAGCGCCGCTCCAGCTCGGGCCGGTGCTCGCGGGTCCAGCGGGCCATCGTGGCCAGCTCCTCCGCGTCGTGCGCCACCCAGGCCGCGAGCAGCCCCCACGTCACCGTCGCCGGCACGCCGTCCATCTCAACTCCCTAAAACGCAACGCAACGTTGCGTTTAACTTTAGGCTTCGGGGGCGGTGGGCTGTCAAGATGGAGGGGTGCCGAGGATCGAGTCCACCGCCGCCCGCCTGGCCAAGCTCGGCTTCGCCGACGGCGCGCGGGCCGCGACCCTGGTACGACAGTCGGGGGCCGAGCTGGACGATCTGCTCAAAGGACTGGTGGCCGTGTCCGATCCCGACCTGGCGCTCGCCTCACTGACCCGCCTGGCCGAGCGCGAGCCCCGCGTGCTCGACACACTGCGCGCGGACGAAGACCTCCAGGGCCGGGTGCTCGCGGTGCTCGGGGTGAGCGCCGCCTTGGGGGAGCACCTCGTACGCCATCCCGAGCAAATGGGGCTGCTGGCCCTGCCCGAGCTGGGAGACGCGCGGGCCGAGCTGCTGCGCGCCGTCGGCGCCGAGCCGGAGGAGGACGAGCCCACCGCGTCGGATCCCGGCGCGCTGGTGGCGCTGCGGGTCGCCTACCGCGGGCGGCTGCTGCATCTGGCCGCGCGCGACCTCACCGGGCAGATCGGGTTGCCCGACGTCACCGCCGAGCTGTCCGACCTCGCGGGCGCGGCGCTGGAGGCCGCGCTGGCCATCGCGCGGGCCGAGGTCGACGCGAGTGACGTACGGCTGGCGGTGGTCGGCATGGGCAAGCAGGGCGCCAGGGAGCTCAACTACATCAGCGACGTTGACGTGATCTTCGTGGCCGAGCCGCGCGAGGGCGCCGACGAGACGGCGGCGCTGCGCGGCGCCACCCGCCTGGCCCAGGCCATGATGCGGGCCTGCACCGCGACCACCCCCGAGGGCGCGCTGTGGGAGGTCGACGCCGGGCTGCGGCCCGAGGGCCGCGCGGGGCCGCTGGTGCGCACGCTGGCCAGCCATCTGGCCTACTACCGGCGCTGGGCCAAGACCTGGGAGTTCCAGGCGCTGCTCAAGGCGCGGCCGGTGGCCGGCGACCTGGCGCTGGGCTCGGCCTATGTCGAGGCGGTCAACGAGTTCGTCTGGTCGGCCGCGACCCGGGAGCACTTCGTCGAGGACGTGCAGGCCATGCGCCGCCGCGTCGAGTCCCACGTACGGGCCGAGGGCGAGCGGCAGATCAAGCTGGGTCCCGGCGGGCTGCGTGACATCGAGTTCGCGGTGCAGCTGCTGCAGCTGGTGCACGGGCGGCAGGATCCGCTGCTGCGGCGCAAGGCCACCCTGCCGGCCCTGGCCGCGCTCTCCCGTGGCGGCTACGTGGGCCGTGACGACTCACGCGGGCTGGCCGAGGCGTACACCTTCCTGCGCCAGGTCGAGCATCTGCTGCAACTGCACCGGCTGCGTCGTACGCATGTCCTGCCGTCGGACCCCGACGACCTGCGGCGGCTGGGCCGCGCGCTCGGCATGCACGCCGACCCGGTGGGGGAGTTCACCGCCAGGTGGCGCCGCCACGCGAGGGAGGCGCGGCGGCTGCACGAGAAGTTGTTCTACCGGCCGCTGCTGCAGGCGGTGGCCCGGTTGCCCGAGTCCGAGGCCCGGCTGTCCACCATCGCGGCGGCCGCCCGGCTGGCGGCGCTCGGCTACGTCGACCCCAACGGCGCCCTGCGCCACATCGCCGCCCTGACCACGGGCGTCTCGCGGCGGGCGGCGATCCAGCGAACGCTGCTGCCGGTCATGCTCGGCTGGTTCGCCGACACCCCGGACCCGGACGCGGGGCTGCTCGGCTTCCGCCAGGTGAGCGACAAGCTCGGCACCACGCCGTGGTACCTGCGGCTGCTGCGCGACGAGACGGCCGTGGCGGCGCGGATGGCGCGGGTGCTCGGCAGCAGCCGCTACGCGACCGGGCTGCTCCTGAACGCGCCCGACGCCGTCGGGCTGCTGGGCTCCGACGAGGACCTGGCCGCGCGCTCGCCGGACGCGCTACTGAAAGAGGCGTCGGCCGCCGTGTCGAGGCACGGGTCCGACATGGAGTCGGCGGTGGCGGCGGTACGTGCGCTGCGGCGCAGGGAGCTGTTCCGTACGGCCGTAGCCGACATTTCCGGACTTATGAGTATTGAGCAGGTCGGGGTGGCGCTGTCGTCGCTGAACGACGTGACCATCCAGGCCGCGCTGGACGTGGCGATCGGCAAGGTCGAGCTGGAGCGGCGGGGGGCGCTGCCGACCAGGTTCGCGGTGATCGCCATGGGACGGCTCGGCGGCATGGAGTCCTCCTACGCCAGCGACGCCGACGTGATGTTCGTACACTCGCCCGTGCCCGGCGCCTCCGAACGCGACGCCACCGACGCCGCGTACGCGGTCGCCAACGAGCTGCGCCGCCTGCTCGCCCTCCCCGCCCCCGACCCGCCGCTGCTCATCGACCCCGACCTGCGCCCCGAGGGCAGGCAGGGCCCGCTCGTCCGTACGCTGGCCTCCTACCAGGCCTATTACGCGCGCTGGTCGTCCCCTTGGGAGGCGCAGGCACTGCTGCGGGCCCGCTTCTCGGCCGGTGACGCCGCGCTGGGCGCCGACTTCGTCGCCGTGATCGACGACCTGCGTTACCCGCCCGAAGGCCTGTCCGACGACGTCGTACGCGAGATCAGGCGGCTCAAGGCCCGCATGGAGGCGGAGCGGCTGCCACGCGGCGCCGATCCCGCCCTGCACACCAAGCTGGGCCCCGGCGGCCTGTCGGACGTCGAGTGGGTGGCGCAACTGCTGCAGCTCCGTTTCGCGGCCGGACACCCGGCGCTGCGGACCACCCGTACTTTGGAGGCGCTGCGCGCGGCCGAGGGGGAGGGCCTGCTCGCGGCCCCCGACGCGGCCGTACTGGCGGCGGCCTGGCGCTTCGCCTCGCGCGTCAGGGACGCGATCATGCTGGTCAAGGGCCGTCCCGGCGACAGCGTCCCGGCCGACGTCAGGGAGCGCAGGCTCATCGCCCGCATCCTCGGTTATCCGCCCGATGGCTCGGAGGACTTCCTCGACGACTACCGCCGGGTGACCCGGCGGGCCCGCCAGGTGGTCGACCGGGTCTTCTACGGTTCCTGACCTGTAACAGGTTGGTTGCGGGCCGTGCGGGCGCGCCCTGGCGGGTGTATCAAGGCGCGGGGTGATCCATTTTGCTATCCATTTACGTCGACCTCGCGTTAGGTCTGGTGCTGGCGTTCCTCCTGCTGTCGCTGCTGGTGAGCGGGCTGAACGAGGCTTTCGTACGGCTGCTGGGCATTCGTAGCAAGTTCCTGTGGGCCTATCTCCGCGACACCATGGACGGCAGCGACGCGCAGGGGAAGTCGTGGTTGCCGGCCAAGGTGGCCGACGTGTTCGCGCGGCTGCCGTTCATCCGTGATCCACGGCCCGCCCACAGCGACCAGCCGGCCCCGGTCGAGGCGGCCCAGGCGCCCGAGCAGGAGACCAAGGCCGACGACGCCGTGACGAAGCTGCTCTACCAGCGGGTCCAGGAGATCGACCATCCGAAGAGGGGCCGCACCAGCATCGCCAACATTCCGCCGGAACGCTTCGCGGTGGCCCTGATGGAGATGGCCGCCGGCGAGAAGGACGGCGTCGAGGGGCTGCTGGCCAAGCTCAAGTCGATGGGCAGCCCGCTCTACGGCCATCTCAAGGGCGTGTGGGAGACCGCGCAGCGCGACATGGACCGCTTCCGGCAGGGCGTGGAGACGTGGTTCGACGGCGAGATGCAGCGGCTGTCGATGCTCTACAAGCGCTACGTCAAGTGGGTGGTCGCCCTGCTCGGCGTGGTGGTGGTGCTGCTGTTCACGATGGACGGGTTCGAGTACGGCAAGACGCTGCTGCGCGACAACGCCTTCCGCGCCTCGGTGACGGCCGTGGCCGAGGCGGGGCCCGACGCCTACAGCGAGCTCAAGGAGCGGTGCGCGCAGTCCAATCCGATGCCGTGCATCACTGAGACGCTGAGCCAGCCCGCGCTGGTCATGGTGTTCGACCACGCGATCGTCAATATCGCGATCCCGGCCGAGGGCGACCCGAGCATCCACTGGAACGGCGCCGCCTGGTGGGACCGCCTCACCACGCTCAGCCACTGGCCCGGCTATGTGCTGACGTTCGTGGCGCTGCTGTTCGGCGCGTCGTTCTGGTGGGACCTGCTCCGCCGCCTCACCGGTCTCCGTGGCCGTCGTTAGATCTGGGCTAGTGTTGCGCTGATGGAGACAGAACGGCTCATCATGCGCAGATGGCGCGACGACGACAGGGAACCGTTCGCGGCGATGAACGCCGACGCCGAGGTCATGGAGCACTTCCCGGCCCTGCTGACCAGGTCGGAGAGCGACGGCTTCGTCGACAGGATCGAGGCGGGCTTCGAGGCCCACGGGTACGGGCTCTGGGCGCTGGAGGTGCGCACGAGCGGCGAGTTCATCGGGTTCACCGGGCTGGTCCTGCAGACGTTCGAGGCGCCGTTCACCCCGGCGGTCGAGGTGGGCTGGCGGCTGGCCAAGGCGGCGTGGGGGCACGGGTACGCGATCGAGGCGGCCCGGGAGGCCGTACGGTATGGGTTCGACGTGGCGGGGCTGGACGAGATCGTCTCCATAACGACCGTGGGGAACACCCGCTCGCGCAAGGTCATGGAACGCCTGGGCATGACCCGTGACATAGCTGACGACTTCTATCACCCGCGGGTCGCGGCGGACAGCCCGCAACGGCCGCACGTCCTGTACCGGCTCAGGCGCGGTCAGGCGCTCATGGCGTAGTACATACCGGCTTATGGGTGGTCTGGGCAGGTCAGGCGCTCATCGCGTAGAGCACGTCGCGCAGGGCGGCCTCGCGGCTGCGCAGCCAGACCAGCCGCAGAACCAGCGTCGGCGCGTCGGAGGCGGGGTCCGTCTCTGTCGCGAAGTCGAGCGGGACCAGTGTGCCGGCGGTCAAGTGCGCCTCCAGCGTGAAGTCGGGCAGCAGCGCCCTGCCGAACCCCTGCCTGGCCCACTCACGTGCCATGGCGATGCTGGTCAGCTCCCTGCGCGGTACCTGCGAGCCGAAGAGCTGATCGGCCGCCAGCCGGATCGAACACCCCGGCGCGCTCACCAGCAGCGTCTCCCGATCACCGTCTGGAGCCGCGACCAGCAGCAGCTTGACTTCGTCCACGTCCAGAAAGTCCAGGTCGGGTGGCGGGGCGAACCCCAGCCCGCCGATCCGCGGACCGGAATCGAGCAGGAGCGCCGCGTCCAGGTCGCCACATGCCACCTCGGACAGCAACGCCTGCCTGGTGTATGAGCGCACCTCCACGTCCAGGTCGGGGTGGCGCTGCGACAGGCGGCGGACGATGACCGGCAGTTTGGCCGCGGCCAACATCTCCAGCGCCCCGATCCGGACCTGGCGGCGTCCGCCGGTCACCGCCCGCCGTACCTCGTCCGCATGGTCGAGCAGGCCCTGCGCGCGTGTGAGCAGAGTGGCGCCTGGGCCGGTCAGGCGCATGCCCTGGGGAGTGCGCTCGAAGAGCGCGACGCCGAGGCTGTCTTCCAGCCTGCGCACCTGTTCGGACACCGAGGCAGGGGCGAGACCGAGGTTGTTCGCGGCGCCGGTGACGGTGCCCGCCCCCGCCACCGCCACGAACCCCCGCAACTGACGCAGATCCATTCGGCCAAGCATACGGTTTTCCCGAACGCCCCCTGCGGCCGCGCCTGTTGAGGGGAAATATGCCGCTTTAGCAGGCTTCGGGGCATGAAGATGTTCGGTTTCTCCCTGGCCTACTTCTTGGTGATCCTCGACACGACCGTGCTCACGATCGCCCTGCCCGACCTCCGTACCTCCCTCGGCGGCTCACTGGCCGGACAGCAATGGGTGGTGAACGCCTACACCGTCGCCTTCGCCGCGTCACTGCTCACCGGGGGAGCGGTCGCCGATCGGTACGGCGCCGCCCGGATCTTCAAGGTCGGCGTAGCGGCCTTCGGCGTGATCTCACTGCTGAGCGCCGCGGCGCCCCATCTCGGCGCGCTGGTCGCGGCCCGCGCCCTGCTCGGCGTGGCGGGAGCGCTCTGCACGGGCGGCTCACTCGCCCTCCTGCCCGAACTCTTCCCCGGCCCCGCCGCCCGCGCCCGCGCCACCGGCCTGTGGGCCGCCATCACCGGCACCGCCCTGGCCGCGGGCCCGCTTTTGGGCGGCCTCCTGGTCGACCAGTACGGCTGGCGGGCCGTCTTCCTGCTCAACCCACCCATCGCCCTGATCAGCCTGCTGGCCATGCGAAGGGTGCGCTCACCCCGGGGGCACCGGCTCATCGACTGGTGGGTGCAGGCGCTGGCCTGCGTACTGCTCGGCCTGCTCGCCGAAGCCCTGATCGACTCGTCACCGGTCGCCGGGGTAGCGGCCCTGGTCGCCTTCGTCGTGCTGGTGATCGTGGAGCGTCGAAAGGTGCTCGCGGATCGCCGCCCGCCATTCGTGGAGCGACGAAAGGCGCTCGCGGATCGCCGCCCCGTCTTCGTGAGGCGACGGAAGGTGCACGCGGATCGCCGCCCGCCATTCGTGGAGCGCCGCGGGCTGTTCGCAGGGCGCCGCAGTCACGCCCCCGTCCTGCCCGGCGGCTTGCTCGCCGTGACCTGGCCGGAACTGCTCGCGGGCATGGTGGCCAACTTCGCCTTCTCCGGCGCCCTGTTCGTCCTGACCCTCTTCCTGCAGGACACCCACCACCTGACCCCGCTGGCCACGGGCCTGGCCTTCTTGCCCCTCACCCTCCCGATGACGGTGAACCCGCTGCTCACCGGCCGCCTGGTGGCCCGCTACGGCCCCCGCCCCCCGATCCTCGGCGGCCTCGCCCTGCTGGCGACCGGCCTGGCCGGCGTCTCGCTCACCGACTACCTGGCGCCATGGCTGGTCGTGATGGGCTTCGGGCTGTCATTCGTACTGCCAGCGCTGATGGCCGGCATCCTCACCAGCGCGCCGACCGGCACGGCGGGCACGGCAGGCGGCGTCCTCAACGCCTCCCGCCAGGTCGGCGCGACGCTCGGCGTGGCCGTACTCGGCGGCCTGTCTCACCCTCTGCCGGTGGCCGCCATCCTGACCGCACTGACCTGCGCCTGCTACGGCGTCATGGCCCGCGCCCGACGGACGATGTCCACCGTTGGCTCACCAGGGACGGCTGGACTTCCAGCCGGGAAGTAATCCGGGAACCGCAGTCATCTGTCGTGATGGATGAGTTGACTGCCCATGGTTATTCTTCGCTCCATCCGCTCATGACCTTGCCCAAAACAATCAACACCATCCCTACTACCATGACGACGAAGCCCTCCGTGGCCAAGCGGGGTGGCCATCCTGCTGCAGCTATCTCGGTTATGGTCTTCTCTCCGCTGGACAGCGGGAAAGAGGGAGCGACGAACATGTAGAAGCCGATGAAGGCGACCACTATTCCAGCTATCTCTATCAGCTTGGATACGACTCCGCTGAATGATCTCGAAGTCCTCGGCGGACGTGCGTGAGTCCTGCGTGGGTCGCGTGCGTACGCTTTGACGGTAAATTCTTCGCTTGCTGGGCGAGCACGACCTTTCTCTCGCTCCCGTAGGAATTGGCCGATTACGGTGAGGATGGCTCCAATGAAAAATCCCATAAACATGGTGGGGAATCTGCTATGACCTGATTCGTGTTCCCCGACGGCTCCACCGATCATGCCCAGCGCGGCGCTACCCATGGCAATTAA
This sequence comes from Nonomuraea sp. NPDC049129, assembly GCF_040648495.1. NCBI lineage: Bacteria > Bacillati > Actinomycetota > Actinomycetes > Streptosporangiales > Streptosporangiaceae > Nonomuraea > Nonomuraea sp. NPDC049129. The sequence goes on along the minus strand of NZ_JBEZDU010000022.1, from coordinate 156,260 downwards.
TAGGCCGACTCCATAGATGACGCCACCAGGGCTGCGCAAAGCGCCGCGTGGAATATCGCCATCGTGTTCGTCCAGCCAGCGTTCCACTACGCTACGGATGGCTTCAGCCCCCGGGCCTTCGATTACCGTAGAATTGATGTATACCTTGCCGTCGCGCTCCAGGTATACATTCGTGTTTCCGAACTGCAAGACATTCCTGCCATGAGACCGTATCGACTTCTCTAGGTAGTCTATGTCCTGTTTTTCGTATCTACCGCTGGCAATCTGGCGAAGGATGGCAAGGATGACATCGTCGCTACTGGGCACGGTCCCTCATGGCATGCATTCCAGTACCTGCTTCTAATTATCTAGGGTTGTCCCCGAAGTAGTTATTCGATGAGCCCTCGTTGTATACGTTGATGTTTCCGATCTGGCCCACTGAACGACTTCCGGTTGCTACCTGCCCTTCTGAAGGCGCCGTAGGTGTCGACTTGGCTGATGGCAGTCGATTGATTTCGGCAATGGGTGAAGTGCGTCTGGATCGGCATAGCTCAATGACCCCTGGAACGGCAAGTGCCAAGCCGCCCAGGGCAACGAACAGCCCGAGTACAGTGGCAACTTTCTCAGCCTGAGCGAGGCCGACAATGGCGAAATAGATGGCTAGGCCAACCACTGCTCCGACTGCGACAACTCCACCTATCCGCATAAGTACCACTCGTGACATGGGAGCTATTATCCACGGGCAGCTTGATCATTTGCAGACTGCTCGAGAGAAAGTAGCACCTTTGTCTCCGTATTGGTGGGTAGTTTTGTCCATGCGTGAAGGCTGACGCGCACTTTTTGGGGTTATGTGCTAGCGGCATTGGCCTTGCGCAAGGTGCTAATAGGCGAGGGGTCAGTGCTCGATCTTCGGCTCGTTGCCTGCGAATCCTTCGGCGCCCAACTTGGCGTGCTCCGACTCGACCGGCCTGGTCCGCTTCGAGTTGCCAGGCTTCGTGTGGGTGGGGGTGGGTGGGAGACGCACCGGTCGCAGAGTGGCGTCTCAGATGCGGATACCGCGAGGCTGCCGGGCCAGAACGCCCTGGAGCGGGAAGATGCGCAGTACGCGCCGTAGGGGGCCGCCTGGGCCACTCAAGTGCAGAAACGGCCCGGCGCATTCGTGATTCGATGCCGGGCCGCTCTGTTCCGGTCCTGTTCCGCCACTGAAGTCCACATCGTCTGGCGCAGGATAGGCACTCACGACATCTTGACTCCGCCACCCGGTCCGTAGAGGCGGAACCCACCCTCGGTGTGGCCGTACTCGGCGACCCCTTGCCGGTGGCTGCCACCGTGACGGCACTGACCTGCGCCTGTTACGGCGTCGCGGCGCGCGCCCGGCGGACACTGCCCGCCGTCACCGAGAGTTTCGGCGATCTTGGGGGCCATGTCGTACGTGGCTCCTGACCACCCGCTCACCGGGACGGAGATACAGGCGGCTCGGGAGGAGACGCTTGGACTCGGTACCCGCAGTGAAGAGGCTTGAGTGGGATCCCGGATCGTGGGCAGCGAAGCCCGCTGGGTATTTGCGAACGCCGAGCCGGAGAGATCCGGCTCAGAAGGTGATGTGCGGCGGTGCCGGCGCGCATACTGGGCAGGGTGTTTCTGTGAGACGGCTGGTCTCCTTGTTGACGTGGGCGACCAGGCCGGAGCCGACACAGTAGCCGCACAGCCCTGTTCCCTCCAGTGCCGGATGCAGCCACGCGGGGAGTGGTGCCGTCGGCGCGGGTCGAGGGTTCACTTTTGGATCGTCAGGACCGCCTACGACGCCTCTGCCGTAGCAGCACATGCATTTGAGCACATACCCAGGAATGCTCCGATCTGCGCCGGTGCCTTGGCATTCGGGGCAGGTGAGGGGGTGGGTCATTGCCAACCACCCCTCACGCAAGTGCGGCATTTGGTCCACTCGTGCTCTTTGTCGCTTTTCCCGTTCGGGTCTTCCCAGTTACCACCCTCGCCGAAACAGGCGCCGCGGCGCCTGTGTTCTTTCTGCTCGTCATCGTCGTCTATCGTGCCCATGGCTTGACAGTATGGGGTGCGCGGGAAGTGGCGCCGGGAAGTCGGTCGGCCGGGACCATAAATCCCGTTTCCAGTAGTTCTGTGAGATGCGTTGGATAAAGTTGGGCATTTGTGAGAGCTTCCCGTTGGTTCGCTGTCGCCTTCCTCTCCACTGTCGGCGCGCTGATCGTCTACGCGCACGGATTCTGGGCTGGGCGATTTCTCGAGCTGGCTCCCAACAGCGAATACTGTGTCAGCAAGCTTTTAGGCTTTCCGGCTACCTCATGGACGTGGCTCCCGCTCAGGCATCTGTGCCATTGGCGGGATGGAACCACGACCGATCTGGTACCCGGATACGTCAACCCGCTGGTGATCCTGCTGATCGTCGGCGCGGTCACCGGAACCGTGATGTGCGCGCTGACGCTCATCGGGCGATCATCACGCGGTACGGACAGGAACTCGACCGGCTGAAGGCCCTGCTCGGAAGGCGGGTACCGGCCGGGATCGAACGCATGGCCATCGGCTGTTGGGGGCAGCCGATGGCCTTTCCCAGAGTTGTGAGTGCCCGGCGGGTGCGGTCAGGACCAGAGGTAGCTGAGTCTGACCTGCAGAGGCCGGTCGAACTCGATGCTGACCCGGGTGTCGACGCCGTCCTCGAAGGCGCGGACGTTGTGCACGGTCATGCGGGCGCCGCCGATGAAGGGGTGACCGTTGGCGTCGATCTCGGTGATGGAGACGGTGACCGGGGTGAACGGTGTGACACCGGCCAGCGCCGCGCGGAGGATGACCTCTCCTGCGGCGCTGAAGTGTTCGTTGCGGCCGTGAACCTCGTCGGCGGCGGTACCCGTCTGGTCGGCGGGTGCGTGGGCGTCGGCTTCGATGGTCGGGATGGCGCTGACGGTCTCTTGGGACATGGGGGACTCCTTCTCTCGACGAGTCGGGTTCGACTCGTTCGGCTGACTCCCATCGTCGGCAGCTTCCCGGTCATCCACATCCCCCTTGATCTGGGGGTTGCCGGGCACGGTCTCAAATCAAGGCGTCGACGCTCGCAGTCGGCTCTTCGCGCGTCATGATCGGCTCGCCGCGCGCTCACCGTACGCCGGATGCCAGACCAGGCGCTGATATGGGGGAGAAAGGGGTCGTCGCAACACAGTGATCACTTACTGGCGGCGGCTGCGCCGGTCATCTGGGTTTCCCGTGCCGGGCCAGCAGCGGGACGGTGGCGAGTTGGACGAGGGCGGCGGCGGCGAGGATGCCGTTGGTGACCTCCTCCCGCCAGGCGGGGAGGTGCTCGGAGAAGCCTGACTGCTCATCCGCGTACATCAGCAGGTTGCCCCAAGCCACGAGTGGCAGCGTCAACAGGTAGACGACCGTGAAGACGCCGACGAGCAGCAGGGAGCGCGGGCGAACGCCGTGCCTACGCAGGAGGATCCCGTGCAGGGCCAGACCGACGGCGGGCACGACGGCGAAGGCCCATATCTGCAACATGAGGCGTAGCGCGTAGTCGGCCTCCCAGAAGGACCCGGGATGGGCCGCGCTGCGGGCGATCTGGTCGGACACGAGGTTGGCCGCGGCGAAGGCCAGGAGGAACGCCAACGGGAGCAGGAGGAGCCACACATTCCAGGGGGAAGAAGGTGGAAGGACCGTGTCGCGGCGCACGACGCCGCGCACCGCGAGGAGTTGGGCGATCGCGGCGGCGGCGAGGATCAAGCCGAGCAGCGGCAGGTACCACGGCGGCGACAGCGCGCCCATGTCGAAGGGCATCGTGGCGTATCCGCCCGACGGGTCGAGAAACTCCTCGTCGTAGCCGGTGACCGGGTTGAGGACGTAGAGGACTGGCATCGCGGCCATGTAGGCAGCGCTTAGGAAGCCTGTCCCGAGCATGAGGCCCGCGGGCCGGCGGTTCAATCCGAACTCGACGAGGCCGAACAGCAGGGTGGCGGCGATGAAGAAGGCCCCGAGCAGGGCGATCCGCCCCTGAGCGAAGGGGATGAAGGCGTCGATCGCTTGGGGCACTACGTCCTCGTTCGCCTCGACGGGGCCGGCGGGAAGGCGCCTCTTCACATCGCGGACGGCGAAGAAGTTGACGACGACCACGACGAGGCCGAACGGCAGTGGAAACCATGTCAGTTTGCCCATAAGCGTTCGATGATCGCATACGGTGATCGGTTCAAGTCGAGCGCGGCGCTTCGCGCACCGATAGGAGCCTATTGGTGAGCGGCCACAAGACCAGCGGGATCACGGCCGCCGCCGAGAGCGCGAGCAGCAACGGCACGCGCTCTCCAGGCGTCAGGTGGTGCAGCAGCCGCACGTGGATCGCCAGGTGCGGCACCGCGAACACCACGTACACGGCAAGCGCCGTGCGCACCATGCCGCGCCGTACGACGAAGAAGCTCACCCCCAGCGCCACCGCCGTCGCCAGGCTCATCGCGCCATAATCCATCATCAGATGCGCGTTGTACGGCATGCGCATCCCCACGAACGGGATGTCGAAGAACGATCGGGGGAAGAACAGCGCCCAGCAGCCCACGGCGAACTGTGTCGCGGCCAGGAACGCCAGGCCCGCGCGGAGCCAGATGCGCGCGCTCATGCGGTGAGGAACCGCTCGAAGGTGATCTGCCCGACGGCATGGTCGGGAGCCAGGTGTCTTCCTTCCCGAAAGCCGCGCATTCCCCCGATCCCGGGCAGCGGCACCGACACCACCGGCCGGCGGCTGGACCGCGCCCGAGCATAGGCGCGGGCCAGATCGGCCGCGGTACGTACCTCAGGCCCGCCCATGTCCCGCGCCCGGCCCGCCGGTGGCGCCTCGGCCAGGTCGGTCAAGCGGGCGGCCACCTCGCCGGTGTCGATGGGCTGAAAGCTGACCCCGGCGGGCATCATGATCATCGGCAGCCGCCGCTGGATCGCGCACATCCAGGCGATGAGCTCGTGGAACTGGGTGGTGCGCTGGATCGTCAATGGCAGCCCGGACTCTTCCAGGAGCCGCTCACACGCCAGCTTCGCCCGATAGTAGGAGATGTCAACTAGATCGATGCCGACGATGGACACGTAGATCAGGTGCGGGCGACCGGTTCGCATGGCCGCCCGGACGAGATTGCGGGTGGCGTCCTGGTCCGCGTGGCCGTTACCGGTCGCGCAGTGGATGATCGTGTCGGTATCGGCGACCGCATACTCGAGCCCCTCACCCGTGATCAGGTCGCCGCGGTGCGTCATCTGGTCGCGCGGCGGCTTGCGGCTCAGCACGCGTACGGCGTGGCCGGCGGCGAGAAGCCGTGGAACCAACCTACGGCCGAGCCGGCCGGTACCGCCCGTCACCAGGATCGGATCTGTCATGGGTGGCAACTCTCATGGAAGAGCGCGAGGCTGATGGCCGCGCGCGGTTGTCAGGTGCACCCATTAAGAACCGGTCAGCCCTTCCCGACGTGACAACCGAAGTTTGGCGGGATTGGCGATGATGCGAATCTCGCTGATCAGGCCGCCCGCCGTCTCCGGCACCAGCACGCCGATCAGCTCCTCACCGGCCAGGGCCAGCAGGCCGGGAGCGCCGTTCAGTTCCGCGATCGACAGCCGGATCCGCTGACCGGTGGTGCGCGATGCGCCGACCAGATAGCGCGCCACCCGGTCGGCGCCGAAGACAGGTCGCCTGGCGGCGCTGATCCTGCCGCCGCCGTCCACCCACACGGTCACGTCGTGGGCCAGCAGCTTCTCCAGCCCTGGAAGATCCCCCTCCTCCGCGGCCGCCAGGAAACCTTTCACCAGGTCACGGTGGTGAGCCCGGTCCACCGGGCGCTCGGTGCTCCCACGAGCGTCGGTGAGTCGCAGGCGAGCACGCCGATACAGCTGCCGGGAGTTCGCCTCGGAGGAGTCGATGACCTCGGCCACCTGGCGATGGCTGTAGTCGAAGGCCTCACGGAGCACGAACACCGCGCGCTCCACGGGGTTGAGCCGTTCCAGCAAGGTCAGGAAGGCCAGTGAGACGAAGTCTCGCTGTTCGGCACTGTCCAGCGGTCCCAGAGCGCCGTTCGCGGTCAGCACCGGCTCAGGCAGCCACGGACCGACATAGCTCACCCGGCGGGCACGCGCCGAAGTCAACCGGTTCACGCACAGGTTGGTCGCCACCTTGGCCAGCCACGCCCACGGCGATTCGACAGCCAACGCGTGGTGCCAGCGGAGGAAGGTGTCCTGGACCACGTCCTCGGCCTCCTCGGCCGAACCCAGCATCCGATAGGCCAGCCCGAACAGGGTCGAGCGGTGCCGCTCGAACTCCTCAACCGCGTCACCCGTCACGCCCGCCAGCCTTCCAGGCCACCGAGCCGGGCCGATATTCGACCTCCGTACGCCGCTCGCGCCCAGACGATCACCCACCCGAGCGCGGAACAGCCCGGAACCGTGGTCGGTTCCGGGCTGTTCCGGTCGGGCTGCTAGATGTCGTAGTAAAGCTCGAACTCGTGCGGGTGCGGGCGCAGCCGGATCGGGTCGACCTCGTTCTCGCGCTTGTACGCCACCCACGTCTCGATCAGGTCAGGCGTGAAGACGCCGCCCTCCAGCAGGTAGTCGTGGTCGGCCTCCAGCGCGGCCAGGACCTCGGGGAGCGAGCCGGGCACCTGCGGCACCTGGCGGGCCTCCTCCGGAGGCAGCTCGTAGAGGTCCTTGTCGACGGGCTCCGGCGGCTCGATCTTGTTGCGGATGCCGTCGAGGCCGGCCATCAGCATGGCCGAGAAGGCGAAGTACGGGTTGCACGACGGGTCGGGCACGCGGAACTCGATGCGCTTGGCCTTCGGGTTGGACCCCGTGATCGGGATGCGGACGCAGGCCGAGCGGTTGCGCTGCGAGTAGACCAGGTTGACCGGGGCCTCGTAGCCGGGCACCAGACGGTGGTAGGAGTTGACCGTCGGGTTGGTGAACGCCAGCAGCGACGGCGCGTGCCTGAGCAGGCCGCCGATGTAGTAGCGGGCCGTGTCGGACAGGCCCGCGTAGCCGACCTCGTCGTAGAAGAGCGGCGAGCCGTCCTTCCACAGCGACTGGTGGCAGTGCATGCCGGAGCCGTTGTCGCCGAAGATCGGCTTGGGCATGAACGTGACCGTGTGGCCGTATTCGAGGGCGGTGCTCTTGATGACGTACTTGTAGAGCATCAGGTTGTCGGCCGTCTTGAGCAGCGTGCCGAACCTGAAGTCGATCTCCGCCTGGCCGGCGGTGCCGACCTCGTGGTGCTGCATCTCGACGTCGATGCCGGCCTCGATGAGGTTGCGCACCATCTCCGAGCGCAGGTCCGTGAAGTGGTCCATCGGCGGGACCGGGAAGTATCCGCCCTTGTAACGGGGCTTGTAGCCGAGGTTGCCGCCTTCGGTGGCCTTGCCGGTGTTCCAGGCGCCCTCGATGGAGTCGATGTAGTAGTAGCCGGCGTTCTGCCGCGTCTCGAAGCGGACGTCGTCGAAGATGTAGAACTCCGCCTCGGGCCCGAAGTAGACGGTGTCGGCGATGCCGGTGCCCTTGAGGTATTCCTCCGCCTTGCGGGCGACGTTGCGCGGGTCGCGGCTGTAGGCCTCGCCGGTCAGCGGGTCGTGCACGAAGAAGTTGATGTTGAGCGTCTTGTGCTGGCGGAACGGGTCGAGCACGGCGCTGGACGGGTCGGGCAGCAGCAGCATGTCCGACTCATGGATGGCCTGGAAGCCGCGGATCGACGAGCCGTCGAACATGAGCCCATCGGTGAAGACACTGGCGCCGAAGTTCTCTACCGGGAAGGTGAAGTGGTGCGTCGTCCCCGGCAGGTCGGTGAACCTGACATCGACGAACTGCACCCCTTCGTCACTGATGAACTTCAGGACGTCGTCGGCGGAGTTGAACACTCTCGAACCTCCCTGGGGACATGACTATCAGGCCGAGGTTAGGTCGCGGCCGTTTCCGATCGGTGTCTCGATTGTTTCGCACATGTTAAGCGGACTCAGGTCGGGTCCGAAGCCCAGCACCTGTCCTTGTCGTCTTTTTTGCCGTGCTTGTCGTCGTCCAGGTCGTAGGGGTTCGACGGTGGGCCGCTCGGTTTCACCGCGTCCGGAGCGGAGTCGTCGTAGGCGGGGTGGATGAAGAAGTCGCCCACGTCGCAGCGCACGGGGGTGCTGGTTTTGCTCCAGTCCTTCAGCCACAGAACGAGCTCTCCCGCCTCGCGGTAGACGAACACGCTGCCGACGCGGTGGGTGACGAGGCGGATGGTCGTGGTGGGTTGTCCAGGGCGGTTCACGGCATAGACCACGAGGTAGTTCAGTTTGACCTCGGCGCCGCTGCGGCCGTACTTCCTGGCCTTGGCCACGGTCGTCCTGCCCTTGACCTTGATGACGTCCGTGGAGAGCTGGGCGGTCTTCGGGGCGAAGCTGGTCACCCAGCCGCGGCTGTCGAAGTCGTCCTTGGCCCTCTTCTTGAGGTCCAGGTACTTCTGGAACCAGACGCGCTGCTCGCGATCGAGCAGCTTCATGAACGCCTTCGGCTTGCCGCCCATGAGCGTCTTGCGGTCGAGGAAGGCCGCGGTCATGAGCTTGCGGGTACGGTCCAGCGCCTTCGCCACGTCCTTCTTCGACAGCCCGCCGAGCGCCTTGGCCTTGGGCAGGACGAAGCCGGCCGCCCCCTCCGCGTACTTCTCGGCAGGGGAGCCCGCGAACGGGTCCGCCGCGGTCGGCTCCGGGGTCGCGGTCTCGACGCCGGCCGCCTCCGGGGCCGCCATGACCGGTTGGGTCTCCTCCGGGACCGGCCCCGGACTCCCGACCTGCGGTGTCAGCAGGTCGGGCCGGGCGGCGACGATCACGGTCGCGCCGCCGATCACCGCGGCCACCAGACCGGCCGCGAGCAGGCCCCGCCCCGCTCGCCGTGGCCGGGTGGCCTTGTCCGAGCGCGGCGCCCTGGCTCCCCTGCTGGCCGCCGCGCGCATCCTGCGCCGCTCGTCCTCATCGATCTGCGCGACGAGCTCGTTGAAGCGCGCGTCTAAGTCATCCCCGTTCGGCATGGCGTACATGATGGGGGACAAAGGTGATCTTTGTGGCGCGGTTGGGTCACGATCCCGACCGCGCCCCCCGCCGGATACCGTTGAGGGTATGAGCGGGAACGAGCCTCGGTGGACGCAGACCTGGCTGGGCGGTGTGAGGGCGGCGGGGGTCGATCTCGGCTACCCGGGTGAGCGCTTGGGGCTGCCGGAGCAGGGGAGCGGTGCCGTCGCCGGGTGGGGGCGGCGCATCGCCGGGCTGGTCATCGACTGGATGATCTGCACCTGGGTCGTGGTCCAGCTCGTGCTGCGGATGAACCCGGCCGAGTCGCCGTGGGCGCCCGTGGTGGTGTTCGCGATCCAGTACATCCTGCTCGTCGGGTTCATGGGGCAGACGTTCGGGCACCGGCTCGCGGGGATCAGGGTGGCCGCGATGGACGGTGGCAGCCCCCGGCTGGTGCCCGTGCTGGCACGCACGGTGCTGCTCTGCCTGGCCGTGCCCGCGCTCATCTGGGATCGCGACCACAGGGGGCTGCACGACCGCGCCTCCAACACGGTCGTCGTGCGTATGTGAAACGTCCATTGACAACGTTGTCTTCGCGGAGTCTGCTGTTGACAACGTTGTCAGGAGGGCGACATGCGGAGAGCACGTCTTGCGGTCGTGGCGACCGCGGCTGTACTGGGATTCGCCGGGTTATCCGGGGTGGCGACGGCCGATCCGCCGACGTCACCAACAGTGACCGATCCAGCTCCGTCACCGCTGCCGTCGGACGCGCCTTCGGCGGCGCCCACGCAGCCGGCGCCCATCGAGGAGGTGACGCCGCCTCCGGGCGCCAAGCGGGAAGCCGCCGTACGGACCGCGCCGCCGGGGGCGCTCTTCTATTCCTCCCTCGAGACCGGCGACCCGCAGCCGACCTGGCTCAACACGGTCGACGAGGGCAGGAAGGCCGAGGGGATCACCGGCGCCACCACCGGCGGCATCCCGGGCAACATCACCGACGAGGTCGTCGACATCGCGGCCAGCGGCGAGAACACCCCCTCGGGCGAGGTGAAGGAGAACCTGTTCGACGGGGACGTCAACACCAAGTGGCTGGCGTTCACCGGCACGGGCTGGGTGTCGGTGAAGCTGTCCAAGCCCATCGCGGTCACCCGGTACGCCATGGCCTCCGCCAACGACGCCGCCCAGCGCGACCCGCGTGACTGGGCGCTGGAGGGGTCGGCGGACGGGCAGAGCTGGACGGCCGTGGACACGCGGGCGGGGGAGGTGTTCGACGCCCGGCTGAAGACCCGCGAGTTCGACGTCGCGCATCCGGGCTCCTACCTCTACTACCGGCTCAACGTCACGCGGATCGGCTCGGGCGCGATCGTCCAGCTCGCCGAGCTGCAGCTCTCGGACGGCGATACCGCCCCGAAGCCGCCCTCCGACATGCGCAGCCTGATCGGCCCCGGCCCCGGCAGCGGCTACACCGCCAAGCCCCGCGCCGGCTACACGGGCCTCAAGGCGCTGCGCTACTCCGGCAGTACGACCACCAGCGGCGGCGGCCACTCGGCCAACAAGGTGTTCGAGACCGACATCGAGGTCACGGCCGACACCGAGCTGTCGTACGTGCTGTTCCCCGAGTTCACCGGTGCCGCGCTGAGCTACCCCAGCACGTACGCGAGCGTGGACCTGGCCTTCGCCGACGGCACCTACCTCAGCGATCTCAAGGCCGACGATCAGCACGGGATCAGGCTGACGCCGCGGGCGCAGGGCGAGTCCAAGACCCTCTACGCCGACCAGTGGAACTTCCAGCGCTCCCGCATCGGCGACGTGGCCAAGGGCAAGCGGATCAAGCGCATCCTGATCGCCTTCGACGCGCCGGCCGGGCCGCTGCCGTTCAAGGGCTGGGTGGACGACATCACGCTCGTCAACGCCAAGCCCCAGCAGGTCAAGAGCCTGGCCGACCATGTGGTGACGACGCGCGGCACCCAGTCGACCGGCGGCTTCTCGCGGGGCAACAACTTCCCGGCCACGGCCGTGCCGCACGGGTTCAACTTCTGGACGCCGATGACCGGCTCCGGGTCGAACTCGTGGCTGTACGAGTATCACCGCAACGGCAACGCCGACAACGTCCCGACCATCCAGGCGTTCGCCGCCAGCCACGAGCCGAGCCCTTGGATGGGGGACCGGCAGTCCTTCCAGGTCATGCCGTCGCTGCTGGCCAAGCCGAACCCCGACCGGGTCGCCAGGGCCACGCCGTTCCTGCATTCGGGCGAGACCGCCAGGCCGTACTACTACGGGGTCGACCTGCTCAACGGCATCCGTACGGAGATCGCGCCCGCCGACCACGCGGCCGTGTTCCGCTTCACCTTCCCCGGCGACGGCGGCAGCCTGATCTTCGACAACTACAACAACGACGGCGGGCTGACCATCGACCAGGGCGTCGTCACCGGCTTCACCGACACGCGCAGCGGCCTGTCGGCGGGCGCCACCCGGATGTACGTCTACGCGGTCTTCGACCAGCAGCCCACCGGCGGCGGCAAGCTGACCGGCGCCGGCCGCGACAACGTGACGGGCTATGTCGCCTTCTCCGCCAAGCAGGTCACGATGCGCATCGCCACCTCCTTCCTCGGTGTGGCGCAGGCCAAGCGCAACCTGGAGCTGGAGAACGGCACGTTCGAGGAGGTCAAGGCGCGGGCCCAGCGCGCCTGGGAGGAGAAGCTGGGCACCGTCGAGGTCGAGGGCGCCACGCCCGACCAGCTCACGACGCTGTACTCGAACCTGTACCGGCTGTTCCTCTATCCGAACTCGGGCTTCGAGAACACCGGTACGGCTGCCGCGCCCGCCTACAAGTACGCCAGCCCGGTATCGGCCAGGAGCGGCCCGGACACCCCCACCCAGACCGGGGCCAAGATCGTGGACGGCAAGATCTACGTCAACAACGGCTTCTGGGACACCTACCGGACGACCTGGCCCGCCTACTCGCTGCTGGCCCCCGAGGCGGGCGAGCTGATCGACGGGTTCGTCCAGCAGTATCGCGACGCCGGCTGGATCGCCCGGTGGTCCTCGCCCGGCTACGCCGACCTCATGGTGGGCACCAGCTCGGACGTGGCCTTCGCCGACGCTTACAGCAAGGGCGTGCGCGGTTTCGACGCCAAGTCGGCGTACGCGGCGGCGGTGAAGAACGCCACCGTGGTGCCGACGAACCCGGTCGTCGGGCGCAAGGGCCTGCAGACCTCGATCTTCCGCGGCTACACCGCCCTGAACGAGGTAGGCGAGGGCCTGTCCTGGGCCATGGACGGATATATCAACGACTTCGGGATCTCGAACATGGCCGCGTCCCTGGCCAAGGACGCCACCGGCGCGGAGAAGGCCCGCTACCTGGAGGAGTCCGAATATTTCCGTAGCAGGGCCCTGAACTACGTCAACATGTTCGACCCGGAGGTGGGCTTCTTCCAGGGCCGCGACTCCACGGGCAAGTGGCGGCGTACCAAGGCCGACTACGACCCCCGCGTCTGGGGCTACGACTACACCGAGACCGACGGCTGGAACATGGCCTTCCACGCGCCCCAGGACGGCACCGGACTCGCCGCCCTCTACGGCGGGCGCGCGGGTCTGGCCAAGAAGCTCGACGCGTTCTTCGCCGACCAGGAGACGGCCACGTTCCCCGGTTCGTACAACGGCGTGATCCACGAGATGCGCGAGGCCAGGGACGTCCGCATGGGCCAGTACGGCCACAGCAACCAGCCCTCGCACCACATCATCTACATGTACGACCACGCGGGGCAGCCGTGGAAGGCGCAGGCCAAGGTCAGGGAGGCGCTGTCGCGGCTGTACCTGGGCAGCGAGATCGGCCAGGGCTATCCGGGCGATGAGGACAACGGCGAGATGTCCGCCTGGTACGTCTTCAGCGCCCTCGGCTTCTATCCGCTCCAGGCCGGCAGCCAGGACTACGCGATCGGCTCGCCGCTGTTCACCAAGGCCACCGTGCACCTGCCCAGCGGCAAGGACCTGGTGATCAATGCCCCGGCCAACAGCGCCGAGAACGTCTACATCCAGAGCCTCAAGGTGAACGGCAAGGCGTGGACGTCCACCGCGCTACCGCACGACGTGCTGGCCGGTGGGGCCGTACTGGACTTCGCGATGGGGTCCAAGCCGTCCACGTGGGGCGAGCCGCCGGCGTCGATCACGCCCGACGGCGAGATGCCGCGGCCCATGCGCGACATCCCGGTCACCGGGGGCCCGGCGGCGCTGTCGGACGACACCTCGGCAACCACAGCCACCGTTTCCGGAAATATCACTCTTCAGGCGGGAACGCGGGACCAGGTGAGCTTCTACACCCTCACCTCGGCGGCCACCGGTCCCACGTCATGGAAGCTCGAGGGCTCCTACGACGGTACGGCCTGGACGGTCATCGACCAGCGGGACGGCCAGCGGTTCGACCAGGCGAGGCAGACCCGGCCGTTCAAGATCGCCCGCCCCGGGCGGTACGCCCAGTACCGCCTCACCGTCTCCGGCACGCTGGCCGAGCTGGAGCTGCTGGCAGTGCCGGATCCGGCCTGCACGCGATCCGTCACCGGCACCCACAGCGGCCCCCTCACGGTCGGCTCCGGCGTGACCTGCCTGGCGGCGGGCGCGAACGTGACCGGCCCCCTCGTTGTCCGGCAGGGGGCCTCGCTGATCGCGCGGGCCGCCACGGTCGGCGGACCGGTCACCGCGGTGGGCGCCGGGCGGCTGGTCCTGGTGGACACCTCGGTGGGCGGCCCGCTCACGGCGACCTCGGTGAAGGAGCTGTCCGTGGAGAAATCGGTGGTGGGCGGACCGGTGACGCTGGTCGGCGACAGCGGGCCGCTGATCGCCGCCAGCACGGTCAAGGGGCCGTTGACCTGCACGGGCAACTCCCCGGCGCCGACCGCGAACGGTCTGTCCAACACGGTCTTGGGACCGTCGGCCGGCCAGTGCAAGGGTCTCTAGCGCGATAAAAACCTTACCGGGTTCGATATTGAACCCGGTAAGGTTTATGCTGTCCCCATGATGATGGCCGGACTCAGGGAGAAGAAGAAGGAGCAGACCCGGCGGCGCATCGCCGAGGTGGCGCTGCGGATGTTCGCCAAGCGGGGCTACGAGGCCGTGACGGTCAACGAGATCGCCGAGGCGGCCGGGGTCGCGAAGGTCACGCTGTTCACCTACTTCCCGACCAAGGAGAGCCTCGTCCTCGACGTGGTCAAGGAGGACATGGCGAAGATCGTCAACGAGCGGCGGCCGGGACAGGCGCCGCTCGAGGCGCTGCGCGAGCACTACCGGGCGTTCGCCGCCGAGGACACGGAGGGGGTCGACGTCGAGGGCCTGCTCACCCGGGCCTGGGTGATCTCGGCCAGCCCGGCGCTGATGGCGGGGCTGCACCAGACCCGGGCCGGGCAGCGGTACGAGCTGGCCGCCGCTCTGGCCAGTGCGCGTGGGGTGCCGGACGGGTCGTGCGAGCTGCGGGACCAGCTCATGGCCGCGCAGATCACCGCCGTGCTCACGACGGTGCAGGAGGGGTTCTTCCAGCGGCTCGTCGAGGGGACGCCCATCGCCGAGGCGGGCGGTCGGCTGGCGGACGACGTCGAGCTCGCCTTCGACCTCCTAGAGCACGGCTTCACCGGACAATAAGGGGATATTTCGTGAAAAAAGGCATCAACTATGACACCGGGTTTCTGCCGGGCGAGAGCCTGTCCCGGACGACGTTCGACGCCGAGACGGTCGGGCGCGAGATGCGGGTGATCGCCGACGAGCTGCACTGCGCGGCTGTACGCGTGTCCGGCGGCGACCCGGAGCGGCTGAGCGTGGCGGCCGAGCAGGCCGCCGCGGCCGGGCTGGAGGTCTGGTTCGCGCCGTTCCCCATCGACCTCACGCCGGAACAGGTGATCCCCCTCTACGCCGACAGCGCCGAACGAGCCGAGGCCGTCCGGCGCGGCGGCGCCGAGGTGGTGCTGGTCACCGGCTGCGAGACCAGCGCCTTCTGCGAAGGGTTCATGCCCGGTGCCGACTACATGGAGCGCCTGCGGGCGATGATGTCGGCCGACATGGAGTGGTGGCAGTCGCTGGGCACGATCATGGGCCGTTTCAACGGCTTTCTCGGGGAGGCCGCCGAGACGGTGCGGCCGCTGTTCGGGGGCCGGATCACGTACGCCTCCGGGCCGTGGGAGTTCGTCGACTGGACGCCGTTCGACCTGGTCGGTGTGGACGCCTATCGGGCCGCGTACAACGCCGGCAGCTTCGTGGAGGAGGTGCGCGGCCACTTCAAGCACGGCAAGCCCGTGGCGGTGACCGAGTTCGGCACCTGTGCCTATACGGGGGCGGGGGAGCTCGGGGGCATGGCGTGGGAGGTGCCCGACGGCTCCGTACGCGACGAGGGCGAGCAGGTCCGCTACCTCAACGAGCTGCTCGACGTCTTCGAACAGGAGGGGGTCGACACGGCCCTGTGGTTCACCTTCGCCTCCTACAACCAGGTCGGTGACGACGACCTGGGCGCGTACGGCGTGGTCCGGATGCTGGATGAGACCCGCTGGGAGCCCAAGGCGGCCTTCCACGCGATGGCGGCCCGGTACGGGCGCGCCTGAACCCTGCTCGGTCGGTCAGTCGCGCGAGGCCGAGCTGTCGGTCGGGGTGCGGTGGGTCAGTGGTGTGTGCAGGTGAAGATGGCGGTGCCCGGTATGTACTTGCCGCGCAGCGGGCTCCAGCCGCCCCACACCCGGTCGTGGCCCGCCGGCCATTCGGGCTCCAGCAGGCCCGTCACGGTCAGGCCTGAGGCGACGATCAGGCCGATCCAGTCGGCCATTGTCCGATGGTGCTCGACGTAGGTGGTTGTGCCGTACTCGTCCGTCTCGACATAGGGCGAACGGTCGAAGTAGGACCGGTCGGACGTCAGCCCGCGCGGCCCCGGATCGTCGGGGAACGCCCACCGGATCGGATGGCTGACCGAGAACACGAACCGCCCGCCCGGCCGCAGCACCCGGCCCACCTCACGGAACACCGCCAGCGGATCGGCCACGAACGGCAGCGCTCCGAACGCCGAGCACGCCAGATCGAACGACCCGCCGGCGAACGGGAGCACCTCGGCGTCGGCCTGCACCACAGGGACGTGCAGGCCGGTGTCGAGGTCGATCCGCTGCGAGTGGCGCAACTGCCGGTGTGACAGGTCGAACGCGGCGACCTCGGCCCCCTGCCCGACCAGCCACCGCGCGCACTGGGCCGCGCCACAGCCCATCTCCAGCACTCGCCGGCCGCGTACGTCGCCCAGCAGGTGCGCCTCGGCCTCGTCGACGCCCTCCGGGCACCAGACGAAGCCGGTGTCGCGCAGGAACTCGCCGTGTTCGACCTGGTAGTCGTCGGCGTTGCCGTCCCACCAGCCGCGGTTGGCCCGCGAGGAGTCCGACAGCGCGTTCCCTGGAGGCACTAGCGCATCTTGGGGCCGCGCGGAACCCGAGCGCCCTTGGGCATCGGGCCCTTGGGCATCGGCATGTTCTTGGGGAGCGAGCGCAGGCGGTCCTTGACCTCGTTGACCGAGGGCTTCTTGAGGTTGCGCGGCAGCTTCATGATGTGGCGCTGGAGCTTGCCCAGCGGCACCTGCCCCTCGCCGTCACCGCACTGGATGTCGTAGATCTCGACGCCCAGCACCACCCGCGCGACCCGCTTCTTCTCGGCCGCGAGCATCTTCGCCACCCGGTTGCCGGGCCCCTCGGACACCAGTACGACCCCCGGGAACCCGATCACGAGGTGGATCAGGTCCTGGTCACGGTTGACCGCGATGGCCGGGGTGACCTGCCAGTTGCCCCGCATGCCCTGCAGCACCGCGGCGGCGGCGCCGGTCTGGCCGTGCAGGATCGAATATTGGGCGCGCTGCGCCAGCTGCCCGAACACCACGAGGCCGACGGTGAGCGCGGCGAGCACGCCGAGGAACACCGAATACCACAGATAGTCCGTGACCAGCCCGATCACGACGATCACAGCCAGCGTGCCGACCGCCGAAAGGAAGACGATCGGCAACCCCTTGGGGTTGGCCTGCTTGATGATCTGCGCGATCATGCGGAACTGCTTGATGCGTCCCGGCTTCTCTGGGTCCTCGGACTTTGCCATGCTTCGAAGAATACAAACCAACCGAGCGGGATACGAAAACGCCTCTGGTCGTTCGGGGGTTTTCTTTTACGGCAGAGCACGGTGGGCCCCACCCGCCGTACGGGGCCGGGCCCTGTCCAGGGGCACGCTCCTCCGGTGATGCGGGGCCGGGCGCCGTGACGTGACGGTGAGACCCCGGCCTACGTGCGTTACCAAACCGGTATTGCACGTCCATTCAGCGGAGCCGATGTCACGCAGCCAGGCCGCCTCCATGGCGGAGGCGGCCCAGGGGAGTTCAGGCGCTCTGGCGGGCCTCGATGGCCTGCTTGTAGAGCTTGCCCGCGCGGTAGGAGGAGCGGACGAGCGGGCCCGACAGGACACCCGCGAAGCCGATCGCCTCGGCCTCCGCCTGGAGCTCGACGAACTCCTCCGGCTTGACCCAGCGCTCGACCGGGTGGTGGCGGGGCGTCGGGCGCAGGTATTGGGTGATCGTCAGCAGGTCGGTGCCGGCGGCGTGCAGGTCGCGCATCGCCTCCACGACCTCCTCGCGCGTCTCGCCCATGCCCAGGATCAGGTTGGACTTGGTGACCAGCCCGGCCTCACGGGCCGTCGTGATCACGCCGAGCGAGCGCTCATAGCGGAACGCGGGCCGGATGCGCTTGAAGATCCGCGGCACGGTCTCGACATTGTGCGCGAACACCTCGGGCTTGGCCGAGAACACCTCTTCCAGCTGCTCACGGTTGCCGTTGAAGTCGGGCACCAGCAGCTCGACCCCGCAGCCGGGCAGCAGCGCGTGGATCTGCCGCGCGGTCTCGGCGTAGAGCCAGGCGCCGCCGTCGGGCAGGTCGTCGCGGGCCACGCCGGTCACCGTGGCGTAGCGCAGGCCCATCTGCTCGACCGACTCGGCCACGCGACGCGGCTCGTCCCGGTCGTACTCCTTGGGCTTGCCGGTGTCGATCTGGCAGAAGTCACAGCGGCGCGTGCACTGGTCGCCGCCGATGAGGAACGTCGCCTCGCGGTCTTCCCAGCACTCGTAGATATTGGGGCAGCCCGCCTCTTCACAGACCGTGTGCAGGCCCTCCCGGCGCACGAGCGATTTCAGCTCGGTGTATTCGGGGCCCGTCTTCAGCTTGGTCTTGATCCACGGGGGCTTGCGCTCGATAGGGGTTTCGGCGTTGCGCACCTCCAGGCGGAGGAGCTTTCGGCCTTCAGGAGCAACGGTCACCGACCCAGCTTACGTCTCGCCCCAACCTCTCCCACTCCCAGGGCCACCATTCGCCGGGTCATCGGATGATTCAGCTGGCTTGGCGGGCTCAGATGACCAGGCCGAAGCTGCGGATGGCGCGGGTGTAGTGGCGGTGCAGTTCGTCGTCGATCCGGTCCGACTCGGCCGAGCCGAGCAGCTCCGAGCTGGACAGCACGGACCCGGACGGCGCTGAGCCGGACGGTGCTGAGCCGGACAGCGCCGAGCCGGGCGCGGTGGTGCGGACGCCGTCGGGGGCGCTGTTGGGGGCCAGCAGCGCGGTCCGCCTGATCGACGCCACGCTCTCGCCGCGCAGGGCCGCCGCCTGCATGGGGGCGACGTACCTGCCGCTGGCCAGCAGCCCGTCGATCTCGGCCAGTTCCCCGGCCGTGAGGACGCGCAGGGCCCTCGCCTGCCGCCGTTCGTGTCTGCGGGCGTCGTCGGAGCGGGCCAGCCGCTTCAGGCAGTACTCGGTGAGCAGCACCGGGCCGCCGAGCACCCGCCCGACGATCCGGCCCAGGAAGCTGACCGCCTCGTAGCCGGTGCTGTTGGAGTTCAGTACGCCGAGCGAGGTGGCCATCTGCGTGTGGGCCGCCTCGCGCGCACGCAGCGGTGCCGCTCCGATGAGCGCCTCGCGCCATGCGCCCAACGTCGCCAGCGCGCCGTCCACGATGAGCTCGCCGCCGGTCGGCAGCTCCGCGTACGCCCTGGCCAGCAGCGCGACTCGCTGCCGCGGCGAAAGGGCCAGCCACGAGGGCAGCCCGATGACCAGCACGGGCACCCTGAGCGGGCCGGTGCGCGTGTACGTGGTGCCCAGGACCAGATCCCTGACCGCCACCTTCTGGGGACGCTTGACGCCGATCCGGTCGGCCACCCGCTCCGCCATCCCGTACACCTGCGGGGCCGAGGAGGGGTCGAGGACCTCGGCGTCGGCGGGCAGGCTGCCGAGGCGCGGTCGCAGCATCCACCCGATGGCGATCAGCAGGGCACCGAGCGCCCACGCCGCGGCGAACTGGGCGTTGACCACGATCGTCCACCCGCCCAGCACGACGAAGGCCAGCGTCAGGGTGTGCACGACGAGAGCGAGAACCAGGGCCGCGAGCCACGTCGCAGACTGCTGCACAGACCGCTTCACAGGCTGATCGTAAACAGGCGACTGCCAGATTTCACCGCGATTCGGCGACCGGCCGTGGGTCAGCGGCGCATGAGGTCTTCCTCGTGCAGGTCGTACGGCTCCAGGCCCAGTGCTTCGGCCAGCCGTTTCTCGGCGATCGGGATGACCTCCTCGACCACGATCCGCCTGCCCGTCTCGGCGGACAGTGAGGAGACCCCCACGTCCGGGATGCCGCACGGGACGATCCGGCTGAACCACCGCGGATCATTGGCGCAGTTGAGCGCGAAGCCGTGCATCGTGACGCCGCGTGAGACGCGGATGGCGACGGCGCCGAGCTGGCGGTCGGGCAGGCCGAGGCTGGTGTCGCCCGCGGCCCAGACCCCGGCCCAGCCCGGTATTCGCCTGGCCGTGACGCCGAAGTCCGCACAGATCTGGATCATCGTGTCTTCGAGCCGGCAGATGTAGCGGGTCACGTCGTCGATCTCGACGATCGGGTAGGCGACGAGCTGGCCGGGACCGTGCCAAGTGATGCGGCCCCCGCGGTCGACGTCGATCACGGGGGTACCGTCGGAGGGGCGTTCGTGCGGGGCGGTGCGCTTGCCCGCCGTGTAGACGGGCGCGTGCTCCAGGAGCAGGACCGTGTCGGTCAGCTCCCGGGCCACCCGTTTGCCGTGCACCCAGCGTTGCAGCTGCCAAGCCTGCTCGTAGGGGACGTCGACACCGAGACGGACGATGGCCAATGCGTGGGGGTCGACCCCGTGCTTGGGGCGCATGTGTCCATTGTGCCGTTCCCTCACCCATCCAGGGTAATTCAGGAGGTGAGCAGCCGAGGCTCGATCCGGAACTCCTTTGCCCCCTCGGCCCCGTCATGCTCGACTTTGTAGGCGTATCCGGCTGGATCGGTGGTTACGGCCTGAATGAAATCGGTGCCCACGTAGTGCAGCGCCACCCCCTCGTCGGCGGCGTAGCCCTCGGGCAGCTCGCCGCTGGCCACCGACTGGTGCAGCAACTGCCGGCGCTGCGGCTCGGAGTTGTAGTGGACTCCGCACGAGTAGGGCAGGAAGGCCAGGCCGTCGGCCCACACGTTGAGCTCGGGGCCGAAGGAGTCGGTGTTGCCGCCCACGTGCCAGCACAGGGCGCCCGCGCTCTGCCCGGACAGCACCACGCCCGACCGCCACGCCTCCTCGAACGCCTCGTCGTAGCCGTGCAGCCGCCACAGGGCCGCCAGGTTGGCCACGCTGCCACCGCTGACATAGATCATGTCCTGCTCGAGCATCCACGCCCGGGGATCCTTGACATTGGGCATCGGGAACACCGTCAGATGGCTCAGCTCGACGTCCCACCCGGCGAAGGCGCCGTACATCTTCAGCAGCCAGTCGGCGTCGTCGCCCATCGCGGTGGCGACCAGCCCCAGCTTCGGCCGGTCCTGGCCGGTCAGGTCGAGGCCGTAGCGCAGCAGTGGGCTCGCCTCCAGAAAACCGTGACGCGCCGTCGGGCGGAACGACCCACCGCCGATGGCAAGAATGTGCGACTGGCCGGACCTGGTCATGTTGGTATCTCCCGCGTGGTAAAGGATGAACAGCACCCTAGATTATGGCGCTAGATTATGTCGCTCAAGGCCTCGTCGAGGTGGCTATGGGTGAATCCGTAGCCGCTGCCGGACAGTTTCCCCGGCAGAATCCGGTGGCTGGGCAACAGCCCTTCCCGCGCGAACTCTCCCAGGCCGATGCTCAGCGCGAAGGCCGGGACAGGCATTGGTACAGTGCCCTTACGCAGGGCTTTCCCGAGCGTGGTGGTGAACTCCGCATTGCTCACGGGATTGGGCGAAGTCAGATTAACCGCCCCCACCAATTCCCGATTTTTCAGGATATGTAGTACGGCCTGAACCCAGTCGTCCTCGGATATCCAGGACCAGTACTGCTTCCCACTCCCGAGCGGCGCGCCGAGCCCCATCTTGAAGATGGGCAGCATCCGCCCAAGCGCCCCACCACGCCCACTCAATACGAGCCCGGTACGCAATTGCGCGGCCCGGATGCCGACCTCCTCGGCGGGCTTGGCGGCACCTTCCCAGAGCTCGCACAGATCAGCCAGAAACCCGGTGCCCTTCCCCTGGGACTCATCGATGACCCGATCCCCGGTGTCACCGTAGAAGTCCACCCCGGAGGCCGACACGAGCACCTCAGGCGGCCGGGACAACTGCCGCAACGCGTCGACGAGCACCCGAGTCCCGTCGACCCGGCTCCGCACCAGCTCGCGCTTGTACGACTCGCTCCAGCGCCGGTCGGCGATGGGCGCTCCGGCCAGATGTACGACGCCTTCGGCCCCTTCGAGCACCGAAAGATCGATCACATCGTCCCGAGGCTCCCAGTAGGCCTCCTCATCGCTCTCGGGAGGCCGCCGCACCATCCTGACAACCCGCCGCCCCTGCCCTTTGAGCGCCTCCACCAAGGGCCCCCCGAGCAGCCCGGACGCCCCCGTAACGATGATCGTCATACCTCCCACACTACGCCGGAGCCCTCCCGCCACCCACCGTTACCCGTCTGGAGTGTTGGCCGTCTGATGCCCACCCCGATCGAAGGTGCTCGCTTCGCTCGCTCGCCCTGTCAGGCGGGCTGGCGCCCGCCCCCGCGTCGGTCCTCGCTTCGCTCGGGCGTCTCCCTGGGGCGCGGCTCCGCCGCGCGCTTCGCCCACGGCTTCGATTGTTGTCCAGATGGCGCTGGTGATGCCCTTGGCCGAGCCCAAGGCAACGGGCGATCGCACGGGACGTACCGGACAGACGGGAAAGGGACGTCATTGGAGACGACGACAAAGACACGACCGCTGCTTTGGTGCCGTCCGCAGGAGAGAAGCTGATCGGCGCGGCGGCGGTTCTCGGCGCAGCCCCGGCATCGCCACTTGGTGCAAGGTCGTGAGCGCACCAACCGATCAGTGCAGCGCATCGGTAGCTAGCCGAAATCTTGGCCGATATCCCAGCCATGGAGCGATCATGGATCCATGGAGGTCATTCCGATCAGCGAAGCCAAGGACCGGCTGACCGAGCTTGCCGACCGGGCCGCGCGCGAGCATGATCACTTCACACTCACCCGGAACGGGCGGCCGCATGCCGTTATCGTGTCCGTGGCCGAGTGGGAGTCCCTGCAGGAGACACTCGAGATTCTCGCTGACCCGGAAATGCGCGCCGACCTGGTCGAGGCCGCTGCCGCCGAGGCGCGCGGCGATGTGACCACCGAGGAGGAGATGGCAGCCATCCTGGCGGCTCGCCTCGGCAAGTCCGGCGCGTGAGCGACCGCTACACCATCCTCCTGAGCCCACCGGCTCGCCCTGCGCTCGCCTCGGGCCTTCCCGAGACTGTAGCGGCCGCGGCCTGGGAGTTGATCACCGGCGCTGTCGCTCGCGAACCATGGCGCGTCGGCAAGCCTCTGCAAGAGCCATACGAGGGACTGCATGTTGCCCGGCGCGGGACCTACCGTGTGGTCTACCGCATCGACGAAGACAAACACACTGTGACGATCCAGTCCATCAAACACCGCCGCGACGCCTACCGCCCATAGAGCCCGCTGCTGCCCGCCCTACCTGTCGGTGCCAGGGGCTGGCGGAGATCACGCGTCGCCACATGAGATAGGTCAGGGATGCGGGCAGGTCAGGGTTGTGGAACCGCCGGGGAAGGCCGCGCGAGAACAGGGCCGCCTGTTCGCCCATTCTGGCTCACCGTGGATGGCGTACAGGAGCCCGGATCGTACAGCGCCGCTGTCCAGCAGTCACTTCAGCGTTCGGTCGGGATGTGCCGCAAGCCAGTTGGCGATCAGTCGGTCGGTGGTCGGCCGCGCGCTCGCCCCTTTGCCATGGTTCAGATGGGTGACCAGCGGCCAAAAGCCGTGAGTGGAAGGACCCTCTGCGAGGGAGCGGCGACGTTGGCCGACCGGGGCGCAGAAGCCGAAGGCGCACTGGGCCGTCCTAGTGGTTGAGCCCGAAGAGCTCTCTCGTGGCCTGGATGGCGTCGGGCCTTCCTTGCACGTGGAGGCGGCCCGTGGAGAGCGCGGCGAGTGCGGCGGCGGGATCGCGCCCCATCTCGGCGAGCGTCGTGGCATCGGCGAAGGTCAGGACCACATCTGGATCGTCGATGTGGCCGGGGAAGGTGTGTAGGTCGCCTTCGGCGATGCGGGCGTGCATGGCTTCGGTGCCCACTCTGAACTCAACAGTGAGGGGTGTGGCCGGGACCCGCTCGGGCCGGAACATCGCCCGCAGGGACGATGTGATCCAGTGAATTTGGAAGGCGGCGCCGTCGTCCTGCTCGCCGAGCAAATGAATGCCGAACCGGGCGAGCTCGGTCATCGTCGGTTGCAGGGCACGGCCGAGCGGCGTCAGCTCGTACACCTTTGACGCGGCCGGCGCGGGGAGCGTGCGCCGACTGATGATTCCGGCTTCCTCCAGGACCTTCAGACGGGTGGCGAGCATGTCGGTGGAGATGCCTACGAGCCCGGCGAGTAGATCGACGTAGCGTTTCGGCCCGTCGAGCAGCTCACGGACGACCAGCAGAGTCCACCGCTCGCCGACCACGTCAAGTGTCTTGGCCACCGCACAGTAATGGCCGTAGGACCGCGATGCCATGGGGGCAGCCTACCCCACTTCTCGGTCCATCCAAGTTGCTGATCTGAATTTCAGAGCACCTACTTGACTTTTCCAAGTGATCGCCTGAAGGTGTTGTCGCGGCAGGTCGCACGATCAGGACCTGCTCCATGACCTGGCCCTGGGAGGACTGTATGACCCTTGTCGAAACCGACCCCACCGCCACCATGGTCACGGTCGAGCACCTGTGCGACTTCGCCATCAGGTTCCAGACCATGCAGATCTTCTCCACCCCGGTGGCCATGCGCATGATCGCGGTCGTTGACCGCGGAACCGTCGAGGGGCCGCGGCTGCGCGGCGAGTTCCTGCCCGGTGGCGGTGACTGGATCACCGTCGGCTCCGACCGTGTCGCCCGCCTCGACGTCCGGGCGACGATTCGCACGCATGACGACGAGCTGGTGTTCGTCACCGTCACTGGCCGCGCCACGCTGTCGGAGGAGGCGATCGGTCGGCTACTGGCCGGCGAGACCATCGGCTGGAACGAGATGCACGCACGATCCGTGCCGCTGTTCGAGACCGGCGCGGAGCGCTACTCGTGGCTGAACTCCACCGTTGCCATCGCCGTCAACGAGCTGTCCCTCGACCACGTCGAATACCGCGTCTACCGCATCCAGTGACCAACCATCAGCCCGCCGAGTGAGCCCAGTGAGCCTAGTGACAGGAGGCAGCGCGCCATGCCCACCGCCGCATCGCCCGCGCACAACGTCAGAGAACTCTTCAACACCTACGCCACAACTTTCGCCACCCGCGACGTGGACGCGATCGCCGCGCTGCACTCGCCCGGAACCCAGTTCTGGCTGCACAACGGCGAGCAGCCGGTTCAGGGTCGATCCGCGCTCCGCGACAGCTTCGCCTTGCTGTTCGCCCAGTGGCCTGACCTGGGATTCGACATCCACCGGGTCATCATTGGTGAGCGGCACTGGGTTCTTGACTGGGCTCTCACCGCTGTTCTCACCGACTCCGGCGGCAACCGGCGGCCGATCCGCTTCGACTGCCTCGACGTGGTCACGCTTGACGAGAACGGGCTCGTCGAACGCAAGGACACCTTCATCGATCTTCCTCAGGCGCAGGCAGCGCTGACCGCCGTAGCGGCCGGGTCCGGGGGTCATTCATGACGCCAATGGCCGGTGCGGTCCTGCGCAACCCGATGACGCTCGCGCACGGCCCTTGTCACCAGGTGGCACTGCTTGCCAGGGTGCCGCACTCCCGACTGCACCGCCACATATTCGCCACGTTAGGTATTCGTACAGTTACGGAGGTTGTTTGTTCGGGGCGTGAGGAGTTGGGCGTGGGCAAGCATGAGGGCGCGACAAGCGCACGTACGAGGAGTTCGATCCGCCCAAGGACGAGGACAACAAGGGTGACGGGGGCGGCACAGGAGATGGCCGACACAGCAGCGGGAAGCGGAGGTGACGCCGCCGGACCTCGACAACCGCATCAGCG
Organism: Nonomuraea sp. NPDC049129; assembly: GCF_040648495.1. NCBI lineage: Bacteria > Bacillati > Actinomycetota > Actinomycetes > Streptosporangiales > Streptosporangiaceae > Nonomuraea > Nonomuraea sp. NPDC049129. The sequence goes on along the minus strand of NZ_JBEZDU010000022.1, from coordinate 130,777 downwards.
GCAAGATCAACGCGATAAGCGGTAATCGAGAGCCGATCACCGGCACCCTCGAGGAAGCGCTGAAAGCCGTGCCGCGGCACCTGTTCGTGCCCTCGGTGGGGCTGGCTCTGGCCGATGACGGGCCTGTGCTCATCGATTGGGGTGGCGATCCAGACGCGTGGTGGGCGGCCGTCGACGGGACGGCCGCCATCGTGACCCAACTCGAAGAGGGCGCGACCGCCCTCCGCGCCACGGAAGGCCGCTACAACTGCTCCAGCTCAGCCCTCGGTACCGTGGTCCGCCTGCTCGGACCGCTGAATCCCCAGCCTGGGCACCGCGTGTTGGAAGGGGGCACCGGCACGGGCTGGACCGCCGCATTGCTGTCACATCTGGTCGGCGAGGACGGCAGCGTGACATCTATCGAGGTTGATGAAGGTCTCGGTGAGCAGGCGGCCAAGTCCTTGGCCGCGGTCGGGGCGCAGCCGCACCTGATCGTCGGTGACGGCGCGGCCGGCTGCCCTGACCGGGCACCGTACGACCGGGTACACGTCACGTGTGGCATTCACACCGTGCCGTACGCCTGGATCCAGCAGGCCGCTCCCGGTGCGGTGGTCGTCGCACCGTTGTTGACGTTCTTCCGGCCAGGGTGTCAAGCTCGACCTGGCTCGGTCGTCGAGATGGCGGTGGAGCGCTGGGATGTGAGTCACCGGTTCAGGGCCGGTGGTTGACACCGCATCGTTGCGCCGCTCGACCGGTGCTGGGCCATGTCCGGATGGCTTTCGCGAAAGGTCGGCAGGCGATGAAGATCGCTTTCTTGGGTGATGTCCATGGTTGTGTGCTGCACGCGCTGGGTGCGGTCGTGGCGCTGCGGAAGCGACGGGAGATCCGGCTCGACGCCGTGATCCAGGTCGGCGATCTGGGCGCCTACCCGTCGTTCGATCGGTGGGACGAGGCCAGCCGTCGGTTCGGCCGGGATCATCCCGCTCAGGGGGACTTCTTCCGGCTGCTCGATCCGTCGCCGGCCTTCGCCGAGGGGGTGCGCTCGGCTCTCGGGCGGGTCCCCGGTGTGCTGTTCGTCAGCGGCAACCACGAGGATCACGACTGGCTGGCATCCTTGCACGACGCGGCGGGCGCCGAGGTCGTGCCGGTGGATCCCCTCGGCGCCTACCTCCATGTCGCCTGCGGGAACGTGGTTGAGGTCGCCGGGCAGCGCGTGGCGTTCCTGGGGCTTATCGAGGTTCCGGGGAAGATGGATCTGGACGAGAGCGCGTACGCGCGGCTGATGGCGGTCAGACCGGGTGACGTGGACGTCCTGGTGACTCATGACGGCCCGTACGGGATCTCACGCGACCGGCGCGGGAACGTACAGGGCTCGGCGAAGCTGACCGCACTCATCGAGCACCTGCAGCCGCGCCTGCACGTCAGCGGCCACTACCACCACCCCAACGGCCCCCGCCGCTACGGCCGCACGACCTCCTACGCGCTCGCCCAGTTGGTGCGGCCCAAGACCACCAAGTGGGAGCCGGAGCCCATCAACCCCGAACAACGGGTGACAGCTGGGAGCATCGGCCTGCTCGACACCGAAACCGGTGACTTCGAGTACGTACAAGATGATTGGCTGGCCGGTATCAGCGGGGACGCGTTGGACCTCGCCGAACTCATCGCAGTCCACTCCTGAAGCACGGCGCGATCAGGAGATGGACGACCAGGCGCGCAGGGAGCTTGCGCAGCCGCCGCTCACTGCACCCGCACTTCTCGATTCGGCGGCTCGTCTCCCCACACCGCGCCGACGAGCCCGTCCGGCGAGACGGGTCGCCCGTCGGAAACCGAGGCGGCGAGCCGCGTTCCTCCGCTGACCGGGCCGCGGCCGGTCAGCGTTCGGCCGCGAGGGTGACGCCCAGACCGATGAACACGCTCCCGGTCGCGGCGTCGATCCGGCGGCGCACCGCCTGGCGGCCGCGCAGCCAGCCGCCGATCCGCCCGGCCAGCACGCCGACCGTCGCGTCGGCCAGGAACTCCAGGACGATCAGGACGGCGCCGAGGACGGCGAACTGCAGCCAGACCGGCCCCGCCGCGGGATCGATGAACTGGGGCAGGAAGGCGACCATGAACGTGAACGTCTGCGGATTGGCCATGGAGGAGACCACGCCGTTGAGGAAGGCCCGCCGACCGGACATTCCGCGGCTGGCCGGATCGTCGGCCTGGCCGTTCTTGCGGTTGCGGATCATCTGGACGCCGAGGTAGATCAGGTACGCGGCGCCGGCGAACCGTAGCACCGTGAAGACGACCGGGAACGTCGTCAGCAGCACGGCGAGCCCGGCGGCGGCCGCGGCGATGTACAACGCGTCACCCGTGATCACGCCGGCCGTGGCCAGCAGCCCGGCGCGGGGCCCACCCCGCAGACCGCATCCCAGGACGAACAGCATGTCGGGTCCGGGGGTGATCAGAGCGACGATGGTGGTCGCCGTGAAAACGGCGAGCAGGTGCGGATCGATCGGCATGCGATGATCTTTCCACCTCCAGTGTCGGCGCACCGCTTCGGGGACGCCGCTCGGGGGGTGCCAGAGGCGCCAGGCCAGCTGTCAGGCGGCGTAGTGCGGGTAGCCGTAGCCGACGACCTGGGAGGTGGGACGGACACGCTGCTCGACCTTGCCGTTGCCGGTGTTGCCCTCGATCGTGGAGATCGTGCCGTCGCCGTTGTCCTTGACCACGAAGCCGACGTGGCTGATGGAGCTCAGGTCCTTGCTGCCGCTCCAGGAGTAGAAGACCACGGCGCCGGGCTTGGCCGCGGTGCCCCAGCGGTGGTTGGCGGCGAACCACTTGGCGTGGGTGACGGTGTAGGCGTCCCAGCCGACCTGGGAGCGGGCGCCGGTCTCCTCGCCGACCCAGGAGACGAACATCGAGCACCAGGCGGCGTTCAGGTAGTCCTGCCTGCTGCCGCCGTCACGCTGGACGGTCTCGGCGGCGCGGGCCGAGTTCATGTACCACTTCTGGAACTTGGTGCCGCCGCCGTTGGCGTCCTCGGTCGTGCCGACCTGGGCCTTGGCCAGGTTCAGGACCTGCTGGGCGGTGACGTTCACCTGGGCCTCGCCGTTCCTGCCGCCCTGCGCGGAGGCGGGGGCGGCCTGAGCCGCGGTGGGGGTGTGCCCTGTGGAGGCGGTGGCGGCGTTCGCCGCGGTGTGGGCGCCGAGGGCGGCGGCGGTGAGGGTCGCGCCGAGCGCGATCTTGGCATAGCTGATCTTGGGGGTGCGGATAATGGTGATTACTCCTTGCTTCCATTCCGCTTACCGGGTTAGCTGACGGGCTCGGGCGTGGAAGCTGCCCTACGGCACGTTGACGTGCCGATTAGCCCCGATCGAGACATGGGTCCCCGGTCCCGCGCACAGGCGGGTTCAGCGGTCACAGGTGATTGCCTGTGATGCATGCGATGGGTATGACGTCCGTACTCGGACTTTGGCGGCGCGGCCAGAGGGATACTCACTGTCTAGGCCAGGCGCACAGATGGGTACAACGCACCCCTGACCTGGGTAATTCCATCGCCATGAAATCGCCATGCCCAGCCCGGCCGGCTCGTCGATCCGTCAAGTAGCGGGGGTGTCTTGTTGAAGTCGCGCCAGGGCGCGTCTGGAAAAGGTTCGCGTACGGTCTGTCGAATTCGCCTCGCCCGTCCGACGTAGAGGCGTACCGACCGGACAGACGGCCAAGGAGACCCTCATGCCCCAGTACGCGATCCTCATCTTCGACAACGCCGGAGCCGGCGACTACACCCCCGAGCAGCAGGCGGCGAGCCAGCGGCACGCCGACGACCTCGTCGACTCCGGCGCCATGATCGCGGCCTACGCGCTGCGGTCCGCCGACACCGCCACCTCGTTGCGCGGCGACGTGGTCACCGACGGGCCCTTCATCGACGCCAAGGAAGTCATCGCCGGCGTCTGCGTCATCGAGGCCCCCGACCTGGACGCCGCCCTGGACCTGGCGCGTCGCAACCCCGCCGTCCAGTGGGGCCGTGGCGGCGTCGAGGTGCGCCCCGTCGCGGGCGGCATCGCGCCCACCGCCCGATGACGGCCGCGGCGGACGCGGGCCAAACCGACGCGAGCCAAACGGAGGCGGGCCAAACGGAGGCGGGACGGGCGGACGCGGGACGGGCGGACGCGGGTCAGGCGGTGGCTGACGCGCATCGGCGCGAGTGGGCTTTCGTGCTCGCCGCGACCGTGCGCGTCGCGCAGGACCTGGACCTGGCCGAGGAGTGCGTACAGGAGGCGTACGCCGCGGCACTGTCGGCCTGGGAACGCGACGGTATCCCCGCCAACCCCGCGGCGTGGCTCACCACCGCGGCCAAGCGCCGGGCGATGGACGCGATCCGCCGCGAGCGGACCTTCCGGTCGAAGCTGCCACTGCTGGTGGAGTCCGACGAGCTCGCTCCGCGCAGGCCGGCGGACCGTGATGAGGCGGACGCGGTGGAACTGGAGGATGCCGTACCCGACGAACGGCTGCGGCTCATCTTCACCTGCTGTCATCCCGCGCTCGCGCAGGAGGCGCAGCTCGCGCTCACGCTGCGGCTGGTGTGCGGGCTGCCGACCCCGGACATCGCCCGGGCGCTGCTGGTGTCGGAGCAGACGATGGCCGCCCGCATCACCCGGGCGAAGAAGAAGATCTCCGTCGCCCGCATCCCCTACCGGGTGCCGCGCCCGGCGGAGCTGCCGGACCGGCTGGCAGCCGTACTCGGCGTGCTCCACCTGCTGTTCACCGCCGGGCACACGGCCCCCTCGGGCCCCGCGCTCGTGCGCGCCGACCTGGCCGACCGCGCGCTGCACCTGGCCCGCGCGCTGCGAGAGCTCATGCCCGATGAGCCAGAGGTACGAGGGCTGCTGGCACTGCTCGTGGTCACCGACGCCCGGCGCGCGACCCGGACGGACGCTGACGGCCGGCTGCTGCGCCTTGAGGAGCAGGACCGCTCCCGGTGGGACCGCGGCGCGCTGGCCGAGGCGCACGAGCTGATCGTGGCCGGCCTGCGCGGTGGCCGCGCCGGGCGCTACCTGCTGCAGGCGGCGATCGCCTCCCTGTACGCCGAGGCGCCGTCGTACGAGCAGACGGACTGGGCACAGATCGTGGCACTCTACGACAGACTGCTGGCCCTCTGGCCCTCACCGGTGGTCGCGCTGAATCGGACCGTGCCCGTGTCGATGGCCAAAGGACCGGCGACCGCACTGGCCCTGGTCGAGGCGCTGGAGCAGGATGGCCGGCTCTCCCGGTACCAGTACCTGCCGGCGATCAAGGCGGACCTGCTCCGGCGCCTCGGCCGTACGGACGAGGCGGCGACCGCGTACCGGCAGGCGCTGGAGCTGACCGACAACGAGGTTGAGCGGGCCTTCCTCACCGGGCGTCTAACTGATCATGATCCGGGCAGGACCTCGCTTGTCCTACGTCTCGGCGTACTACCTCGGCCGGTTGGGCGATGACGAGGCCCGCGACAACGACGGCGCGGTCATCCCTGACCGCGGCTGATGCCGCCTTCACTTATCGGTGTTCGTGTCCGCGGGCACGACCTCGCCGACCGTGCCCAGCAGGCGGCGCAGCTCGTCGTACTCGATCGGGCGCCCGAGCCGGAGGGCGGCGTACTCGCCTGCGGCGCCGCCCTGCGCGGCGAGTTCGGCGCACGCCGCGTGCCACTCGTCGTGGGCCTTCCGCACGGCCTGGGCCGCGCCGGGGCTCTCGAGGTCCGACAGGTCACGGAGCCGGACATAGGTGTCATACGCCTCACGCTCGGCGGCGGAGCCCTCGGCGGGCGGCGGCAGCCGCTCGCCGAGCAGTTCGAGGAAGACCCTGGAGCGGCCCAGCTCGGAGAACTGCCAGGCGGTGACCGCGGTGCCGCCGTCCCCGAGTGCCTGCGGCGTGGCCGAGGCGAACAGCCACACGCCCAGGTCGTACAGGCCGCTGATCGAGCCGCCCGCGCTGATCCGCAGATCAGGGCTGAGGGCGCGCCCGCGCACGTCCTCCGCCGAGCGCACCGCCTCAAGCAGGCTGTCCCTGGCCACCTCCATGTCGCCCACGGACCTGGCGAGCTGGGACAGTCCCGTCAGCGCGTTCATCTCCCATGTCACCTGCCCGGCCGCGCGGGCGCGCAGCGCGGCTTCGGTGAAGAGCGCGGCGGCCTCGGCGGGGCGGCCTTCAGTCACGAGATCGTCGGCGCGCAGCGCGAGGTCGCGGATGGGGTTGCCCCAAGCGGGGAAGGGCGCGGGAGTGCGCCGGGACAGCCACGAGCGCAGCTGCTTGTCCAGGTTCGTGTGCCCGCGCACGCCCATCAGCAGCGCGAAGGGATGGGTGTTGAACGTGAGCGCCTGCTCCTGTCCCCAGGCCAGCCGCTCCCGGATTCCGCTGCGGCGGATCGCCATGGCCCGCGCCTCCAGCCGGCGTGCGCCCTCCTCGTCGCCGCGCTGCTGCGTGATCACCGCCAGGCCCAAGAGCGCGTTTCTACGCAGGTACGGGCTGTCATCCGGCGAGAGGAGCTCGTGATCCAGGTCCACCGAGCCGAGACCGTGCCTGGTGATCAGGCGGCTCCAGGCAGTGTGCCGGGCCTGGGCCGCCATCCGCGGCAGGGCCAGGGCGGAGAAGCGGCGGGCGCACTCCCGCCAGGTGGCCAGCACCTCGTCCTCCAGCCCGAGATACTGGTAGATCTCCGCCCGCAGCCACAGACAGCAGGTGCGCTGGATCTCCTGGTGCCGTGCCAGCCGCCGGGTGGTCCGCGGCACGACCTCCTCGTCGACCAGGTCCAAAGCGAGCTCGGCCAGCTCGACACGGCGCAGCGCCGCCTCGGCGGACACGGAGCCGACGGTGAGCCGCGCGTCCAGCAGCAGCGCGGAGATCAACGCGTAGTCGGGCCTGCGGCGGCGGGTCAGGAAACCGTCGTAGAGCCACTCACCGAGATTCACGGCCGTGATCACCTGTACGTCCGAGTGTTGTGCCTGGGGAGTGCCGACAGCGATCCTGTGGAGCGTCTCGACCGTCTCCACCAGGCACAGGGCGAGCGCGGGCACGGCCAGCCGGGGGTCGGGGTGCGCCACGTACGCCAGCAGGAACGGCGTCCACGCGTAACGCAGCAGCACGGTCGCCAGCACCGAGCAGAGCGCCAGCGGGGCCCGCAAGGGTTTCGGCGGCCTGGCCACGGCACGGAAGGTGCCGACCCCGACCTGCAGCAGCAGCACGGCGGCCACCAGGAACACCCCGTTGAACGCCGTGGCCCAGGCCGTCGTCGCCCAGGCCGAGGCCAGCCACTCTCCGGCAGGGGAGAAGACCAGCAGCGTGCCGGCCGCGAGCACGATGATCTCTCCCCAGCGCCGCAGCCGAGCCCGCTTGCGGACCAGGCCGCGCCAGGCCGTCATCCTGCCCGCCACGTGCCCGCTGACCAGCAGCCCGGCCAGCAGGGGCAGCCAGGCGGCGCCCCCGCCTGTGCGGGCCGCCGCCCACACGCCGAGCGCGGCAGGCGTCACGCAGGCGACCCGCCGTGCCCACGCTGACACCCGGTCGGCCCGCCCCGGCGGCCGGATCAGCAGGCCATGATCAGGTAACGCCCGCTTGTCACCCACTGGAGGGATTTCCCCGCGAACGCCGCTGTTCACGCCCGATCACGAATGCGTATCTCGCCCTTCTCAGAGCGATCCGGTGGGGATAACTTCTGCGTGGCGGCGGAAAAACCAGCGCGGAGGGCCATGCCAAGGCGTTTGCGTGTCCGGACCGGCGACCCCTGGACGCCCAACCTGGCCCGTGCGCGGCGGCGCCTGGCGCGCGGGCGGCCGCAGGACGCGGCCCGCGAATACCGGCAGGCGTGCAGGCTCGCCGACGGCAGGCGCGCCGATCCGCTCGTCAGGTCCGCGCTGCGGCAGTGGCTCGGGCTGGCGTTGCTGAAGGCGGGGCGCGGCCAGGAGGCGTTGCGGGCGCTGGTCCAGGCCTGTGAGCTGCTGGGCCATGACCCCGGGGCGGCGGAGCAGTACGCGAGCACCCTGGACACCCTCGGCCTGGTGCAGCGCGACCTCGGGCAACTCCGCGCGGCTGAGGAGTCCCACCGGAAGGCCGTGGACCTGTTCAGGCGGGCCGGTTCACGCGAGGGCACCGTACGCGCCGCCGTCAACCTCGCCGTCGCGGTCAAGGACCAGGGGCGCCTCACCGAGGCGCGCGGGCTCCTCGCCGGCATCGAGCCCGCGGCCCGCGACTGCACCGACCCGGCGCTGCTCGGGCACACGCTGCTCACTCTGGGCCTCGTCCACGAGCTGCTCAATGAACCGGCACCGGCGGAACGGCTGGCCAGACAGGCGGCCGAGGCCTACCGCGCGGCGGGAGACAGAGAAGGCGAGGCGGCCGCCACGCACAACGTGGGCCGTTTGCTGGACACGGGCGGGCGGCACCGCGAGGCCATGGAATGCTTCACCACCTCCCTGACGATCAATTTGGAGATCGGCGCCGAACTGGGCGTATCCGACGACCTCGGTGCCATAGCGTCGCTGTTCCAGCTCGCCCGCCAGTACGACGAGGCCCGCCGTGTGCATGAACGGGCGCTGGACATCCAACGCGGGGCGGGCTACCGGCGCGCGGTCGTGGCCACCCTCTGCGACCTGGGAGTGCTGGCGCGCGACCAGGACGACCTCCCTCTCGCGCGCCACCACCTGCAGGAGGCACTGCGGGAGGCCGAGACGCTCGCCGACCCGCACACCGTCTACCAGACGCGCGTCCTGCTGGCGGAGATCAGCATGCTGGAGGAGGACTACGCGCAGGCGCGCGTGGCCTACGTGGCCGCGGCGGAGGCGATGGGGGACGCCAGGGGGGCGCTGCTCGACGAGGCGGACGCCGTCACCTACTTCAGCGAGTCCCGTCTCGACGCCCCCGGCATGCTGGTGCGGCTCTCGCTCCACCTGGGCGACAGGGCGGGCGCACTCGAATGGGCGGACGCCGCGCGCGGTCAGGAGCTCGTACGCAGGCTGGCCTGGACCGCCCTGGCCGCACCACCCGGCGCACCGGCGACGATCCTCGCCGAGGAGGCCGAGACCCGCCGCCTCCTGAGTACGCAGGAGGCGGGCCTGCGGTCCGGTGGATCGGCGGACGCGGCGCTGCTGACGGCCTACAGGCAGAACTTGTCGCGCCTGCACCGGCTGGAAAACCAGCTCGCCGAGCTGACTCCCGAGTATGTGTCGATGCGCCGGGGAGAACGCCTCGGCTGGAACGGCATCACCGCCCTGCTGACTCCGAGCCCTTCACAGGACGGGCCAGAGGGGACCGAGGCCATGGCTCGTCTGGTGCTGGCCGAGTACCACGTGACCGACCACGAGACGTACGTCTTCGGCGTGACGGCCGACGCGCCGGAGCCGCAGGTCGTCACCGTGGACGTGACCCGAGCCGAGCTTCGCGAGCTGGCCGGGGCCGCCGGGGACACCCTGGCCCGCGACAGGGCCGGCCTCGGCGCGCACCTCGCGGACGAGCGACTGGTGCGGCTGCTCGCGCCGGTGGCCGAGTGGGCCGAGCCGGGGGACGTGGTCTACCTGGTGCCGCACGACTCCCTTCACCTGCTGCCCCTGCAGGCCGTGCTCGTCGAGGGCGTCCCGCTGATCGAGCGCAACCCGGTCGTGTTCGTGCCGTCGGCCTCCGTACTGCGCTACTGCCAGGCCAAGCGGAAGGCCCGCCGCGCGAGCGCGCTCATCGTCGCCGCGCCGCCCGAAGAGCATCCGCTGGCCTTCGCCAGGGAGCAGGCGCTGGCCGTGTCGCAGACGCTCGGCGGCCAGGAAGTGCTGGCGGCGGGCGATGCCTCCCGCGAGAGCCTGCTGGCCCGGTTCGCCGAACCCGGGCAGGCGCCGGACATCGTCCACTTCGCGACTCACGGCGTATTCGACCGAGAGGACCCGATGCGGTCCGGGATCGAGCTCGCGGGCGGCAGACTGACCGCGGCGGACATCCTCGGGCTCCGGCTCGACGTGGACCTCGTGACGCTGGCGGCCTGCGAGACCGGCATGAGCCAGAGCCGCCCAGGAGACGAGCTGATCGGCCTGACCAGGGCGCTGCTGTACGCGGGCGCGCCCTCGGCACTGGTCGCCCTGTGGCGCGTGGACGAGCTGTCGACCAGCATGCTGTTCGGCAAGTTCTACGCGGCGTTGCGGGCCGGCTCGCCCAAGGCCGAGGCCCTGCGCAGGGCGCAGCTGTGGCTGCGCGACAGGACGATCGCCGACGTCCTTGACTACGCGCGTGGCGCCTGCCTGCGCCTGGCGGGCGACCCCAGGGCGCTGGCCGCCGTCCGGCTGGAGGAGGCGCGGCTGCGCCTGGCGGCGGGCGACTACTCCGCGGCGGCCAGTCTGTTCCGCGACCTCGTCGCCGGCCCCGACCTGAACGAGGAGCAGCGGCAGGGCGCGGAGGTGGGCATGCTGCAGGCCACGCTCGTCATGGACACGGGCACGGACGCGGGGGCGGCACCGGACCTCGGCGTGCCCGCGTTCGCCGATCCGTACCACTGGGCGCCGTTCACGCTGATCGGCGACTGGCTCTGATCACGGCAGGAGGGGGAAGGTGTGGAGCGGCAACGGGCGGTCGAGGAGTTGATGACCAATGACTTCACCGTCGCGGAGGTGGCGGACAACGGGCCGGGGTTCACGGTCCTGCTCGGGCTGGACGGTGAGCCTGCCGGGCTCACCGGCGCGGGCAAGCGGGGACCGGCCTGCGTCGTCGAGGCGGACACTCCGTTCGGCGACGTGCTCGACTCGGCCGACCTGCTGCACGCGTTGGTGTCCGGCAGCCCAGGCCTGGTGATCGTACGGGGGAAGGACGTCGTGGGCGTGCTCAGCGCTGAGGCGATCAAAGGGGAGATCGTTCGCGACACCGCCTCCCGCCTCGTCTCCGGACGGCAGCTCGGCGACGCGCAGCCTTACGGCAGGCGGGCCGCGCCGGGCCCCAGCCGCATCCAGTGCAAGACCTGCGGCGCGACGAACACCTTCCGCCGCTTCAGTCAGGCGGCCGCCTACACCTGCCAGCACGGGGATCACGACTTCGTCCCCTACTGGAGCGCCTGACATGGGCGGACTCGTCGAAGCGGCGTCGGGGGTGGTCGACCGCCGGTTGCTCACCACGACGTTCCTGCCGGTGCTGGCCTTCCTGAGCGCCCTGGCGGCGGTCGCCGTCGCGGGCGTGGGCTGGGCCACAGCGGCCCGCTGGTGGTCGGGGCTCGGCGCGGAGGTGCAGGTCGTCATGTCGGGGCTGGTCCTCGCGGGCGCGCTGCTGATCAGCCAGCTCGTCGCCGTGCGGCGGGTCGGGCTGATCCGGGTCTATGAGGGTTACTGGGACGGCCTGCCGTACGGAGAACGGCTGGCCGAGCGGTGCCGGCTGCGTTTCATGGCATCCGATGACCAGCGGGGCTCCCTGTATCCGGTGGACGAGTCCCGGCTGATGCCGACCGCGCTGGGCAACATCCTGCGGGAGGCCGAGGACCACAGCCGCGACAGGTACGGCATCGACGGGGTGACGGCGTGGCCGCGCCTGTACGCGACGCTGCCGGACACCTTCCGGCAGACGTTCGCGGCGGCTGCGGGGGATCTCGACCTCATGGTCACGGTGAGCGGGCTGGGGCTGGCGTTCTCGCTGGCGGGCGGGGCGCTCGGGGCGGTGCTGCTGCCGTGGCACTGGGCGCTGGGGTGCTGCTGGGGCGGGCTGGTGGTCGCGTGGTGGGGGTATCGGGGGGCGGTGTGTGCCGCTGAGCCGTACGGGGAGTTGTTCCGTTCGGCGTTCGACGTGTATCGGTGGACGTTGCTGGACACAATGGGGCTGCGGCGGCCGTCCGAGTACCGTGGCGAGCCGGAGCAGTGGCGGCAGCTGGACAAGCTCTGGGTGATCGGGGCGGCCGACAGCGAACACGCCACCAGCCTCGGCTACCCGGCCACCGAGCCCATGCAGCCCCTTTTGGACCCCTCCGGATCCGCCCCGAAGTCCGTTGAGCCCGCCCCGAAGTCCACCGAGCCCGTTCCGGACCCCGCCGGGGCTTCGGTGAGTGCCTCGGGGGGCGGGCGGAAGGCACGACCGCTGCGGTTGGGCCCGTGGCTGGTGGCCGTGGCGACCGTCATGGGGATCCTCGTCGTCGCGGGCAACCTGGCCGTCCGATCGCCGGGCGGCTGGGTGGCCGCCCGCACGCTGCACCCGTACCAGGTTCTCGCCGCCACCGACGTGAAGGGCCCGTCCGCGGTCGGCGCGGTAGGCCGGTACGTGCTGCGCCAGATCGAGGAGGGCAAGCAGGTACCCCCGGAAGCCCTGGGCCCTCGTCTGCCACGCGGCGCCGTCGACGGCAAGACCGTCATCACCCTGCGCCCGGGCCCCGGCCATCTGTACGCCGACGCGGCCGCCCGGGGCACGACGGCCATGCTGCGTCTCGTGCTCCCGCCCGCCACATCGGCCGAGAAGGCGGAATCCCTCACCTTCTCCGGCGTCACCGTCCTCGACCTGTCCGGCGGCGAGCCACGAACGGGCCTGGTGATCGCGCTCTCCGCCGATCGCGTCGAGGAACTGCTCGGCCACGTCGTCGGCAGCGATGTCTACCTCGTCACCACCACCAGCTGACCGAGTCGAGGGCGGTGGGTGCGATCCCGCAGAATCGCCGTCACCGATGTCCGAGGTGGGTGGGCCAGGGCCGAGGAAGGCGATCAATCCCCGGCCCTGGCGCGCGTGAACTACGCGAGGCCCAGCTGAGCCTCGAAACGACCCTCTTCGAGGCGCCGCTTCACGGTGGTCAGGAAGCGGGCCGCGTCGGCGCCGTCCACGAGGCGGTGGTCGTACGTCAGCGCCAAGTACACCATCGACCGAACGGCGATGACCTCGCCCTCAGCGGTGTCGATCACGACGGGACGCTTCACGACGGCGCCGGTGCCGAGCATGCCGACCTGCGGCTGGTTCAGGATCGGCGTGTCGAACAGGGCGCCGCGGCTGCCCGTGTTGGTCAGCGTGAACGTGCCGCCGGTGATCTCGTCGGGCGTCACCTTGTTGGCGCGGGTGCGCTCGGCCAGGTCGGCGGTCTTGCGGGCGAGGCCGGCCAGGTTGAGGTCGCCGGCGTTCTTGATGACCGCCGCGATCAGGCCGCGCTCGGTGTCGACCGCGAGGCCCAGGTGCTCGACGTCGAAGTAGGTGACCTCCATGGTCTCGTTGTTGATCGTGGCGTTGAGCTTCGGGTGCTGCTTGAGCGCCTCGATGGCCGCCATCTCGAAGAACGGCATGAACGACAGCTTGACGCCCTCGCGGCGCAGGAAGTCGGCCTTCGCCTGGTCGCGGAGCCGGGCGATCTTGGTGACGTCGACCTCGACGACCGTGGTGAGCTGGGCCGCGGTCTGCAGCGACTCGACCAGGCGCTTGGACATGGTCTGCCGCAGCCGCGACATCTTCTCCGTACGGCCGCGCAGCGTGGTGTCGACCTCGACGGGCTCGGGAGCGGCGGCGACCGGAGCCGGCGCGGCCTGAGCGGGCGCGGCGGCGGGAGCCGGAGCGGCCTGGGCGGCGGCGGGAGCCGGCGCGGCGGCCTGCTCGCGCTGCGACTTGGCGGCCTCCAGGACGTCCTGCTTGCGGATGCGACCGCCCACGCCGGTGCCGGTGATCGACTCGAGGTCGACACCGTGCTCGTTGGCGAGCTTACGCACCAGCGGCGTCACGTACGGGCTGTCACCCGAGGACGGCAGCGGGGTCGGCTCGGCGGCGGCCGGAGCCTGCTGGGCGGGCGCCGGAGCGGCCGGAGCCTGCTGCACCGGCGCGGGAGCCGGAGCCGGAGCGGGCGGCGGGGCCTGGGCAGGAGCGGGCTGCGGGATCGAGGAGACCGGCGCGGGAGCCGGGGCCGGCTCGGGCTCCGGCTGCGGCTCGGGCTGCGCGGCGGGCGCCGGCGCGGCCTCCTGCGTGGCGGCGCCGCCGGCCTGGCCGTTCTCGTCGATGACGGCGAGCTCGGCGCCGACCTCGACGGTCTCGTCCTCAGCGACGACGATCTTGGTGAGGACGCCGGCGGACGGCGACGGGATCTCGGTGTCGACCTTGTCGGTCGACACCTCGAGGAGCGGCTCGTCGGCCTCGACGCGCTCGCCCTCCTTCTTCAGCCAACGGGTCACCGTGCCCTCGGTGACGCTCTCGCCGAGCTGGGGCATCTGTACAGAGACCGGCATCGTTATCTTCTCTCGCGTTCTGATTTCGAGGGCTTGAATTAGTTGTGTACGTGCAACGGCTTGCCGGCCAGGGCCAGCATCGCCTCACCGACGGCCTCGGACTGGGTCGGGTGGGCGTGGATGAGCTGGGCGACCTCTGCGGGCAGCGCCTCCCAGTTGTAGATCAGCTGACCCTCGGTCACGAGCTCGCCGATGCGACGGCCCACCATGTGGACGCCCACGACGGGGCCGTCCTTCTGGGCGATGACCTTGACGGCACCCGCGGTGCCGAGGATCTGGCTCTTGGGGTTGCCCGCGAGGTCGTAGACCTGTTCGACGATCTCGATGCCGCGCTCGGCGGCCTGAGCGGACGTGATGCCCACCGAGGCGACCTCGGGGTCGGAGTAGGTGATGCGGGGCACGCCCGCGTAGTCGATGGCGGGCGGGTTGAGCCCGGCGATGTGCTCGGCCACCATGATGCCCTCGGCGAACCCGGCGTGGGCCAGCTGGAGGGTCGGGATCAGGTCGCCGATGGCGTAGACGCCGGGGACCGAGGTCTGGCAGTGCTCGTCGACCACGACCGCGCCGCGCTCGATCGCGATGCCCTGCTCCTCGAAGCCCATCCCGGCCGAGACGGCGCCGCGGCCGACCGCGACCAGCAGCAGCTCGGCGTCGAGGGTCTTGCCGTTGGCGAGCGTGACGACCACACCGGTGTCGGTGGTCTTGACGCCCTCGAAGAAGACGCCCAGCTCGTACTTGATGCCGCGGCGGCGGAAGGCGCGCTCGAGCAGCTTGGAGCTCGACTCCTCCTCGGTCGGCAGCAGGTGGGGCAGCGCCTCGACGATCGTCACCTCGGCGCCGAAGGAGCGGTAGACGCTGGCCAGCTCGACGCCGATGACGCCGCCGCCCAGCACGATCACCGAGGAGGGCACGCGGTCCATCCTCAGCGTGTGCTCGCTGGTGATGACGCGCTCGCCGTCGATGTCCAGGCCGGGCAGCGACTTGGGCGCGGAGCCGGTGGCCAGGACGATGTGGCGGCCCTCGTAGACCTCGGAGCCCACCTGGATCCGGTGCGATCCGACCAGGCGGCCCTCGCCTTCGACGATCGTCACGCCGGCGCCCTTGAGCAGGCCCTGCACGCCCTTCCAGGCGCGGGTGACGATCTTGTCCTTGAACGCGTGGACGGCCGGCACGTCGATGCCGTCGAACCGGGCCTTGACGCCGAACGTCTCGCTCTCGCGGGTCTCGTCGGCGACCTCGGCCGAGTGCAGCAGGGCCTTGGTGGGGATGCATCCCCTGTGCAGGCAGGTGCCGCCGATCTTGTCCTTCTCGATCAGGGCGACCGTCTTGCCCAGCTCAGCCGCCCGTAGCGCGCAGGCGTATCCGCCGCTGCCGCCTCCCAGGACGACGATGTCGTAGGCCACAGTCAGGCTCCTTGTCGGGGTGTTCGTGATGCCGTCATCTTTTCATTTGTTTCAGATGCTCGCGTGCCGCTCGGCCAGTCCGATGAGCGTGCGGGTGATGGCCCCGGTGCCGCCCTTCGGCGTGTAGCCGTGCGGCTCGCCCTTGTTGAACGCGGGTCCGGCCATGTCGATGTGCGCCCAGCGCACCCCGTCGGGCACGAACTCCTTCAGGAAGATGCCCGCGGCCAGCATGCTGCCCCAGCGTTCGGGCTGGAGGTTGGCGATGTCGGCGATCGGGGAGTCGAGACCCTTGCGCAGCTCCTCCGGCAGCGGCATGCCCCAGGCGCCCTCGCCCGCGGCGCCGGCCACCTCGACGACCAGCTCGCGCACGGCGTCGTCGTTGGCCATGACGCCGGCCGTGCGCCAGCCGAGTGCGACGATCTGCGCGCCGGTGAGGGTGGCCACGTCGACGATCAGGTCGGGGGAGTCCTCGGCGGCGCGGGCGATGCCGTCCATGAGGACCAGGCGGCCTTCGGCGTCGGTGTCGAGCACCTCGACGGTCTTGCCGCTGTAGCTGTGGATGACGTCGGAGGGGCGCTGCGCGGTGCCGCTGGGCAGGTTCTCGGCCAGGCAGAGGTAGCCGACGACGTTGACCTTCGGGGCCAGACGGGCGACGCCGATCAGGGCGCCCAGGACCGCGCCCGCGCCGCCCATGTCGGATTTCATCCAGTCCATGGAGGCGGACGGCTTGAGCGACAGGCCGCCGGAGTCGAACGTGATGCCCTTGCCCACGTACGCCAGCGTCTTGGTGGCCTCGGGGTGGGTGTAGGAGAGGCGGACCAGGCGGGGCGGGTTGGCCGAGCCCTGGCCGACGCCGATGAGGCCGCCGTAGCCGCCGTCCTTGAGCTGCTTCTCGTCGAGCACCTCGACGCTCAGCCCGGCCTCGCCGCCGCGCTGCTCGGCGATCTCGGCGAACTTGGCCGGCCACAGGTCGGAGGGCGGCGTGTTGACCAGGTCGCGGACGAGCGTGACCGACTCGGCGAGCACGGAGGCGCGGCCGGCGATCCCGTCGGATCCATCCGCTTCGTTCGCCGACAGTACGGTGAGGTCGCCCACGGGCGCCTTCACCTCGCCGTTGGTGCGGTAGCGGGAGAACCCGTAGGCGCCCAGCAGCGCGCCCAGCGCCACGGCCTCGGCCTGGTCGGCCGATTCGGCGGGCAGGAGGAGCGCGGCGCGGGCGGTGCCGGCGAGGGACCGTACGGCGGCCCCCGCGGCGCGGCGTAGCGTCTCGGCGTCGGCGGAGTCGCCGAGACCGACCGCGACCAGCAGCGGAGCGGTGATGGCGCCGAACACGGGCACCTTGGCGAGCTCTCCGGGCTTGCCGGAGAAGCCGACGGCGGTGAGCGTGGCGGCGAGTCTGCCGCCAAAGGCCGCGTCGAGGGACTCGGCGCCCGTGGCGGGGCGAGGGCCTTCGGGGCCGGACCGGAACCCGACGATCAGCGCGTCGGTGTCGAAAGAGACTGGATCTGCTGAGTTCAGCCGCACAGTGGTCACGTAAACCGATGCTATCCAGGGTTTAGAGGTACTCACAAACAGGGGTTCATCCTACCATTCGCCGACGCGCGCCCAGGGCGACTTGGTGCTAGTGTCATTAGCACCATGTTGCTGACTCTGGACCTCAACGACGCGCGACCCCTGCACGAGCAGGTGGCCGGCGCGATCCGCCGTGCCATCGGCGAGGGCTCGTACGCGCCGGGCGACCGGCTGCCACCCGCCCGCGACCTGGCCGAGGCGCTCGGCATCAACCCCAACACGGTGCTGCGCGCCCTGCGTGACCTGCGTGACGAGGGGCTGCTGGAGTTCAGGCGGGGGCGCGGCGTGAGCGTCGCGGGCCGCGCCGACGGGCGGGCGCTGCTCCTGCAGCGGGCCCGCGAACTGCTGGAAGAGGCCACGAGGCTCGGCTACCGCCGCGAAGACCTCATCACGATGCTGGAGGAGCTGCCATGAACTCCCGATTCGCCGCCGCCGCTTGGGGGCTGATCGTCGCCGCCGCGCTGGTCGCGGCGCCACTCGCGATGC
This sequence comes from Nonomuraea sp. NPDC049129, assembly GCF_040648495.1. Taxonomy (NCBI): domain Bacteria; kingdom Bacillati; phylum Actinomycetota; class Actinomycetes; order Streptosporangiales; family Streptosporangiaceae; genus Nonomuraea; species Nonomuraea sp. NPDC049129. The sequence continues at coordinate 113,184 of NZ_JBEZDU010000022.1, read as the reverse complement.
GCGGTCGGCTGCCCGACCCGCTGGCCGCGCACTGGAGAGCGGGTCTCGTGCCCGATGGCGAGCAGTCGTTCACCGCCTTCCTGATGGTGAGCGTCGTGACCTGGGGTGTGGCCTGGGCGGTGCTGTTCGGGGTCGCGGTGAACGGGAAGGCGATGGAGCGCAGGCTGAGCCGGATGTACTGGTGGGGGTCCCTGGCCGGGATGAGCGTGTTCGCGCTCGGCATGAGCGGCGCGACGCTGCTCGCCAACCTCGACGCGCCCACCTGGCGGGAGGCGGACCTGGAAGGCCGCACCATGCGGGCCGTCGTCGGCGTCGCGCTCGCCGCCGCGCTCCTGGCCGGCTACCTCGGCCGTGGCGGGCTCGACCAGCGCCCGCCCGCGGGCGAGGAGCCGCCGCGGCTGCGGCTCCAGCCGGGACAGCGCTCGGTATGGGTCAGCCGCATCACCAACTCCTGGCTGACCGCCATGAGCATGGCCGCGGCCGTCGCCCTGGCCGTGGCCGGCGTGCTGGCGATCACTGGAGTCCTGGCTGGTCTGCCTGCCGGGGGTACGGTGCCCGGGCTGGGCATCGTCCTGTTCGCCGGACTGCTCACCTCGTCGCTCACCGCCCGGGTCACCCGGGACGGGCTGGCGATCGGGTTCGGGCCGCTGGGCTGGCCGGTGCGGCGGATCCGGCTGTCGAAGATCGACAAGGCGTGGTCCGAGTCGCGGTATCCGAGCCAGGTCGGGGGCTGGGGCCTGCGCGGGCTGCCGGGCAGCGCCACCATCATGCTGCGGGGCGGCGAATGCCTGATCATCCGCTACCGCTCCGGCGGGCAACTGGCCGTGAGCATCGACGACGCCGAGCGCGGCGCGGCCCTGATCAACGCCTTGATCGCGGAGCGGCCGGCCGTACAGGCGTGACGCTCTCCCAAGGGGTACGAACGGCCGCGTCCATCAGCGGAGCACGGCGCAGATCGTGAGCGTGGTGGCCATGAAGGGGTGGCGTCGGTCAGCCGAACACGGCGCAGACCGTGAGCGTAGTGGCCGTGGCCGTCTCGACGAGGGCCCCCAGCACGTCGCCCGTGACCCCGCCCAGGCGCCGCCTGGCATGGCGGAGCAGGAGCAAGGCCGCCGCGAGCCCGGCTGCCACGCCGAGGGGAAGGACGTACACCATCCCTTGTCCCGCCACCAGGCCGAGGCCCGCTGCCGCCGCCAGGGTCAGGGCGGTGACCGCCCAGGCGGCGCCCGGCCGTACCGTGCCCGCGACCAGCGCGCCGAGCCCGTCGGGGCGGGCGGCGGGAACGGCCGACCGGCAGGCCCAGGTGAGCGCCAACCGGCCGGTGACGCAGGCGATCACCAGGGCGGGCGGCCCGAGCCCGGTCAGAGCGGGCGGTTCGAGCCCGGAAAGCGTGGTCGCCAGGGATGCCGACCCGAGCCCGGACAGCGCGGTTGTCTGGGTTGTCGGCGCGAGCCCGGAAAGGGCGGTCACCTGGATGAGCAGCGTCAGCACCAGGGTGATCACCCCGAACGGCCCAATATCCGACTTTTTCATGATGTCGAGCGCCTGAGGGGCGGGCTTCCCGCTGCCCAGCCCGTCCGCGAGATCGGCCAGGCCGTCCAGATGCAGCCCCCGCGTCAGTACGGCCAGCAGCCCGACCGCGAGCGCCGCACCCAGCAACGGCGGCCCCGGGAGCAGCAACGGCAGACAGGCCACCGCGCCCAGCACCAGCCCGATGGCCGGGGCCAGCACCATCGCCCGCCCCGCCACTTGGCGATCGACCCGTGTCACCCGGACCGGGAACACGCTCAACGTCCCGATAGCGAACCGCACCCCGTCCATCACACTCTCCCTACGGTCGCCGACGCGTGCACGGACCAGGCCCAAGACGCGCGCGCTCTCCCTATGGTGTCGGCGTGTCCACGGACCGGGGTCAAGTAGCGCACGTCACGGCGCCCAGCCCGGTGAACCGGAGGAGCGTGCCCCTGGACAGACCTCAGCCGCAGATGGCGGGTGGGGCTCACCGGGCCGGCCGTAAAAATAGCAATAACACCCACCCATCGGACGCTGAGGGAGTCCGGGGGCGGCCACTAGGGTGGCCGGATGCACGTTGTTGAACTCGAAGGCGTAGGAGTCCGGGTCGCCGGCAAGTCGCTGCTGAGTGCGGTCGACTGGCGAGTGGAGTACGGCGAGCACTGGGCCGTGCTCGGGCCCAACGGCGCCGGCAAGACGACGCTGCTCTCGCTGGCCGCGGCCGTACGGCACCCGACGGAGGGCACGGTCAGCGTCCTCGGCCACCGGCTCGGCCGGGCCGACGTACGCTCGCTGCGGCGCCACATCGGCCTGGTGGCCTCCAGCCAGCGGCTGATCGACGAGGAACTCCTGGAGGAGGAAGGCGCCACCGCCCTCACCGTGGTGCTCACCGGCCACACGGGCACGAGCGCCCCACTCTGGGACAAGTACGGCGACGCCGAGCGGGACCGCGCACTGCGCCTGCTGGGGGACGTCGGCTGCAAGGACCTGTCCGAGCGCCTGTTCCGGGTGTGCTCCCAGGGTGAGCGGGCCAGGATCAGGGTGGCCAGATCGCTCATGGCGGACCCGGCGGTGCTGCTGCTCGACGAGCCGTTCGCCGGCCTCGACCTGCCGGCCCGCGAAGACCTCATCGAAGCGGTGGAGGACCTGGCGACGACCAGGCCGGTGCTCACCACGGTGACGGTGACCCACCGCCTGGAGGAGGTACCCACCACGACGACGCACGCCATGCTCATGCGCGACGCGCGCGTCCTGGCGTCGGGGCCGGTCGCGGACGTCCTCACGCCCGCGAACCTGTCCGACTGTTTCGGCCGTTCCCTGCACGTGGATCGCATGGAGGGTCGCTGGTACGCCAGAGCGATTCGCCACTAGCCCGGTCATACGCCAGAGTCGTCCGCGGCCGTGCCAGACCGTACGCCGGAGCGGTCCGCCGCCCGCCCTGGCCATACGCCGGAGCGGTCCGTCGCCGGGCCGATCCGGACCGCACGCGGGCGTCGCGTATCTCCGGTGTCACAGACGCACTGGGCGGCCGGCGATCACCAGGGCGACATATTCGGACTCGTCGGCGAGGCGCTCGTTGAGCCGCCCCAGCTCGTCCCTGAACGCCCGCCCGCTGGCCGTGGCGGGCACCACGCCCATGCCCACCTCGTCCGACACGGCCACGATCCGCTGGGTCGTACCCCGCCACGCCGCCACCAGCTCATCGCACCGCGCGGCGACCGGCGCCCGATCGCCGTCCCAGGCACCACACTCGTCGAACACCGCCGCCAGCCACGTGCCCAGTCCGTCGACCAGCAGCGGCGTCGTCGCCGCGCGGATCGTCCCCGCCAGGTCGGTGGTCTCCACCGTCGCCCAGTGCGCGGGCCTGCGCTCGCGGTGGGCCCGTACCCGCGCCGCCCACTCACCGTCGCCTTCGCCGCGCGAGCCGGTGGCGACATAGGTGACGTACGGGTCGGCGGCCAGTCGTAGCTCAGCCTCCGCCGACTTGCCCGAACGGGAACCGCCCAGCAGCAGAGTTCTCCTCGGCTGTGCTGGAGCCTGTGAAGCCGGTGGGACGGCGAGTGTGGTGTCGAGCGTCGTCCCGTCCGGCACGGCTCGTACGCCCCACAGGGCGAGCCGCCGTGACAACTCCTCCTCGGACCTGACCCGGTGGTCCAGGCCGACGGCCACCACCTGGGTGCCGTCGGCCACCAGGCCCGCCCGGCGCAGGAGCCCGATCCGCTCGGGCCGGTCGAGCGGATCGATCAGCACGATGTCGTACGGGCCAGCCGGGGACGCCGCCGCCTCCGGGGTCGCTGTCGCCTCCGGGACCGCCGTGGCATCCGGGGTCGCCGTCGCGGCCGAGAGCGTTGCTGCGTTCGGGGTTACTGTCGCGGCCGGGAGCGCGTACAGCAGGCGGGTGCCATCGGGGCCCTCCAGGCCGTGACTGTCGGCCAAGGTCCGGTAACCGGGCGGCTCGTCGTCGAACGGGAAGCGCGCCACACCGTCGACGACGAGCTCGAAGGGTCGTCGGTAGCCGGAGGGGAGCCCAGCACATGAGGCGCACGGGCAACCCGGTTCCGGCCAGCCCGTGGGACTTGCGGTACCGGCGAGAAGGAGTTTCACCAGGCCGAGCGTACATAGAGCCCGGCATCCCGGCCTGCGGCGGAGATGCCGCTTTTGGCGGGCTGAGGGTCTTGGGGTTGGGGGTGGCCTGCGGTGGAACTGCTGGTGGTGAGTGGCGGCCCCTCCGACGAGGCGCCGTCCAGCGAGGCGTCGGCGGGTGAGGCGGGGGCGGGTAAGGCGGGGGTGCCGAGGTCGGTGCCGGTGCTGGCCCTCCGACGAGCAACCGCCCGCGGAGGGGCTGACGAAGTGCGTGACGGGCGCGGAGACCGCCTCTATGGCCCAACTACTGGTCTCGGCTGCCAAGGCCCGTGGCAACGCTCAGGGGGACGTGGTGACGATCAACGCCTACCCGGCCAGCAAGCGGGTCGTGGTCAGGGTGGACTTCGGCGACCCCGAGTCCGACGCCTTCCTGTCGGAGGCCGCGGGGTCCTTGCCGCACACCGTCTGGAACGACGGCAGGCCGCCACACGAGCCGCTCCGAAGGCGACTCCCGCCGGCACACGATACGCGCGCGGCATCGATTGACCGCCAAGCTCGGGAGTAAGGTTCCAGTGCCGTCGGAGGGTGCGTCGGCGAACCTGCGGAAAAGGAGCGTATGGCATGACATGGCGGTGGCGTTATGAAAATGCAAATGGTGGTGAGGTAACGGATCGCCCTTTGCCGCGAGAAGTTTTTCCGAGCCAGGCGGACGCGGAGTCCTGGCTCGGCGAGAACTGGGGTGAGCTGCTGGAATCCGGGGTCGAGCAGGTGGCGCTGCTCGACGAGGACCGGGTCGAATACACGGGATTGTCATTGCGTCCGGAGTGAAGCAAGGAGAAATGAAAAACCCCTTGAGCGTCATTGTTGCTCAAGGGGTTTTTGCTGCCGGTGATGTTATGGGCGCTTCGGCGGGCTGGCCGTCTTGGCGGGATCGCGCTCGACCACCGGGCCGAGCACGGAGTCGATCCGCTCCAGTACGTCGGAGTCGAGCTTGACCCCGACCGCCTTGACGTTGTCGCGCACCTGCTCGGGGCGGGAGGCGCCGACGATGGCGCTGGAGACGTTCGGGTTCTGCAGGACCCAGGCGACCGCGAGCTGCGCCATGGTGAGGCCCAGGTCGGCGGCGATCGGCTGGAGCTCCTGTACGCGGGTGAGGACGTCGTCGTTCATGAAGCGGGCGATCATGTCGGCGCCGCCGGCCGTGTCGGTCGCCCTGGAGCCTGCCGGCGGGGCCTGGCCCGGCAGGTACTTGCCGGTCAGTACGCCCTGCGCGATGGGCGACCAGACGATCTGGCCGATGCCCTCACGCTCGCTGAGCGGCACGACCTCCGGCTCGATGACCCGCCAGAGCATCGAGTACTGAGGCTGGCTGGACACGATCCGGTCGAAGCCCATGTCGTCGGCGATCTTCAGCGCCTGGGCGATCTGGTCGGCGGTCCACTCGCTGACGCCGATGTAGAGGACCTTGCCCTGCCGTACGAGATCGTCGAAGGTCTTGAGCGTCTCCTCCAGCGGCGTCTCGAAGTCGAAGCGGTGCGCCTGGTACAGGTCGACGTAGTCGGTCTGCAAGCGTCGCAGCGAGCCGTGGATGGACTCGGTGATGTGCTTACGGGACAGGCCGCGGTCGTTCGGACCGGGGCCCGTCGGCCAGTAGACCTTGGTGAAGATCTCCAGCGATTCCCTGCGTACGCCCTTCAGGGCCCGGCCGAGCACCGACTCGGCCTTGGTGCCGGCATAGACATCGGCGGTGTCGAACGTCGTGATGCCCTCGTCGAGCGCCGCCTGCACGCACTGCTTGGCGGCGTCCTCCTCGACCTGGGAGCCATGGGTGAGCCAGTTGCCGTAGCTGATCTCGCTGACCTTGAGACCGCTGCGACCGAGGGTACGGAATTCCATAGATCCGACCTTAGGCCCGTCTCATGAAGTGATCTAAATCGGGATAGGGTGCGCGACGTGCTGAAGCTCGTACGGCTGGCGCTGACCGCGGCCATCCTGACCGCGATAGCGGTACGGCTGCGCCGCCGGGCCCGCAGCCTGAAGCAGGGGCCTGAGCAAGGGACGGAGCCGAGCGGCCCCGAGCCGATCCTGGGCCGCCCCAGCGGGGCTGATCTGGCGCGTTACCGGGTGCGCGGCAGGGCCCGGCCGGTGATGGCGCTGCTCGGCGTGGCCGCGCTGACCGCGGTGGTCTTCGGGGTGTTCGCCCTCATGGGCATGCCGATCCACGACCGGGAAGAAGACCCTGTCGGCGAGATGTTCCGCGACGCCGCGAGGCGCTCGGCCATGGCCGCCACCGCCGACCCCGCTCCCGCCCAGCCCGCCACCGACGAGCCCATTCCCGCCGAGTCCGTTTCCGCCGGGCCCACTCCCGACGAGCTCGCTCCCGACGAGTTCGCTCCCGACCAAGCGGCCTCGACGCCTTCGCCCGCCGTACCCGATCCGTTCTGCCACCCCGAGCCGCGGCCGGTCACCGTCCGGCCGCTGGACCCCAAGGTGAAACGCGCGGTCGACCGCCAGTGGCGGCGCGTCGAACGGTGGCTGAAGGCCAACGCGCCCAAGACGTACGCGACGCTGGGCCGTCCGGGCCGCGCCAAGACGATCGCTGTGGCCGAGTCGCAGATGGGCGTGGACTTCCCCGACAGCCTGCGCGCCTCGCTGCTGCGCCACAACGGCTCCAGAGGGGCCGGCGCCTTCGGCTTCGGCGCCTGGTTCGACGGCACCGTCAACCTCGGCATCCGCGACATCAGGGACACCTGGCGGGCTCTCTGCGCCAACAACGGCACCGACCCGGCGATCGGGTGGTGGCACGGCCGGACGATCCCCGTCCTCTCCTTCGGTCAGCGTGAGGGAGCGGACCTCGAATACGCCGTGGTCGACTCCATCGGCGGCAAGGTCGGCTGGGACGACATGGTCTCCGGCATGAGCCCGCGCCTGCCCTCCTACTACGCGCTGATGCGGACCGTCGCCGACAGCCTGGAGAACCGTACGGAGTTCGACGGCTGGCGGCCCACGGTCACGCGAGGGATGCTGCGCTGGGAGAAGTCGGAGTGAACCGCGTTACTTCTTGGGCGGCACCGGCTTGCCGCCCGGCAGGACCGCGGGCGGCGGGAAGCGCAGCTTGCGGATCTGCAGGGCCCGCATCGCGGCGTAGAAGCCGACGCCGCGCAGGTTCTCCTTGGGATACTTCTCCGCCACCAGCTTCTTGATCCGCCAGGCCACGAAGATCGAGGTGAAGAGCACACCGATCATCATGATCGGCCAGCCGATCGTGATCACGTAGCCGAGCACCAGCGGACGGATGTCGGCGGGCCACGGGATCCACGTCGCCAGCAGGATCACCAGCGAGAACGGCAGGAAGTATTGGCTCGGCAGCCGCCGCGAGTCGACCCAGTCGCGCGCGAACTTGCGCGCCGGGCCCTTGTCGCGGGCCGGGAAATAGCGTTCGTCGCCCGCGAGCATGCCCTTGCGGGCCCGCTCGCGCTCGACAGTCTGCTTGGCGCGGGCCTGTCGATAGGCCTCTTTGCGGTCCTTGGGCGCGGTGACCGGCTGGCGCCGTCTGCCTTCCGCGTCCCGGCGCTTGGGTGTGGGACGACCCTTGCCCTGGGGCTTAGGATCGTCAATGGGGACGGGGGTGTCGTCCACGGAGGTTTGGGAACGGCGTCGCAACACGACGTCAACCCTACCTGGATGGCAACTTAGTGACGCCCCCGTGCGTTATGCGTAGGGTAATCCCAAGGCGGCTGCGCTGCACTGGGTGAACACCAGCACGACCTAAGAAGGGGACGGCCGACGCGCATGAGCGTGATGAAGAGACTTTCGATGATCTTCAAGTCCAAGGCCAACAAGGCCCTGGACAAAATGGAGGATCCGCGCGAGACCCTCGACTATTCCTACCAGCGGCAACTGGAGTTGCTGCAAAAGGTACGCCGGGGCGTGGCGGACGTCGCCACCTCGCGCAAGCGGGTGGAATTGCAGGTCAACGGCCTCGAACAGCAGGCCAGGCGCTATGAGGAGCAGGGCCGCAAGGCGCTGTCCGTCGGGCGCGAGGACCTGGCCCGCGAGGCCCTCCAGCGCCGGTCCAATCTGCAGTCGCAGATGGCCGACCTGAAGATCCAGCATGAGAACCTGCAGGCCGAGGAGGAGAAGCTGACCACGGCTTCCCAGCGGCTGCAGGCGAAGGTCGACTCCTTCCGTACGAAGAAGGAGACGATCAAGGCCACCTACACCGCGGCCGAGGCGCAGACGCGCATCAACGAGGCCTTCTCCGGCATCTCCGAGGAGATGGGCGACGTCGGTCTCGCGATCCAGCGCGCCGAGGACAAGACCGCGCAGATGCAGGCCCGCGCCGGTGCCATCGACGAGCTGCTCGCCAGCGGCGCGCTCGATGACTACAGCGGCACGCGCGGCGACGACATCCAGGCCGAGCTCGACCGTATGGGCGGCGGCATGGACGTGGAGCTGGAGCTGGCCAGGATGAAGGCCGAGCTCGGCCAGGGTCCGGCGCCCAAGAGCGCCATCGAGCCGGGCCAGGGCGGCCAGCAGGCCGCGCCCCAGCAGGCTCAGCCTCAGAACACGCAGCAGCTGCGCCAGCCTGGGGAGGGCGCATGATCGTCAGAATCATGGGCGAGGGGCAGGTCGAGATCTCGGCCGACGACATCTCCGTGCTCAACCAGCTCGACAGCGAGCTCGAGTCGGCCATCGAGTCCGACGACGAGGCGAGCTTCCGGGTCAAGTTGCACGCTCTGCTCGACAAGGTCCGCCTCGTGGGCAAGTCGCTTCCCGACGACAGCCTTGAGCCGTCAGAGCTGATCCTTCCCCCCGCGGACGCCTCGATCGAGGAGGTCCGGGAGATGCTGGGCGACCAGGGCCTCATCCCGGGCTAGCCGTGAACACGCGGTTCGCACCCGACCGCGGTCTGACCACCCGCATGGTCGTGACGATGTTCCTGCTGGGGCTGCTCTACGTGGCCTTCATGGGCGTCCTCATCGCTGTGGGCGTTCAAGGACTGGTCGTGCTGGTACTCGCCGGGGGCCTGCTGCTCGCGCAGTACTTCCTGTCCGATCGCATCGCGTTGTTCGCGATGCACGGCCGGGAGGTCTCGCCGCAAGAGGCTCCCGAGCTCCATGGCATGGTCGACCGCCTGTGCGCGATGGCCGACATGCCCAAGCCGCGGGTGGCGATAGCGGATTCCGACGTCCCCAACGCCTTCGCCACCGGCCGCAACCAGAACAATTCCGTCCTCTGCGTGACGACCGGCATCCTGCGCCGCCTGGAGCCCCAGGAGTTGGAGGGCGTGCTGGCACACGAGCTGTCGCATGTCGCCCACCGTGACGTCGCGGTCATGACGATCGCCTCGTTCCTCGGCATCGTGGCCGGTCTGATGACCAGGTTCGCCCTGTACACAGGGCTGGGGCGCAGCCGCGACAACAACGGCGGCGTGCCGATCGGGCTGATCATCATGCTGGTCTCGATCGTCGTGTACGCGATCAGCTTCCTGCTCACCCGAGCCCTGTCGCGCTACCGCGAACTGGCCGCGGACCGGGCGGGCGCGCTGCTCACCCAGCGGCCGTCGGCCCTGGCCAGCGCGCTGACCAAGGTCACCGGCGACATGGCCAGGATCCCGAGCCAAGACCTGCGTGAGGCGGCGCCGTTCAACGCCTTCTACTTCGCCCCGGCGCTGGCCAAGGGCGCCTCCATCGCCACCCTGTTCTCCACTCACCCACCGCTGGAGCGCCGCCTGGAGCAGCTGGCCAGGATCTCCGCCCAACTCGGAAGGGGCTGACCGTATGGGCTGGCTCGACACCCTGCTAGGCCGGTCGAAGCCCGCACCACCCAACCTCGACGCACTGTTCGCGCTGCCGTCCGCGGCGGTGACACTGCAGGCCGCCACCGGTCTCGTTCCCACCGGTCTCGGCTCGGTGTCCTTCCGCGCGGCGGAGGGCGGCGCGTTCGCCACCCTCGAAAGCGACGTGCAGGCGCTGCTCGGCGACCGCGTCGACAAGTCCTCCGACGGTTACGGCTACACCTGGCTCCTGGTGCGCCGATCGCCCGACGACATCAGCGACCTGGTCACCGAGCTGCACGCGGTCAACGCCTCGCTGGAGGGCGCCGGATTCGGTCCCTCGCTGCTCTGCTCGCTGGTGTCGTTCACCGATCCCAACGGCCGGCGGTTGGCGGTCGTCTACCTGTACAAGCGCGGCACGTTCTACCCCTTCGCGCCCCTGTCCGGCCAGCACCGCGACAACGCGCTCGAACTCCAGGCCAGAGGCGCGCTGGAGGGCGAGCTACCGCTGGAACAGGACCTCGGCCGCTGGTTCCCGGTATGGGGCGCCCCCGGCCTCTGATCGCACCGGGTGATCTAATGATCACGTGGAGCGACGACTGCTGGTGCTCGCGGCCACCGCCTTCGTGGTGGCGGCCGTGCTGTACAGCGCCTGGATGCCCGGCCAGTTCACCAGCCCGCTGGTCGACCGGAGCGACGGCCTGGTCGGCGAGCTGGCGGCGCGCGACCAGCCCGCGACGCGCCTGTTCAGGACCGCCGACGTGCTGGCGGGCCTGGCGATCGTGCTCGGGGTGGCGCTGACGCCCAGGGTGCGGCGGGAGCGGTTCGCCTGGCTCGGGCTGGCGGCCTTCGGCGTTCTCGTGCTCGCCGGTGGGCTGTTCCCGCTCGACTGCGCCGCGCTGGGCGATCCCGTCTGCGAGCTCGGCCCGCTGTCGCTCTCGCACCACGTCCACGTCGTGACCGGCGTGCTGGCCACGGCCGCCGTGCTGGCCGCGATGGCCCTGCTGAGCCGATACTGGGACACCTGCCTCGCCTGGCTGATCACCGGCGCGGCCCTGGGCGTCACCGCACTGACGCTGGCGGCCATCGCGGGCGGATATCCGGCCGGGCTGGCGCAGCGCGGGCAGGCGACGCTTGTGGCGATTTGGCTGGTGTACGTCGCGCTGCGACTGCTGGAGGCCGACGACCCTCCGCTGTCGCTTGGTCAGGGGCCGCATGTGGTCGTTCAGGGCGTGGGGCCGGTCGTGCTCATCAGCGCGGGGCTGGGCGGTGCGTCGTCCCACTGGGACGGGGTGGCCGCCGAACTGGCCCGGAGCCACCGGGTGATCCGCTTCGACCGGCCCGGTCTCGGCCGCAGTCCCGCCTCGCCGGCTCCACCCACTCTGTACGGGGAGGCGGCCCGCCTGGCCGCCCTGGCCCCCGCCCATCCCGAACAGGTCACCGTGGTGGCCCACTCGGTGGCCGCCTGGCACGCGGAGGCGTTCGTCAGGCTGCATCCGATGTGCGTGTCCCGGCTGGTGCTCGTCGACCCGAGCCGCGCCGACCGTGACCGGCGCGCCTCGTCGCTCGGCCGGTCCGTCGGCCGATGGCTGCCTGCGCTGGGCGGTGCCTGGGGCGCCGCCGCGCTCGCCTTCCTGGCGGGGCCGGTCGTCCATCGGCTGGTCAGTGGACTGCCGGACCGGGGGCGCGGGTACCGTACCGGCCGGGTGCTCGCCGCGGCCGTTGGGGAGTTTCTGGCCCGGCGGGACATGGCGGCCGACCTGCGCCTTGTCCGGGCGCGGCACGCCTTTCCCGACGTACCGGTGACGGTGATCAGCCCGGTGGCCGTGATCAGCGCGGGCGGGAGGGCACGACGTCAGGAGCGGCTGGCGGGCGACCTGAACGCCGACCACGTCCGCCTGACCTCCTCGACCCGCCGCATCCACCTCACCGCCGCTGGCGCGATCATCGACGCCGTTCGCGGCCTGTGACGCGACGCGCCCGCGGCCTGTGGCGTGACACCGTCCGGGGCCGTGACGCGACGGCGCGCCCGGCCTCGGCGGCGGACCGCGGGACGACGCGACCGGCGTGTTCTGGCTGGTGTGTGGGTCGATGGGCTGACGCGGAGCCGCGGAACCCACCAGAATGGCGGAAAAGACGCCATATATGGGGGTTGCAATGCCGGACCTCGTGGCCCTCAGGCCAGGGGATCCCGCGTCGGTCGGGGCGTACACCCTGTCGGGGCGGCTGGGCGAGGGCGGGCAGGGGACCGTCTACCTCGCGACCGCCGCCAACGGCGCGCGGGTCGCGGTGAAGCTGCTCCGCGCGGACCTGGCCGGAGACCACGAGGCGTCCGAACGGTTCGTCCGCGAGGTGGCGATGGCCCGGCGGGTCGCCCCTTTCTGCACCGCTCAGGTCATCGAGACGGGGCTGTTCGGCGGTCTGCCGTACATCGTCAGCGAGTACATCGACGGGCCGACGCTCGACGACGTGGTGCGTACGGACGGTCCGCGCTCGGGGACGTCCCTGCACCGCCTGGCGATCGGTACGGTGACCGCGCTCGTCGCCATCCACCAGGCGGGCATCGTGCACCGCGACTTCAAGCCGTCGAACGTCGTGCTGGCCTCCGACGGACCCCGGGTGATCGACTTCGGCATCGCCAGGGCGCTCGACCTGACCTCGTCGCTGACGGCCAGCGCCATCGGCACACCGTCGTTCATGGCGCCCGAACAGCTCACGGAGGCGGCTCCCGGGCCTCAGGCGGACATGTTCGCGTGGGCGTGCACGCTGCTGTTCGCCGCTTCCGGGCAGCCGCCGTTCGGGCAGGACAGCCTGCCGGCGGTGGTGAACCGGATCATCCATACCGACGCCGACGTCACGCCGATTCAGGATCCGGCGCTGCGCTCGCTGGTGACGGACTGCCTGGCCAAGGATCCCGGTCGGCGGCCGACGGCGGGCGAGGCGCTGATGCGGCTGCTCGGCCACGGGCCCGGCGGCGCCGCACCCGGCCTCCAACACCAGTCCGGCGGCGCCCCGCCCAGCCTCCTGCACCAGGGGACCGCCGTGGCCGCCTCGGGCCCCATCCCGCCGGTCACCTCGGGTCCCATCCCGGCGATGGGCTCCACACCTCGGGCGCCGGGTGGCTCGGGGCCGGTGCCGTCGGCGCACATGCCGTACCAGCAGCCTCCGCCGCCCCCGTACGCGCGGCCGTTATACCAACAGCAGCTCCCGCTGACCCAGCCGCCCGCCCGGACGGGCGGCAGGCGGGGCATCGGGTGGATCGTCGCCACGGCGGTCGCCTGCACGCTGGCGCTGGCCACCGTCGGCGGCATCGTCGCGGTACGGCTCGCGTCCCTGCCCGGCCCGATCGGCACCTCCTCGCCGACACCGGAGAACACGAACAGCCCGGACGCCTCGTACACCCCGACCCCGCCGACCCCCACCCCCACCCCGACGCCGACCCCGAGCCCGGACCAGAGCACCCGGACGATCGCGCTGCCCGGCACCTCCGTCGAGATCAGGGAGAACGGCTCCGACCCGATCAAGCTGGCCTCCTACAGCCTGAACGGCGGCAAGGGCGTCTACATCCGGCGGGCCGCCTCTGACGACTTCACGCTCGACAACCACTACTTCGAGTACGCCCTGGACGCCGACGGAGCCCGCGCGCTCGCCACCGACGTCGACTACAGCGGCGACGGCTACTCCCTCGTGTCGATCATCGACCACCGGACCGGCGCCAAGCGCACGGTGAAGCTCAGCATGAGGCCGGTGTTCCCGACGACGCCACGCTGGTCGCCGGACGGCAAGCTCGGCCTGGTCACGCTCTTCAAGGATGAGAGCGGGGAAAGCGTCGAGTACGGCTATGGCGTCATCGATATCGCGCGGGGCACGGGCAAGGTCTACCAGGTCAAGGAGAAGGGCGCGGGCGAGTGGCGCTTCTTCTGGGACGCCGGCGGGCAGGCCGTCGGTACGTGGGTGGGCGGCCGGATGAAGTTCTACGACCTGGACGGCAACGCGCTGCGCACGCTGACCAGCGCGGGCTCGCCCGTCTGGGTGGAGGGCGACGACGTCTCCCCGTCGGGCGGGCTGTTCCTGTCCCACTGCACCGCGGCGGGCGGCGCGGTCTGCGCCAGGTCCACGACGGGCGGCGGCGGCACGCCCGTGACCATCCCGTTCGCCACCAACCGGCTCATCGGCTGGTGGGATGACCAGCACCTGGCCGTGTGGCGGGTCAAGGGCGCCGGATACGAGGCGGTTGTGATCGATCTGAAGGGGCAAGTCATCAGAGTGCTGGCCACCGCGGCCAAGCGGGCCGAGTTCGACAAGATGGGCATGCGCTTCAGCCGCGGTACGCCCTGACGAACCCGCCGATCCTACGGACCCGAGGGGGTGCGCGTGGAAACGGAGCACGAGCAGATCGCCGTCGCCGGCGAGGGGGCGGTCTCGGCCGCGCCTGACGTCATGCGCCTGAACGCGGGCGTGGAGGTGCGCAGGACCGCGGCCGCCGAAGCCTTCGCCGCCGTCAGGGCCGCCGCCGTCCGGCTCACAGAGGCGCTGACGGGGGCCGGCATCGCCCCGGAGGACCTGCGTACCAGCGAGTTGTCCCTTGGTCCCGAGTACGAGGTCTATCCCAAGGTGGCCGCATACAGAGCCGCGCAGGGCGTCGAGGCGCTGGTCCGCGACCTGTCGCGGGCCGACCGGGTGATCGACACCGTGGCGGCGGTGGGGGAGGAGGCGCGGCTGAACGGCGTCTCGTTCGAGCTGTCCGACCCCAGCGGGGCCCTGGCGCAGGCGAGGACACGGGCGTTCCGTGACGCCGCCGCCAAGGCCGCCCAGTACGCCGAACTCGCCGGGCGCCCGCTGGGCGGGGTCGTCTCGGTGACCGAGGAGTCGGTGGGCGGGCCGCAGCCGATGGCGTTCGCCGCGCTGGCGGCGGAGGAGAAGGCGTCGATCAGCCCCGGACGCCAGACCTTGTCGGTTGGCGTCCGGGTTGTGTACGCCTTCGGTGATTAGTGGGGTTCGTCGCGCGACCGTCTCGATCCCTGCGACGGTCCGTTGTGGCTGGGGTCCCTTCGGGGGGTTCCCCTGCCGGGGTGGGAAAGAAGCGGTCCGTTGTGGGCTGGGGTCCTTTGAGGGATTACCCCCTGCGGGGGAGCGGATAAGGGCGGTCCGTTGTGGCAGGGGAGCCCCGGCGTTAGGGGAGGGCCAGCATGCGGTCCAGGGCGACCTTGGCCCAGTGGGTGGTGTCGGCGTCGACCGTGATCTGGTTGACGACCTCCCCGAGCGCCAGTGACTCCAGTGCCCACACCAGGTGCGGCAGGTCGATCCGGTTCATCGTCGAGCAGTAGCAGACCGTCCTGTCCAGGAACGAGACGTTCTTGTCGGGGAACTGCGTGGCGAGCCGCTTGACCAGGTTCAGCTCGGTGCCGATCGCCCAGCTCGAACCCGCCGGAGCCGCCTCCAGCGTCTTGATGATGTGCTCGGTCGAGCCGACGTGGTCGGCCTTGAGCACCACCTCGTGCTTGCACTCCGGGTGCACGAGCACGTTGACGCCCGGGATGCGCCGCCGTACGTCATCGACCGACTCGGCCGTGAAACGGCCGTGCACCGAGCAGTGGCCCTTCCACAGGATCATCTTGGCGCGGTCGAGCTGCTCGCGGGTGAGGCCGCCGTTCGGGCGGTGGGGGTTCCAGACGACGCAGTCGTCCAGCGACATGCCCATCTCCAGCACCGCGGTGTTGCGGCCCAGATGCTGATCGGGCAGGAACAGCACCTTCTCCCCCTGCTCGAAGGCCCAGTCGAGGGCCCTCTTCGCGTTGGAGGAGGTGCAGACCGCGCCGCCGTTGCGGCCGCAGAAGGCCTTGATGTCGGCGCTGGAGTTCATGTACGTGACGGGAATCACCTGATCGGCGAGACCGGCGTCCTCCAGCGACTCCCAGCACTCCTCGACCTGGTCGAAGGTGGCCATGTCCGCCATCGAGCAGCCCGCCGCCAGGTCGGGCAGGATCACCTTCTGCTCCTGGCCGGTCAGGATGTCGGCGGACTCGGCCATGAAGTGCACGCCGCAGAAGACGATGAACTCCGCCTCCGGCCTGGCCGCGGCCTGCTGCGCGAGTTTGAAGGAGTCGCCGGTGACGTCGGCGAACTGGATGACCTCGTCACGCTGATAGTGGTGACCCAGCACGAACAAACGGTCACCGAGCGTCTCCTTGGCCTTGCGCGCCCGCTCCACCAGGTCCGGATCGGAGGCCGGTGGCAGCTCACCAGGACAGTCGACCCCCTTCTCGCTGTGCGGATCGGCGTCCCGGCCGAGTACGAAGAGCGGCAGCCCAGTCTGGGTGGCCATGGCCATACCCCCTTATCGTCGAACTGACGATACTCATCATGACATATCGCCCGTAGCGCTTATTCCGGGGGTCCGGAGGGCTGGGAATGTGTAGCACAGGGGATGTGTTGGTAGCGTCTAAGTAGGACGTCGTAAACAGACAGCCGGGTTAGGGAGTCAGCAGATGACGGTTGAGAGCAGCGAGACCACGACGCAGGGCCTGATCCTGACTGACGCGGCCGCCGCCAAGGTCAAGGCCCTGCTTGAGCAGCAGGGCGAAGAGGGCCTGCAGCTGCGCGTGGCCGTGCAGCCGGGTGGCTGCTCCGGTCTGCGCTACCAGCTCTTCTTCGACGACCGTTCGATGGACGGCGATGTCGTGTCCGACTTCGGCGGCGTGAGCGTGGTCACCGACAGGATGAGCGCCCCTTACCTGCTGGGCGCCTCCATCGACTTCGTCGACACGATCGAGAAGCAGGGCTTCACCATCGACAACCCCAACGCCACCGGCTCCTGTGCCTGTGGCGACTCGTTCAACTAGTCGATGCGTCTAAGGTCCCGCTCGCATCCGTGCGACGCGGGACCTTCGCGTATCCTTACTCGCGTATCCTCGTTTGGTTCATTGGCTTGCCGACAACGAGGAAGAAGAATCCCGTGCGCATCGCCGTCACCGGCTCCATCGCGACCGACCACCTGATGACCTTCCCAGGAAGCTTCGGCGATCAGCTCATCGCCGAGCAGCTCGATCGGGTGTCGCTCTCCTTCTTGGTGGACGACCTGCAGATACGTCGCGGCGGGTGCGCGGCGAACATCGCCTTCGGCATGGGCTGCCTGGGGCTCAAGCCGATTCTCGTGGGCGCGGTCGGCTCGGACTTCGCCGACTACCGCTCCTGGCTGGAGCGCCACGGCGTGGACTGCGATTCCGTGCACGTCTCCGAGAACCATCACACGGCCCGCTTCCTGTGCACCACGGACGAGCATCACAACCAGATCGCCTCGTTCTACACCGGCGCGATGGCCGAGGCGCGGCTCATCGAGCTGCGGCCCGTCTCCGACCGCGTGGGCGGGCTCGACCTGGTGCTCATCAGCCCCAACGACCCCGACGCCATGCTGCGCCACACCGACGAGTGCCGCCAGCGTGGCATCCCGTTCGCCGCAGACCCCTCGCAGCAGCTCGCGCGCATGGGCGACGAGCAGATCCGTGACCTCGTCGACGGCGCCGCCTACCTGTTCTCCAACGACTACGAGAAGGGGCTCATCGAGCAGAAGACCGGCTGGTCCGACGCCGAGATCCTCGACCGGGTGGGCGTCCGCGTCACCACGCTCGGCCCCAAGGGCGCCGTCATCGACCGCGCGGGCGAGCCGTCCATCCAGGTCGCTCCCGCGCCGGAGCAGGGCAAGGCCGACCCGACCGGCGTCGGCGACGCCTTCCGCGCCGGCTTCCTGTCCGGTCTGGCCTGGGGCCTGCCGCTGGAGCGCTGCGGCCAGCTCGGCAACCTGACCGCCACGCACGTGCTGGAGCGGGTCGGTGGCCAGGAGTACGAGCTCGGGCAGAAGGCCTTCCTGGAGCGCTTCGGCGCCGCCTACGGGGCCGGGGCCGCCGAGGAGATCGCGGACCTCGTCCGCTGCCACCACGCCTGACCCGCCACCGCCTCCCCACGCGGATCGCCCCGCCGCACGGTCAGTGCGGCGGGGTGGTGTGTTCCTCCGCGAAGACGCGCCCTGTACGCGGCCCGCGACATCGCAGGGCGTCCGCGGCCCGCGATGCGGCAGGTGGTCAGGCGTCCATGTACACCCGGTGGACGAACTCGACCAGCTGGTCGTCGGGCAGGTGCCTGGCCAGGTCGGCCTCGGTGATCATGCCGACGATCCGCATGTCCGCCATCACCGGCAGCCGCTTGATCTGGTGCTCCTCCATGAGCTGGAGGGCCTCCTCGACCGTGGCGTCGGCCGGCACCGAGACCAGCCCGACCACCAGGTCGCCCGCCCGCATGGCCGACGGGGCACGGCCCTCGGCCACGCACTTGATCACGATGTCGCGGTCGGTGATGATCCCGGTCACGCGGTCGTCCACGCAGACCGGCAGTGCCCCGACATGGCTGTCACGCATCATTTGCGCGGCCCGATCGAGCGTCTCGTGGGCGGGGATGCACTCCGCGCCTTGGCTCATCAGGTCGCGCGCGGTCCGATGTGAATGTCCATCCGTCATGTCTTCCCCCCAGAAGTCGATGGTCTGACCCGAGGGGCTTCCTACCCACTTTGGGGTGCTCTGCGCCGTACGTACGAAATATCAGTAATTGCGGCGTACGTGGATGGACCAGCCGCCCTGCGGCAGCTCGTAGGAGCCCACGTGGCGGTGGGACTTCAGGCGGCACCACGCGGGGACGTCCGTGAACGCGGCCGGATCGTCGGCAAGGACGGCTATCACGGCGTTGAGCGGGACGTAGTTGATCTGCTCGGCGAGCATGATGATCGGGATCGGGCACTTCTTCCCGAGCGCGTCGATCGTCAACGCCGGCTGAATAACCTCGGTCATGCGACTCCTGCGTCCTGCCGGATTCGGTGCACCACATCGGGCAGCACGGCGAGGAACCTGTCGACCTCGGCCGCGGAAGCGCCCCTGGGCAATGACACCCGGACATTCCCATGCGTGAGCACGCCCATGGCTTCCAGAACGTGCGATGGACGAAGCGTACTAGCGGTGCACGAACTCCCGGACGATACTGCGAATCCGGCCTTGTCCAGCTCGGTGAGCAGGACCTCCCCGTCGACATAGAGGCAGGAGAAGGTCACGATGTGGGGCGCCCGCTCGACCGGATCGCCGATCACCTCCACGTCGGGCACGATCTCCGGCACGGTCCGCCTGATCTTGTCGACGAGCGCGGAGAGCCGGGAACGTTCGCGCGCCGCCTCGGCGCTCATCGCGCGCAGCGCGGCCGCGGCGGCGACGATGCCCGGTACGTTCTCGAACCCGGGGACCCGGCGCCGCTCGCGCTCGTCCTCCGGCAGGAACGACCTGAACCGCGTGCCCTTGCGCACCACCAGCACGCCCACCCCGGCGGGACCGCCCCACTTGTGGGCGCTGGCCGTCAGCACCGACCAGCCCTCCGGAATCGGCAGCCGACCGGCCGTCTGCGCGGCGTCGACCAGCAGCGGGACGCCGTGCTCCCGGCAGGCCGCGGCCACCTCCGCCACCGGCTGGAGCGTGCCGACCTCGTGGTTGGCCGTCTGCAGGCAGGCCAGGCCCGTGTCGGGCCTGGCGACGGCGGCCTTGAAGGCGGCCGGGTCGACGCGTCCGCGCAGATCCACCCCCACGATCTCCACCGTACCGCCGCCGCGTTCGTGCAGGCTGGCGGCGTGCAGCACGCTGGAGTGCTCGACCGCGCTGGTCACCAGATGCCGCCCAGCCCTCCGCCTGCCGTGTAGGGTGCCGAGCACGCCGAGATGCACGGCCTGTGTGCCCGAAGAGGTGAACGACACCTCGTCCGGGCGCGCGCCGAGCGCCTCGGCCACTTCCGTACGGGCCTGCTCCAGCAGCAGGTGCGCACGGCGGGCCTGGCCGTACAACCTCGCGGGGTCGGCCCAGCCGACATCGATCGCCGCCAGGAGCGCCTCGCGGGCCTGGGGATGGAGCGGCTCGGTCGAGGCCGCGTCAAAGTACGCCACGAGACCCATCGTCCCACTTGCCGTACGCCATCGAGGGGGCGCGCGGGAGGGCGGGGCTCTTGCACGCTAATGTGTCTGCAATCAGCTGTGCTTTTAGACATACGAGCGCCCAGGAGGACTCCTGGGCTTCATCTGTGGGGTAGGCGATCCGTGAGTCCGACTCGCCGTTCGACACGGCGTTCGTTGGCCCGGCGCAGAGTGCCGCGAGCCGCCGCTTTGGCGTTGCTGCTGGCCTCCGCTACGGCATGTGCTAATGACGTTCCCAAGGCCGATTGGTCCAAGGGTCTGCTTCCTGAGCACATCACCAGCCAGGGCGACATCGTCCAGAATCTTTGGAACGGGGCCTGGGTCGCCGCACTCGCCACGGGCGCCGTGGTCATCGTCCTGATCATCTGGGCGTGTGTGTTCCATGTGAAGCGCAAGGCCAAGGCCGAGCTCCCGCCGCAGGTCCGTTACAACCTGCCGATCGAGATGCTCTACACCTTGATCCCGCTGGTGATGGTGTCGGTGTTCTTCTTCTTCACCGCGCGCGACAGCCGGGATCTGCAGGTGCTCTCCGGCCACCCTGACGTCAAGGTCAAGGTGGAGGCGTTCCAGTGGAGCTGGCGGTTCACCACGACGATCAACGGCAAGACGTTGAAGCCGGTCGTGGGCCAGCCTGTGAGCGACTACAAGTCGGGCCCGCAGCTCGTGCTGCCCGTGGGCAAGAAGGTGGAGTTCGAGCTGGAGTCGCCCGACGTCATCCACTCCTTCTGGGTGCCGGCGTTCCTGTTCAAGCGTGACGTCATCCCGGGGCTGCCCAAGGACAACAAGGGCCGCTTCTTCGAGATCACCACGCTCGACAAGCCCGGCGTCTACGCGGGCCGTTGCGCCGAGCTGTGCGGCGTCGACCACAGCCGCATGCTCTTCTCGGTGAAGCTCGTCAAGCAGGCTGAGTACGACCAGTACATCGCGACTCAGGCTGGGAGCGCTCAGTGACCGCCATCCAAGAGCCAATCTCGACGACCCCGAGGCGCGCCTCCAAGGGCGCGGTGGTCGTGAAGTGGCTGTCCAGCACCGACCACAAGATCATCGGTCACCTCTATCTGATCACGTCGTTCGCCTTCTTCCTGATCGGCGGCGTCATGGCGCTGATCATGCGGGCCGAGCTGGCGCAGCCGGCGCTGCAGTTCGTCAGCAACGAGCAGTTCAACCAGCTGTTCACCATGCACGGCACGATCATGCTGCTGATGTTCGCGACGCCGCTGTTCGCCGGGTTCGCCAACGAGCTGATGCCGCTGCAGATCGGCGCGCCGGACGTGGCCTTCCCCCGGCTGAACATGGTGAGCTACTGGCTCTACCTGTTCGGCAGCATCATCGCGGTGTCGGGCTTCTTCACGCCCAACGGCGCCGCCTCCTTCGGGTGGTTCGCCTACACGCCGCTGTCGACCGCGATCAGCTCGCCGGGCATGGGCGGTGACCTGTGGATCATGGGTCTGGCGCTGTCGGGCCTGGGGACGATCCTCGGCTCGGTCAACTTCATCACCACGATCATCTGCATGCGCGCGCCGGGCATGACGATGTTCCGCATGCCGATCTTCACCTGGAACATCCTGCTGACCAGCATGCTCGTGCTGATGGCCTTCCCGGTGCTGGCCGCCGCGCTGCTGGCCCTGGAGGCCGACCGCAAGCTCGGCACCCACATCTTCACCCCGGAGAACGGAGGGGCGCTGCTGTGGCAGCACCTGTTCTGGTTCTTCGGCCATCCGGAGGTCTACATCATCGCGCTGCCGTTCTTCGGCATCGTGAGTGAGATCTTCCCGGTGTTCAGCCGCAAGCCGATCTTCGGCTACATCAGCCTCGTGGCCGCGACGATCTCGATCGCCGGCCTGTCGATCACGGTCTGGGCGCACCACATGTTCCCGACCGGGCAGGTGTTGCTGCCGTTCTTCTCGTTCATGACGTTCCTCATCGCGGTGCCGACGGGCGTGAAGTTCTTCAACTGGATCGGCACGATGTGGCGTGGGCACCTCACGTTCGAGTCGCCGATGCTGTTCTCGATCGGCTTCCTGATCACCTTCCTGCTGGGCGGCCTGACCGGCGTCATCCTGGCCTCGCCGCCGCTCGACTTCCAGATCAGCGACACCTACTTCGTCGTGGCCCACTTCCACTACGTGGTGTTCGGCACGGTGGTGTTCGCGATGTTCGCCGGCTTCTACTTCTGGTGGCCCAAGTTCACCGGCAAGATGCTCGACGACAAGCTCGGCAAGCTGCAGTTCTGGCTGCTGTTCATCGGCTTCCACGCGACGTTCCTGATCCAGCACTGGCTCGGCGTCGTCGGCTTCCCGCGCCGCTACGCCGACTACAGCCCGGCCGACGGCTTCACCGACCTGAACCTCATCTCGTCGGTCGGCGCCTTCGTGCTCGGCCTGTCGGTGCTGCCGTTCTTCTACAACGTCTGGAAGACCGCGCGCAGCGCGCCCAAGGTCACGGTCGACGACCCGTGGGGCTACGGCAACTCGCTCGAATGGGCGACCTCCTGCCCGCCGCCGCGGCACAACTTCACCATGCTGCCGCGGATCCGGTCCGAGCGTCCCGCGTTCGACCTGCACTACCCGCACGTGTCCGCCAAGACGCCCCAGGAGGTCGAGGCCTGATGAAGGTACAGGGTTGGCTGTTCCTGCTGTGCGGCCTGTTCTTCGCCGGCGTGGACGTCGCTTACTGGTTCTGGACCAAGGCGGACACCGGGCACGGGGAGCCGGTCGGCACCACGGCCATGGCCATCTCGGTCGGCTTCGCGTTCATGATCGGCTACTACCTGATGTTCACGGCGCGGCGCATCGGCGACCAGCCCGAGGACAACAAGCAGGCCGAGATCAGCGACGGCGCCGGTGAGATCGGGTTCTTCAGCCCGAGCAGCTGGTGGCCGCTGTTCCTCTGCCTGGCGGCGGCGTTCGCGTTCGCCGGGTTCGTGATCGGGTTCTGGATGTTCCTGATCGGCGTGTTCCTGATCATCATGGCCATGATCGGATTCGTGTTCCAGTACTACCGGGGTAACTTCTCGCACTGACCGCGAGACTTTCGGCGGGTGTCCTCTTCTGGGAGAGGACGCCCGCTTTTTGTTGTTCTTTGCCGGTACACGGATGTGACGAATCAAGCACTCAGGGTAACAAGTGAGGGGAATGGATCGATCTCGGACGGGGGAGTGCACGTGGGGCGCTTGGCTCATGGATCCGCCGGGCTGCTGGCCCTGGCCCTGCTGACATCGTGTTCTGGGACCCAGACCGACCCTTCCGGAAGCGCCGGGGCGACCGGTGCCGCCACCGGGGGTCCGGCTGCCGGGGCCGCGGCCGGTCAGACCGCCGCGGTCGGTGACGGGGTCGCGAAGCCGCCTGTGGCGGCCACCGTGGTGGTGAATCCACTCAACAAAGCCGGAAATATCCCGACGGACCAGACCGTGGTCGTCACCGCGCAGTCCGGCACCCTCAAGAGCGTCCGGATCCAGGGCGGCGGCAAGGCGGGCGAACTGCCGGGCGTGCTCAGCGCCGACGGCACTGCCTGGCGCAGCACCCGTACCGCCAGGCCGGGCACCACGTACACGATCACCACGCTCGCCGCCGGAGCCGACGGCAAGCCGATCGAGAGCACCAGCACGTTCTCGACGGTCAAGGCGACCAAGACCTTCGACATCGAGACGGTGACGCCGAACCGCTACGACACCGGTCTGACGGTCGGCGTCGGCATGCCGGTCATGGTCACGTTCGACCAGCCGATCACCGACCGGGTGGCGGTCGAGCGCAATCTCGTCATCCACAGCTCGAAGCCGGTCGAGGGAGCCTGGCACTGGTTCGACGACCGGCACGTGGACTTCCGGCCGCTGCACTACTGGCCGGCCCACACCAACGTCCGCATGGAGGCCCACCTGGCCGGCGTACGCGGGGCCGAGGGCGTGTACGGCAAGCGCGACTTCGCCTTCGACTTCAAGATCGGCCGTTCGCAGATCACCAAGGGCAGCACCGACGTCCACGTGCTGACGGTCCGCCGTGACGGCAAGACGATCCGCACCATGCCGATGAGCGCCGGCCAGGGCGGCGACTGGAAGTACTACACGACCTCCGGCATCCACCTGGCCATGTCCAGGGAGCCGGTGACCGTCATGACCTCACCCGGCATCGGGCCCGGCTCGGCGGGCTACTACCAGCTGACCGTCTACGACACCGTGCGCATCTCCAACAGCGGCGAGTACATCCACAGCGCGCCGTGGTCGGTCGGCTCGCAGGGCTACGCCAACGTGAGCCACGGGTGCGTGAACGTCAGCCCGGAGAACGCGGCCTGGTTCCTCAAGAACACACTGATCGGGGACCCGATCATCATCACGGGCTCGCCCCGGGTGCTGGAGCCGACCAACGGGTGGGGGCACTGGCAGGAGAGCTGGCGGGAGTGGCTCAAGTGGAGCTCACTCAAGGCCGCCCCCACCATGCTCCTCAACCGCTGAACACTCCTTAGCCGCTGAGAGCTCTTATCGCGGAAGGCCCGTGCAAGGCGCTACGGCTGAGGCCCTCTGTCCGTCCCTGGGGTCCTCGTGGGAGCCCTCTTGAGCGTCCTGCGGTCGCCAGGTCCCGATGGGGTCAAGCCGGGCTGAGGGAGCGGCTGGTCTCTATCCAGCGGTCCAGGGCGGCGGCGGCGCGGCCGGAGTCGACGGCCTGGACGGCGCGCGCGTAGCCGTCGATCATCGCCGCGTCGAGGTCGTCGCCGGGTCCGTCCAGCGCCACCAGGGCCGCTGCCGCGTTGAGCAGCACGGCGTCGCGCACCGGGCCCGTCTTGCCGCGCAGGAGGTCATGGACCGCCTGGGCGTTGAAGTCGACGTCGCCGCCCTTGAGGGCGCCCGCGTCGGCCCGGGGGATGCCGAGAACGGAGGGGTCGAAGACGGTCTGGGTGGCGGCGCCTTCCTTGACGATCCAGACCGTGGAGGTCGTGGCGATCGTGAGCTCGTCGAGGCCGTCGTCGCCGCGGAAGACCAGGGCGGAGACGCCGCGCTCGGCGAAGACGCCCGCGAGGACCGGCAGCATGTTCTTGTCGAAGACGCCGATGGCCTGGGCTGCGGGGCGGGCCGGGTTGGTGAGCGGGCCGAGGAAGTTGAAGACCGTCGGGACGCCGATCTCCTTGCGCGGCGGCCCGGCGAAGCGCAGCGCGGGGTGGTAGACCGGGGCGAAACAGAAGGCGATGCCCGCCTCGCGGGCGACGAGGGCCGTCTGCTCGGGCGTCAGGTCGAGGCGGATACCCAGGTGCTCCAGCACATCAGCGGCGCCGCACGAGGAGGAGGCGGCGCGGTTGCCGTGCTTGACCACGCGGGCGCCCGCGCCGGCGGCCACGATGGCGGCCATCGTCGAGACGTTGACCGTGTGGGCGCGGTCGCCGCCGGTGCCGACGACGTCGACGACCGGGCCCTCGACGTCGAGCGGGGTGGCCAGCTCCAGCATGGTGCGGGCCAGGCCCACGACCTCGGCCACCGTCTCACCCTTGGCCCGCAGCGCGACCGCGAACCCGGCGATCTGGGCCGACGTCGCGGAGCCGGACATGATCTCCCGCATCGCCCAGGAGGTCTCATCGGCGGTCAGATGCTCACCCGACAGGAGAGCCGAGAGCAGGGCGGGCCAGGTCGTCCGGGCATCCACGGCGGGCACCTACTTCGCGTTGAGTCGGGTCGAGGC
The DNA here is from genome assembly GCF_040648495.1 of Nonomuraea sp. NPDC049129. Lineage (NCBI taxonomy): Bacteria > Bacillati > Actinomycetota > Actinomycetes > Streptosporangiales > Streptosporangiaceae > Nonomuraea > Nonomuraea sp. NPDC049129. The sequence continues at coordinate 87,653 of NZ_JBEZDU010000022.1, read as the reverse complement.
GCGGCGGCGCATCAGGTCGGCGACGGTGTCGGCCAGGACCATGGGCTCCAGCGGCTGCGGGACCACGGCGTCGGCCTTGGACCAGTCGGCCAGCCAGCGGTCGTCGCGCCGGGCGATGATCAGGCAGACGGGCGGGCAGTCGTAGACCTCGTCCTTGGCCTGGCGCGAGACGCCCATGCCGCCGGCGGGCTGGGTCTCGCCGTCGAGGATGGCCACGTCGATCTCGCCGGAGCCCAGCCACTGGTGAACCTTGGGCTCGGTGGCGCACTCCACGATCTCCACGAGGGGGACATCGGCGGCGGGTCGCCGGCCGATCGCCAGCCGAACCTCTTCACGGGTGGCGGCGTCGTCGCTGTAGACGAGGACCCTCATCGTGTCGTCGGTGCTCACGGTCGCGCTCACTATCGGTCGTAGCTGTATGGTCACCTGGGATCGTACCGGTGCCCCGGCCCGCAATCCCAGGCCGCCGTCTCTGGCGGGCGTTTTGTCCCCATTTTTTGAGGTTACGGGCATGTTTGTTCCTGCTTACGGGGGGGTCGTGCGCGGGACCGCCCACAGAAGCCGCAATAATGCTGCCCGTGGCGACAGCATCCGCAATAACTTCGACGACGACAGCACAGCCGTACCGCAGGCCCAATCTGGTCAGCGTCGGTACGATCGTCTGGCTGTCCTCTGAGCTCATGTTCTTCGCGGCGCTGTTCGCGATGTACTTCACCATCCGGTCGGTGAGCGAGGGCAACGGCCTCGAGTGGGGCCCCGCGCTCCTGCAGAAGGGCGTGGAAGCCGAAGGCGCTCACCTGAACATCCCGTTCGCGACGGTCAACACGATCATCCTGGTCCTGTCGAGTGTGACGTGCCAGCTGGGCGTATGGGCCGCGGAGAAGGGGCAGGTCGGCAAGCTCCGCTTCTGGTATCTCGTGAGCTTCCTGATGGGCGCGGTCTTCGTCGCCGGTCAGCTGTACGAGTACGGCGAGCTGGCGAAGGAGGGCGCGACCCTGTCCGCGAACGCCTTCACCTCGGTGTTCTACCTGACGACGGGCTTCCACGGCCTGCACGTAACGGGTGGCCTGATCGCGTTCCTCTTCATGCTGGGACGGACGTACGCCGCGAAGCGCTTCACGCATGAGCAGGCCACCAGCGCCATCGTCGTGTCCTACTACTGGCACTTCGTCGACGTCGTCTGGATCGGTCTTTTCGCGACCATCTACATTATTCGTTAAGGAACGGGATCTCTGTGACTAGGATCACCGCTTGGCGGCGGCATCCCCTCGCGAGATACGCCGTCCTGATTTTCGCGTTGGCGCTGGTCGGGATGGCATACACCGCCTTTGTTCAGGTGGGTAAGCCTGCTGACGCGGCCCTCGCGTCAGGCAGGGTCGACGACGTGGCCGAGGGCAAGGCCCTGTTCGAGCTGCACTGCTCCAGCTGCCACGGGCTCAACGCGCAGGGCATCAGCGGGAAGGCTCCCACGCTCATCGGCGTCGGGGCCGCGGCCGTCGACTTCCAGGTGAGCACCGGCCGCATGCCCGCGGCCGACTCCGGCGCCCAGGCGCCGCGCAAGCCGGAGAGCAAGTGGGTCAACCCGGACTCGATCCGCAAGCTCGGCGCCTACGTGCAGTCGCTCGGCGGCGGCCCGCAGGTGCCCGGCAAGGAGCAGGTCGACGCCAAGCTCGGCGACGCGGGCAAGGGCGGTGAGCTGTTCCGCGCCAACTGCATCCAGTGCCACAACTGGGCCGGCGCGGGCGGCGCGCTGACGCAGGGCAAATACGCCCCCAACCTGAACCAGGCGTCTCCCACGCAGATCTACGAGGCCATGATCACCGGCCCGCAGGCGATGCCGGTCTTCAACGACTCGACGATCACGCCTGAAGAGAAGCGCAGCATGATCGCCTACATCACCAATGTTCGCGAGCAGAAGGACCCGGGAGGTTTTGGCCTCGGGCGTATTGGCCCGGTCACCGAAGGTCTCGTAGCTTGGATAGCGGGCCTCAGCGCCCTCGCCCTCGCCGCCATCTGGATCACCGCGAAGAAGCGACAGAAGTCATGACAGACAACGAGCATGAGATCGAGCAGCCGGACGAGCGCGTCCCACGGCGCGTCATCGGCACCCCCGCGCCGGGCACCTCGATGCTCGGCGCCCCCGAACGCGAGGACGTCGAGGTAGAGATCCCGGGCGTCACGCTGCAGGACGAGCAGAAGGCGCGCAAGGCCGAGAAGATCGTGGCGCTCTGCTTCACGATCACGTTCCTCGCGGCCATCGCGTTCATCATCTCGTACGTCTACTTCCAGGTCGGCAGCCCGGAGAGCACCGGCGTGTCCAACCTGGCGCTCGGCGGCACGCTGACGATCGCGCTGCTGGGGCTGGCCTCCGGCATCGTGATCTGGGTCCGCATGATCATGCCGAAATACTCCCTGGTCCAGGAGCGCCACCCCATGGTCTCCGGCGAGGAGGAGCGGGGGGTCGTCGCCGAGACCTTCATTCAGGGTGCCAACGAGAGCGGTTTCGTCAAGCGCAAGCTGCTGCGCCGCACGCTGCTGCTCGCGGCCGCGCCGCTGGGCCTGCTCCCGGTGGTGCTGCTGCGCGACCTCGACAACTCCAAGATGCCCGGCGCCGCCTTCAACAAGACGCTGCGGCACACGGTCTGGGGTGAGAAGACCAAGGACGGCAAGCCGCGCAGGCTCGTCGTCGAGGGCACCGGCCAGCCGATCCGCGCGGCCGACTTCAACTCGCCGGGCGGCATCCTGTCGGTGGTGCCCGATGGCTACCAGCACGACCTGAACGCCCTGGCCAAGGCGACGCTGATCCTGATCAAGTTCCGCCCCGAAGAGATCAAGTCCGGGACCAACCAGAACTGGACCCACGACGGGATCGTCGCCTACTCCAAGATCTGCACGCACGTGGGCTGCCCCGCGGCCCTCTACGAGCAGACCACCCACCACATCCTCTGCCCCTGCCACCAGTCGACCTTCGACGCCGCCGACGGAGCGAAGGTCATCTTCGGCCCGGCGGCCCGGCCGCTGCCGCAGCTGCCGATCACGGTCGACGGTGAGGGTTTCCTCGTCGCCGAGGGGGACTTCAACGTGCCGCCCGGTCCCAGCTATTGGGAGCGCGGCGACGCCGAAGCCGAGGCCAGGTCCAAGGGAGGCCAGGCATGAGCGAGCTGACCACCGTACCCAAGGCCATCGCCGGCCCGTCGAACTTCCTCGACGAGCGCCTCGGCGCGGGCAACTTCCTCAAGCGCAACTTTCGCAAGGTCTTCCCCGACCACTGGTCGTTCCTGCTGGGCGAGATCGCGCTCTACTCCTTCGTCATCCTGCTGCTGACCGGTACGTTCCTGACGTTCTGGTTCAAGCCGAGCATGGCGGAGATCGCCTACGACGGGTCGTACGCCCCGCTCAAGGGCGTCATGATGTCCCAGGCCTACGCGTCGTCGCTGGAGCTCAGCTTCGACGTCCGGGGTGGTCTGCTCATGCGGCAGATGCACCACTGGGCGGCCCTGATGTTCGTGGCCGGCATGATGGTGCACGCGCTGCGGGTGTTCTTCACCGGCGCCTACCGCAAGCCGCGCGAGCTCAACTGGCTGATCGGCGTCGGGCTGCTGACGCTGGCGCTCGCCGAGGGCCTGACCGGCTACTCCCTGCCTGACGACCTGCTGTCCGGCGCCGGTCTGCGGATCACCGAGGGTGTGGCGATCTCGCTGCCGCTGGTCGGCACGTACGTCACGTTCTTCCTGTTCGGCGGGGAATATCCGGGTGAGGATGTCATCTCCCGGTTCTACTCACTGCACATCCTGCTCATCCCGGGCATCATCCTGGCGCTCGTCTCCGCCCACATGGTGCTCATGTGGACGCAGAAGCACACCCAGATGCCCGGCAAGAACCGCAACAACCACAACGTGGTGGGAGCGCCGTTCTACCCGGCCTTCATGGCCAAGGCGGGCGCGTACTTCCTGTTCACGTTCGCGGTGGTGGCGGGGTTGGCGACCTTCGCCCAGATCAACCCGATCTGGCTGTTCGGGCCCTACACGCCCGCCGACATTTCGGCCGGTTCGCAGCCCGACTTCTACATGGGCTTCCTCGAAGGCGCGCTGCGCATCATGGTGCCGTGGGAGATCAACCTGTTCGGCACGTCCCATGCCGGGACACTGCCGCTCAGCGTCATCATCCCGGCGTTGGTGCCCATGGGCATCATCATGACGGGCCTGGCGCTCTATCCGTTCCTGGAACGCTGGGTCACGGGCGACAAGCGCGAGCACCACATCGCCGAGCGTCCGCGCAACAACCCGCACCGCACCGCGATCGGCATGACGGCCATCACGTTCTACGGTGTGCTCTGGTTGCTCGGCGCCAACGACGAGATCTCGGCCAACTTCCACATCAGCCTGAACGTGACCACGTACGCGGGGCGGGTGCTGATCTTCGTGGCGCCCGCACTGGCGTACCTGATCACGTATCGCATCTGCCTCGGCCTGCAGCGCTACGACGCGGGTGTCGTCTCGCACGGCGTCGAGTCGGGTGTGATCAAGCGGCTGCCGCACGGCGAGTACATCGAGCTGCACACGCCGGCGGACGACGACATCGCCGCGCACGTCCAGGGCAAGGAGCCGGTGCTGATGCTGCCGGCCGCGCCCGACAGCGCGGGCATCCCGCCGAAGGGGATGCGCGGCCCGCTCGGCAAGCTGCGCGCCCGGATGTCCAAGGCGTACGGAGGGGAGAAGATTCCTCTCGGCGACGGGCATGGGCATGAGCATGAGGAGGAGCACGCGGCGATCGGAGCCGGCGACGACCACTCCGTGACGCGGTAGTTTCTCTTCGGTTCGGGCCCGGGCGGATCATCCGCCCGGGCCCGTTCTTTTGGCGTCAGGTGTCTTCAGGGCCGGTGTTCTCTCGCGCGGGTGACTTCTCGCACGGCGTCGAGTCCGGCGTGATCAAGCGGCTGTCCCACGGCGAGTAATCGAGCCGCACACGGCGGGCGTAGTGAGCGGTGCATGGCGGTTGCGGTGAGGGGTCGCCGGAAGCCACGGTCTCACCGTCTCGTCACGGCGCCCAGCCCCGCACACCTCAGGACCGTATCCCTGGACAGGGCCCAGCCCCGCACGCGCATTGGGGCTCACCGTGCCTGCCGTAAAAACTGATCGCGCCTCTATAGGCGGCGGCGCTCAGCCCGAGGCCGGATGAGTGGAGCTAGTCGCTTTCGCCGAAGCCGATCGAGAACGCCGCGTCGAGATCGTGCTTGGAGTAGGTGCGGAAGGCGATGTGGGTCTCGGTGTGGAGCACGCCGGCCACCTTGTTGAGGCGCCCCGGGATCACCTCGGCGATCTGCTCGTAGGCGGCCACCCGGACCATCGCCAGCAGGTCGTATTCGCCGGTGATGGAGTAGACCTCGCTGACCCCCTCGATCTCGGCGATCGTCTGGGCGACCTCCGGGATCCGGTCTACCTCGGCGTTGATGTGGACGATAGCCGTGACCATGGGCCAACTCTAGCGGCCCTGATCGAGGCCGCGGTAGGCGAGGTCGATGCGGGCCTTGTGGCGGGCGGCGCCGTGGGCGGGCAGGCTCCACTCGCCGTCGACCTCCACCAGGCGCACCCCCGGTGACTCCAGCCAGCGCAGGATGCACTCGGTCTCCTCGGCGCTGGCCGCGTGGACGGGCCCGGGGCCGGGGATGACGCTCTCGGCCATGGCCACGAGGGACTCGACATAGGGGACGGGGTGGGCGCCGCGGGGCATGACGCCGGCCGCGCTGAGCCGGCCGTAGCGGATGACGTGGATGTCCCAGCCGCCGTCGAAGGCCGGGCTGGCGGCGACCAGCTGGGGGATGCGGGTGATGGCCGTGAGGCGCTGCATGCGGGCCGCGGTGCGGACGAAGGCCGCGAGACGGTCACGGTCGACGGAGGCCTCCTCGTAGCGCTGCTCGACCGAGAGGCGCTCCATACGGGCCGACACCGCGGAGAAGACGGACGAGGCGTCGAGGGTCATGGCCCGGCGGGCGGCCTGGGCGTGCAGCGCGTAGTCGGTCTGACTCTCCCTGCCCTCGCACGGCGCTCCGCAGCGGCCCATCTCGTAGAGGACGCAGGCCGCTCGGTGGGTGCGCAGGCTGATCGGCTGCGTGCATTGGCGCAGCGGCACCGCCTCGTGCAGGGCGATGCGGGCGTCGTCGGCCGAGCGGCTGCTGGAGAAGGGACCGAGGTAGGCGGCGCCGTCGTCCTTGAGCTCGCGCACGATCGACAGGCGGGGGAACGGCTCGTCGGTCAGCTTGAGCCAGACGACCTTCTCCGGGAAGCGCGACCTGCGGTTGTAGCGGGGTTTGGCGCCGCCGATCAGGCGCAGCTCGCGTACTTCGGCTTCGAGGGCGGTGGTGCAGACGATGTGGCGGACCCGCTCGGCGATGCCGATCATCTCGCGGATGCGCGGGCGGGTCTCGCTGGCGGTGAAGTAGGAGCGGACGCGGTTGCGCAGGTTGGTGCTCTTGCCGATGTAGAGGACCTCGCCGCGTTCGTCCTCGAAGAGGTAGACGCCGGGGGAGTGGGGCACCGACTCGGCCAGGTGGCGCTTGCGCTGCTGCTCGGGAGTGGGGGCGCGGACGAAGGACTTGAGCTCTTCGAGCGTGTGGACCTGGAAGGAGCCGGCCCGCTCGATCAGCCCGTGGAGCACGTGGACGGTGGCCTTGGCGTCCTGCAGGGCGCGGTGGCAGGGGTCGGTCGGGCTGCTGAAGAACCTGGCCAGCGTGGCGAGCTTGGCGTTGGGCGTCTCGTCACGAGTCAGCACGCGGCGGGCCAGGTCGACGGTGTCGACGACCGGGTTGGCCGGTGGGGGATAGCCGTGGGCCGCGCAGGCCGCCTTGACGAAACGGGTGTCGAAGCTCGCGTTGTGGGCGACCAGGGTCGTGCCGCGGATGAACTCGAGGAATGCCGGCAGCACCGACTCGATGCGCGGCGCGGCCACCACCATGGCGTCGGTGATGCCGGTCAGCACGGAGATGAACGGCGGGATCGGCCCGCCGGGATCGACCAGCGTGGAGAACTCCCCGAGCACCTCGCCCGCCCGCACCTTGACCGCGCCGATCTCGGTGATCATGTGATCGGCCGGGGAACCCCCGGTCGTCTCGAGGTCGAACACGACGAACGTGACGTCGCTCAGCGGAGTGCCGAGCTCGTCGAGAGTGCCTTGAACCGGATCCACGAACCAAGACCATAGAGAGGTAGACCGACAGTTATCAGTTTCGAACGAATAACTGTCTGGCTTGATCCTTAGTTACCCTTCCGTTTATGTCCGGGGGAAGACTCGCCAGCCGCTACTCACTGCTGCGGCCGCTCGGTAGCGGCGGCATGGGCAGGGTATGGCTGGCCAGGGACGAGATGCTTGACCGTGAGGTGGCGGTCAAGGAGCTCACGCTGCCCGAGGGCCTGTCCGCCAAGGAGCGCGGCGACCTCGTGACTCGGGCCGTACGCGAGGCGCAGGCGACCGCGCGGCTGCGGCATCCGGGCATCGTGGCACTGCACGACGTCATCGTCGAGCACGAGCGGCCGTGGCTGGTCATGGAGCTGCTGCGGGGCCGAACGCTCGCGGACGCGGTCCGGGAGCGCGGGGCGATGCCGCAGGAGCAGGTCGCCGACATCGGGGCGCGCGTCCTGGACGCGCTGTCCGCCGCGCACGCGCAGGGGTTGCAGCATCGCGACGTCAAGCCGGGCAACGTCTTCCTCACCGACGGCGGCCGGGTGGTGCTCACCGACTTCGGCATCGCCCGGCAGGAGGGGCAGGCGACGCTGACGGAGCAGGGGCTGATGATCGGCTCGCCCGGCTTCATCGCGCCCGAGCGGCTGGAGGGTGAGCCGGGCGGCTCGGCCAGCGACATCTGGTCGCTGGGCGCCACGCTGTTCACCGCCGCCGCGGGTGGGCCGGCCTACGGCGGCTCGTCGGCCGAGCGGATCAGGGCGACGCTGACGCTGCCGCCGCCGGTCGTGCCCGGCCCGATCGGGCCGGTCCTCGCCGCCATGATGGCGCGCCATCCCGCCGCCCGCCTCGACGCGCGGGCCGCCATGCACGCGCTCGGAGAGGTCGCGGCGGGGCGGACGGTCCGGCTCGCGACGCAGCACGATCTCACCGCGCCCGGCCGGGTGAAGCGCCGCGGTAAGGCGATCGTCTGGATCGCCGCCGCCGTGGCGGTGCTGCTGATCGCCGTCGGCGTCACCTACTTTGTGACGAAAAATCAGGACAAGGTGCCAGAAGCCTTCAGCGTCCCCATGAACGTGTGCTCGCTCCTCGCCCAGGCCGAGATCGGCGAGCTGCTGAACACCCGGCAGCCGCCCAAGCCACAGCCCGGCTCCGACGAGGTGGGCCCCAAGTGCGGCTGGCCGGTTCAGGGCAGCGGCGTGGGGCTGCAGCTCCAGAAGGACTCCGACACCGCCGACCCCTGGTCGATGACTCCGGTGACGGCCCACACGCTGCTGGGCAACCAGCAGCGCTACTGGGCCAAGTACGACCAGGTCGACTGGACCTGGCCGGAGATCGGGGTGAAGAACTCACTCAAGGCCAAGCGCACTCCGGTCCACGCCCTCACCGGCGTCGGGGAGGAGGGCTTCGCCTTCGAGCTCGCCGGGCCGTCGGGGCGGGTGCACTCCGCCCACGTCTACTACCGGCTGGCCAACCTGGTGGTGAGCGTCGAGTACACCACGCTCGCCACCAAGCCCACCGACGAGGACATCAGGCAGTCGGCGCTGAAGGCTGCACGGGCCAGCGAGCGGGCGTTGCGCAGTGCAGGCTGACTTCTACCTCCTGGCCGGCCGTTACCGCCTGGTGGAGCGGCTCGGCGAGGGCGGCGCGGGCACCGTGTGGCGGGCGCTCGACCAGACGCTCGACCGGCAGGTCGCGGTCAAGCAGATGCGGGTGCCGGCCGGGCTGACGCCGCGCCAGCGGGCCGAGTTCGCCGATCGGGCGATCCATGAGGCCAGGTCCGCGGGGCGGCTGCGCGATCCCGCCATCGTGCTCGTCCACGACGTGGTGCTCGACGGCGACCAGCCGTGGATCGTCATGGACCTGGTCGCCGGGCGCTCGCTGGACAAGGTCATCGAGGAGCGCGGCCCGCTGCCGCCGCAGGCCGTGGCCCGCATCGGGGCGCAGGTGCTGTCGGCGCTGCGGGTGGCGCACGCGCACGGCATCCTCCATCAGGACGTCAAGCCGGGCAACATCATGCTCGACGCCGACGGCTCGGCCATGCTCACCGACTTCGGCATCGCGACTCCGATGGGCGGCCGGGGCGATCGGCGGGGCACGGCGGGCTCGCCCGGCTACATGGCCCCCGAGCGGCTGAACGAGCATGCCGCCGGCCCCGCCTCCGACCTGTGGTCGCTCGGCGCGAGCCTCTACACCGCGGTGGAGGGCCGGCCGCCGTTCGAGCGCGCCCTGCCGGCCGCGGTGGCCGCCGCGGTGCTGCTGCACGACCCGCCGTTTCCGGCCAGGGCGGGGCGCGAGCTCGGCGGGCTGCTGATGGCCATGTTGGCCAAGGACCCCGCGGCCCGGCCGTCGGCCGAGCAGGTCGGCGAGCGGTTGAGCGGCGTGCCCGCTTCCGGCGCTCGCCTCGTGCCCGCTTCCGGTGCTCGCCGATGGTGGCTCGTGCCCGCCGTGCTGGCCGCCGTCGCCGTGGTGGGGGTGGGCGGCTGGTACGGCGTGAGCGTACTGAACGGGCCGAAGGAGACGGGCAGCTACGCGGCGGCGCCCGACCCGTGCGGGCTGATCGGTGACGCAAAGGCCGGGCAACTGCTGAAGGATCCCGGGCAGGCGTCTACGGGCGCGGTGCAGCGGCAACGCACCAGGCCGGGCGAGTGCGTGTGGCAGGTGCGCGACGGCTCCCGGATCGTCCGCTCGATCACCGTGCGGACCAGGGCCGAGCAGCCCGACGGCGACTACAGCGGTCCCGCCGTGGCCCGGCTGCGGTTCGACAGCGAGCGCGGCAGCCGCGCGGCGGCGAAGGGCACGGTCTTCCGCAAGACCGTCGGTCCCCTGGCCGACGTGCCGGGCGTGGGCGAGGCGGCGTTCGTGCAGGACACCTACGAGCTCTACATGAGCAGCACCAAATCCGGCCGATCGGACACCACGCTGCTCTTCCGTACGAGTAATCTCGTGGGCGAGGTCATCCTGCGCCGCGAGGACGTTCCGCCGAGTTCCCCGGCCGACAGGGAGACGGCGATCGAGTCCGCCCGCGTGGTCTCCGCGGCGCTGCGCGACTGAAGCCCTTCGCAAGCATCTTGCAAGTGGTGTGACTAGCATGTTTCCCCGCAAGTCAGGGCAACCTCAGGAGTCCCTCGTGAATCCCGGTAGCGCGTTCGAGCCGCCGACCAACCCCTATCCGATCCAGGGCAGGCAGTTCGAGCAGCCGACCATGCCACCCGGACCGCCCGGATCGCCCTGGGGGCCGCCCCCGCCTCCGCCTCCGCCGCGCAGGCGGTCGTGGATCCTGCCCGTGGTGGCCGTCGCGGTGGTCGTGCTGATCGGGGGCGGCGCGGGTGCGTACATCGTGTACGGGAAGGTCGCCCGCTCCACACCTTCGACCGGCGCCAAGCCGGTCAAGTCGCCCGTCTCGGCGGCGGCGCCGGCGCTCGACGTGTGCTCGATGCTGCCCAAGAGCGAGGCCGAACGCCTCGTGCCTCAGGCGACGGTGGCCAAGGGCTCCAACGACTCCGACTACACGCTCAGCTTCACCTGCAACTGGGTCAACCGCCGCATCTCGTTCGGCGAATACTGGCGCAGCCGGGAGATCGACGTCCGCGTCGAGCAGCACCGCGGCGACGGCGCCAAGACCGGCCGGACCATGGCCCAGAACTCCTACGACATCGACTACGGCGGCGGCAAGTACGCCGAGACGGCCAAGCCCACGCCGAAGAAGGGGGAGAAGGAGTACGTCTCCCCGGTCAAGGACGTGCCCGGCATCGGTGACGCCGCGTTCGCCCAATACACCTGGCGCCGTTCCGGCAAGCTGCTGTGGTACTCCTTCGGCGAGGCCCACGCCCGCGTCGACGACATGACGATCAAGGTCAAGTACCAAGCCGACCAGCAGCGCAAGGACGCGCAGATCCTCAGTAACGCGACCACCCAGTCGGTCACCGAGGCCAACGGGATCCGCGAGGCCAGCACCGTACTCGGGCACATCGCCAAGGGCGTAGCGGCCTGGAAGGCGCAGCACCCCAACGTGCTGGCCCAGCCGGACAAGGCCGCCGTCACCAGCACGCCCAAGCCCGAGGGGACGCCCTCGCCCACGAACCTCGCCATCTTCCCGGCCGCCTGCCAGGCCATGAAAGACCCGGTCAGCCGGCTGGTCCCCACTCCCACGCCGCGCGCCCGCGGCACCGAGGTGGGCAACGACGCGCAGACCGAGTGCCGGTGGCTGAACCTGGACATCCCCGTGGGCGCCGACGTCAAGCGGATCCGCAGCGCGCTGATCACCACGCACCGCTTCACCAACCGGGCCGGCGTCGAGGACGCGCCGGCCGCGCGCGCCTACTACACGGGGCAGCGCGGCAGCCGCGGCGCCAACGCGGGCTCCACCATCGGCGGCATCTCGTGGAGCGGGCTGTCCGAGGTCAAGGGCCTGGGAGAGGCGGCCTTCAGCCAGTACGTGCGGATCACGCACGGCGAGACGTTCGCCTCCACGGGCACGGTGCTGCTGCGGCAGGGGGCGATGGTGATCGTGGTGGACTACTCGGGCGCCGAGCGGCCCAAGGACGAGCCCGTCAACTCGCCCAAGGTCAAGCTGATGTCCGACAAGGAAGCGCGTGACGGGGCGCTGTCCCTGGCCAAGACGTACCTGGCCGAGCTGGCCAAGAAGCCGATCGGCAGCTGACCGGGCAGCGGGCCCGACCGGCCCGACCGGATGGTGGGCGTCCGGCCTGGCTGGGCGCTTCAGGCCGTCCAGTGGCCGCTGTCGCGCATCGCGAGCTCGCTCACGGTCACCGGCATGACCGGCGTCGCGCCGGACCTCTGGGGGCCGCTCAGCTCCCCGCAGAGGCACCCGGCCGCCCGCTGGCGGCTCGCGTGGCGCGGGCTCGGCAGGTGAGCCCGCCCTTCGAGCCGCCGCGAATCCTCCCGTCGTGGATCGTCCACCCGGCCTGAGCTTGACGGCGACGGTTACAGCTCTGCAAGTGCGTTGCAAGTGCGGCAAATAGCGTGGGCCCCGCAAAGCAAATGAGCCGCGTGATCTAGCTTGTCCAATACAGGGGCGTGGGCAAGCCGGGGGAGATCCGCGGCTCGCTGCTTTTCCCGGCGAGGAAGGGCTCCAGCAGGCCGGGTACGGCGCGTGCCGCCAGGTCGAGCCCCTCGCCCGTGCCGACGTCGACCACGTCGTAGTGCCCGTCTCCCGCCGCCGTCGTCGCCGAGAGCGTGAGCAGACCGGCGCGGCGCTGGAAGAACGACTGCTCGATCGTCCAGCCGACGATGCCGCTCCGGTCGAGCGCGACCGTACGCCGTGCGGCCGAGCCCTTCCTGGTGATCAGGTGGTGCGGACCGAGCGCGTGGCCGAGCCCCCGGTAGGCGTCGGCGGCCAGCCACAGGCCGGTCGGGAGCCCGATGACCAGCACGGCCGCAGGCCAGATCCAGCCCGCCTGCCACGTCCAGAGGAGCGGCGGCACCCCGGCCAACGCGGCCAGCACCACGACGCCGACGACCGCGCGGACGAGGCGCCTGTGCCGGGCCGCCGCAGGATGCGCCACCAGCCCGGCCCGCCACGGTCCCACTGCGGGCGACGTCGCGGCCTGCCCCGGCTCCGCCCGCGAGGCCACCGCTCCGGGCCGTCCCAGACCCATGACGCGTTCGGCGATCTGTTCGGCCACTGGGCGGGGGAGTGGTGGGGTGAGCGCGGCCACGTCCTCCGTTTCGTTCTCGGCCGCCTTGCGCAGCCCGGTGGCGACGGCCTTGACCCGCGCGCCGCCGCCCAGCCGCAGCAGCAGTGGCTCGCTGATCTCCACGCCGCGCAGCCGCCGCTCCTCCAGCGTCAGGGACCGGCTGGTCAGCAGCCCACGTCGCAGCCGTAGCCGCCCCGGTTCGCGCTCCAGCCGGTAGCGCCCCCACGACTCGGCGAACAGCAGCAGCGCGCCCGCCACCCCGATCACCACGTTGGCCGCCACGAGCAGCGGCACCGCCAGCCACGGCTGCCCCGTGACCCAGCCCCAGGCACCCTCTGCCGTCCCAGTGGTGAACAGGTTCACGCCGAACGCGTCCAGCAGCTTGTAGAGCGCCCCCAGCACCAGCGCGCCGCCCGCGAACGACCACACCGACAGCGGCGCGTACCTGATCCAGGCCCACCGCAGCTCCGCCAGCGCGCGGTCGTCCCCGAGCGGGACCTCGCCGGTCCGCAGCAGGGTACGGCGCAGCTCCTCGGCCTCCCACCTGGCCAGCGGGTCAAGGGTGAGCTCGGTCCCCTCGCCCGGATGCTCTCCGGTGCCGACCTTGACGACGGTCAGCCCGAACACCCGCCGTACCGGATCCGCCGTGAGGTCGACGCTGCGCACGCGGTCGCGCGGGATCGAGCGGTGCTGCCGTACGGCGATGCCCGAGCGCAGTTCCAGGCGCTCCGTGGTGAGCCGCCACTGGGTGGAGCGGAGCCGGGCCCCGTCGTACGCCAGGACCGCGGCCACGATCAGCGCCGCCGCGCCCGCGCCCGCCGCGACCGTGGCGCCCAGCGACCAGTCGAGCCCGATCAGCGTGCGCACCAGGACGGTCACCGCGGGCACCACGATCGCCAGCGACAGCACCGCCGATGCGCCCAGGCTCCGTGAGGAGAGTTTCCGCCAGCTCACGTCGCGTCCCCCGGTGTCGCCTGGGTGATCGCGGTGAGCCGCTGTGCCAGCTCGGCCGCCAGCTCGTGGTCCAGCGCCTCGATCTTGATCGCGCCCGCCGCCGAGCCCGTGGTCACCGTGACGTCCGCCAGCCCGAACAGCCGCTGCACCGGCCCCCGCGCGGTGTCGACCGTTTGGATGCGCGACATCGGCGCGACCCGCCAGGTGTGGGTCAGCCAGCCCTTGCGCGTGTAGACGGCCTCGCCGGTGACCTCCCAGCGCTCCACCCGGTAGTACGCGCGTGGCGCGGCCACCGCCAGCAGCAGGCAGCCCGCCGCGAAGACGGCCGTCACGATCCCCAGCCAGACGGACCGCTCGGTGAACAGCCAGTAGGCCGCCACCGCGGCGGCGGCCACCGGCACGGCCAGGATCATCGCCTGGACCGTCCACCAGGAGATAGCCCGCCTGTCGGCCTGGTTGCGCGGCGGACGCAGCGTCGTCGTGCTCACGTCTGGCTCGCGTGGTCGCGCGGCGGTGCTCACGTCCGGCCCCCCGTCTTGCGCATCGACGCCGAGGCCGAGAGCAGCACCAGCCCGAGCACGCCGATCACGATGGCGGCGAAGATCTCGCGGCCGTGGAGGAACGGCAGGATGTTGACCAGCAGCAAGTCGTGGGCCCACCGCCACCAGCCCAGCAGGGTGTTGACCACGCCGCCGACGCCCTGCGCCACCAGCAGCCAGCCCAACAGGTACAGAATCACTTTCACGCCATCCAGCGTTCCGCGCCCGCGATGCCCGCCGCGTCGGCCGTAGGTCTCGGCGACCATCGACTTTGGTCGCTGTCCTTGGGCCCGGGCAGCCTCTAACCTCGTGGAACGTGACGGAATACCGGTGGCTGCTGCCCTCGGTCCTGCTGGGGGACGGCGACGAGCGGCGTCCGGTGCGGCGCTCGACCCGCGACTGGATCGTCGACGTCCTGATGTTCCTGGCCGCTTGCGGGCTGGCTCTGTTGAGCATGCCGGACCTGGAGGGGCAGCCGACGCCCGTGGTGGCGATCGAGCAGGTGGTCGGCGCGCTGGCCTGCGCGGCGGTGTGGTTGCGCCGCAGGTGGCCGGTCGGGCTGGCGCTGGTGACCACGGTGCTGTCGATCTATCTGACGCTGGTGGGCGGGCCCGCGGTCGTCGCCCTGTTCACCGTGGCGGTGCACCGGCCGTTCAAGATCTCCGGGCCGGTCGCGCTGCTCGGCCTCCTGACGCTGATCCCGTTCTCCATGCTCAGGCCCGACAAGGAGCTGGGCCTGCTGGGGCAGAACGTCTTCGGGGCGGCCATCGTGCTGACCGTGTTCGCCTGGGGCATCGTGGTCCGAGCCAGGCGGCAGCTCGTCTGGTCGCTCAGGCAGCGCGCCGACAGCGCGGCGGAGGAGGCCAAGCGGCTCGAGCGCGAGCGGATCGCCAGGGAGATGCACGACGTGCTCGCGCACCGCATCTCCATGCTCAGCCTGCACGCGGGCGCGCTGGAGTTCCGGCCGGACGCGCCCGCCGAGGAGATCGCCAGAGCCGCCGGGGCGATCAGGAACAGCGCCCACCACGCGCTGCAGGACCTGCGCGAGGTGATCGGCGTGCTGCGCCACTCGGCACCCGCGGCCGGTGACCCCGTCCCCGACCGCCCGCAGCCCACGCTGGCCGACCTGTCCCCGCTGATCGAGGAGTGCCATGAGGCGGGCATGGAGGTGGACTTCGCGCTCGACGCCGGTGACGCGCCGGAGGGGCTGGGCCGCAATGTCTACCGCATCGTCCAGGAGGCGCTCACGAACGCGCGCAAGCACGCGAGCGGTGCTCCCGTGACGGTCACGGTCGCCGGCGGTCCGGGGGCGGGCCTGACGGCCGAGGTCCGTAATCCGCTTCGGGTACGCCAGAGCACGCGCATCCCCGGAGCCGGTGCCGGGCTCATCGGCCTGACCGAGCGGGCCCAGCTCGCGGGCGGGCGACTCGAGCACGGCGCGACCCGCGAAGGCGACTTCCTGGTGCGCGCCTGGTTACCTTGGCCAGTGGAGACTTCCCAGGAGGACGCATGACCGCGCCGATCCGCGTGCTGATCGTCGACGACGACGCCCTGGTGCGAGCCGGACTGTCGATGATCCTCGGCGGGACGGGCGACATCGAGATCGTGGCCGAGGCGGGCGACGGCTCGGAGGTGCCGCCGCTGATCGCCGCGCACCGGCCCGACGTGGTGCTGATGGACATCCGGATGCCCGACGTCGACGGGCTCACCGCGACGGAGGCGCTACGCGCGGCCGAGTCCCCGCCCGAGGTGGTGGTGCTGACCACCTTCCATGCCGACGCCCAGGTGGTGCGGGCGCTGCGCGCGGGGGCGGCGGGGTTCCTGCTCAAAGACATCCCGCCGCGCGAGCTGGTCGAGGCGATCCGGAAGGTGGCGGCCGGCGACCCGATCCTGTCGCCCGCCGTGACCCGCCAGCTCATCACGCACGTCTCCGAGGACGGCGGCCACGCGGTCCGGCGTACGGACAGGGCCCGTGACCTGCTGGCCAAGCTCAGCGAGCGCGAGCGCGACGTGGCGCTGGCCGTCGGCCAGGGGAAGTCGAACGCCGCCATCGGCCGCGAGCTCTACATGAGCGTGGCCACGGTCAAGGCGCACGTCTCGCGGATCCTCACCAAGCTGGACCTCAACAACCGGGTGCAGATCGCGCTCACGGTGTACGACGCCAGCCTTTGAGCATCCGCTCGATCGTGGCCCGGTGCAGCACCAGGTCGTCGGGGTCGTCCGGCATGGGCTGCTCGCCGAAGTGGATCCGGCGCTGCCACACCCTGGCCATGATGGCCCCGTGCCGCAGCGCCGCGTACATCTCGTAGAACTCCATGTCCCGCACCTGATAACCCGTCAGCTCCCGATATTTCCCGCAAACGTCTTCGCGTCGCATGAAGTCGGGAATTCCGGGCATGCCGATGGCCTCGGTAATGTCCTGGAAGAAACGGTGCAGGAAGATCATCCACGCCAGATCGAGCTCGCGCGGCCCCACCGCGGCCATCTCCCAGTCGAACACCGCCACCGGCCTGAAGTCCCGATACATCACGTTCCCGATGCGGGCGTCGCCCCAGCAGAGCACGTCGGGTCCAGGGTCGCGCGGCCAGTGCGCCTCCAGCCAGTCGAAGCCCCGCTCCAGCAGCGGGATCCGCATCCCGCCGTGCGCCCACTCGTAATAGGCGCGCTGCCCGTCCACGTGGCGGCGCAGCCCGCCCTCCGGGAGTACGGCCAGGTCCCCCTCGGTGAACGGCGCGTCGTGCAGCGCGGCCACGATCGCCACTGTCGCATCCTGCAGCCGGCGCCGATCATGCGGCGCCGCGTCGAGCATCCAGCCCTCGAACGTGTACGGCAGGACGTCGGGCGGTACGTCACCATCCTCCCGTTCCATGATGAAAAAGGGAGTGCCCAGCGGGCCGGGGTCGGGCTCGAACCAGAGGGCCCTGGGTGCTGGAATTCCAGCTTTCTCCCTGGCCGAGCGCATGATCTCGAACTGGGCCCGCAGATCGTAGGAAGGGAAGACGGGCACCGCTTCCTGGGCGGGCGCCATCCTGGCCACGCACCGGACGCGCTCTCCGGGCCAGGACGCGGTGAAGAAGAGCGTTTCGCTGGACATGCCGTTTTCCATCGGCCTCGACAGCTCGGACACCGTCACCGGCCGGTCAACTCGCCCGCTGAGCCAGATTCCCAGCCGATCGTGCAGTTCCTCCAGGTCACGGGTGGAGGTGCGCATCTCGTCCGTCACGGTGGGCCTCCTGGATGAACACCGGGTGAACGCGGGTCCCGGCCCAGTCGTATACCCCTAGCAAGCGCTTGTCCATATCCGACCTGCCGTTACGGACAGGTACACGACAGCCGTACCCTTGTCTGAAAGGGCATGTCACGAAGGGACCGTGGGATGAGTTCAGCGGGTGAAGGTCTGTCTCGCCCGCTTCCCGAGCAGGTGAGACTCAACGTCGTCGATCTGGCGGCGCAGGTCCTCGGGTCCATGCCCGCTGCCACGATTCCGCCGCCGCTGCGCGGCATCGCCAAGTTCGACCCGCGCAAGCGCGCCAAACTGGGCAGCGCGCCCATCGCCGCCCAGCTGGAGAACGACAAAGAGTTCCGCGAGGTGGTCGCCGAGTCGGTGGCCGCCGGATGGCCCGAGCTCGTCGCCTCGCTGATCGAGGGCAACGTGCCACCCGCCGCCGACCCCGTGCTGGTGGCCGCCGCGGCCTATCTGACGCGGCCGGTCGGCTGGGCGGAGATGGTCGAGGCCGCCCGGGCCGATCTCGAGCAGTCGGCGGTCGCGGCCGAGGGGACCGAGCGCGAGGAGGTGGTGACCCGGCTGCGCGAGCAGCTCGCCGCCCAGAAGAGCGCCGCCAAGGACGAGTCCGACCGGCTGCGCGAGCAGCTCAGGGCGGCCCGCGCCGAGAACTCCGACCTGCGCCGCAAGCTCCACGAGGCCCGCGAGCGGAGCAAGGCGGCGGTGCGCCGCGCCGAGGAGATGGAGCACGCGGCCGACGACGCCAGGTCCGCCGCCACGGCCGCGGGCAGCGCGGGCGAGTCCGAGCTGCGCCGGCTCCGCGAGCGGCTGGCCGACGTGGAGAAGCAGCTCGAAGCCTCGCGCCGGGCCGCGCGTGAGGGCAGGAGCATCGAGGACGCCCGCGTCAGGGTGCTGCTCGACGCGCTCCAGGACGCCTCCGCCGGGCTGCGCAGGGAGCTGGCCCTGCCCACCATGATCAGCAGGCCCGCCGACTCGGTGGCCGCGCTCACGGGCGAGCGCCCCGGCGTCAGGGGCGTGCCCGCCCGCGCGCTGGCCGACGACGACCCGCAGCTGCTCGACCAGCTGCTCGCGCTGCCGCAGGTGCACCTGATCATCGACGGCTACAACGTGACCAAGACCGGGTACGGCACGCTGACCCTGGCCGATCAGCGCAACCGGCTGATGACCGGCCTCGGCGGGCTGGTCGCGCAGACCAGGGTCGAGGTGACCGTGGTCTTCGACGGCGCCGAGCTCAACGCGCCCGTCCAGGTGGTGGCGCCGCGCGGGGTGCGGGTGCTCTTCAGCGCACCCGGCGAGATCGCCGACGACCTGATCCGCCAGCTCGTCCGCGCCGAGCCGCCGGGCCGGGCCATGGCGGTGGTCTCCTCTGACCGCGAGGTGGCCGAGTCCGTCCGGCGTATGGGAGCCAGACCGGTTCCGTCGGCTCTGCTGCTGCGCAGGCTGGGCCGCGCGTAGATTACGAATCGGTTGTTAGGGTGAAAGCACACCCGCCACTTCTGTACCATTTCGCCCCAGATATATTCCCCTGGAGGCGACACTGTGAGGTTTGGCCGGGCGCCACTGGCCGCGGGACTCGCGATCGGGCTGCTGCTTTTCCCCACAAGCGAGGCACTGGCCGCGCCGAAGCCCACGATCAAACAGGCGAAAGCCAAGCTCAAGAAGCTGAACGATCAGGCCGACAAGGTCGTCGACCGCTACAACACGGCGACCGAGAAGTACAAGGCGGCCCAAGGCGAATACGGCAAGCTGAACGCCAGCTACAAACGCAAGCTTGAGACGGTCGCCACCCTGCGCGCCCAGGTCATCGACATGGCCGTCGACACCTACACGCGCGGCCCCGACGCCACTTCCTGGCCCACGATGATCGGTCAGCCGGATCCCACGGGCCTGCTGGGCGGCATGGCGCTCGCGGGGCAGCTGTCGGAGGAGAAGGTGGCGCGGCTGGCGGCCTTCGATCGCGAGAACCGCGGGCTCAAGGACGAACGCGACAAGGCCGAGGCGGCGCTGCAGGCGGCCGACAAGGAGCGCGACGGGGTCGAGAAGGAGCGCTCGGAGGTCCGCAAGCTGATCGCGAAGCAGAAGAAGCTGCTGGACAAGCTCGGCGCCTACAAGACCGGTGACCCCAACAGCACCGGCATCAAGTACACGGGCTCGGCCTCCGGCAACGCGGCGGCGGTGCTCAGGTTCGCTTACGCGCAGGTGGGCAAGCCGTACGTGTTCGGCGGCACGGGACCGAGCGGCTGGGACTGCTCGGGCCTCACGCAGGCGTCGTGGCGCGCTGGGGGCGTGTCGCTGCCCCGGACCACGTGGCAGCAGTGGGCCTGGGGGTCGTCCCGCAAGGTGGATCTGAAGGACCTGCAGCCCGGCGACCTGATCTTCAGCTCAGGGCTTGGACATGTCAGCATTTATGCGGGCAACGGGCAGATCGTGCACGCCCCCCAGACCGGCGACGTGGTCAAGGTCGTCACTCTGTCCTCCTATGGCGGCACCCTGGTGGGAGCTATCCGTCCGTAGGTTGTTCCGGGTGAAGAACCACTGATTTTCTGTACGGCAAGCATGGTGAGCCCCACCCGCCGTCCGTGGCTGGGCTCTGTCCAGGGACACGCTCCTCCGGTGGAGCGCGCTGGGCGCCGTGACGTGCGTCCTCTTGACCCGGTCCGTGGTTTCCGGTGGCCATGGACCGGATGGTCCGCCGATTAACGCTTGGCGGTCCACGTGGGCTTGCCGGCCAACGGACCTCGGCCCGGTGGTCAATGGACCTCGGCCGGGTGGTCAATGGACCTCGGCCGGGTGGTCAACGAACTCGGCCCGGTGGTCAGCGGGCTCCGACCTGCTGTTCAACGGGCTCTGGCCGCTTATTCAACGGCACCCGACCGGCTGTTCAACTGATCCCGATTTGCTGGTCGCCGGATTTCGGCGCGCAGGCCGATGCCGCTGGCCGGGTCGCTGAACGCTGCTCGAACGCCTTCAGCGGGTGACGACGATCACTGATCTCGGCCCGTCGGTGACCCTGGCGACGCCCACATCCGCGCAGTCGCGACACGATCACGCGCCCTCCGGCGTGTTGCTAGCGGGACCAGTGTGACAAGAGTGACAAAAGGGACCTGACAGATCACTGTGTGGTCAAGTGTGAGAAGGGTCACATTTGAATAACATAACCCGGCGCTCCAGCTGGGGTTGGGGACTTTACTGACACCTCTGAGTGATCCTGACAACCCCATGACGGCTTTGCCAGCTCGTTACTCAAGGGCGTAGCTTCTGGCGTCGCGGCGAACAAGCCATGGCGTCGCGACTCTCCATCGGGTCCCCGATGTGGACAGAAAAGAAATCCGTTAGGTCGCCGCCCTTCTACATGTCATTACGTGGCGGTGGCCTGCCGAGTCCGTGCAGCCAGGAGGCACGGAGCCGGGGACCCAGCGATCCCGCTCCCGGGATCAGGGGTGAATCGGCGCGTATTGCGCCGTAGGGCGACTTCCAGGCCCGAATCCGTCAGCTAACCCGGTAGGCGTTCGTGGAAGTCCCAAGGAGAAATCCTGTCTACCTCCCCCAGTAACCCCCGTCTGTCCCGCATTGCCCTGAGTGGCGCAGCGCTCACGATGACCGTGACGGCCGGAGGTTTGGTCCTCCCTGCCCCGACGGCGCAGGCGGCGACAACGCGTGATGCGGCCGAAGTTTCCGGGACCAATACAGCGGCGAAAGCCGTCAGGTCCGTGAAGAAGGTCGCGCAACAAACAGCGGTCGCTCGGCAAAAGGTGAAGGCCCGTACGGCCGTCGCCGTGGCCAAGGACCAGATCGGTGACCCGTACAGTTACGGGGCCACAGGACCTGGTTCCTTCGACTGCTCCGGTCTCGTCCAGTACGCCTGGAAGAAGGCCGGCGTCAAGATCCCGCGCGTGACGAACAGCCAGTTCGCCCGCATCAAGAAGAAGGTCTCCTGGAAGAATCTGAAGCCAGGTGACCTGATGTTCTTCTATGGGCTCGGCCATGTGGGCATGTATGTCGGCAACGGCAAGATGGTCCATTCGCCGAGGACGGGTTCGACGGTGCGCGTCGAGAAGCTCAGCGGATGGCGCAAGGCGTCGTTCGTGGGCGCGGTGCGTCCCGGCCTGTAAGTCCGGCCTGATCCGGCCTGCAAGACCGTCACGAAGGTCCCGTCCCAGCTGGGACGGGACCTTCGCGTGTTCCGGGCCCTTCCGCGACGACGAGCCGACGCTTTGCGCGACGACGTGCCGGGCCTTTGCGCGACGAGGAGCCGGGTCTCTCCGCGACGGCCGGTTCGCGGCGCGGGACGACTACGATCGGGGAACGTGTCCGTGCAGGTGAGCCGCCGAGTCTTGGGGGTGGGGGTGCTGCTCCTGGCCCTCGCCTCGGCCAGCGCCGCCCCGCACCGGTCTCCGGGGACGGACGGCCTCTCGGCAGCGGTTCGTGACCTGCCGTCCGGTGGGCCCGATCAGTCCGCGACCGGCCACAACCCGCCGGCCGGTGATCGTGAGCTTCCGGCGGAGGCGCGGGGACTCTGGGGGGATGGCTCCGAGGTCGTACGAGGTGTGCGTTCGGTCGTCGTCGGTCAGTATGCGGCGCCCGAGTCGCTTCGTGATCTGGCGCGCCGGGCCGATGCCGCCGGGTCGCGGGTCTCCGCCGTGCTCGGCCGCCCCGTACGGCCCGTGGTGCTCGTGCCCGGCTCGGCGGCCGAGGCTGCTCGGGTGGCCGGGGTGGGGAGTGTCGACGGGCTGGCGGCGGTGGCCGATGGCGGGAGAGTGGTCGTGGTGCCCGAGAACTTCGCCCGGCTGACCCCCACCGGGCGGGACATCGTGCTCACGCACGAGCTCACTCACGTCGCGGCCGGGACGAAACGGTTGCCGGTGTGGCTCTATGAGGGGTTCGCCGACTACGTGGGCTACCGGGACGCGGGGTTGCCAGTCCGGGTGGCCGCCACCGAGTTGGCCGCCGAGGTGCGGGCCGGGCACTTGCCGGGCGAATTGCCAGGGCCTGCGGCATTCGCACCGTCCAGCCGGGAGCCTGCACGTCTGGCACGGGCGTACCAGGAGGCGTGGCTGGCGTGTCGCTTCATCGCCGAGCGGTTCGGTGAGGGGACTCTGGTGAGGCTCTACCGTGATGCCCAGACGGGTGGCATCGACCGGGGGCTCACCAGGCTCGGGCTCTCGGCAGGGACGCTGACGGCACGGTGGCGCGACTACGTGCGGGACCAGCTTGCGTAAGGGGAACGCGGATGGACGATCTGCAGGGCACCGACGACAGCATGCCGCCGCCTGACGACGACGCGGGCCCCGATCGGAACCCGGCACCACAGCCCGGCGAGGACGCCGCATCAAGCGACCCCGCCACGTCAGGCGGTAGCGCCGCGCCACACGACCGTGCCGCACCAAGGGACCGCGCCGTGCCAGACGACCGTGCCACAGCGAGTGACCGTGCCGCGCCAGACGACCGTGCCGCGCCGAGCGACCGTGCCGTGTCAGGTGGCTGGGTCGCGGACGGTGGGGACGTCGCGTTCGGCCGGGCCGGTGCCGGTTGGGCGCTGGTCGTGCTCGGTGTGGTGATCCTGGCCGTGGTGGCGTTCACGACGCCCTGGCGGGTGATGCCCTCGGGCACCCCCACGGTGACGCCGGATCCGGCGCGCGACTTCAGTGCCGCCGAGATCGCCAGGGCCGCCGCCTTCGACGCGGCCACGAGCCTGCCCGGTTACCTCTCCCTCGGGCTGACCGTGCTGTTCGCGGGGTTGCTCGTGCTCACGCCGTTCGGTGCCAAGGTGCTGAGTAAGCTGCGCGGGCCGTGGTGGGTGCGGGTCGTGCTGGGGGTGGTGGTGCTGACCGCGATCGTCGAGGCGATCAGGTGGCCCCTGGGCATCTGGTACGAGGTGCAGCTGCGCGACTACGGCCTGTCCACGCAGGACTGGGCCGGCTGGACCGGCGACCGGCTCAAGAGCCTGGCCGTGAACGTGGTGCTGCAGTCCATCATGGTGCTGGTCGTGGTGGCGCTGGCCAGGTGGCTGCGGCGCTGGTGGATCCCGGCCGCCGCGGGCGCGTTCGCGTTCACCTTGGTGGCCTCGTTCGTGTATCCGGTCGTGTTCGAGCCGCTGTTCAACGACTTCCGCCCGATGCCGGGCGGCGCGCTCAGGGCGAACCTGATGATGCTGGCCGAGCGCGCCCATGTCCCGGTCGAGGACGTGCTGATCGCCGACGCCTCCCGCCGGACGAACGCGCTCAACGCCTACGTCTCCGGCTTCGGCGCCACGCGCCGGATCGTCGTGTACGACACGCTGCTGCGGGCCCCGCAGTCCGAGGTCGAGCTGGTCGTGGCGCACGAGCTGGGCCACGCCAAGTACGGGGACGTGCTGGTCGGCACGCTGGTGGGCGGGCTGGGCGCCGCGTTCGGCGCGATCCTGCTGTTCCTGCTGCTGGGCATGCTGCGGCGGCGCACGGGCATCGCCTCGGCGGCCGATCCACGGGCGGTAGGAGTGATCATGGGCTTGATGAGCCTGGCCACGGTCATCTCAGGACCGGCCCAGAACGTGGTCAGCCGCCACATCGAGGCCCGCGCCGACCTCCACGCCCTGAACCTCACGAAGGACCCGGCCACCTTCATCTCCATGCAGAAACGCCTGGCAATTACCAATATTTCCGACTTGTCGCCGGATCCGGTGGAATATGCCCTCTATGCGTCACACCCCACCGGCCCCCAACGCATCGCCATGGCCCGGGAGTGGGCCGCGCTGAACGGCCAGCAGCAGCCGTGACCGGCGTGCTCATCGTCACGAACGACTTCCCGCCCCGGCCGGGCGGCATCCAGTCGTTCGTGCACGGGCTGGCCCTGCGCACCCCTGGCGTGGCCGTCTACGCTCCGGCCTGGCAGGGGTGCGCGGAGTTCGACAGCCGCCAGCCGTACCGGATCGTCCGGCACCCCACCTCGCTCATGCTGCCCACCCCGGCGGTCGCCCGCCGGGCCGCCCACCTGCTGGCCGAGCAGCGGGCGGACACCGTGGTGTTCGGCTCGGCGGCCCCGCTGGGCCTGCTCGCGCCGGGGTTACGGGCGGCCGGCGCGCGGCGCGTGGTGATGCTCACCCACGGCCACGAGGCGTCGTGGGCGAGCGCGCCGCTGTTCCGTGGGGCGCTGCGCAGGATCGGCGCGCACGCCGACGTGGTGACCTACCTCGGCGAGTACACGCGCGCCCGGCTGGCCGCGGCGATCTCGCCGGCCAAGCTGGTACGTCTGGCGCCGGGCGTGGACACCGGCCAGTTCCACCCGGACGCGCCCAAGGCCGAGCTCGGGCTGGCCGGGCGGCCGGTGGTGATCTGCGTGTCGAGGCTGGTGCCGCGCAAGGGCCAGGACCAGCTCATCAGGGCCTGGCCCCGGGTGCTGCGCGCGGTGCCGGAGTCGGTGCTGCTGTTCGTGGGCGGCGGGCCGTACCGCAAGCGGCTGGAGAAGCTGGCGCGGGGGCACGAGTCCGTCCGCTTCACCGGTACGGTCCCGGCGGGCAGCCTGGCCGGTTATTACGCCGCCGCCGACGTGTTCGCGATGCCGTGCCGTACCCGGCTGGGCGGCGTCGACGTTGAGGGGCTGGGGATCGTGTTCCTGGAGGCATCGGCGACCGGCCTGCCGGTCGTCGCGGGCGCGTCCGGCGGCGCCCCGGACGCGGTACGGCACGGCGAGACCGGCCTCGTCGTCGACGGCACCGACGTGGCGGAGGTCGCCGCGGCCCTGATCGAGCTGCTCGGCGACCCCGAACGGGCCCGGAAGATGGGCGCCCGGGGCCGCGACTGGATCGCCGGCGAGTGGACCTGGGACCTGGTCGCCGCCCGCTTCCACGCGCTCCTTTAGCCCTTGGTGGCCCCCAGGGTGAGTCCGGCGACGAACTGCTTGTGCAGCATCTGGAAGACGATCAGCGTCGGCAGCGCGACCAGCATCGACCCGGCCGCCAGCAGGTTGTAGTCGGTGAAGAACTGGCCGCGCAGGTTGTTCAGGGCCGAGGTGACGGGCAGTTTGTCGCCCGACGACATCAGCACCAGCGCCCACAGGAAGTCGTTGTACATGAAGGTGAACTCCAGCGTGGCCAGCGCCGCCAGCACCGGGCGGCACAGCGGCAGCGTGAGCTGCCAGTAGCGGCGCCACACGCTCGCTCCGTCGACCAGCGCCGCCTCGGTGATCTCCTCCGGGATCGTGCGCATGAAGTTCGACATGACGAACACGCAGAAGCCGAACTGGAATGCCACGTGCACCAGGATCAGCCCGAGGTAGGAGTCGTACAGCGACTGCGAGTCCGACAGCCACGCCGGCAGCGGCACGAGCGTGTAGAGGGTGTAGAGCGGGGTGATGAGCACCTGCGGCGGCAGCAGGTTGCCCGCCGTGAACGTGATCAGCAGCGCCTTGCGCCCCGGAATGCGCAGCCGCGCGATCGCGAACGCGGTGAACGAGGCCATGAACAGCGTGATCAGTACGCCCGGGATCACGATGATCAGCGTGTTGAGGTAGTAGCGGGGCAGGTCGGCCTGGCTCCACGCTTGCCCGTAGTAGTCCAGCGTCAGGTGCTCGGGCAGCGAGAAGTACCCCAGCCGCGCGGTCTCGTCGTACGGGCGCAGCGAGGCGTAGAGCGCCAGCGCGAGCGGCAGGACCCAGCCCAGCGCCACGAGGCCGAGGAAGACGTGCAGCAGGATCCGCAGCGGACGCGCCCGGCGGCGCACCGGCTCCCGGCGATCCTGGACCGGGGGCGTGGTGATGGGCGCGGTGAGCGTCATCGTTCCTCCCTGAACAGCTGCGACAGGTAGGTGACGATGAACCCGAGCGTGATCACCAGCAGGATCACCGCGATGGCCGAGCCGAACCCGATGCGGCTCGCCTCGCCCACGATGTTCTCGGTGACCAGCACCGACAGCAGCTCCAGCCCGTTCCTGCCCTTGTTGATGGCGTAGACGATGTCGAAGGCGCGCAGCGCCTCGATGACCGTGATCACCAGCACGATCACGTTGACCGGGCGCAGCGTCGGGAACACCACCCGGAAGAACGCCTGCGCCTCGTTGGCCCCGTCGATCGCGGCCGCCTCCTTGAGCGCGGGATCGACCGCCTTCAGCCCGGCCAGATAGATGATCATCACGTACCCGACGTGCCGCCAGCCGGCCGCCACCATGACCACCCAGATGTTGATCGACCGGTCGCCCAGCCAGTCCACGGTCAGCCCGGTCACCGCGTTCAGCACGCCGTAGTCGGAGGAGTAGACGAGCTGCGCGATGAACCCCACGACGGCCAGCGACAGCACGACCGGCGTGTACAGCGCGCTCTGGTACACGCGCGACAGCCGCAGCCGCCGGTCCAGCAGCACCGCGCAGAACAGCCCGAACGGCGTCGCGACCAGACCGAGGAAGCCCAGCCAGAGCACGTTGTTGCGGATGGCCGACCAGAACGGCGGATAGTCGTTGACCAGGTCGGTGTAGTTCCGGCCGCCCACCCACTCCATCGGCTTGATGCCGTTCCAGTCGGTGCCCGACAGCCCGATGGAGGCCAGCGTGGGCCCCCAGATGAGGCCCACGTTGACGATGATGGCCACCCCCAGCCCGATGACCAGGATGGTCACGTCGCGGGCGGAGTAGCGACGGGTCTTGGCGGCCATCAGCGGAAGATGTTGGTCTTCTGCTTCTCGATGCTCGCCAGCAAGGAGTCGATCTCGTTCGGCTTGCCGACGAACGACTGCAGCGACGGGATCATCACCGTTGAGGCGAAGTCGGGCCGGGTGTCACGATCGAGGAACTGGGCCAGGTGCGTCGCCTTGGACACCAGCTCGGCGCCGCGCTTCTGCAGCGTGCTGTAACCGCTGGTGTCGGCTTTGGAGCTGGCGGCCAGGGTGCCCGGGTCCAGCTTGGTGGCGATGTTCTGCGAGCTGCCCTGGGCCAGGTGCTTGAGCACGGCCTTGGCCCCGTCGACGTTCTTGGCCTTGCCCGAGATCATGTAGCCGTCGATCGGCGCGTCGATGGAGTCGGTGCCGTAGGTCGGATTGATCTCGGGGAAGGTGAAGAAGTCGATGTCGTCGCGCTCGTTCTCCGGGAACTGCTGGGCGACGAACATGCCGAGCAGGTACATGCCGGTCTTCTTCTGCTGCAGCGCCTGCCCGGCCTCCTGCCAGGTACGGCCCAGCGCGGCGGGCTGGTGATACTCCATCAGCCCGCGCCAGGTGTCGAAGACCTGCTTGACCCTGGGGTCGGTCCACGACTCCTTGCCGCCCATGAGCGAGATGTGGAAGTCGTAGCCGTTCGTCCGCATGTTGATGATGTCGAACGTGCCCATGGCGGGCCAGCCGTCCTTGTCGGCGAACCCGATCGGGATCAGCCCGTCGGCCTTCATCTTCTTGGCCAGCGCGGTGAACTCGTCCAGCGTCTTGGGCGGCTCGTAGCCCTTCTCCTGCCACACACTCTTGCGATAGAAGACGGCCCACGGATAGTACGTGAACGGCACGAAGTACTGCTTACCGTCGGTGCCCGTCGAGGCGGCCTTGAAGGCGGGTGTGTAGTCGCTCCCGATTTCCCGCCACACGTCCGAGATGTCGGTCGCGAGCCCCTGCTCGGCGAAGAACTGCATGCGATATCCGGCGAACCAGGTGAAGACATCGTCCGGCGTGCCTTTGAGGTAGCGGTTGATGTTCTCCTGGAACGTGTTGTGGTCCACGGTATTGATCTTCACTTGGGCCTGGGTGAAGCCCTTTAACACGGTTTCGAGGGACTTCTTGGGGATTTCGTCCGAGGCGTTGGAGCCGAACGTGACCGTGCCCAGGTTTCCGGATGACTTACCACCCGGCGGCGCGGCGGGCTGACTGGACCCGCAGCCGGCCAGGACGGCCGGGACGCCGAAGGTGGCGGCCGCGCCGAGCAGCAGGTTACGACGGGAGATCGGCAGACGTTGGACCATGGTGGTTCCTCCTTGCCAGGACCCTCAAATTCCCCCGAATTCGCTCGATTTCCTTCAGAGAAGAGCACACACAACCAGCTGTCAACGCACGATTTGATGTCGAACGCCGGCCAAGAACCATCACAACCGAGCACGGGCCTTGAAATCCGCAGGTGGCGTGTCATGATGCGTCCGAATGGCATGTCGGGAAATGTCGAGAAACTGTTGGGAACTGGGTGATGCGATGCTCGCCGTCCAGCGACAGCAGACGATTCTGGAGCTCGTACGGCTGAACGGCGCCGTCAAGGTGGTCGACCTGGTGCGCGAGTTCGGCGTCTCGGACATCACGATCCGCCGCGACCTCGAGCTGCTGGCCGAGCGGGGGCTGCTGGCCAAGGTGCACGGCGGCGCGACCGTCATCGGCGCCGGCTCGACCGACGAGCCCGGCTTCGCCGTCAAGTCGGTCCAGCAGGAGGACGAGAAGCTGGTCATCGCCCGCCGCGCCGCCGAGCTGGTGTTCCCGGGCACCGCCGTGGCGCTCTCGGCCGGGACCACGACCTGGACGCTCGCCCACCAGCTGGTGAACACGCCCGGCCTGACCGTGGTGACCAACTCGGTGCGCATCGCCGACGTCTTCCAGCACGGCGGGCGGCCGGACCAGACGGTGGTGCTGACGGGCGGCGTGCGTACCCCATCGGACGCCCTTGTCGGCCCGGTGGCGGTCGCCGCGATCCGGCTGCTCAACGTGGACATGCTGTTCCTGGGCGTGCACGGGATGACCACGCGGGCCGGGTTCACCACGCCGAACATGATGGAGGCCGAGACCGACCGCGCCCTGGTCGAGGCCGCGAGCAGCCTGGTCGTGCTGGCCGATCACACCAAGTGGGGGACCGTGGGCATCAGCACGATCGCCCGGCTCAGCGAGGCCGACGTGGTGATCTCCGACGGCGGGCTGCCCGAGACGGCCAGGACCGCGCTGTCCGAGCAGGCGGGCGAGCTGGTCATCGTTTGATCTTGACGGGGCCAGGCTCTGACGGTCCCCGCATACCAATCCGATCACATGGCATACGCTGAGCCGGAGTGATCCTACCTTTCTGTGGGATCAACCCTTATGTTGTCAGTGCTTAGCTGTTACCCCTAGTAGTGGTCCTACCTATTCACACGCATCATTTCGCGCCCCCACCGAATGATCGGATGAGTGAGAAGGGTGGCACAGTGAACAAGCTGTTCGCGGCTGGGGCGATGACACTCGCCGTCGCGCTCGCGCTTAGTGCCTGCTCAAGCAATTCGCCCAGCGGAAGCCAGTCCTCGGCGCCGGCCTCCGGGGGCAAACAGAAGGTCTCCTTCCTGGTGTTCCCCTCGCCGAACCTGCCGGAGTCGTACTGGAAGGCCCAGGTCGATCTGGTGACCAAGGCCAACCCCGACCTGGAGGTCGAGCTGGTCGCCGCGCCTTCGGAGTCCGAGCGCAACGACTACGCCAAGCAACTGGCCGCTTCCGGGCAGCTGCCTGACGTACAGATCGGCATGCAGGACCTGATCGCCCTGGAGCCGAGCCTGGCCACGTGGACGCCGGAGGAGCTCAAGGACTTCCTCTGTCCGACCTGCGGCGCGGTCAACGGGAAGATCCTCCAGTTGCCGACCAACACGCAGACGATCCCGAACGTCTACTACAGCAAGAAGCTGTTCCAGAAGGCCGGCATCGCCGAGCCGCCGAAGACCTACGCCGACCTGCTGGCCGACGCCGAGAAGCTGAAGGCCAAGGGCATCACCCCGTTCGTGTCGGGCGGCGTGTTCGTCACCTCCCAGCCGTGGACCGCCATCCTGGCCACGGACCTGTACGCCAAGACGCCCGACTGGATGACCAAGCGGCGCAACGGCGAGGTGAAGTTCGCCACCGACCCGGCCATGAAGGCCGCCACGCAGAAGTTCACCGACCTGGCCGCCAAGGGCTACCTCGACAAACGGCAGATCGGGCAGGACTACCCCAAGACGCAGGAGGCCTTCCTCGGCGGCAAGGGCGCGATGTACCCGATGGGCAGCTGGTTCGCCGCCGCGGCCGACGGCTCGCCCATGAAGGACGACATCGGGGTCTTCGCCTGGCCCGGCGACGACGGCGCCCTGCACATGCCGACCTTCACCGGCGGCGGGCTGTCCGTCAGCGCGACGGCCAAGAACATGGCCGCGGCCAAGAAGTTCGCGCTGGCCTTCCAGCTCACCAAGGAGAACCTGGACGCCTCGGTCAAGGCCGACGCGCTCTTCCCGGCGATCAAGGGCTACACGCCGCCGTCGGACACGGGCCCGGTGTTCAAGGCCGTCTACGACCTGTGGCAGAAGGCGCTGAACGAGAAGGCGACCGTCCCCGCGTTCAGCTGGGAGGCCGGGGACACGGCGATGCTGCCGGGCATGCAGGGCAAGTTCTGGTCCACGGCGCAGGACCTGGTCAGCGGCAAGAAGACGGTCGACCAGGCACTGGCCTTCCTCGACACCGAGTGGGAGAAATCCGGCTGATCCGGCGGGGCGGGCCGCCGAGCGCCCGCCCCTCGGTCTGACCGGGATCCGATTCCGACCAGGAGGGGTCTGGCCTGATGGCCGCTGGCACCACCATCCACCATCACAAGCCCGGCCACGCGCAGGCCCGAGTACGCCGGCGACGGCCGGGCGGCAAAGGGGCCGGGCTGTGGCATTTCCTGTCGTTCGCCGCGCCCGGCACGCTCATCTACTTCTGCCTCGTCGTGCTGCCGATCACGCTCAGTTTCGGTTACAGCCTGACCGACCAGGCATTGCTGCGGCCCAAGACGCACTTCGTCGGGCTGCGCAACTACCAGTTGCTCCTGCAGGACGAGACGTTCCTGCAGTCGCTGCGGGTGACCACGATCCTCACGCTGATCGTCGTCATCGTGCCGAACGTCCTGGGCGTCGCCATCGCGGTGCTCCTCGACCGCCGCGGCTGGCTCTACAACGCGCTGCGCAGCGTCTTCTTCACCCCGATGGTGATCAGCTCCGTGGTCATCAGCGTCATCTGGACTCGCATCCTCGCCGACGACGGGCCGATCAACCAGACGCTCAGGGCGCTGGGCGTCAGTGAGCCGCCGGGCTGGCTGTCCGACCCGGACATCGCGCTCTACTCGCTGTCGTCGATCGTCTGCTGGCAGATGCTCGGATTCTGCGTGGTCGTCTATCTCGCCGGGCTGCAGGGCGTACCCCAGGAGCTGGCCGAGGCGGCGGCGATCGACGGCGCGGGTCCGGTGCGCAGGTTCTGGAGCGTCACCTGGCCGCTGCTGGCGCCCGCGCTCACCATCAACACGGTCGTCCTGCTGATCTCCGCGTTCAAGATCTTCGACCACGTGAAGGTGATCACCAACGGCGGACCCGGTACGGGGACGACCGCGAGCGTGGCGCTCGTCATCCTGCAGGAGGGGTTCGTGGAGAACCGCACCGGCTACGCCTCGGCGGAGGCCGTCGTCATGCTGATCGTCATCGCGCTGCTGTCGGTGATCACGCTGCGCGTGCTGGGGCGAAGGGAGGTGCAGCTCTGATGCGCTCCACCGTGCCGTGGCTGCGCCCGCTGGTCGCGCTGGTCGTCGGCGGGGTATTCTTCATCCCTCTGTACATCGCGCTGATCAACGTTTTCAAGGAGAGCCGGCAGGTCGCCAGTGGCGCCATGTCGCTGCCGATCCCGCCCACCTTCGACAACCTGATCAGGGTGCTGACCAGCCCGGACAGCCTCTTCTGGTCGTCGCTGCGGACCAGCGTCCTGGTCACCTCCCTGTCGATCATCATCCTGACGGTGCTGTCGGCCATGCTCGGCCACTACCTGGCCCGGCAGAACACCTGGTGGTCCCGAGTGATCATGGTCCTGCTGCTGTGCGGGCTGATGATCCCGCCGCAGGTGATCCTGATCCCGATCACTCAGGTGCTCAAGGCGCTCGGGCTGATGTCGACGCTGCAGGGCCTCGTGCTCTTCAACGTCGGCTACTACGTGCCGTTCGGGGTCTTCGTCTTCTCCGGCTTCATGAAGGGCGTGCCGCGGGAGCTGGAGGAGGCCGCGGCCATCGACGGGGCCACGCGGTGGCAGACGTTCTGGAAGATCGTCTTCCCGCTGCTGCGTCCGGCGACGGCCAGCGTGCTGATCTTCCTCGGGGTGTGGATCTGGAACGACTTCCTCAACCCGCTGATCATCTATGGGCCGCGCGAGGGTACGACGATCATGACGGGCATCTACAAGTCGCTCGGGCAGTACGCGGCGGACTTCGGCGGGATGTTCGCGCTCATGTTCCTGGCCACGCTGCCGATCCTGGTGTTCTACCTGTTGCTGCAGAAGCAGTTCGTCAAGGGGCTCACGGGCGGGGCGACGAAGGGCTGACACGCGAACGGCCCCCGGCGCGTGGTGCCGGGGGCCGTTCGCGTGGCTGCTGCTTAGTTGAGGTCGAGCTTGCGCTGGATGGCGACGAGGATGTGCATCATCTCCGTCTGGGTCTGCTGCATCGTTGCCTGTCCGGCCTGGAGCCCGTCTATCGACGTCTGCATCGTTGCCTGTCGGGCCTGGAGGTCGTCTATCGACGCCTGCATGGACGTGACCTTGGCGTCCAGAACGGTGACCTTGCCATCCAGAACGGTGACCTTGCCGTCCAGTGTCTTGACCCGGTCCGCGACGCCGTTGATGCGTTCAGTGAGCTGCTGGCCCATCTCCATCTGGTCGGCCCCTATCCGGACGAATTCGTTCTCGATGCTGCCGATGAACTGCATACCCGCTTCCTTGATGCTCACCGTTATCTCCCCTACCTTTGAAGGTAGGGACCGGGGATGTATCAGATCTCCGGTCCCGATTGCCTTCTCAGGCTAGCGAAGTGGCGTCAAGAGCGTCCAGAGAATCCGGGACAACGGGTAGCGATTTCTATACCCAGCGTAATCATTTGTACAGTGCGTCCACATCCTTGGCGAAGTCCCGCATCACCACGTTGCGCTTGATCTTCAGGGTCGGCGTCAGGTGCCCGCTGTCCTCGGTGATGTCCACATCCAGGATGGCGAACTTCTTGATCTGCTCCGCCTTCGACACCGTCAGATTCGCCGTGTCCACGGCCTTCTGCACCTCCGCCAGCACCCGCGGATCCGTGCAAAGCTCACTCAGCGTAGCCGTCGGCAGGTCGTTGACCGACTTCCAGTGGTCCAGCGCCTCCGGGTCCAGGGTGATCAGCGTCGCCACGAAGGGCCGCCCGTCGCCGACGATCATGGCCTGGGAGATCAGCGGGTGCGCCCTCAGCGCGTCCTCCAGCGGGCCGGGGGCGACGTTCTTGCCCGCCGCCGTCACCAGGATCTCCTTCTTGCGTCCCGTGATGCGCAGGTAGCCGTCGGCGTCGAGTTCGCCCACGTCGCCCGTGTGGTACCAGCCGTCGGCGTCGATCGCCTCGGCCGTCGCCTGGTCGTTGTGCCAGTAACCGTGGAAGACGTGGCGGCCCTTGGCCAGGATCTCGCCGTCGTCGGCGATGCGGATCGACACGCCGGGCAGCGGCTTGCCGACCGTGCCGATCTTGTTGGCGCCCGGCATGTTGACCGAGCAGGGCGCCGAGGTCTCGGTCAGGCCGTAGCCCTCGAACACCTCGATGCCGACGCCCCTGAAGAAGTGGCCGAGCCGGTCGCCGAGGGCCGAGCCGCCGCACACCGCCGCCGTCAGCCGGCCGCCCGTGGCCGTGCGGAGCTTGCCGTACACCAGCCGGTCGAACAGGGCGTGCCGCAGGCGCAGGCCCAGGCCCGCGCCGCCGGAGCTCTCGGCCTTGCTCCACGCGACGGCGGTGTCGGCGGCGCGGGCGAAGATCGCGCCCTTGCCGCCGGCGATGGCCCGCTGCTCGGCGCCGTTGTAGACCTTCTCGAACACGCGGGGCACGCCGAGCAGGAACGTCGGCTGGAACTCGGCCAGGTCCGGGGCCACGTTCTTCATGTTCGGGGTGTGGGCCAGGATCGCGCCCGCCTCGATGATGGCGACCTGGATCATGCGGGCGAAGATGTGCGCGAGCGGCAGGAACAGCAGCGCCGCCGGCGACTTGCCGGCGAAGAGCGCCTCCAGGGGGCCCGCCACCACGTTGCGGGCGGTGAACAGCAGGTTGTCGTGCGTGATCCGGCAGCCCTTGGGCCGGCCGGTGGTGCCGGAGGTGTAGACGACCGTGGCCAGGTCGGCCGAGCCGACCCCGGCGCGCCGCTCTTCGAAGGCGGCGTCGGTCACCTCGGAGCCGTCGAGGGTCTCGTCGACGCGCCAGATCGGCTTCAGGCCGGGCGCGGCCTCGCGCACGGTCTCCTCGTGCCCGTCGAGCTCGACGAACACCGCCTTGGCCTCACTGTCGGACAGGATCCACTTGACCTGCTCGACCGCCGACGTCTCGTAGATCGGCACGGTGACCGCGCCGATCGACCAGATCGCGTAGTCGATCAGCGTCCACTCGTAGCGGGTGCGCGACATGAGCGCGACCCGGTCGCCGTGCTCGATGCCCGCCGCGATCAGCGCCTTGGCCAGCTCGACCACCTGGTCGCGGAACTCGGAGGCGGTGACGGCGGGCCAGCCGCCGTCCTGC
Source organism: Nonomuraea sp. NPDC049129 (assembly GCF_040648495.1). NCBI lineage: Bacteria > Bacillati > Actinomycetota > Actinomycetes > Streptosporangiales > Streptosporangiaceae > Nonomuraea > Nonomuraea sp. NPDC049129. Next base: position 52,633 of record NZ_JBEZDU010000022.1, on the reverse strand, counting down.
TTGCGCCGCATGACGACCGCGCCGGGCTCCTGCTCGGCCCGCCTGAAGACCGTGTCGGGCAGGCTCGCGGAGGCAGGTACGTCGACCAGCACCGGGACGCTGTACTCGCGCACGGAATCAACTCCTGTTCGGGGGGACCGCCTGGACGCTATCGCGTTGAATTACCCACGGGTAGGGGTCATTCTCACGCTAGCAGCCGCTCTCATAGGATTTCCCGCATGAGGGTCCATGTCATCAGCGACGTACACGGCAGAGCGGACGCGCTGGCCGGCGCCGGGGCGGGGGCCGACGCGCTGATCTGTCTCGGTGACCTGATCCTCTTCATCGACTACGACGACCACGCGCAGGGCATCTTCCCGGACCTGTTCGGCGCCGAGCGGGCCGCGGAGTTCATCGCGCTGCGCACGGCCAAGCGCTTCGACGAGGCCAGAGCCATGTCGGCGCGGCTGTGGTCCACCCTCGACGGCGATCCGCGCGAGCACATCGAGCGCAACGTACGCGCCCAGTACAAAGAGCTCTTCGCGGCCATGCCCGCGCCGGCCTACCTCACCTACGGCAACGTCGACATCCCGCGCCTGTGGTCCGACTACCTCCAGGACGGTCACCAGGTGCTCGACGGCCAGAGCGTGGAGATCGGCGGCTGGCGGTTCGGCTTCGTCGGCGGCGGGCTCAAGACCACCTACCGCACCCCGTACGAGATCAGTGACGAGGAGTTCGCCGCCAAGGTCGAGGCGGTCGGCGAGGTCGACGTGCTGTGCTGTCACATCCCGCCCGCGGTGCCCGAGCTGCTGTACGACGTGGTGGCCAGGCGCTTCGAGCGCGGCAGCGAGGCGACGCTGGCGGCGATCAGGCGGACGCAGCCGCGCTACGCCCTGTTCGGGCATGTGCACCAGCCACTGCACCGGCGCACCCGTATCGGGCGCACCGAGTGCGTGAACGTGGGTCATTTCCGGGGAAAGGGGGTTCCGTTCATCCTCGAATGGTGACCCGACCGGTACGGTGGTCGCATGGCTGATCGCACCACTTCGAGCATCACCGTCGGCGCCGACCGGGCCGCCGTGATGGCCGTCATCGCCGACTTCGCGGCCTACCCCGAATGGGCGGGTCAGGTGAAGGAGGCGGAGGTCCTCAGCACCGGGGCCGACGGCAGGCCGGAGACGGTGCGCTTCGTCCTGGACGCCGGAGTGATCAGCGACGCCTACACCCTCGGCTACACCTGGCAGGACGACGAGAGCGTCCGCTGGCAGGTCGTCGAGCCGGGCAAGATGCTCGCCGAGCTCGCGGGGAGTTACCAGCTGGCCGAGACGGGCACCGGCACCGAGGTGACATACGAGCTCTCGGCCGACCTCAAGGTCCCCATGATCGGCATGATCAAGCGCAAGGCGGAGAAGGTCATCGTGGACACCGCGCTCAAGGGCCTCAAGAAGCGCGTCGAAGGGCACTGAGGTGAGCCCGCGAGTTCTGCTCTTCACCGGCAAGGGCGGTGTGGGCAAGACCACCGCCGCCGCGGCGACCGCCACGCTCGCCGCCAAGCGCGGCCTGAAGACGCTGATCGTCTCCACCGACACCGCCCACTCGCTGGCCGACGCGCTCGGCGTCGAGCCGGGCGAGGTCGCGCCGGGGTTGCACCTGCACCAGGTCGACACCCAGAAGACGCTGGAGCGCCACTGGGGCGAGCTGCAGGACTACGCAAGAGGGCTGCTCACCGAGCTGGGCCTGGATGAGATCACCTCCGAGGAGATCACCATCCTGCCCGGCGCAGAGGAGGTCATCGCCCTCCTGGAGCTGCGCGAGCACGCCCGCGAAGGACGCTGGGACGTCATCGTCGTCGACTGCGCCCCCACCGCCGAGACCCTGCGCCTGCTGGCCCTGCCCGAGGCGCTCGACTGGCACATGACCAGGCTGATGCCGGTCGGCCGCAAGATCATGAAGATCGTCTCGCCGTTCGTGCGCAGCGTGGCCCACGTCAGCGCGCCCGGCGAGGAGGTCATGAGCGCGGGGGAGCGCTTCCACCGGGGCCTGCTGGAGGTGCGCGAGCTGCTCACCGGCGACAACGCCTCCGTGCGCTTGGTGTTCACGCCGGAGGCCGTGGTGCTCGCCGAGGCCAGGCGCACCCTCACCTCGCTCAACCTGTACGGCTACCGCGTCGACGCGGTGGTCGCCAACCGGGTCTTCCCCGCCGAGGGCGCCGATGAGTGGCGCGCCCAGTGGGTGGCGGCCCAGTCGAGGCTCCTGGCCGAGGCCGAGGAGTCGTTCGCGCCGCTGCCCATCCACGTCGTGCCCTACCTTCCGGCCGAGCCGGTCGGCAAGGACGCGCTGGCCCAGGTGGGCGGGGCGATCTACGGCGAGGTGGACCCGTTCGCCGCCCCGGAGGTGGAGCCGCCGCTGCGGCTGTCCGCCGACGAGCTGACCCTGGCCCTGCCTGGCGCCGACCGGGCCGAGGTGGACCTGGCCCGCAAGGGCGACGAGCTGATCATCACCGCCGGCCCCTACCGGAGGATCCTGGCACTGCCGGCGGCGCTGGCCCGCAGACGGATCAGCGGCGCGGCGCTCCGCGACGGCCTGCTCCGGGTACGGTTCACAGCAGGAGGGCCAGATGACTGAGAGCAACAGAGACCCGATCGGCACCGTCACGGACGAGGCGCGCAAGCTCTTCGACACCATCCAGGGGCGGGCCACCCGCCAGGTCGGCAGGACCGTGCTCAACTCGTTCACCGGGGGCGGCGGCGGGCAGAGGGACAGAGACGTGTGGAGCGAGGCGGTGTCCGAGCCCCACGATGAGTACATCTGCCGCGCTTGCCCGGTCTGCCGGGCCATCGCGGCACAGCGGGAGTCCGGCAACGACGTGGCCGGGCACCTGGTGGCGGCCGGCGGCGAGCTGTTCGCCGCGTTCCGCCAGACGATCGACGCGCTGAGCAGGCCGGCCCCTCGCAGGCCACGCGACGATCAGAGTGGCGATCGCGGTCGCGACAATGTGGAACATATTGATCTGGGATAGACCAGATTTGGGATAGACCGGATTTTGGATAGAGGAGACACAGGGGCATGCTCACGATCGGTGTGGACATCGGTGGCACCAAGGTCGCCGCGGGCGTGGTCGACGACGACGGCGAGATCATCGCCCACACGCTCAAGCCCACCCCGGCCGACCAGCCCGAGCAGGTCGCCGCGACGGTGGCCGAGGTCGTGCGCGAGCTCGCCCAAGGCAGGGAGATCGAGGCCGTCGGCGTCGGCGCGGCCGGGTTCGTCGACGAGACCCGGTCGGTCGTGCGGTTCGCGCCCAACCTGGCCTGGCGCGAGGAGCCCCTGCAGAAGAAGATCAGCGGGCTGATCGGGCTGCCGGTCGTCATCGAGAACGACGCCAACGCCATGGCCTGGGGCGAGACCAAGTTCGGGGCTGGGCGCGGTCAGTCGCACGTCGTCTGCATCACGCTCGGCACCGGCATCGGCGGCGGCCTGGTCTTCGACGGCAAGCTGTTCAGGGGCCACTGGGGCATGGGGGCCGAGCTCGGCCACATGCAGGTGGTGCCCGAGGGCCGGCTGTGCGGGTGCGGCCAGCTCGGCTGCTGGGAGCAGTACGCCAGCGGCAACGCCCTGGTCATCGAGGCCAGGCAGATCTCCACCGCCCAGCCGGAGCGGGCCCAGATCCTGCTCGGCCTGGCCGGTGGCAAGATCGAGGGCGAGGAGGTCACCGAGGCGGCCAAGCTGGGCGACGAGGCCTCCCTCGCCGCCTTCGCCAGCCTCGCCGACTGGCTCGGCCAGGGCATGGCCGACCTGGCCGCGATCCTCGACCCGGGCTGCTTCATCGTGGGCGGCGGCGTCTCCCGCGCGGCCGATCTCTTCCTCGACCGGGCCCGCGAGACCTTCGCCCGGCAGCTCACCGGCAAGGGACACCGGCCGCTGGCCGAGATCCGGCTGGCCGAGCTGGGCGCCGCCGCCGGGGTCGTCGGCGCGGCCGACCTCGCCAGGATGCGCTGACCGGGTTCGCCCGCGATGGCGCGCGTGGCCACCTACAACGTCCGCGGGCTGCGTGACAGCGTGCCCGCGCTGGTCCGGGTGATCGAGTCGATGCGGGCCGACATCCTGTGCCTCCAGGAGGTCCCGCGCTTCCTCAACTGGCGCGGCCGGCGGCGCGAGCTGGCCGAGGCGTGCGGCCTGCGCGTGGTGGCCGGGGGTCGGCTCGGCGGCGTGGCGGTGCTCGCCCGCCCCGGGATCGAGGTGCTGGCGGCCGAGCACCACCGGCTGAAGGTGTTCGTCGGCCTGGAGGTCCGGGGGCTGGCCGTCGCGGTCCTGCGCGTCGAGGGGGTGCCGCTGGCCATCGGCTCGATCCATCTCGATCTCCACGGCGCGGCCCGGCTGCGGCACGCGTACGAGGCCATGACGCTGATGGAGCGTACGGCCGCCGCGTACGGCGCCGCCATCGTGATCGGCGGCGACCTCAACGAGCAGGAGACCGAGCCCACCTGGCGCTATCTGGCCGGGCGGCTCACCGACTGCCGACCGGCCGCGCCCCGGGGCGACGGGCTGACCTTCCCCGCCCGGCAACCGCGTGAGCGCATCGACGCGGTGTTCGCGGCGCCCGAGCTGACGGTCGTCTCCTGCGGCGGCGCGGACGCCGCCGCGGCCGATCTGGCGGCCGCGACCGACCACCTGCCGGTACTCGCCGAGCTGCTAGTCAGGCCCTAACGGGGCGGGGAGGTCCGCGAACCCGTAGCATTTGCTCATGACCCGTCGCTATCAGCGGCGTGCGCTCACCCTGATCTTGGCGACGTCCGTGGCCTTGTCGCAGGTCACGCCCGCCGCGCATGCCGATCCCCGCCCCGCCACCATCGAGGCGTGGCAGCAGTCGACGAGCGTCCGCCTGGACGCCGACGGCTCGCTTTCCGACGTTACCGCGCTCTCGTCAGGCGATGTCTGGGCCGTCGGCCAGCAGGAGATCTGGGACGTCTGGAAGAACCGCGGCACGGTCCGCCACTGGAACGGCTCCAGTTGGTCCGAGGTGACCCTGCGCGACGCCACCGGGGCCGGCAACCTGCGCGGTGTGGCCGCCGCCTCACCGTCCGACGTGTGGGCCGTGGGCGACGGCCACGACGGCCTGCCCTACCTCGCCCACGGAGATGCCGGCGGCTTCGACCGGGTCAGGGCGCAGGGGATGCGCGGGGGCGACTGGCTCGGCGGCATCGACGCCCGTCCGGGGCGCGTCGTGGCCGTCGGCAGCCGCGACAACTCCTGGCTCATCCTCACCGGCCAGGGCGGCGAGTGGACCACCCAGGAGTCACCCAGGGACGACGACGGAAAGGTCCTGGAGCCGGGCGCGCTCTATGGTGTGTCCAACGGGTTCGCCGTCGGCGACACCGGCCGGGCACCGCTGATCATGCACCTGTCGGGCGCCACCTGGAAGCCCATGCGCGTGCCCGACATTCCCGGCGGCTACCTGCGCGACATCCAGGTCGACGGCCCCAAACGGGCGCTGGCCGTGGGCGGGGTCTACGGCAGTGACGGCGAGGTCGACCCGCTCGTCCTGTCGTGGAACGGCAAGCGCTGGAAGCGCGAGCGGCTGCCCGAGACCGAGTCGCGGCTCTACGGGGTCACCGGCGACGGCAAGGGCCGCTTCTGGATCTCCGGCTTCGACCCGTCGCGGGCCACCGAGCCGTTCATGATGCGCTGCGAGAAGAGCGACTGCGAGATCATCCGGGGCGGCGCCGCGAAGGGCAAGGACAGCGTGCGGTTGCAGGCGGTCACCTACCTCGCGGGCAAGGGCGACGTCTGGGCGGTCGGTCACGCCGTGGACGCCCGCGAGCAGTACACGGACGTGGTGGAGCTGTTCGGGCTCAGAGAGCCTTCGCTGAAGGACTCCTAGCCGGTCGCTGAAGGAGTCCCAGCCGGTCTCAGAGCACGGCGCCGTCGTCCCAGCCGTCGTTGGGCGGGCCGTCGCCCATCCGCACCACCAGCGCCACGAAGCCGCCGATGAACGCGGCCACGGCGGTGAAGAGCGCCCAGCCCTCCATCTGCCAGTTGGCCATCGCGGCGATCAACAGGTAGGCGGGGCCGCCGAACAACGCCACCCAGGCGAGCTTGGTCGGCAGGTCGAGCTTGGGCAGCGGGGGCGGCGGCGGGGGCACGAAGCGCTCCTCGCCGTCCTCATCCTCGTCGAGGTCCTCGTCGCCCTGCTCCGCCTCCATGTCGGCGTCCTCGTCGACCGCGGGTTTGACCACCCTCGCGATGGGTTCGACCGGTACGTTCTCGCTGTCCGGCCATGGCTGGTCGGCCGAGTCGCGCTCGGCTGTGTCGTTGAAGGACGCGACGATCTGCCGCCAGACCTCGTCCTCGTCACTCTGGGGCGTCACCTAGATCGGCCTCTCCGCAGCGATCGCGACTTCCCCCTGGGTGCGATCAGTCCCTCTGCAAGGGTACCGAGGCATGTGTCCGGATGAAGTCGAGGCTACCGGCAAAGATCTTGTCGGCATCGTTGTCCAGCGTCGCAACATGGTAGCTATCGGTAAGCTCCTCGATCGTGGCCTGCGGTACGTTCTGGCGAATGATCTCCACGCTCCTCGGTTTCACCACATGGTCCTCGGTGCTGTGGAAGACCAGCAGCGGCTGCGTCACCTTCGTCAGGTCGGCCTGGACCAGTGACCACAGGCCGGGCAGCGAGGCGGCCGCCTTCACCGGCGTGCGCGCGTAGGCCAGTTCGGTCACGCCCGGCTTCTTGACGTCGTTGGCCACCCCCGGCACCGACGGCAGGAACCACTTGAGCACCGGGGCCAGCATAAGCAGCGGCACGTCGCGCACGATCGACGGGTTGACCACGATGACGCCGCTGATCGCGTCCCCGTGCACCTCGGCCAGCCGCAGCGCCAGGCAGCCGCCCAGCGACAGCCCCGCCACGAACACGTTCGCGCAGCGGCCCTGGAGGTTTTCGAACGCCTTCTCCACCTCGGCGTACCAGTCGTCCCAGCGGGTGCGGTTCATCTCCTGCCAGGTGGTGCCATGTCCGGGCTGGCGGGGGAGGGAGACGCTCACCCCCTGCCCGGCGAGATACTCGCCCCAAGGCCGTAGCGACTGCGGGGTGCCGGTGAAGCCATGGCACAGCAGTACGCCGACCTGGCCTGCTTCGTGGTGATAGGGCTCCGCGCCTGGCATGAGCGGCATAACAGCTCCTCGGTGGGATTTCATCCCGGAATTGCCCGATCGTCGCACGATCGAGGTGGATTGTGCGAGAGGTGAGGTAGGAGCATCGGTTCTGAGATGCGAAGATGACTTTGCTTACAGATCGCGCTGTGGGGAAGAGGTGGCCGGGTGTTCTACTGGGTGGTCAAGGCCATCTTGGGGCCGATCCTCCGCGTCGTCTTCCGGCCGTGGGCGGAGGGTGTGGAGAACGTGCCCAGGCAGGGGCCGGTCATTCTCGCCGGAAACCACCTGTCGTTCGCCGACCACTTCTTCGGGCCGCTGCATCTGCGCCGCAAGGTCATCTCGCTCGGCAAGTCCGACTACTTCACCGGGCGGGGCGTCAAGGGCTTCTTCACCCGGCTGTTCTTCAGCGGCGTCGGCACCGTGCCGATCGACCGCTCGGGCGGCAAGGCCAGCGAGGCCGCGCTGCGCACCGGCATGCGGGTGCTGCGCGAGGGCAACGTCCTGGGCATCTACCCGGAGGGCACCCGCTCACCCGACGGCCGCCTGTACAAGGGCAAGACGGGCGTCGCCCGCCTGGCCCTCATGTCGCGGGTGCCGGTGATCCCGTGGGCCATGGTCCACACCTTCGAGATGATGCCCCCCGGCCACCCGCTGCCCAAGCTCGGGATCCGGCCCGGGGTCCGCTTCGGCAAGCCGCTCGACTTCTCCCGCTATTACGGGATGGAGGAGGACCGGCTGGTGCTGCGCGCCGTGACCGACGAGATCATGTACGCGCTCATGGAGCTGTCGGAGCAGGAGTACGTCGACAAGTACGCCGCCAGCGCCAAGGTCGAGATGGAGCGCGCGGCCCGAGCCGCCAAGGGCTGACCACCGTTCATCACGGCGGTTGCCGTGGTGCCTGTCCGGTCTCGCGCCCGGCGGCGGTCACTGCCGGAGTGCCTGTCCGGTCTTGCGCATGGCGGCGGTCACTGCCGGAGTGCCTGCTCGGTCTTGCGCATGGCGGTGGTCATCGTCTCCAGCTCGCCGCGGGTCATCCGGTCGATGAGGTAGGCCCGGACGACCTCCACGTGGCCGGGGGCGACCCGCTCCAGGCAGTGGACGCCCGCCTCGGTCAGCACGGCCAGCACGCCGCGCTCGTCGGACGGGCAGGTGGTCCGCTCGACCAGGCCCGCCTTCTCCAACTGGCCGATCTGGTAGGTCAGCGCGGACTTCGACACCACGACGCCCCTGGCCAGCTCCGTCATGCGCATCTGGCGGCCGGGGGCGTCGGCCAGGCGGGCCAGCACCTCGTACTGCGGATGGGTCAGCCCGGCCGCGGCCTTGAGCTGCTCTTCGATGCGCCGCTCCAGCAGGTGGGAGGTGGACAGGAAGGCGCGCCAGGCGGCCATCTCCGTCTTGTCGAGCCACGCGGTGTCCGTCACGGCGTCCAGTGTACTTGTTGTTCAGATTTGAACTTCCGGGTAGAGTGCTGGTTCAAATCTGAACAACTGCCTTTTGGAGAGCGCATGCTTGACCAGTCACGTTCCGTAGCCATCCTGGTCGCCCGAGTGGCCGTCGGCGTGATCTTCCTGGTGCACGGCTACCAGAAATTCGCCACGATGGGGATCGCCGGGACCACCAAGTTCTTCGAGTCGGCCGGGATCCCGCTGGCCGCGGCCGCCGCTCCGGCGGTGGCGGTGCTGGAGGTCGCGGGCGGCCTGGCGCTGATCCTCGGTGTGGCGCTGCCCGTCGTGGGGACGCTGCTGGCGCTCGACATGGCGGGCGCGATCCTGTTCGTCCATGGGGCCAACGGGTTCGGGGTGGACAAGGGCGGCTTCGAGTTCGTCCTGTCGCTGGCGGCGGGCGCGCTGGCCGTCGGCTTCAGCGGGGGCGGCGCGCTCGCCCTCGACCGCGTGCTGTCCTCCCGCCGCCGCACCCCTGAGAACGTCGCGGCCTGACCGCCGTCGCCCCTGACCGTGGTGGCTGGGGCTCCCGTTTCTGGGCTTCTGCGGCGCGGTGCTCAGGACAGGTGGGCGCGGATCTGCTTGATGTGCTCGGGAGTGGTACGGCAGCAGCCGCCGATGAGCGAGGCGCCGGCCCGTTGCCACTCCTCGGCCGCCTGGCCGTACTCCACGGGCTCGGCGGTGCCGCGCCACCGGCCCTGCTCGGCGTCCCAGTATTCGCCGGAGTTCGGGTAGACGACCACCGGCAGGCCGCCGGCCAGCGTGGCGATGAGGCCGGGGATGTGCCGCGGCGCGGTGCAGTTGACACCGACGGCCACCACCTGCGAGCTGCCGGCGAACAACGCGGCGGCCTCGGCGATCGGGGTGCCGTCGTTGAGGTGCGCGGCGTCGCGGCAGGAGAAGCTCACCCACGCCTTGACCGATGGCGTCTCGGCGAGCAGCCTGGCCAGCGCCCGCGCCTCCGGGTAGGACGGGATGGTCTCGCAGGCGAGCAGGTCGGGCCCACTTGAGGCGAGGATCTCCCAGCGCGGCCGGTGCCACGAGAGCAGGCCCAGCTCGTCGAGGTCGTAGTCGCCGGTGTATTCGGCGCCGTTGGCCAGGTAGGCGCCGTAGGGGCCGATCGAGGCGGCCACCAGCCCGCCCCCGGCCTCGTCACGGGCCTGGCCGGCCAGCTCGACCGAGAGCCTGATCAGCCGCTCGGCCTGCGCCTCGTCGAGCCCGCGCCGGACGAACCCCGGGATCGACGCCTGGTAGCTCGCGGTCGTGGCCACGTCGGCGCCGGCGGCGAAGTAGTCGGCGTGCACGCGCCGGATCAGCGCCGGATCCTCCACCAGCAGCCGCGCCGACCACAGCTCGTCGCTCAGGTCGGCGCCGAGCATTTCGAGGCGGGTGGCCAGACCGCCGTCCAGGACAAGGGTGCTCACCCGTCCAGAATATGGTGCCCCGCGTACTCGACAGCACTTTCCGGCTCGGGTGAAGGACTCCAATAAGCCGGGGTGAATTTCCGGCCGGGCTATTGCGTTTGCCGGTTGTCATGGAAAGCGCGGATTATCTCGTCCAGCATGGCCGGGACGTCGGCCGGGCCGGCCACGGTGAAATCCGCCTGCCGGGCCAGTTCGTCGCCGGTTTCGCTGTTCGCCACCGCCACTCTGACTCCGACGAACTCCGGGTCGCCTTCCTCGCGCGTACGCAGGGCCTCGAAGGCGCGGGCGTCGGACAGGTCGTCGCCGAAGTACCAGGCCCTGGCCAGGGCGGCGCACTCCGTTTCGACGACGGTGCCCTTGTCGCCGTGCACCGGTGGCTTGAGCTCGACCACCATGCGGCCCAGCTGCTCGGCCAGGCCCAGCTCGGCGGCCTTGGCCGACGACCATCTCTCCACCGCGCCGCGCAGCGCCGGATCCGCTCTGTAGTGCAGCGCCACCATCAGCGCCTTGTCCTCCACCAGCACCTTGCCCGGCAGATCGCGGGCGGCGTCGGCGACCAGGCGGCGGATGACCGGCGCCCATGGCTCCGCCTCGCCGGCGTTCATGATCTCGCCGTCGACCACCGTCTGCAGGCCGTACAGGCCGAAGAGCCGCACACCGGGGGCGCCGGAGAAGCGGTCGCGCAGGAACGCGGCGGGGCGCGCGGAGACGACGGCGACGCGGGCGAACAGCTCCGCCAGCGCGCTCAGCCGCTCCACGGCTCCGGGGACGGGGAGTACCGCGTCGGGATCATTCATGATGGGCGCGACAGTGCCGTCGAAATCGAAGAAGAAACCCGATTCCCGGGCCGCGGAAACGGTGGCGGAGACCGCCTCGGCGAAGCGCAGCGGTGCGCGAGAGGTCGCCATGTACGGTGACGATAGAACAGCCCGCCGGACTCCGATAGACGCCTATTCGTAGCTCCGATGAACCTTTTTCCGGTGAACCTGGCCGGAGTTCGTTCCGTCGCCGGCCGGAGTGGTCTTCGCGATGCGGGCGAGCGCTTCGGCGTCCTTCACCGTCACCTCGCCTTCGCCGATCTCGACGAGCTCGCGGCGTTCGAAGGACCGCAGGGCCCGGTTGACGCTCACCCTGGTCGCGCCGATCTCGGCGCCCAGGCCCGCCTGCCCGGCGTGCAGCTGGACCCGGCCGCCTCCGCTGCGTCGTACCAGCCACTTGGCCACCCGCGCGGAGACGTCGAGTACGACCGCGTCCGTGAGCCGCTCGTCGAGGTCGCGCACGGTCTGGGCGAGCGTACGCATGAGCCGGGCCGCCACCGACGGCTCGGTGGCGATCACCTCGAGCACCGCCACGCTTGGCAGGTAGGCCACCTCCACCGGCGTGAGGGCCGTCAGCGTGGCCCGGTGCGTACCCTCCACCAGGAGCGTCGTCTTGTCGAACGCCACGGGCGCGGCGTCCACCGACAGCACCACCTCGCGGCCGTCGACGCTCACCCGCCCGGCCTTGACCCGACCGTCGAGCAGCACGATCAGCTGGTCGGCCGGGTCGCCCTCGGTGCAGAGCACCTGCCCCGCCGGGTAGCGCCGCTGCCGCGCGACGGACTCCAGCCTGCGCAGCCCTTCTTTGCCCAGCTCACGGAACATCGGGAGGGCGGCCAGCGTGTGCGTCATGTATCAGGTGATACACCACGGCCGTGCCCGGTGATGCGGCGACCGTCAAGCTCGCGGGCCTAGCGTGCGGGTATGGCGAGATTTGTGGTGCAGCTGGCGTTCGACGGCGGTGCCGTCAGGTGCGCTTCCAGAACGGGCGGCGGGGCGTACCCGGCGCGGGCGATCCGGTCGGGGCCGAGGGGGATCCGCTCGTGAGTGCGGTGAGCACCTCGATGGCGTGCGCCCGCAGCGCTTCGGCGTCGATGCCCGGTTGCTCCGCCGTCTGCAGCTCGCGGCCCAGGGCGGCCAGCTCCGGATGCCCGCCCAGGAAGGCGGCCAGCGCCGCGAGCCGAGAGCCCAGATCCGCCAGGTAGAGCGGGTCGGGAGCGCCGAGCAGCGCCCGGAGCCGGTCGAGCTCGACGACCAGCTGCGTCCTGACGGACTCCAGGCCGGGCCCGCCCGGACGGGGAGCGGCGGGCGGCGCGAACCGCGGCGACGGGCTCATCCGCCCACCGGCCGAGCTGCCGCCGAAACCACCGGCCGAGCCTCCGCCGGGGCTGCGGGGGGCGCCGCCGGGACCCGCTTCCGCCTCCCAGTCGACCCCCCTGGAGCGGCGGGTAGCGTCTGAGGCGCCGGTCTCCTGGGTGCCCATGAGGCCGTGACTCTGGCCGGGGGCGAAGCCCGGGTCGGGGATCGACATGGGGCGGGAGGGCGCGGCCATCACTGCGGCCTGGGCCATGAAGGGCATCATCGGCGGGTTCTGCGGCAGCTCCCAGCCGCTCGGCGGCTCCACGGGCTGGATGACGCGGTGCTCCGGCTCGCCTTCCGCCACCTTTCTGGTGTCGATCGCCACGTAGGCGGTGAAGCGGCACAGGACGCCGTTCTCCAGCGAGACCCGGACGATCTCCGCCTCCAGTTCGTGCTCGCCCATGGCGTACCGGTCCTCCAGCTCGCGCAGGTGCGCGCGGGCCCAGACGGCGCGGATCGCCGGGTTGTCCACCACGGTGCCCGTCACCTGCTGCTCCCACGGGGCGCCCGACGCCAGCCCGCGTACGGTCACCGATGAGCCGTCCCGATAGCGGCCGTGCACGCGCAGCGGGACGCCCGGGAAGATCGAGCCCAGGTGGGTGACCGTGCCCGGCTCCACGTCGAGGCCCTTGAGGGACAGGTCGGTCACGAGAGGCGCGCCGATGCGGCGGTGGATCTGCTCCATGGCGGCGTCCAGGCGGTCCTCCGACTCGACCAGCTCGCAGCGGCCCGCGCCCAGACCGGCCAGCCGGCCCAGGAACCCGGCGTTCACCGCCCGGTCGATGCCGACGGTGTGCACCCGCATGGCCGACAGCGCGCCGCCGGTCTGCTCCAGGATCTGGTCCTCGTGGCCCACTTGCCCGTCGGTGACCAGCACCAGGACGCGTTCGCGCCCGTCCTGGTCGTGGAGCAGGGAGATCGCCCGGCGCAGCGGCTCAAGCAGCTCGGTGCCGCCGCGGGCGTCCACGCGCGCGAGATGTTCGACCGCGCGGTAACGGTTGCGGTCCGAGGCCGTCACGAGCCCCTCGAACGCCTCCTCCACCACCGAGTCGAACGTCAGCACCGCGAACCGGTCCTGCTCCGTCAGCGTGTCGACGATCCGCGCCGCGGCCCGGCGGGCGGCGACCATCTTCCAGCCGCCCATGCTGCCCGACCTGTCCAGCAGCAGTACGAGGTCACGCGGCGTGCGCGGCGACTCCAGCGCCGGGGGCAGCACGGTCAGCGAGAACGCGCCCCGGCCGTCGAGCTGCAGCGCGGTCGAGGCCTCGAACGACAGCCGCAGGATGAAGTCGCGGTCCAGCCGCTCGCCCGGCCGCAGTCGTACCGTATGACCCTCTTCCTCGACCACGTGCAGGCTGGAAGCCAGCTCCCGCAGGTCCAGCCCGGCGGGGTCGATCGTCGCCGTCAGCGACAGGCGTACCGGATCGGGGAAGCCGGGTAGGAGCACGGGCGGGGTGATGCGCGAGGCGTCGGGGACCGCGTCGGTGTCGGGCGCGGTGCCGTCGCCGGCGCCGGGGCCGTCGAGCGGCGTGCCCGGAATGTAGCGGGGGGCGACGACCAGCGGGAAGCGGAACGTGGCCGCGCCGTCCTCGTACGGCAGCGGCTGGCTCAGCGTGAGCCGGACCGTCACCCGCTCGCCCGGCAGCAGGTTGCCCACTGTGATCGTGAACACGTCGGGCCGGTCCTCCTCGGCGATCGCGGCCCGCTTGCCCTCGCGCAGCGCCCGGTCGTAGTCGGCCCTGGCCTGGCCGCGCTCCTTGAGCACGCCGTCGATCACCCGGTCGTCGGCCTCCATCCTGAACCCCGTCACCGCCGCCCTGTCGGGCAGCGGGAAGACGTAGGTGGCCTCCAGCGTGACGTCGTACGGGTTGCGGAAGCCCTGCGTAACCTCGACCTCGGCCATCAGGCCGGAGATGTCGGCGGACACGTCGACGCTCTCCAGAGGCAGGTTCCCGCGCGCCGTCCGCAGCGCGCCGAACCCGGCGTCCGGCACCGGCAGGCACCGGGTGGGCTCGAGCGAAGTGATCTTCATGCTAGCTTCCTCTCTTCGAGCAGCGCCAGCAGCGGTGCCGCCGCGGTGAGTACCGCCTGGATGTCGTCTTCAGCCGGGGTACGGCCGGCGCCGTCGAGCACGAGGGTCACTCCGTCGGTCAGCCTGATCCCACGCACCAGCGCCCCGTGCCCCCTGGGCCGGGGGAGGTGTGCGGGTCGGCCCGCGCCGTCGGTCGGAGGAGTATCGGCCGGTCGGAGAACGTCGGCGGGCAGGGGCACGTCGGCGATGCCGGTGGATGGGGGAGCGTCGGTGGGCGGGGGATGCGGAAGGGCGGGGCCGGTCGCATCGGCGGGGTGCGCGGCCCAGAACCGGCCGCGCGGGCTCCCGGATCGAGTCGCCGAGCCGTCGGGGAGGGCCGCCGCCTCAGGCGTCTCGCCTTCCGCAAGGCCTGTCTCGCCCTCCGTAAGATCCGCCGCATCCTGAGCCGCCTCGCCCTGGGGCGCCGTCGTCCCAGTCGTCGTGGCGTCCAGAACGGCCGCCGTCGCCGCGACGTCCTCGTCCAGAGTCGACCAGCCGGGGTGGGCCGTCCGCTCCAAGGTCGTGTCCGTGGCGCCGGTCAGGGCGGTCTGGATCTCCGCGATCGACCGCCCGGCCGCCTGCAGCCGCTTGATGGCCACGAGCTGCAGCAGATGCCGCCGGCCGTACTGGGCGATGCGTCCACGCCTGGTCAGCGGTGGGTCGACGAGGCCGATCGTGGTGTACCACCTGATCAACCGCTCGCCGGGCACGTCGCGGACCCGGCCGTTGAGCGGCTGCGCGTGCGGCTGGGCGTGCGCGCGCAACGCGTCGGCGGCGCGCTCCGCCAGCTCACGGATGGTCCAGGTCTCGCTCATACCTTCACAATTACACTGTCACTATTGCAGTGTCAACCAAGAGAAAGCGGGCAAAGGGGACTGGATCGCATAGAGACCCTGATGTCGAACCACGGGGAGGAACACATCATGGCTACGATCACCGGTCCGCTCTCGGGCGACGCGAAGAAGACGGTCGCGACGGCCCTGCAAGGAGCCCTGGTCGATCTCCTCGATCTCTCGCTGCTCGCCAAGCAGATGCACTGGAACCTGACCGGCCCGCACTTCCGGCAGATCCACCTCCAGCTCGACGAGGTCACCGCCCTGGCCCGTGAGCACGCGGACACCATCGCCGAGCGCGCCGTCGCCCTGAGCATCAACCCGGACGGCCGCGCGGCCACCATCGCCAAGTCCACCAAGCTCTCGCAGCCGGAGAACGGCTGGATCGAGGACGGCAAGGTCGTGGCGACGATGACCGACATCCTGGAGGCCGTCGGCAAGCGAATGCGCGAGCGCGTCGCCGCGACCGACGAGCCCGACCCGGTCAGCCAGGACCTGCTCATCGCGGTGGCTCAGGACATCGACAAGCAGCACTGGATGTTCCAGGCCCAGCGCTGACGCCGCCACAGCCCGGGGCCCGCGCTCCGGGTCCCTGGCGGCGCACCGCCGCGCTCATCCGGTGGCCAGAGATTTCGCGCAGAATTTGATCTCGCGCCTCCCTGTCATTCATGTCGGCGGGGTCGACTAGCGTGGCACCTAGAGGGAGGCCTCACGATGTCCAGCAAGACTCTCCTCCGCACGGGCCCGCTCTGGCAGGGCGGGATGAGCCCTTACGGCCCGCTGGAGCCGCCAGGTGGCGACGATCTGGCGCTGCCCGGGGGGTTCAGCGGCCGGGTCGTGGCCCGCTCGGGCCAGAAGGTGGCCGGGCTGACGTGGCACGCGGCGCCCGACGGCGGCGCGTGCTTCCCTGACGGCACCGGCTGGATCTACGTGTCCAACTCCGAGCTGCCGCTGCTCGGCGGCGCGTCCGCGCTCCGGTTCCGCGCCGACGGTTCGATCGCCGACGCGTACCGCATCCTGTCCGGGACCGACCGCAACCGGGCGGGTGGCGCGACGCCGTGGCACAGCTGGCTCTCCTGCGAGCTCGGTGACCGCGGCCGGGTGTTCGAGTGCGATCCGTACGGCATGCGAGCCGGGCGCCCCCGCCTGGCCATGGGCCGGTTCAAGCACGAGGCCGCCGCCTGCGACCCCGACCGGCAGGTCGTCTACCTGACGGAGGGGGAGCCCGACGGGTGCTTCTACCGGTTCAGGCCCGGCGACTGGGGCGATCTCACCGAGGGCACCCTGGAGGTGCTCTGCCTCGCCGGTGACTGGAAGCCGGTGCCGTCGCCCGCCGCGGTGCTCAAGGCCACGCGCCACCAGATAGACGACGCCCGCCACTTCGACGGCGGCGAGGGCTGCCACTACGCGGGCGGGGTCTGCTACTTCACCACCGAGGGCGACAGCGGCCTGTGGGCCTACGACGCCGAGACCTCCACGCTCGACCGGATCTGCGACGGCGTACGCGCGATCACCGCCGCCCCCTCGGGCGACCTCTACGTGGCCAGGCAGTCGACGGAGATCGACGTCATCACCCCCGACCGGGCGGTCACGCCGTTCCTCAAGCTCGGTGGCCTCAGCGGGGCCGAGCTCACGGGGCTGGCGTTCGCGCCCGACGGCGGGCGGCTCTACTTCTCGGCCAGACGCGGCCGCGAGGACGGCCGCACCTTCGAGGTGGCCGGCCCCTTCCGCGCCTAGCCCGGTTCGCGCACGCCACCTCCGCCGATCGCGGGGAAGCCGATCGCGGGGAAAACGGAAGTACGGGCCTAGCCGGGCCAGCCGGGGACGACCAGGACCGCCCAGGCGACGAGCGGGCCCGCCACGACGATCACCGCGACGTAGGTCAGGAGCCGGCGGTAGAAGACGTCCGGGTCCATGCCTCTGACGTTGGCCACGAGCAGGGCGCCCGTGGTCGAGAACGGGCTGACGTCCACGATGGCCGACGACACCGACAGCGCCGCGGTCATCGCGATCGGTCCCAGCGTGCCCTGCGCGAGGAAGGGTACGGCGAGCGGCACCAGCGCGCCCAGGATGCCGACCGTGGAGGCGAAGGCTCTGAGCGGGCGGTGAACTAGAGGTCGCGGCTCCACTCCTGCTCGGTGACCTCGATCCCGTTCTCCGTCTCCTTGTGCTCCGCTTCCAGCTCGAACCCGGCGGCCTGGTAGATGCGCCGCGCGCTGTCCAGACAGTCGCGGGTCATCAGCGTGATCCGCTTGTAGCCCTCGGCCTTGGCATGACGCAGGCACTCGCTCACGAGCCGTCCGCCCAGGCCCAGTCCGCGGGCCGACGGCTCGACCAGCAGGAGCCGGAGCCGCGCGGTGGTGTCGTCCTCCCGTACGCAGAACACGCACCCGGCGGGCTCCCCGCCGACCTCGGCGATCCACCCCATGTCGCGCGACGGGTCGTAGGCGCCGATGATCCTGGCCACCAGCCGCTCGAAGTCCATGCCCCAGCCGTACTCCCGGCTGTAAAGGACGCCGTGCCGGTAGACGACCCAGCTCAGGTCGCCCGTGCGCAGGGGGCGGATCACGTACGGCTCGCGCTCGCCGGCGCCCTCCAGCAGTGTCCTGATCGTGGCCATGCTCGCGACCAGGCGTTCCTGTCCCGGCTCGGGCAGCGTGGTCAGCAGTCGCTCGGCCTCCTCGTCCGACCGCGCGTCCAGCAGCCCGTACGACTCGACGCCCGCCGCGGTGAGCCGGACGACCTGCTTGCGGGCGTCGGTGGCCGCGCGCTCCTTCGAGATCAGTCCGTCGCCCTCGAGGCGGGTCAGGATCCTGCTCAGGTAGCCCGCGTCGAGACCGATGAGGGCGCGCAGCTCGCCCGTCTCCAGCCGGCCTGCGTGCCCGAGCTCGAACAGCACCCTGCACTCGGCCAGCGAATAGGGCGAGTCGAGCATTCCGGCCTGAAGGACGCCGATGACCTTCGTATAGAACCGGTTGAAGGCTCTGATCTCGGCGACTCTTGCCTTTGTCAACGAACTCATTGCTTTAGTCAAGCATGAGAGGATGCCTTCTGTGAAGCACCTGTATATAGGCGGATATGGGCCCGGCATCGTCACCCCCGGCGGAGAGTTGACCCGCCTCACCTCGTCCTCGTTCCTGGCCGCGCATCCGAAGCTGCCGGTGCTGTACGCGGTGGGCGAGCTGGCCCAGGGCTGGCTGAGCGCGTTCAGCACGGAGGCGGCCGCGCTGGCCCCGCTGGACGAGCGGCCCAGCATGGGTGACAGCCCCTGCCACGTGGCGGTCGATCCGGAGGGCGAGCTGCTCGCCGTCGCCAACTACGGCGACGGCACGGTCAGCCTGCATCACCTCGACTCCCGCGGCGCGTTCGAGGGCCGCCCGATCGTGCTGCGCCACGAGGGCTCCGGGCCGCACCCCGAGCGCCAGCAGGGCCCGCACGCCCACCAGACGGTCTTCCACGACGGCCTGCTGTACGTCTCCGACCTGGGCACCGACCAGATCCGCCGCTACACCCCCGAGGGCGAGGCGCTGGAGCCGCTGCGCCTGACCCCGGGCACCGGGCCGCGCCACATGGTCTTCTCCGGCTCGCGCCTGTACATCGTGGGCGAGCTCGACGGCATCGTCACCCTCATCGACGGTGAGAAGTCGGCGGGCGCCCTCGCCTCACGCGCCGAGGGCGTCAACCAGCCCTCGCACCTCGACCTGGACGGGGACTTCCTGTACGTGGCCAACCGCGGCCCCAACACGATCACCGTGCTGCGGGCCGAGGACCTGACGCCGGTGGCCGAGGTGCCGTCGGGTGGCGAATGGCCCCGGCACTTCGCCATCGCCGGCGACCGCCTGTACGTGGCCAACCAGCACTCGGGAGTGGTCACCGAGTTCGCGCTGAAGGACGGCGTACCCGAGCCGACGGGTCAGGTGCTGGAGGTCGACAGCCCCTCTTGCGTGCTGCCGGCGTAAGGAGCTTCTTGGGTGCCGCCGACGTAAAGGTCCTTGCGCGTCCGGGGCCTTCTTGCGTGCTGCGGGCGTAAGGACTTCCCCAAGTCGCCGGTCCGGTGGGCGGGCGAGCGTGACCATGGTGCGCTGTGCGCAAGTCCTTGATCGTCCTGATCCTGCTGGCGTCCGCGTGCGGCAGCACCACCCCCGCCGCCCCGGCCCACCCGCTCGCCCCGCCCGCTTCGGCGCCCGAAGCCGCCGCGCCCGCCCCCGCTGAGGTCCCGGCCGCCCGGCCGGTGCGCTGGCGCATCACCGAGCGCGGGGCGGAGCACGAGATCGAGGGATACGCCGACCGCGTCAGCGTGCTGCCCGGCGAGCGGTTCCGGATGCGCGTCTCCACGACCGCGCCGCGCTTCACCGCGCACGCCTTCCGCGTGGGCGCCCACCCGGCGGAGGTGTGGCACTCCGGCCCGCGTCCCGGGGTACGTCAGGCGCCGCCCCAGACGGTGGAGGGCATGGTCACGGCCGCCCACTGGAAGCCCTCGCTCACCGTCGACACGACCGGCTGGCGGGAGGGCGCCTACCTGGTACGCCTGGACGCCTCCAGCGGCGGCCAGCGCTACGTGCCGATCACCGTACGCTCGGCCTCGACGCAGGGGCGGGTGGTGCTGGTCAACGCGGTGACCACCTGGCAGGCGTACAACCTGTGGGGCGGCCGCAGCCTCTACCAGGGTCCGGGCGGGTTCGACGACCGCTCGCGCAAGGTGACCTTCGACCGGCCCTACGACACCTCGGGCGCGCGGCTCTTCCTCGACTTCGAGCTGTCCGCGATCGAACTGGCCGAGCGCAGCGGCGTGCCGCTGGCCTACCTGACCAGCCTGGACCTGCGCCCCGGCGTCCTCGATGGAGCCAGGGCCGTGGTGTCCCTGGGGCATGACGAGTACTGGTCGCCCGGCATGCGCGCCGCCGTCACCAAAGCCCGTGACGCCGGCACGAACCTGGCCTTCCTCGGCGCCAACGCCGTCTACTGGCGCATCGGGCTGTACGGCCGGATGATCATGTGCGACAAGGAGAGCCAGTGCCCGCTCTGGCGCGCGTCCGCGCCGGAGAGCGCGCTGGTCGGGCAGGAGTACGACTGCTTCCCCGCCGAGGCCGCCTACGTGCTGCGCAGACCCGGCCACTGGATCTTCGAGGGCACCCGGGGCAGGCGCTTCCCCGGCCTGGCCGGCGTCGAGACCGACAAGGTGTCCGACGGCTCGCCCGAGAACATCAAGGTGCTGGCCCATTCGCCGGTCGACTGCGGCGGCCGGGCGACGTCCTCCGACAGCACCTACTACACCGCCCCGGGAGGGGCCGGGGTGTTCGCCTCCGGCACGATGCGCTGGGTGTGCGGGATGCGGGGAAGGCGGTGCGGCCACGGGGTCACCAAGGCAGCCGCCCCCTTCACCCGCCGCGCGACGCGCAACATCCTGACCAGGTTCGCCCAGGGTCCGGCCGGGGAGCCCTAAGCCTTCCCCTCGCGCCCGCGCAGGATCTCGGCGAGCATCCGCTGGATCTCGGGCTCGGCACCCTCCTTGGTCACGCCGAGCCCGTCGAGCGCGGCCACGGCCGTCCCCTCGCCGAGCGACAGCACGCCGAGCAGGATGTGCTCGGTGCCGATGAAGTTGTGGCCGAGCCGCAGAGCCTCGCGCAGCGTCAGCTCCAGGGCCTTCTTGCTCTGCGGGGCGTAGGGCGGCTTGTCGGGCGCGTTCTCACTCGGCGGGGCGAGCATGGCCGTCATGACCTCCTCGACCCGCTCCAGCGGCGCGCCGAGCGTCACCATGGCCTTGGCCGCGAGCGCTTCCGGCTCGCTCAGCAGCCCGAGCACGAGGTGCTCGGGCTCGATGTACTCGCTGCCCGCCCTGATGGCCGCCTGCTCGGACTGCACAATGACCGAGCGCGCCCGGTTGGTGTAGCGGGCGTAGGCGCGGAGCTCTTCGGCCAGCCCTCCCTCCTTGGGGACGAACCGCTTCTGGGCGGCCTGCTTGGTCACGCCCATGCTGCGGCCGATCTCGGTCCAGGAGGCGCCGGAGTGCCGGGCCCGGTCGACGAAGTGGCCGATGAGGTGGTCGGCCACCTCGCCCAGGTGCTCGCCCAACGTCACGGCGTCGGAGAGCTGGCCCAGGGGGTCGCCGTCGGGGTGACGGCTCTTGATCGCGTTGATGAGGTCGTCGAGACGCACGGTCTGGTCCATGGGTCAACCATAGGTTGACGATGCCTAACCGTCAACCTATGGTTGACGATCTGGGGTCGTCCATTCATGCATGGCGTGGTGTGCGGTGCGGCCGACGCCATCGGTTCGGTGCTGGCCGGATGGCTCCAACGCCTGTTCGGCTGAGATCTCCCCGCCGCCGGGAGCCTGCCCATGGCCGACACACTCACGAAATCGCCTCCCGGAGAGGGGTTTCGCTCGCTACGCTCGCGTTTGGTCTAGACCACTGCCCGCGTGGACGGGCAGAATTACGGTCCAGGTCGTGAAACCGTTCGGAGAATCTTAGTGATCCTCGTGCCGGCTCCATCGGCATGCGCCTCGCTCGCCGGGGACATGCGCCGCCTCACGCTGCCTCGAAGGCGGCCCGGAGCGCGGCCCTGGCCCTGCGGGCGGCCGAGCGCCGGCCGTACAACCGGGCGCAGAGCGAGGTGAGGACCTCCGCCATGTCACGCAACAGCTCGTCGTCGACCCGGGCGCCCGGGACGGCGCCCGACTCGCCGGCCTCCGTTTCGTCGGTGACCACGATCCGGCGGCCGGTGGCCTCCAGCGCGGCCGACAGCTGCTCCAGCCCGAACCGGGCGAGCCGGTCACGGCGCTCGACCACGATCACGCCCACGGACGCGTCGCGCAGCAGACGGGCCAGCTTCGGCCGGTCGCCGTCCATGCCCGAGCCGACCTCGCCGACGACCTCGGTGACCGTCAGGCCCATCGCGGTGGCCGCGCGGACCACGCGGACCGCCTGCCGATCGAGCTCGGCCAGCTGGTCGGTGCCGGACACCCTGCAGTACGCGACCGTCCGGCCCGTGACCTCGGCCGTCCGATCGAGGACCATGTACCTACCGGTGGCGGTCTTGACCACCGGGACGGGCATCTTCCCGTCTCGCGCCCACTGCCAGGCGGTCTGGTAATGCACGCCGTTCCGCCGCGCCCACTCCGAGAGCTTCACATATCGACAATCTCAGACGAAGACTGAGAAGAGCTGATGTTTTCACTAACGGCAAGAAACCCATAGGAGGAACCCGTCATGCGAATCGGAGTGCTCACCGGAGGCGGCGACTGTCCCGGACTCAACGCGGTGATCAGGGCGGTAGTGCGGAAGGGGGTGAGCGTCTACGGTCACGAGTTCGTCGGGTTCCGTGACGGCTGGCGCGGCCCGCTCGAAGGCGACACGATGCCGTTGGACATCCAGGCCGTACGGGGCATCCTTCCGCGGGGTGGCACGATTCTCGGCTCCTCGCGTACCAACCCCATCAAGATCGAGGGGGGCGTCGACCGCATCAAGGAGAACCTGGCGGCCACCGGCGTAGACGCGCTGATCGCCATCGGCGGCGAGGACACCCTCGGCGTCGCCAGGCAACTCTTCGAGCGCGACGTCAAGGTCGTCGGCGTGCCCAAGACGATCGACAACGACCTGTCGGGCACCGACTACACCTTCGGCTTCGACACCGCCGTCAACATCGCGACGGAGGCCATCGACCGCCTGCACACCACCGCCGAGTCCCACCACCGGGCGCTCATCTGCGAGGTCATGGGCCGGCACGCGGGCTGGATCGCGCTGCACGCGGGCATGGCGGGCGGCGCCAACGTCATCCTGATCCCCGAGCGGCCGTTCGACATCGACCGCGTCTGCGAGTACGTCGAGTCGCGCTTCCGTACCCGCTACTCGCCGATCCTCGTGGTCGCCGAGGGCGCGCACCCGATCGAGGGTCAGATCGCGCTGCAGGCCGGCGAGCTCGACGCGTTCGGCCACGTACGGCTCGGCGGCATCGGCGAGGTGCTGGCCAAGGAGATCGAGAAGCGCACCGGCAAGGAGGCCCGCACCACCGTGCTCGGCCACATCCAGCGCGGCGGCACCCCGACGGCCTACGACCGGGTCCTGGCCACCAGGTTCGGGCTGCAGGCGATCGACGCGGTGCACGAGGGCGACTACGGGATCATGGTGGCGCTGCGCGGCACCGACATGGTCCGGGTCGGGCTCGACGTGGCGACGGCCGAGCTCAAGACGGTGCCGGTGTCGCGCTACGCGGAGGCCGAGGTGTTCTTCGGCTGATTGAAAGCGGGTTGCAAGCGGGTGGCCGTAGCTTCTGTATCGGCGGGGTTACCGCTACAACCCCCTCAGGGTACGGCTTGCGCCGCGGCGAGTCGGCGGCCCACCACGCGCCGCAAGCCGTACCTATGACATAGCTCAAGAACGGGGCGTGCCGAAGAGATCCACATCCGGCGCGCCCCCGTTTTGTGCCACCCGGGCACCGCCCTGTGGCTGCGGCGGGGTGCGTCCCTCCAGCCGGGCACGAAACTCCGCCTCCCGGTGCAGTTCCTTCTCCGAGGGCGAGAGCATGACGGTGAGCAGCAGCCCCATGGTGATCACGCTGAGCCCCACGATCAGCGGCAGCAGGAAGTCGATGGCCTTCGCGCCGGTGACCGGCCCCGCCGGGCTGTGCGCGTGCACCGACATCCCGTACATCCCCGTGTAGTGCATGCCGGTCACCGCGACGCCCATGACCAGCGCCGCGCCGCCGATCTTCAGCGCGCCGCGGACCCGCAGGGTGAACCAGAGCGCGACGGTGGCCGCGACGATCGCGATGACCACCGACAGCGCCACGAACAGCGGGTCGTAGGTGACGTCCCCCGCCATGTTCATCGCGTACATGCCCAGGTAGTGCATGCCGGCCACGCCGATGCCCGTCAGGACACCGCCGCCGAGCAGGTACGAGGCGCGCTCACCGCCGCGCCAGACCACGAACAGCCCGGCGCCGACCACCACGACCGCGAGCAGCGCCGAGGCCGCGGTGAGCGGCATGTCGTAGCGGATCACCGTGCCCTGCACCGAGAAGCCCAGCATGGCGATGAAGTGCATCGTCCAGATGCCGGTGCCGCCGATGGCCACCGCCGCGCCCGCCAGCCAGTATCGGGCCTCCCTGGCGCTGACCAGCCGGGCCCGCGAGGTCAGCAGCAGGCCGAGCATGGACCCGATGCTGGACATGCCGTAGGCGACAAGAAGGGTCAGAGGCCCATAGGAGAAGTGATCAATCGGCGACATAGGCGCACACGTCCCTTAGAGGTGAATAAGGGAGTATGAGCAGGGCTCAGGTGATTTTGCAACTACCTCCGTCTAATTTTGGAACGTGGCGAATCTTCCGGGAACCCCTGCTGCTGCGGGGATGTAGGCGCGCCCAAGATCGGTTGCGGCTCGGGGACGGGGGCGCCGAAGACGGGTTGCGGCTGAACGGGCCGTTGCTGGGCGGGCTGCTGTTGGACGGGTTGCCGCTGGGCGGACTGCTGCTGGGCGGGCCGCGGGTGAAGGGGAATGGGCGCGGGGTAGGGCTGCGGCTGCTGGCTGGCACGCCGGCGCAGCTCCAGCCGGGCGACCAGCTCGGCGTCCTCGTGCAGCTCCTCCTCCGACGGCGACAGGATGACCATGAGCAGCATGGTCAGCGTGATCAGGCTGATCACGGTCATGAGCGGTACGAGGAAGTCGAGGGCGTCGGCGCCCGGCACGGCGCTGGGCTCGGGGTCGACCGTGACGAGCATCGCGTACATGCCGGTGTAGTGCATGCCCGAGACGGCCACGCCCATGACCAGCGCCGCGCCGGCGATCCAGACGGGGCGCTTGACCCGCATCGTGAACCACAGGGCCACGGTCGCGGCGATCACGGCGATCGCGACGGAGGCGGCCACCACTTTTCGGTCATAGGAGACGTGCGCGGACATGTTCATCGCGTACATGCCGAGGTAGTGCATGCTTGCCACGCCCAGGCCGGTCAGCAGGCCGCCGCCGAGCAGGGCGAGCAGCCGGCCGCCGCCGTACGAGACCAGGAACAGGCCGGTGCCGACGACCACGATGGCCACCACGGCGGAGGCGACCGTCAACGGCACGTCGTACTTGATCTGGGTGCCTTCGACCTCGAAGCCCATCATGCCGATGAAGTGCATGACCCAGATGCCGGTGCCGCCGATGGAGATGGCCGCCCCGATGAGCCACCGGATCCGCGAGGCGCCTCGCGAGGCGTGCGCCTGGGCGGTCAGCCGCAGTCCGAGCATCGACCCTATGCACGACATCACGTACGCGAGGAGCGGCGTGAGCGGGCCGTGGGTGAAATGGTTAACAGCGGACATTCAGTCAGTTTCCTTGCATTAGGGGTCACCGGATTGTGCCAGCTGGCCTGTCCGATTCACATAGATATCTCGACTATCTGTCAACCTGTAATGTCGGAACGTGAGAAGGGCTCATGGGTATCGAGAGGCCGTTCTGGCGCGCGATCGCGGTCTTCCGCGTCGCCTCGCTGCTCTACGCGGCGGTGTTGATGGCGCAGCACCGCGGCTACGCGGAGCCGCTCACGGGGTGGCTGGTGATCGGCGTCATGGGGCTGTGGACGGCGGCGGCGATCTTCGCGTACTCCGTCGAGGCGCTGCGCCGATGGCCGCTGCTCGTGCTCGATCTGCTGGTGGCCGTGGCCTGCCTGCTGGCTTCGCCGTACGTACAGGGCGCCCAGCAGCCCGGTGAGGGCACCATGCCGGTCCCGGCCACCTGGATCGCGGGCCCGGTGCTGGCCTGGGCGGTGCACGGGGGACGGCGGCTCGGCACGGTGGCCGCGGCCGTCGTGGCGGCGGCGGACCTCTGGCTGCGGATCCACGGGCCCGACGCGCCCGTCCTGATCAACGGCGCGGTGCTGCTGTTCATGACGGGCGTGGTGGTCGGGCACGTGGCGCGGCTGGCCAAGCGGGCGGAGGAACGCATGCAACGGGCCGTCGAGATGGAGGCGGCGCAGCGCGAACGCGATCGGCTGGCGCGGGACGTGCACGACTCGGTCCTGCAGGTACTGGCGCTGGTCCGGCGCCGCGGCCAGGAGCTGGGCGGCGAGGCGGCGGAGCTGGGCCGGCTCGCCGGGGAGCAGGAATCGGCCCTGCGCTCGCTGTTCATCCGGCCCGCCTCCCCGCCTGCTGGGGTGGCGGATCTGCGGGCGTTGCTCATGCGGTACGGCTCGGCGTACGTGACGGTCTCGACCCCGGCGACGCCCCTGGCGCTGCCGGGGCCGGTGGCGGAGCAGACGGCGGCGGCCGTCGGGGCGGCGCTGGCCAACGTCCGTGCGCACTGCGGGGCCTCGGCGCGGGCGTGGGTGTTCGCCGAGTCGGGGGACGGCACGGTGACGGTCAGCGTCCGCGACGAGGGGCCGGGGATTCCGGCCGGCCGGTTGGAGGAGGCCGCGGCGGCCGGTCGCCTGGGTGTCTCCCAGTCCATCCGTGGGCGCATCGAGGGTCTTGGCGGGAAGGTCTCGATCACCAGCGTTCCGGGGGAGGGCACGGAGATCGAGCTGACGGTCCCGGCCTAGGGGAGGGTTTTCCCGGGGTGGTTCGTCACGCGGCTGTCTCGGTCCCTGTGACGGTCTGTGGGTGGCGGGGGTCCTTTGGGTGGGGTACGCCCTTCGGGGGAGCGGAAGAGGGCGGCCGTCGTGGCTGGGGTCCCAAGGGTGGGCGCCGGGGGGCCAAAGAGGGTGGCTGGGGGCTCTGTGGGGATGTCCCTTCGGGAGTGGAAGGAGACGGGTCGGCGTCGCGACCCTAGAGTGGCGGCCATGGTGCGGGTGATGGTGGTGGATGACCATCCGATGTGGCGCGACGGGGTTGCCAGGGATCTGGCCGAGGCGGGCTACGAGGTGGTCGCCGCCGTGGGTGAGGGGCGTCAGGCGCTTCGTGTGGCCGGGGCGGTGCTGCCCGAGGTGGTGGTGCTCGATCTGCGGTTGCCCGACATGTCGGGGGCGGAGGTGGCCGAAGGGCTGGCCGGGATGCCGGTGCCGCCGCGGGTGCTGGTGTTGTCGGCCAGTGCCGAGCAGGACGACGTGCTGGACGCGGTCAAGGCGGGCGCTTCTGGGTATCTGGTGAAGTCGGCGAGCCGGGAGGAGTTCCTCGACGCCGTACGGCGGACCGCGGACGGTGACGCCGTGTTCACGCCGGGCCTGGCCGGGCTCGTGCTGGGGGAGTACCGGCGGCTCGCCGCCCAGTCCGCGCCGGCCGAGGGGCCCCGGCTGACCGAGCGGGAGACCGAGGTGCTGCGGCTGGTCGCCAAGGGCCTGTCCTACCGGCAGATCGCCGACCGGCTCGTGCTCTCGCACCGGACCGTACAGAACCACGTCCAGAACACGCTTCAGAAGCTCCAGCTCCACAACCGGGTAGAACTGGTGCGATATGCGATCGAGCGGGGGCTCGACGCGGACTAAACTCGGTGGGTCGAGGCGTTGGCCTCGGCACGTCCCCATCACTCCCGGAGGTTCTGCCATGTCGATGTCCGCCCTGGGCGAGCCGTGCGTTCTGCTCAAGCTGGGCGAGATCGTCCTCAAAGGTAAGAACCGCGACATTTTCGAACGCCGCCTGGTCGACAACATCCGCGAAGCCGTCAAGGAGCTCGGCCTCAAGCTCGACGTGCGCAAGCGGCACGGCGTCATCGCGATCTTCCTGCCGGACGGCGCCACGGCCGAACAGTCGGAGACCGTCGCCAAGCGGGTCGCCGACGTGCCCGGCCTGGTCTGGATCCACTCGGCCTGGCGGGTCGCCAAGGACCCCGACGCCGTGCTCAAGGCGAGCCTGGAGCTGGTGTCCGAGCGCGAGGAGGTCAAGCGCGGCGCCTCGTTCGCGGTGCGCTCCCGCCGCCGCGACAAGCGCTTCCCGCTGCGCTCCAACGAGCTCGACCGGCTGGTCGGCGGCGCCATCAACGACGAGTACGGCCTGCCCGTCAACCTGAAGAACCCCGAGCTGACCGTCTCCATCGAGGTCGACAAGGACGAGGTGTTCGTCTTCACCGGCGGGATCCCCGGCCAGGGCGGCCTGCCGGTCGGCAGCAGCGGCCGGGCGCTGGTGCTCATGTCGGGCGGCATCGACTCGCCGGTGGCCGCCTACCGGATGATGCGCCGCGGCCTGCACGTCGACTTCCTGCACTTCTCCGGCATCCCGTTCACCACGTCCGAGTCGATCTACAAGGCGTACGCGCTGGTCAGGAAGCTCGACCGGTTCCAGGGCCGGTCGCGGCTGTGGGTGGTGCCGTTCGGCAAGGCCCAGCAGTCGATCCGCACCTCCGGCCAGGACCGGCTCGCGGTGATCGCCCAGCGCCGGCTCATGCTCAAGACGGCCGAGGAGGTCGCGCATCGCATCCGCGCCGCCGCGCTGATCACCGGTGACGCCCTCGGCCAGGTCTCCTCCCAGACGCTGACCAACATCACGGCCCAGGACCACGCGGTCGAGCTGCCGATCCTGCGCCCCCTGGTGGGCTGGGACAAGACGGAGATCATGGCCGAGGCCCGGCGCATCGGCACGCTGGAGATCTCCGAGCTGCCCGACGAGGACTGCTGCACGCTGCTGGCCCCCAAGCGGGCCGAGACGCGCGCGAAGATCGAGGACCTCAAGCAGATCGAGAAGCGGCTGGACGCCGAGGAGCTGGCCGTCCAGCTCGCCGACTCGATCCAGGAATACAAGCTCTGAGCTCGGGCTGAGGCCGGGCCGCTCGTGGGGGACCATTCCGCTGGGCGACCCGGCCTCAGGCTTGAGAGGGCGACCGAGCCCGCCGCACGGAGTGCGGCAAATAAGCACGGTCAGGACGCGTCCACCCTGAACGGGTCGTGCTCGGCGAGCAGCTTGTCCAGGCGGGCCTGGTCGACGCGGGTGCTGACCCCCGACAGCTCCTGACGGTCGCGTACGACCTTGCTGAGCGTAATGGTCGAGGTGATGACGTACAGGACGCCCAGGGCGAGGAAGGCCCTGATCCACCCGGAGGCCGGGAGGTAGACCAGGGCGAGCACCACGGACGACACGGAGACCCCGAACGACAGGATGGCCTGGACGTAGTAGGCGGTGGTCTGGGTGGGTTGGATGGGCTTCGTCATGCCGACCATCATCAGGCTGGGCGACATGTCGGCACATGGGGTTACGTACTCAAGTTACTCATGAGTACGGCCGACCGGGCGCGTGGTGCCGGCCGTACTCATCCCGGGCGGATCAGACCGTCAGCGCGGCGGCGGCGGTCTTGCCGAGCAGCGGCGGGAAGTCCCGCATGACCTGGGCCAGCTCGCCCAGATCGGTGTCGACCAGCGCCTGCGGCCCGTCGACGATCGCCTGCTCGGGATGCGGGTGCACGTCGATGATGACGCCGTCGGCGCCCACGGCGATCGCCGCGCGCGTCAGCGGCAGCACCAGGCCACGCTGGCCGCCCGAGTGCGACGGGTCGACGATCACCGGCAGGTGCGACAGCCGCTGCGCCACCGGCACGGCCGAGACGTCGAGGGTGTTGCGCGTGGCGGTCTCGAACGTCCGGATACCGCGCTCACACAGCACGATGTCGAGGTTGCCGCGCTGGGCGATGTACTCGGCGGCCATCAGCCACTCCTCGATCGTCGAGCTCATGCCGCGCTTGAGCATGACCGGCCGGCCCGCCGCGCCGACCGCCTGCAGCAGCGCGAAGTTCTGCGCGTTGCGGGTGCCGACCTGCAGCATGTCCGCGTACGAGGCGACCAGGGCGACGTCCTGCGCGTCGACCACCTCGGTGACGATCGGCAACCCCGTCTCCTCGCGCACGTCGGCGAGGATGCGCAGGCCCTGCTCGCCCAGCCCCTGGAAGGCGTACGGCGAGGTGCGGGGCTTGAAGGCGCCGCCGCGCAGCAGGGTCGCGCCCGCCGCCATGGCCATCCTGGCCGCCTCCAGCGTCTGCTGGGGCGTCTCCACCGCGCACGGCCCCGCGATCAGCGTCACGGTGCCGGGGCCGATCGGCACGCCGCCCACATGGACCGTGGAGCGTTCGGGATGGTTCTCCCTGCTCACCAGCTTGTACGGCGTGCTCACCCGCATCACGTCACGCACCCCCGGCATGCCCCGCAGGCTCGCCTCGTCGAGCTGGGTCACATCGCCCACCAGCCCGACGATCGTGCGCCGTACACCCCTGCTCACGAACGCCTCTACCCCGGCCGCCTGGACGACCGCGACGATCGACGCGATGTCATCCCCGGTTGCCTCCTGGCCCATCACGATCACCATCTGCTGCTCCTTTGATCAAGCGCGGAAAAAGCCCTGGAAACGCCGAAAGGCCCCGGGTCCATGTGGACCCGGGGCCTTTCGTTCGCCTGTCTGCTAGCGCAGCGTCAGGTGGCGAACGGACACGGGTCCGTCGCCATACCAAAACACGAACGCTTTACGCATAGTCGCCATCGTAGCGCACCGCACCCGGGCGCGAGGCAGACACAGGCCGATGGCAGGATGGCCCAAGACCACGGAAACCGGCGAGGGGAGTGTACGTGGAGGAATCGCGGCTGCCTCCGGGCCAGTACGTCCCGCGCGGCCGGCCAGTGATCCACTACGGCAGGGTGCCGCAGTTCCGGCCCGAGAGCTGGGACTTCCGCGTCTTCGGAGCCACCGCCTCGGGCGAGGAACACCGCTTCACCTGGCCGGAGTTCGAGAGCCTGCCCCGCACCGGCGTCATCGCGGATTTCCACTGCGTCACCAAGTTCTCGATCATGGGCAACGAGTGGCGGGGGGTCAGCCCGGCGACGATCGTCGCGGCGGCCCCGCCCGACCCGGGCGTGCGGCACGTGATGATCTGGGCCGAGTACGGCTACAGCGCCAATCTCCGGATGTCCGACTTCACCGCCTCGGACACGCTGTTCGCCATGGAGCTGGACGACAAGCCGATCAGCGCCGAGCGGGGCTTCCCCGTACGCGCCGTCGTGCCCCATCTGTACGCCTGGAAGAGCGTCAAATGGGTGCGGGCCATCGAGTATCTCCTCGAAGATCGCCGAGGCTTCTGGGAGGAACGCGGCTACCACAACGTGGCCGATCCCTGGCGCGAGCAACGCTACTCCTACCAGGAAGAACCCGGCGAGGGCCCTCCGTAGGGTTTCCGCCCGAACACGGTCCGTTGTTGGCTACGGTTGCCCGCATGTCGACCACCGCGTACGTGGTGCTGTCCTGCCTGACCTTCGTCCTCGGCTACGTCGTCGCCCTGGTGCCGCGGGGACGCCGGGAGCCGCGCGAGCCGTCCGATCCGGCCGGGCCGCCCCCGGGTGACTGGAGGGACGAGGCGACGTACACGGCGCTGCACATCGCGGCCCTGGCGGCCCCCTCGCTGCGCGCCGGGCTGAACCGCGACTCGGCCCGCAAGGCCGTACGCCATCTGCACGCCCTGCTCGGCACCTACGCCGTCGCGATCACCTCGACCGAGGCGGCGCTTGCCTGGGACGGCCCGTGCACCGACGAGGTGCTCACCTACGCCCGCACCGCGCTGGCGTCCGGGCGGCCGCAGGTGTTCGCCGGGGAGCCGTACGGCGCGGTCGTGGTGCCGCTGCTCGTCGACGGCAAGCTCGTCGGCACGCTGGCGGCCTTCGACCAGGAGGTGAGCGCGGCGCTGGTGCGTACCGTCACCGAGGTCGGCCGGTGGGTGTCGGGCCAGCTGGAGCTGGCCGAGCTCGACACCTCGCGGCGGCGCGCGCTGGAGGCGGAGATGCGCGCCCTGCGGGCGCAGATCTCGCCGCACTTCATCTACAACGCGCTGACCACGATCGCCTCCTTCGTCCGCACCGATCCGGCGCGGGCCCGGGAGCTGCTGCTGGACTTCGCCGACTTCGCCCGGTACGCGCTGCGCCGGGCGCACGACTTCACCACCCTGGCCGATGAACTGACCTGCGTCGACCGCTACCTGCTGCTGGAGCGGGCGCGCTTCGGCGACCGGCTGCGCTTCAGCGTGCAGGTGGCGCCGGAGGTGCTGCCGGTGCCGGTGCCGTTCCTGTGCCTGCAACCGCTGGTGGAGAACGCGATCAAGCACGGCATGGGCAGCCGCGGCGGCGTCGGGCAGGTCCGCGTGGTGGCCCGCGACGCCGGGCCGGAGGCGCACATCACGGTCGAGGACGACGGCACCGGCATGGATCCGGAGCACGTCAGGCGGGTGCTGGACGACGACCCGAGGCGCGAGGGCAACGGCATCGGCCTGGCCAACGTGGACGTGCGGATGCGCCAGATCTACGGCGACGGCTACGGGCTGGTGGTGGAGACGGCGCTGGGTTCGGGCACCACCGTGCGGCTCCGCGTGCCCAAGACGCGCCTCAGCCCTCTGTAGTCAATTATTCGCGCTGCGTGCGCAAGTGGGTTGTGACCTCAGCGTTATTAAGGCAGCGTGGTGGTCATGCTGCGTGTGCTGGCCGTCGACGATGAGGTGCCCGCTTTGGAAGAACTGGCCTACTTGCTGCGCAAGGACGCCAGAGTGGAACGGGTCACAACCGCGAGCGACGGCGTCGCGGCCCTGCAGGAGATGGTCCAGATGATCGGGACCGGCGAGCGGCTCGACGGGGTGTTCCTCGACATCCGGATGCCCGGCATCGACGGGCTCGACCTGGCCAAGCTCGTCGGCGGATTCCCCAGCCCGCCCAGGCTGGTGTTCGTCACGGCGCACGAGGACTGCGCGGTGCGGGCGTTCGAGCTGGAGGCCGTCGACTACCTGCTGAAACCGGTCCGGGCCGAGCGGCTGGCCGAGGCGGTGCGCAGGCTGGAGGTGGCCGTGGCGCCGCCCGCCGAGCCGGC
This sequence comes from Nonomuraea sp. NPDC049129, assembly GCF_040648495.1. NCBI lineage: Bacteria > Bacillati > Actinomycetota > Actinomycetes > Streptosporangiales > Streptosporangiaceae > Nonomuraea > Nonomuraea sp. NPDC049129. The sequence goes on along the minus strand of NZ_JBEZDU010000022.1, from coordinate 19,822 downwards.
CCTCGACGACGTGATTCCGGTCGAGCTGAGCGGGATCACCAGGTTCGTCCCGCAGCAGGCGGTCTGGTACGCCGAGGCGAAGGGCGACTACGTACGCCTGCACACGGTCGACGGCAGCTACCTCGTACGCATGTCCCTGGCGGCGCTGGAGCGGCGCTGGGCCGACGCCGGGTTCATCCGGGTGCACCGCAGCACCCTCGTCTCCGCCAGGCACGTGAGCGAGCTCAGGTTCGAGGGCGGCAGGGTGATGCTGACCGTCGGCACCCAGACGCTCCAGGTGAGCAGGCGGCACAGCCGTCAGGTGCGCGAGCAGCTGGTCCGCCAGCATCGCGGCGCCATTTCCTGACCCGTCGCCGACCCGTTGTGCCGCCCGTTTCCCGGGTGGGGTGGGCGTGAACGCGGGGAGTGTGAACGGCCGCCCGCGCGGTTCGGCGCGCCGGGCGATTTCTCCGTGATGGTGGCGAGTTCCCTGGTCACACCGGGTCGGGTGGCTCTGTGGCGTCCGGACGGCCGTCGTGTCCGGGATCGCGGGGCCGCGGAAGTGGCCGCTCGTCGTGCCGGAACCGCCGTTCGTCGTACCCGTACGCTCCGTATGGCGATGACTACAGACCGTTCGACGAGCTGTCCGTAAACGGGGGTTCGCCCGCAAGATCGCGACCGTAGTGTTTGCGCATCGGAAGCCACCCGGCGCATCGGGGGGGACGGGCCGAATGGCTCGCTGATTAGTCTGATGCGTCGGATCCTCCGGTGACCGCGCAGGTCACCACGGCTGTCGGGCCCTCTACCGGGGGGCAGGGCCCGCCTGCCGAGCACGTGTGGGACGCCCGCTGTGGCCGCGGAAAGGACCGCGATCCGGCTTACGGGGGTGGCCGGATCGCGAGAGCGGGCGTCCCGACACGTGCGTCAAGGCCCGACTCAACCGAGCAGGCCGGAGATCACGGCTCGTCGCGGAGCTTCTTGAGGGTGGCGATGTCCTCGCGGTGCTTGTCGGCCTTCCCCGGCGTCTCGATGCAGATCGGGACGCCCGCCACGGCCGGATGCCGCATCAGGTCGGCGAACGGCTGGGCGCCGATGTGCCCCGCGCCGATGTTCTCGTGGCGGTCCTTCTTCGAGCCGCACACGTCCTTGGAGTCGTTGGCGTGGATCAGCTTCAGCCGCCCCGGCGCGATCGCGTGCAGCGCGTCGAACGTCTCCTTGACCCCGCTCGCCGTGACCAGGTCGTGCCCGGCCGAGAACGCGTGGCAGGTGTCGAGGCAGATGTTGGCCCGCGGGTGCCAGTCGAGCGCCGCCAGGTAGGGCTCCAGATCCTGCACCGTGGCGCAGAGCATCGCCCCCTGGCCCGCCATCGGCTCCAGCAGCAGGTCGGGGCCGCCCTCGGGGATCTCGTCGAGCAGCGGCAACAGGTGCTCGCGCAGCTGGCGCATCGCGTCGTCGCGTGGCTGCGTCACCGCCGAGCCCGTGTGCACCACGACTCCCTTGGCGCCGACCTCGGCGCCGCGGCGCAGCGTGTAGCGGACGAGCGCGATGGTGCCGGCCACCGTCTCGGGGTTGGGCGAGCCGAAGTTGGCCAGGTAGGGCACATGCACGAAGGTATCGACACCCGACGCGGCCAGCGCGGCGTCCTGTTCGGGCTTGCCCGGCGTGAGCGCCCAGGCGCGCGGGTTGGTGACGAACACCTGGATCATCTCGGCGCCGATCTCGGCCATGTACGCGAGACCGCCCGTCGCCAGGCCGCCCGCGACGGAGACGTGCCCGCCGATGAGAGAGGTTGGGGTCATGATGGCTACCAGTTTAGGCGGGTGGCGGAGCGGGCCGGCCGAGTGGGATATGCGGCGAGCTTGGAGCATGACACGAAAAGTCCTAGCCAACCGCTGGGCCACTTGAGAGTTCTTGCGGATGGACCGGGCACCAGGCGGGTGTGTGTACTGCTGCTATGCCCAACACGCTCACCGGTCTGGCCGGGTTCAACGCCCGGGAGGACATCGAGGCGGAGCTGCTCGCCTGCTGCGCCTCCCGCGCCTTCGCCAGGTCCGTCGCGGCCCGGCGCCCCTACAGTGACCCGGACCGGCTCGCCGACGCCGCGGACGCGGCCGTGCGCGGCCTGGCCTGGCCCGACGTACTCGAAGCGCTCAGCGCCCACCCCAGGATCGGGGAGCGCGCCCAGAGCGCCTGGTCCAGGCAGGAGCAGTCGGGCGTGGCGGACGACACGCGCGCCGAGCTGGCCGAGGGCAACCGGGCGTACGAGGACCGTTTCGGCCACGTCTACCTGATCTGCGCCACCGGCCTGACAGGCGCGGAGATGCTGGCCAGGCTGCGCGAACGCCTGCTCCACGACGAGGAGACCGAACGCGCCACCGTTCGCGACGAGCTGGCCAAGATCACCAGGCTGCGGCTGGTCAAGCTGCTGGAGGGGTCCTGATGAGCTTCTCCACGCACGTCCTGAACGCCGTCACCGGCCGCCCCGCCGCCGGAGTGGCCGTACGGCTGGAGTACGAGGGCGAGGTCGTGGCCGACGGCCGCACCGACGCCGACGGCCGGATCAAGGGCTGGAACCCCGGCGCCGGCGTCCACCGGGTGGTCTTCGACACCGGCGCGTACCTGGCCGACACGTTCTACCCCGAGGTCGTCATCACCTTCACCGTGACGGACCCGGCCGCGCACTATCACGTGCCGCTGCTGCTCAGCCCGTTCGCCTACTCCACCTACCGAGGGAGCTAGAACGTGCCCGACGTCATCCTGGGCCCCAACCGCTACGGCAAGGCGGAGACCAGGCTCGTCCGCGTCGTCCGGGAGGGCGACGTCCACCACCTCAAGGACTTGAGCGTCAGCTCCTCGCTCTCCGGCGACATGGAGGCCGTCCACCTGACCGGCGACAACGCCACCGTGCTGCCGACCGACTCGCAGAAGAACACCGTCTACGCCTTCGCCAAGAAGCACGGCGTCGACCAGATCGAGGAGTTCGCGCTGCTGCTGGCCAGGCACTACGTCGCGGCGCAGCCGTCGATCCACCACGCCAGGGTGGAGATCGAGGAGTACGCCTGGGAGCGGATCGGCGGCGACCGGCCGCACTCGTTCGCGCGCAAGGGCGGCGAGGTGCGCACCTGCGTCGTCCACCATGACCGGGACGGCCGCACCACCGTGGTCTCCGGGCTGAAGGACCTGGTCGTGCTCAACTCGACGGGCTCGGAGTTCCACGGCTACATCCAGGACGAGTACACCACGCTGCCGCCGACCACCGACCGGGTCCTCGCCACCGCCGTCGCCGCCCGGTGGCGCCACGCTTCAGAAGGGTCCGCGTACGGCAAGTCGTACGAGGAGGTCCGGCGCCGCCTGCTCGAGGCGTTCGCCGACACGCACAGCCTGTCCCTGCAGCAGACGCTGTACGCGATGGGAAAACGGGTACTGGACACCCGAGGCGAGGTCTGCGAGATCAGGTTCGCGATGCCGAACAAGCACCACTTCCTGGTGGACCTCTCGCCGTTCGGCCTGGACAACGACAACGAGGTCTACTTCGCGGCCGACCGCCCCTATGGCCTGATCGAGGGCGGCGTACTGCGCGAGGACGCCCCTGACGCCGCATTCGCCTGGGAGTAGAACGATGGAATTCCTGCGCCCCACGACATGGGACGAGGCGCTGGCCGCCAAGGCGGACCGGCCCGGGGCCGTGCCCATCCAGGGCGGCACCGACGTGATGGTCGAGATCAACTTCGACGTGCGACGGCCGGAGGCGCTGCTGGACCTCACCCGCGTGCCCGAACTGCGTACCTGGTCCCTGGAGGACGGCCGCTACCGGGTAGGGGCCGCCGTGCCGTACACCACGATCATCGAGGAGCTCGGCGGCCCGCTGCCGGGACTCGCGCAGGCGTCCCGGACGGTCGGCTCGCCGCAGATCCGCAACCGCGGCTCGGTCGGCGGGAACCTCGGCGCGGCCTCGCCAGCCGGGGACAGCCACCCGCCGCTGCTCGCCGCCGGAGCGGTGATCGAGGTGGAGTCGCGCGACGGCGGCGTCAGGATGATCCCCGCGCACGAGTTCTACCTGGGCGTCAAGCGGTCCGCGCTGCGGCCGGACGAGCTGATCAGGGCCGTCCACCTCGAACCCGCCACCGGCCCCCAATACTTCTCCAAGGTCGGCACCCGCAACGCCATGGTCATCGCGGTGTGCTCGTTCGCGGTCGCGCTGCATCCGGGGGAGAGGCGGGTCGGCACCGGCCTCGGATCGGCCGCGCCCACGCCGCGCAGGGCGCTGGAGGCCGAGGAGTTCCTGCGCCGCGAACTCGACTGGAACGCCCGGCTCGACCCCGCCGTGCTGAAGCGGTTCGGCGAGCTGTGCGCCCGGGCCGCCTCGCCGATCGACGACGTGCGCGGCACCGCCGACTACCGCAGGCACGCCATCGGCGTGATGGCCCGCCGCACGCTGACCTGGGCCTGGAACGACTACCGAGGAAGGAGGGCCGCCTGATGCGCGTCACCTTCACCGTCAACGGCCGCGAGGAGTGCGCCGACGACGTGTGGGAAGGCGAGAGCCTCCTGTACGTGCTGCGCGAACGGGTCGGCCTGCCCGGCTCCAAGAACGCCTGCGAGCAGGGCGAATGCGGGTCGTGCACGGTCTACCTCGACGGTACGCCGGTCTGCGCCTGCCTGGTCGCCGCCGGGCAGGCCGAGGGCCGCCACGTGCGTACCGTCGAGGGCCTGGCCGACGGCGACCGGCTCGACCCCGTGCAGGAAGCGTTCGTCGAGAGCGGCGCGGTGCAGTGCGGCTTCTGCACGCCCGGTCTGATCGTGCAGACGCACGACCTGCTCGAACGCGTCGACCGGCCGTCCGACGCGGAGATCCGCGAGGCCCTCGCGGGGAACCTGTGCCGCTGCACCGGCTACGAGAAGATCCTGGACGCGGTACGGCTGGCGGCCGAGCGAAAGGCGGCGACCAGATGACGCCCGGCTCTGTGCAGATCGACAACGTCTACATCGCGCCTGTTGCCGGGCCGGAGGTCGAGTCCGGATATGTCCGTATCGAGGGTGATCTGATCACCGGCCTCGGCCCCATGGCCGAGGCGCCCGCCACCCCGCCGGCCACCCGGATCGACGGCACCGGCTGCCTGGCCACGCCCGGCCTGGTCAACACCCACCACCACCTCTACCAGTGGGCCTCGCAGGGACTGGCCCAGGACGCGACCCTGTTCGAGTGGCTGGTGGCCCTCTACCCCGTGTGGGCCGCCATGGACGCCGAGGTCGTCAGGGGCGCGGCCGGGGCGGGACTCGGCCACCTGGCCCTGTCCGGCTGCACCACCTCCAGCGACCACCACTACGTCTTCCCCAAGGGCCGCGGCGACCTGCTCGCCGCCGAGATCGAGGCGGCACGCGAGCTGGGCATCCGCTTCCACCCGGCGCGCGGCTCCATGGACAGGGGCGAATCGCAGGGCGGCCTGCCCCCGGACGTCGTCGTCGAGCGGCTCGACGAGATCCTCGCCGCCACCGCCGAGGCCGTCGACGTCTACCACGACCCGTCGTTCTCCTCGAAGCTGCGGATCGCGGTGGCGCCCTGCTCGCCGTTCTCGGTAAGCGGTGAGCTGATGACCGAGGCCGCCGCCCTCGCCAGGGACCGGGGAGTCCGCCTGCACACCCACCTGGCCGAGACGCTGGACGAGGAGGAGCACTGCCGCGCGCAGTTCGGCATGCGGCCCGTCGAGTACATGGACAAGCTCGGCTGGCTCGGTCCCGACGTCTGGTTCGCGCACGCGGTGCACCTCAGCGACTCCGACATCGGCAAGCTCGCCGCCACCGGCACCGGCTCCGCGCACTGTCCCTCGTCGAACGGCCGGCTCGGCGCCGGGATCGCCAGGGTGTCGGAGATGCTGCGCCGCGGCGCGAACGTCGGTCTCGGCGTGGACGGCAGCGCCTCCTCGGAGCTGACCACGCTGTCCGGCGAGATGCGGCAGGCACTGCTGTTCCAGCGGGCCGTGTACGGTCCCGGCGCGCTGACCGCCCGGCAGGCACTCGAACTCGCCACGCTCGGCGGGGCCCGCAACCTCGGCCGTGAGGGCGAACTGGGCACGCTGGAGGCGGGCAAGCTCGCGGACATCGCGCTGTGGCGGGTGGACGGGCCGTTCGCCTCGGCGGTGACCGACCCGGTCTGCCGCCTGGTCTTCGCCACCCGCCAGCCGCCGCTGGCCCGGCTGCTGGTCGGCGGCGAGACGGTCGTCGAGGACGACGAGCTCAGGACCGTCGCCCATGACGCCGTCGGCCGCGCGGGCGTTGAGGCCCACCGCCGCCTGAGCCGGCTGGCCGAGAAGCATGGCATCACCGCCGCCAAGGAGATCCACCGGTAACCACGCCCGTCTGTCGTGAATCACGCACCGGACGCCAGTTCGAGGCGCCGTCCGCCGGGATGTGATGATGAATCGTCGCGTCTCCCCGGAGGCGGGGCCGTTCGCCGTTCGTCACCGTGTGGGAGTTCGTAGTGGTTGAGCATGTGCTCGTTGCCCCCGACAAGTTCAAGGGGTCGCTGACCGCCGCCGAGGTGGCGGCCCATGTGTCGGCGGGGCTGGGCGTCCCGGCGATAGAGCTGCCTGTGGCCGACGGGGGAGACGGCACCGTGGACGCGGTCGTGGCCTGCGGCTTCACGCGCGTCTCCCGCCAGGTCACCGGGCCCACGGGCGAGCCCGTCAAGGCTTCGTACGCGCGGCGTGGGGACACGGCCGTCGTCGAGCTGGCCGAGGCGTCCGGCTTGCGCCGTCTCCCCGGCGGGCTCGAGCCGCTCACCGCCACCAGCTACGGCACCGGCGAGCTCGTCGCCGACGCGATCCGCCAGGGCGCCAAGCGCATCGTGCTGGGCCTGGGCGGCAGCGCCTGCACCGACGGGGGCGCGGGCATGGCGCAGGCGCTCGGCGCCCGCTTCCTCGACGCTCAGGGCGACGAGCTCGAGTACGGCGGAGCCGCCCTGGGCGGGCTCGACCGCATCGACATCTCCGGTTTCACGGATATGTCGGGCATCGAGGTGGTGGTGGCCAGCGACGTCGACAACCCGCTCCTCGGCCCGCACGGCGCCGCGGCGGTCTACGGTCCGCAGAAGGGCGCGACCCCGGAGGACGTGCCGGTCCTGGACCGGGCGCTCGGCCGCCTCGCCGCCGTCGCCACGCGCACGCATGGTCTCGCGGGCGCCGTCGAGCACGACGACGTACCCCGCCCGATGGGCGTCGCCGGGGCTCCGGGCGCGGGGGCCGCCGGTGGCGTGGGGTTCGCCGCGCTGGCGTTCCTGCACGCCGAGGTTCAGCCGGGCATCGACTACCTGCTCGACCTGCTCGGGTTCGGTGAGCACGTCAAGGGGGCCCGGCTGGTGATCACCGGTGAGGGCTCGCTGGACGAGCAGTCGCTGCGCGGCAAGGCCCCTGTCGGCGTCGCCCAGGCGGCTGCCCGGGCGGGCGTTCCGGTGGTCGCCGTGTGCGGTCGCCGTACCCTGTCCGACGCCGAGCTCCGGGCAGCCGGTATCGAGGCCGCCTACGCCCTCACCGACCTGGAGCCCGACCCGGCCCGCTGCATGGCCGACGCCGCCGCGCTCCTCGAACGCCTGGCCGCCAAGCTCGCCGCCGACCGCCTCTGACCGGAGTTGATATGAGCGGCTATGACCTCGTGATTCGATCGCGCAGGACCGTCACGCCCGACGGCGAGCGGGCCGTCTCGGTGGCCGTCCGCGACGGCCTGATCGCCGCCATCGGCGCGTACGGTGACGCCATCGAGGCGGCCGAGGACATCGACCTGCGTGACCTCGCGCTGCTGCCCGGCCTGGTCGACACCCACGTGCACGTCAACGAGCCGGGCCGTACGCACTGGGAGGGGTTCGCCTCGGCCACCAGGGCGGCCGCCGCCGGCGGGGTCACCACGATCGTGGACATGCCGCTCAACTCGCTCCCGCCCACCGTCACCGTGGACGCCCTCGACGCCAAGCTGCGCGCCGCCGACGGGCAGTGCCACGTGGACGTCGGCTTCTGGGGCGGCGCGATCCCCGGCAACGTCAAGGACCTACGCCCGCTGCACGACCGTGGTGTCTACGGTTTCAAGTGCTTCCTGTCGCCGTCGGGTGTGGAGGAGTTCCCGCCGCTCAGCCCTTCAGAGGTACGCGCGGCGCTCACGGAGCTCGCCGGGTTCGACGGCCTCATGGTCGTACACGCCGAGGACCCGGCGCTGCTGGCCGAGCCGGCGGGTCCGACGTACCGCGAGTTCGTGGACTCCCGGCCGGGCGCGGCCGAGCGCAGCGCGGTCGAGCAGGTGATCCGGCTGGCCAGGGAGACCGGCGCCCGGGTGCACATCCTGCACGTCTCCAGCGCCGACTGCCTGGAGCCGCTGGCCGCCGCCCAGGCCGAGGGAGTACGCGTCACCGCCGAGACCTGTCCCCACTACCTGACCCTGGCCGCCGAACAGGTGCCCGAGGGCGAGACCGCCTACAAGTGCTGCCCGCCGATCCGCTCCGCCGCCAACCGCGACCGGCTCTGGGACGGGCTGGCCGGCGGCGTGCTGAGCTGCGTCGTCTCCGACCACTCGCCCGCACCGGCCGACCTCAAGGTGCCCTCGTTCGCGGCGGCCTGGGGCGGCATCGCCTCGCTCCAGCTCGGCCTGCCGGCCGTGTGGACCGAGGCGTCGCGCCGCGGTCACGGGCTGGCCGACGTGGTGCGCTGGATGTCCACCCAACCAGCAGCAATGGCCCATATTTCCGGAAAAGGCGCGATAAAGGTTGGCAACGACGCTGATCTGGTGGCTTTCGATGCCACAGCCGTCAACCCGGTCGACGCGGCCCGGCTCCACCACAAGAACCCGGTGACCCCCTACCACGGCCACCTCCTCAAGGGCGCCGTCCTTACCACCTGGCTCCGTGGCCGGCCCACCGACGGCGTACCGCACGGAGCCTTCCTGTTGGGAGAGCAGTAGATGCCCGGCTTCACCGACCTGCCCGACCTCGCGCTGCGTACCCTCGGCGGCTCGGTGGTCGCCGCCAGCGACGAGTCCTTCGCCGAGAAGGAGAGCCTGATCCGGCCGGGACGCCCCGGCTTCCAGGCGGAGACGTTCGGCAACAAGGGTCAGGTCTACGACGGCTGGGAGACCCGGCGCCGGCGCGAGCCCGGCCACGACTGGGCGATCGTCCGGCTCGGCCTGCCGGGCGTCGTCCGCGGCGTGGTGATCGACACGGCCTGGTTCAAGGGCAACTACCCGCCCCACGCCTCGGTCGAGGCCGCGGCCGTGGACGGCTACCCGTCGCCCGCCGAGCTCGCCGACGCCGACTGGGTGGAGATCGTGCCCAGGAGCGATCTCAAGGGCGACGCCGAGCATGCTTTCGAGGTGACCGACGACTCCCGTTACACGCACGTCCGGCTGAACATGTATCCCGACGGCGGAATCGCCCGGCTGCGCGTGCACGGCGAGGTACGGCCGGATCTGTCCCTCTACGACGGGCTCAGCCTCGACCTGGCCGCCCTGGCGAACGGGGGGCGGGTCATCGCCTGCTCCAACGAGTTCTACTCGGCGCCCGACAACGTCCTGGCCCCCGGGCTGGCCCGCCACCAGGCGGAGGGCTGGGAGACCGCGCGGCGGCGCGAGGCCGGAAACGAGTGGCTGGTCATCAGGCTCGCCGCGCGCGGCGTCATCCGGCTGGCCGAGATCGACACCACGAACCTGCTGTTCAACGCCCCCGGCTGGGTGTCACTGACCGGTTACGACGGTGACCGTGAGGTCGAGTTGCTGGCCAGGACGCGGCTGCAGCCCGACACCCCGCACCGGTTCCGCCTGGAGCACGCCGAGCCGGTCACGCGGGTGCGCGTCGACATCTATCCCGATGGTGGGCTGGCAAGGGTCCGGCTGCACGGCAACCTCGCCTGACGGCCCTCGCCTGGCCGCCGCCTGGCCGCCGGGTCACTGCCAGACGACGACCGCCGGGTTACTGCCAGAGGACCACCGTCGAGGCGGGTGGCCGCTCGCTGTTGCCCGCCGGGCGCTGGAATCGTACGACTCCATCGTTGGAGAGCTTGCGGATCTGCACCTTGAAGCCGAGACCCACTAACTCGTTCCTGGCGTCGCTGACGTTCTTGCCCACCACCGACGGAACGAGCTGGAACTCCTGGTCGTCACGCGCCTCGTTGTCCTCATTGTCACCGCCGAACCAGTCCCAGAAGTCGGTCTGGCACCGGGACACCGTGATCATGGCCTGCGCGCCCTTGTCGACCTCGGCCTTGGCCTTGGGCGCCTGCGCGATCACCGTGCACGGCTCGGCCCTGTCGTCGACCTCGTTGACCTGCACCTGGAAGCCCTGGGTGCCGAGGTAGTTGGCCGCCTCGTCCTTGGGCATGCCGCTGACGTCGGGCATCACGAGCCCCGCGCTGACGTAGAGGTTGACCTTCGAGTTCTCCTTGACCTTCTCGCCCACGTCGGGCGAGGTGCGGATCACCTTGCCGCGGGCGATCTCCTGGTTGGCCTGCCGGCTGACGCGGTTGACGTCGAGCCCGGCCTTGCCGATCGCGGTGCGGGCCTCGGGCTCGGTCATGCCCTCGACGTTGGGCACCAGCACCCGCTTCGGGCCCAGCGAGGGGACCAGCGTGAGGGCCGCGCCCCGCTCGACCTCGACGTTGCGCCCCGGGTCGGTTCGCAGCACGAGGCCCTCGGCGACCTTCTCGTCGTGCTGGCCGGGGGCCGTCTTCACCTGGAAGCCCTGGCCGGCGGCGGCTCTCTGGGCGACCGCCAGGTCCTTGCCGACCAGGTCGGGCACCGGCACGTACGTGGTCTGCGAGAAATACCAGCCCGTCAGCGCGACCGCCACCACCATGACCGCGGCGAGCGCGACCAGGAACCAGTTGGGCTTGAAACCGGCGCGCCGCGCGGGCAGCTCCTCGCGCGGCTGGATCATCGTGTGGTTCGGCACCACCTGCGTCATCGCGTGCGGCGCGTGCGGCGCGGTGGCGGGGCCGGCACTCGGCATCGAGTAGGGCATGGAGCGCACGCCGGACGCCCCCGCGTGCATGGGTGGCGTCGTCGTACGGGGCAGCATGCGGTGCGCGTCCACGGCCGCCACCAGCATCGCGGTCGCGTCGGCGGGACGGTCGTCGGGGGAACGGGCCGTGGCGTGCGTCACCAGCGTGTCGATCAGCGGCGGCACCTCCGGCACCACGGAGGACGGCGGTGGCACGGTGTCGTGGACGTGCCGGTAGGCCACCGACATCGGCGTCTCGCCGTCGTAGGGCTGCTCGCCGGTCACCAGCTCGAACAGCATGATGCCCGCCGCGTAGACGTCGCTGCGCACGTCGGCACCGCCGGTCATGACCTGCTCGGGCGACATGTAGCCGATCGTGCCGATCATCACGCCGGTGCGGGTCTGGTTGGTCGCCTCGATCGCCCGGGCCAGGCCGAAGTCCACCACCTTGACCCGGCCGTCGTCGGTGAGCAGGACGTTCTCGGGTTTGACGTCGCGGTGCACCATGCCGGCCTGATGGGCCGCGCCCAAGGCCGCGAGCACCGGTATCATGATCTCCAGCGCCTCGCGGGCGGGCAGCCTGCCCCGGTCGCGCAGGGTGTCGCGGAGCGTCTTGCCGGGGACGTACTCCATCGACAGATAGACCACGTCACCGTCGGTGCCTTGGTCGAAGACGTGCACCACGTTGGGGTGCGAGAGGCTGGCCACGGACTTGGCCTCGCCGATGAACCGCCGCACGAACGCCGGGTCCTCGGCGAGCGAGCGATGCATGACCTTCAGCGCGACCGTGCGGTCAAGCCGGACGTCGAGCGCCAGGTAGACGGTCGCCATACCGCCTCGCGCGATCCGGGACTCGATGCGGTAACGCCCATCGAGCAGCCGTCCGACGAGAGGGTCCGCTGTCGTCGTGTCCACCCCGCTGAGTTTACGGGCGTTTTGCCACTGGCAAGGCCTGACCATCCGAAACCGATGCCGAGCCGTGCTCGTTGGAACGCGCCTATCTGGAACATAACCGGACATATCCTGTCTCGCCGGTTCCGCGTGGCGTCGAGTGGCTACGGGCCCGTCCGGCGGCCTCCGAGTGGCTACGGGCCCGTCCGCAGCATTCGCGTGGCTACGGGCAAGTCAGGGGCCTTCGCGTGGCTACGGGCGCGTTGGGGAGGAGGCCTCCGCGTAGCGGCGGCGGGGGATGCGGCCCGCCTGGTGGGCGAGCCGGCCCGCCTGGACGGCCGCTCTCATGGCCGTCGCCATCAGCTCCGGCCGCTGCGCCCTGGTGACGGCCGTGGCCAGGAGTACGGCATCGCAGCCCAGCTCCATCGCCAGGGCGGCGTCGCTGGCCGTACCGATGCCCGCGTCGAGGATCACCGGCACCGAGGCCGCCTCCACGATGAGCTCGATGTTGTGCGGGTTGCGGATGCCGAGGCCGGAGCCGATCGGCGCGCCGAGCGGCATCACCGCGGCACATCCGGCTAGCTCCAGGCGACGCGCCAGCGCCGGGTCGTCCCCGATGTACGGCAGCACCACGAACCCGTCGGCCACCAGCCGTTCGGCCGCGTCGAACGTCTCGATCGGGTCCGGCAGCAGCGTCCGCTCGTCGGCGATGACCTCGAGCTTGACCCAGTTCGTGCCGAGCGCCTCCCTGGCCAGCCGGGCGGTCAGCACGGCGTCGCCCGCGGTGAAGCAGCCGGCGGTGTTGGGCAGGACCTTGATGCCGCGTTCGCGCAGTACGTCGAGCACCGAGCCGGGCGCACTGGGGTCGAGCCGCCGCATGGCGACGGTCGTCAGCTCGGTGCCGGACGCGACCAGCGCCTGGTCGAGCACCTCCAGCGACGGGGCACCGCCGGTGCCCATGATGAGCCGGGAGGAGAACTTCTCTCCGGCTATGAGCAGATCATCCACCTTGCACCGCCGTCAGCACTTCCATCCGGTCGCTGTCGCCGAGCGCCGTCGTCTCCCAGGCGCTCCGCGTCACCACCTCGTCGTTCACGGCCACGGCCACGCCGGTCGTCGCCGTGGTGAGCGTGAGTACGGCCTGCGCCACGGTGGTGCCGTCGGGCACCTCGTGCGGGGCCCCATTGATGATCACATTCATGAAATATCCCGATACCTCAGCGGCGAGCACAGCTCCGCGAGCTCGCTCTCCTCGCCCAGCAGAATGGCCGCCGTGAGCGGAGCCAGCAGCACCCCGCCCCGGTGATGCCCAGTGGCCAGCACCAGCCCCGGCGTCCCGCTGGGCCCGATGAGCGGAACGTTGTCCGGTGTGCCCGGCCGCAGCCCCGCCACCACGTCGGCGATCTCCAGCTCGGTGACGCCCGGCACCAGCTCGTGGGCGTCCCGCAGCAGCTCGTACAGTCCGCCCGCCGTCACCCTCGTGTCGAACCCCAGCTCCTCCTGGGTCGCCCCGACCACCAGCTCACCGTCACCCCTTGGCACCAGGTACACGGATTTCCCGTGGACCGTCCCGCGTACGCACCTGCCGAGCAGGGGCTGAGGGGAGCGCAGCCGCATGATCTGCCCCTTGACCGGTCGCACCGGGACATCGACCAGCCCGGCGCTCCACGCCCCGGCCGCCAGTACGACCCGCTCGCCCCGGATCTCATGGGGGATGTCCACCTGCGGGCGGCCCTTGTCCAGGGTGGCCGTCCCGTCTGGGGGTGTGAGGCGTACGCCCACCACCTTGTCGCCGTCCCGGAGCAGTTCGCTGACGCGAGCCCGGACGAGGGGGACGCCCAGGCGGTCGAGTGCGGCCAGGAGCGCGGCGGTGACACGGCGCGGGTCCACCCAGGCGTCTCCACGGGCCAGTAGCCCACCGCGTACGGAGGGCGCCAGCATGGGCTCCAGCCGGCGGCACTCGCGCCCGGTCAGCCGCTCGACCGGTAGCCCCAGCTTCTCCATGAACGCGGCCAGCTCACCGAGCGCCGCCAGATCGTCGGCCCCGAACGCCACGGCCAGCGTCCCGTCGACCCGGAAGTCCAGCCCGGCCCGCGCGGCCTCACTGAGCCCGCTCACGACCGCTTCAGCTGCCCCCGCTTCGTCAAGACGGTTGGTGGCGGGACCCGCAGCAGCATGGAGGCCGACATCGGAGGCGGCGAATCCCGTACCAGCATCGCGGTGAGAGCGGTTGGCGGCGGATCCCGTACCGGCGTCGAGGTCGGCGTCGGTGGCGAGTTCGGAGGCGAAGGACGGCCAGCGGCGCAGTGCGGCGAGGCCCAGCCGGAGCAGCGGCTCCTCCGTGTACGTGACCTCGCTCACCGGTGCCAGCATGCCCGCCGCCGCGTGCGAGGCCCCGGTGGCCGGAGCCGGGTCGACCACGGTGACCGGCCGACCCGAGCGGGACAGGCGCCAGGCGATGGACAGCCCGATGATCCCGCCGCCTACGACGATGTCCACGTCCGCTCCCTTCGCCGGCATGATCCGGATCAGGTGTCTTGCGGTCGAAGGCCCGGTGCAGCCTTCCTCTCAGCCCGGTAAACGGCCGGACTCCCGCGCGTCTTACGTCTCCACCCTACGGCCTCGGCGCGACGTCCCGGCACGGGCCCCGTTATGGTCTTGAACGTGAATCATGTGGTGGTGGCAGGCGCCGGTCTGGCCGGTGTACGGAGTGTCGAGGCGCTGCGCGCGAAAGGGTTCGACGGCAGGATCACGCTGATCGGGCAAGAGCGGCACCGGCCGTACGATCGGCCACCCTTGTCGAAGGCGGTCCTGTCCGGCAGCAGTGACTCCAGCTTCGTCGACGCCGACCTCGCCGTGCTGGAGGTGGACTTCTGGCCGGGCGTCTCGGCCAAGGCGCTGCGTCCCGGCGTCGTCGAGACAACCGAGGGCGAGCTCGGCTATGACGGCCTGGTGATCGCCACCGGCGCCGAGCCGATCACGCTGCCCGGCGACGGCCGCCAGCACGTGCTGCGTACCCTCGACGACGCGCTGGAGCTGCGCGCCCGGCTCGTCAAGGGCGCCCACGTGGTGATCATCGGCGCCGGCTGGATCGGCGCCGAGGTGGCCACCGCCGCCCGCCGGGCCGGCTGCGAGGTGACCGTGATCGAGGCCGGCCCCACCCCGCTCGCCCAGGCGGTCGGCCCTGAGATCGGCGCCCGCACCCAGGGCTGGTACGAGGGCATCGACCTGCGGCTCAACACCCTGGTCGGCTCAGTGGACGACGGCGGCGTCACGCTCGCGGACGGAAGCCTCATCGAGGCGCACGTGGTCGTCACCGGTGTCGGAGTACGCCCGACCGTCGGCTGGCTCGCGGGCTCCGGCATCGACCTGGACAACGGCGTCGTCACCGACGAACACCTGCGCACCTCCCTGCCGAACGTCGTGGCCGTGGGCGACTGCGCCGCCTGGTGGTCGCGCCGGTTCGAGACCAGGCTGAGGGTCGAGCACTGGGACGCCGCGCTCAACTCACCCGAGGTGGCCGCCGCCACACTGCTGGGGGTCGAGGCCGCCTATGACCCGGTGCCCTATTTCTGGTCCGAGCAGTTCGGCCACATGGTCCAGTACGCGGGCCACCACCCGGCCGGAGACCGCCTCCTCTACCGAGGCGAACTCGGCGGAAAATGGTCGGCCTGCTGGCTCACCTCGGACGACACCCTGGCCGCGGTACTCGCCGTGGACCGGCCCCGAGACCTCGTCCAGGGCCGCAGAATCATCGAAGCCGGACACCGCGTAGACGCCGAACGCCTGGTAGATCCCGACCTCTCCCTACGGGACTGTGTTGTTTGAGCAAGCACGCCATGTGGTAGTTGTGGTTTCGTGACGCTTTCTGTTGCGCAGATCGACCGGGAGACCGACCAGCTCGTCGCCGAGTGGCTCACTCTCCCCGAAGTGGCCGCGCGCCTCGACCTTTCGATAGGGCGGGCCAAGCAACTCCTCAAGGACCGGAAACTGCTCGGTGTGCGCCGGGGTGGTGGTGGGCCACAAGTGCCCGCGGTGTTCCTTGACGGAAAGGACGTGATGAAGGGTCTGCCCGGCACACTCTCCGTGCTGCGCGACTCCGGTTACGACGACATCGAGTCGCTGCGCTGGCTCTTCACTCCCGACGACTCCCTGCCCGGCTCGCCCGTCGACGCCATCAGGGCCGGTCGCCATACCGAGGTCAAGCGGCGTGCCCAAGCCCTCGCTTTCTGACGCCCGCCTCTACCTCTGCACGGACGGCCGTCGCGAACGCGGTGACCTGGCCGAATTCCTCGACGCGGTGCTGGCCGCGGGCGTGGACATCGTCCAGTTGCGGGAGAAGGGGCTGGAGGCGCGCGAAGAGCTCGCGCTCCTCGAGGTCTTCCGCGACGCCTGCGACCGGCACGGCCGGCTGCTGGCGGTCAACGACCGGGCCGACATCGCCTACGCCGCCCGGCCCGACGTGCTCCACCTGGGGCAGGACGATCTTCCGGTGAAGGTCGCGCGAGAGATACTCGGCGACGACGTCTTCATCGGACGGTCCACCCACTCCGTCGCCGAGGCGTCCGCCGCGGCCGTGGAGGAGGGCGTCGACTACTTCTGCTGCGGTCCCGTCTGGCCGACGCCGACCAAGCCGGGCCGCCACGCGCCGGGGCCGTCGCTGCTGCGGCACGCGGCGTCGCTCGGCACCGGGCGGCCGTGGTTCGGCATCGGCGGCATCGACCTGGGCAATCTCGACCAGGTCAGGTCGTACGGGGTCGAACGGGTTGTGGTGGTACGCGCCATCACGGAGGCCGAGGATCCGGGCGCCGCGGCAGCGGAGTTCGCCAAGCGCCTGGCCGGCTGACAGACGCGCGCGGGCGCCCTCCGGCGCCCGCCGCGCCGTACTCAGGTGGTGTGTGGGGCGGCGGGTTGTACGTGCGGCCGTTCAGGCGTGCCTGAGAGTGACAGGTAGTGCGTGTGATGGCTCAGGTGGTGCGTGAGGTGGCGGCCACCGCCAGGTCCGACAGGGCCGCGCGGGCCTCCGGTGTGATCGGCGCCTTGCCGAGGAACGTCAGCGCCTCGCCGAGGTAGTCGCCGATCATGTCCTCGCACTGGCGCAGCGCCCCGGTGCCCTCGATGATGCGCCGCAGCGCGGCCACCCCGTCCTCGTCGAGCCCGGGGTCACCGAGCAGGGCGCGCACGGTCTCGGCGTCGCCGGGTGCGGCCGCGGCCAGCGTCCGGGCGACGAGCATCGTCCGCTTGCCCTCGCGCAGGTCGTCGCCCGCCGGTTTGCCGGTCTGCGCCGGGTCGCCGAACACGCCCAGGATGTCGTCGCGCAGCTGGAAGGCGATGCCGACCCGTCGGCCGTACTCCATGCAGAGCTCGTCCATCCACGGCTCCAGGCGGCCGGCGGCGAGCGCCAGGCCGAGGCGGAGCGGTTGTTCGACGGAGTATTTGCCGCTCTTGTAGAGGGCGACGCGCAGGGCGGACTCGAAGGTGTTCTCGCCGTGCGCCTGCTCCAGCAGGTCGAGATATTGGCCACACATCAGCTCGGTGCGCATGTGGTCGTGCACCGGCTGGGCCGCCGACAGGGACTCGGGCGGCAGGCCGCTGCTGCGCCACATCTCGCCGGACCAGATCAGCAGCAGGTTGCCCAGCAGGATCGCCGCGCCCTCGCCGAACTGCTCCGCCGAGCCGTGCCAGCCCGACTTCTCATGGATGGCCTCGAAGCGGCGGTGCGCGGACGGCATGCCCCTGCGCAGGTCGCTCTTGTCCATCACGTCGTCGTGCACCAGCGCGCTGGCCTGGAGCAGCTCCAGCGAGGCGGCGGCGGTGAAGATCCCGGGCACGTCGGTGCCGCCCGCGCCCCGCCAGCCCCAGTAGCAGAAGGCCGGGCGCAGCCGCTTGCCGCCGGACAGCAGGTCTTCGGCGGCCGAGCGGAGCGGCTCGAGCTCGGTGTCGCCGGGGGTGGGCAACTGCCGTCGGACGAACGTCCGCAGCGCGGCGTCCACCTTGGCACGCAGGGCGTCCAGGCTCGCGGCGTCAGTGGTCATGCATCTGAGACTAGTGGCCGGGCGGCCGAGCCGGATCTCCAGGGACGGGGCTTGTGGCGGTAGCCTGGGTCACATGGCGCTTGGTCGACCCTCCATCCGGCCCGATCGTGTTCCCACCGTCCGTGAGCTTCTCGCGTCCGGTGGCCGGTCGTTCTCCTTCGAATTCTTCCCGCCGAAGACGGACGAGGGGGAACGGCAGCTGTGGCGGGCGATCAGAGAGCTCGAGTCGCTGCGGCCGACGTTCGTGTCCGTGACCTACGGCGCGGGCGGCTCCAGCCGTGACCGCACCGTCGACATCGTCGAACGGCTGGCCCACGACACCACGCTCACCCCTGTGGCGCATTTCACCGCGGTCAACCACTCGATGCGCGAGCTGCGCCACCTGATCGGCCGCTTCGCGGACGCGGGGGTGCGCAACATCCTCGCCGTGCGGGGCGACCCTCCCGGTGACCCGACGGGCGAGTGGGTTCAGCACCCCGAAGGCGTCCTGTACGCCGAGGAGCTCGTGCGGCTGATCCGGCAGGTGGGCGACTTCTGCGTGGGCGTGGCGGCGTTCCCGTACAAACACCCGCGTTCGCCGTCGATCGAGTCCGACACCGACTTCTTCGTACAGAAGTGCCGGGCCGGCGCCGACTACGCGATCACCCAGATGTTCTTCCAGGCCGACGACTACCTGCGGCTGCGCGACCGGGTGGCGGAGCAGGGGTGTGACACGCCGATCATCCCGTGCATCATGCCGGTCACGCAGATGAGCACGATCGCCAGGTCGGAGCAGCTGTCGGGGGCGCCGTTCCCGGCGGACCTGGCGGCCCGCTTCGAGGCGGTGGCCGACGACCCGGCGGCCGTGCGGCGGCTGGGCATCGACCACGGGGTGGAGCTCTGCCAGCGGCTGCTCGATGAGGGCGCCCCGGGCATCCACTTCATCACGTTCAACCGCTCCAGCGCGACGCGAGAGGTGTTCGAGCGGCTTGCTCCGGTCGAGGCGCTGACCGCGTAACCCGGCGCATCCTGGCCTTTCTCTTGATCTGGCCGTTCGTGCGGGTGACAAGCGGTCTTTTGTACGGCCGGCCCGGTGGGCCGCCAGCCGCCGACCGAGGCTGAGCTCTGTCGAGGGTTACGCTTACCGAAGGTCCGCGGAAAGCCTCGGCCTTCACTTCAGGCCGGGGATGAATGCGGTCCCCCTGTGGGGGATGGCCCGCCGTAGGCGGGGCATCCCGGAGCGCGGATTTGGGACCTCAGGTGGGGCGGCGCTGCTGTTCGATATACGTCTTGATGATCGATAGTGGGGCTCCGCCACAGGAGGCGGCGAAGTAGCTGGGTGACCAGAAGGGGCCGTGCATGATGGCGCGGTTGACGCTGCCGGTGAACTCCTTGCGCAGGTAGTGCGAGGAGACGCCCTTCAACGAGTTGACGAGTTTGCTGATCGCGACCTTGGGCGGGTAGTGGACGAGCAGGTGGACGTGGTCGTGTTCGCCGTTGAACTCGCGCAGTTCGGCCTCGAAACTGTCGCACACCTCGATCATGATGTCTTCGCAGCGGCGCAGCATCGCGTCGTCGAAGGCGTTTCTGCGATATTTGGTGACAAAGACCAGATGGACGTGCATCGCAGAAACCACGTGTCTGCCTCGTCGATATTCTGCTTCCTGGCTCATAGACCAGATGATAATGTGTTCGAGTCGGTGAGACGTGAGCATCCCGAGGGAGAAGGGGGTGTTTCGCATGTTGGCGGGCCGGAAGTATCGCCTGGAGTTCGACTTCGGGCAGCAGGCGTTCGCCGAGAGGCTGGGTGGGATCTGCCGGGCGGTGTGGAACACCGGTCTCGAACAGCGGCGGCAATACCGGCGGCGCGGAGGGTGGATCGACTATGCCGAGCAGTGCGGGCAGCTCGCCGAGGCGAAGAAGGACCCGTACTGCGAGTGGCTCGCCGATGCCCCCGCCCAGGTGATCC
>NZ_JBEZDU010000021.1:0-194848 GCF_040648495.1 Nonomuraea sp. NPDC049129 | reverse complement strand
AACGGTGGGTGCGGGTGGCGTGTTGGCCGAGCAGGCCGCGGGAGACGATCCGCTCGGCCGCTGCCCAGTCCCGATCACAGGACAGGCCGCAGGCCAGGCAGTAAGCCCACCTCCAGCCCCGCTCGGCGAGCCGGTCCGGGGCCGGGCAATGCTGGAGCACCGACGTGCCGTCCCCGCACCGGGGGCAGTACCGGGAAGTGCCACGCGCCGCGACGGTGACCACCGCGATGGCGTACTTGGCGGCCAGATGCCGGATCGCCTCGACGATCCGCCCGCGCACCTGCCCCGACAGGCGCGCGTTCGCCCTGGCCCGGCGTCCGCGCGCTTCCAGGGTGGCCAGGTCCTCCAGGTAGATGACCGTCGCCCCCGCGGCGGCGGCCTGATCGACCGCCCACCGCGCCGCCGACCAGATCAGTGCCTTGTTCAGATTACGGATACGGGCGCACAACCGCTCATGCTCGACACCGAGCCTCTGGCAGGCCGTACGCAACGCGAGGTAGCGGGGATCAGCAGGCGTGATCCCCGCCAGCAGCCTTTCCAGGTGCCGGTGCTTGGCAGCCAGGCGTTCACGCTCGCCGCGCAGCCGGTGCAGCTTGGCCGACACGCCGCTGGCGTCGTAGACCAGCGGCCGCCCATCACTGATCACCCGACCGTCGGCCAGACGCCCCGTCACGCCGACCAGCAGCCCGTTGAGGCCCCAGTCCAAGCCGCACCCGACCCGATGACCGGTAGCCGGCGCGAAACCGACCGGGATCTGGAACGGCAGATCGACGCGCACCCGACCCTTGACCACCCGCACAGTAGGGGCGCACAACGCCGCCTCCGCCGGCACCGTCGGCGGCAACGCGACCGGCAGCACATGCCACGCCCAGTCCCTAGAAGAGGCAGGAAACTCCACCAGCGGAAGCCGCACCCGCAGCCGGGCGCCGTCATCGCCGGCGCGCTCCAGGGTGAGCAGTTGCCGGTCGGCCGCCGCCAGCACCACCTGCGCCGCAACGTTCGGCGGCTCCTCCAACTCGGTCAGATCTGCCGGGAACACCTCATGCGCGTCGAGGTAGGCGCGGATCTGCCGCGTCCGGTTCCGGCCGCCGTCACCCCGTCCGGCAGCAACGCGCGCAGCGCCTGCCACTCGGCGCCGGTGCGTGCACCCGTATTCTGCGGCCAGGTGGCCACGATCGCCGCCACCAGACGGCGCCGGTGCAACGCCAGCCGCAACAGGCGGGCGGCCTGCTCCTGGGCGCACCGCATCACCCGATCACAGACGTACACGCCCAAGGGCGGGCTCACACCCCAGCCGAGCCGGCGCAGCGCCATCCAGCCCTTCGACGGCAACACCCGCCCGTCCAGCCCCACCCCGGACCCCAAAGCGTCCAGATCAGCCGCATTCCACCGGGCCACCACCAGACGGGCGGTCACATCGCGCGCCAGACCGGTCAGCCAGGCCACCCGCCGCACCAGCAGCGCCTGCGCGACGACCTCACCAGTCGCCTCCACCACCGCCGCGTAAGCGGTGCAGGAGGCTGTCGCGGTGAGCCTACTCACTCACCGCCCCCATCAGGTCATGGGTGACCAGGCGACATCGACACGTGCACCGCACGACCTGGAGCCCAACCTGCACCCCGCTCACCCCCGCCACCACGATGTGCGACCGCAACGCTACCAAGAGTTGACGTCTTTGGGTAGAACGCGTGAGCGATACACGCCCGCCGGATACCGACCCATCCCACGGATCACGTTCCACCCGCACAGCACGGACCACGAGCCCAGAACAGAATCCCAGGCTTTCACAGCGAATATGAAGAACGGTTCATACACTGCGCGGCCAGCGCACCTACCTCACGCCAGGCCGCTACCAGGCCCTCGACCTGCTGGTCACGGCCGTGAACGGCGACCAGCAGACCGAGCTCACGATCACCTACGCGGACGGCACAACCTCCACGGCCCCGCTCAAGGTAACCGACTGGGCCGGCGCCGCACCCCACTTCGGCGAGGAGGCGGCACTGACGGCCGACACCCGCTACAACGTCAACAACACCGCCGACGGCCGCAAGGTGACCATCTGGCGGGTGTCGGTAGCCGCCGACGCGACGCGCGAGGCGGTCTCGTTCACCAGCCCCGTGGCGCCGAACGTCAAGATTTTCGCACTCACGACCCGCGCGTGACCAGGGTGGCGTGGGGCGCCTGCCGCGCCGGGCAGGTGCCCCATGCCGCGTCGTCGTTTGATCACCTGCCGCGCCGGTCGAGGCCGTCGAGCATGAGGGGGAGGAAGCGCTTCGGGATGACGTCGGGGTGGCAGGCGAACACGTTGAGCAACTCCATGAGGTCGTCCGTGCCGACATCTGACCGCATCGTGTCGTCCGCCTGCGCCAGCCGTACCAGCTCGTCGAGTCGACGCACCAGCGCCTGCCTCGCCTGCGGCGCGGTGGTCCCGGCCAGCGCGGCCGCGATGGCGCCGCGGCCCTTCTCCACGCTGTAGACGACGAAGGCGCGAATGGCCGACCACGCGTCAGGCTCGGCCGCCACGGCGCGGTCGAGGGCGTCCATGAGCTCGTGAACATACTGCTCCGCCAGGGCGGCGAGCAGCACACCGCGGTCGGGGAAGCGGCGGTAGAGCGTGCCGACGCCGACCCCGGCCCGGCGGGCGATCAGCTCCATCGGCGCGTCCGCGCCGCGCTCGGCCACGGCGTCGCGGGCCGCCTCCAGGATCCGGTCCCGATTGCGGCGGGCATCGGCGCGCATTGAACTCCCATTGAAGTGGACGACAGGCTTCCGCTTAGTATACAAACGGAAGCTGACATTCCACTTAGGAGGTTGCGATGATCGTGGTGACGGGTGCGACGGGCACGATCGGGCGCGCGCTGGTCGAGGAACTCGGCGGTGCGGTGCGAGCCGTGGTACGGCGCGCGGAACAGGGCGAGGAGCTGGGCTGCGACTACGTGGTCGGCGACCTGGAGCGGCCGGAGAGCATCCCGCTCGAGCCGGGGGACAGGCTTTTTCTCAACAGCGCGCTGTGGCCGGGCTTCATGGCAGCGCACAAGGCGGTCATCGATCACGCGGCGGCCACGGGTGTGGCGCAGGTGGTGACCGTGTCCGTGCGCGGCGTGACGTCGAGCAGCCTGCTCGGGTTCGGCCTGCACGGGCAGGTTGACGAGCATCTTAAGGCGTCGGGGGTGCCGTGGTCGATCCTGGCGCCCGTCGGCTTCATGCAGAATCTCGCGGGCGACGTCGACGAGGAAGGGCGGATCTTCGGCTCGTACGGCGGGGGCAGGGTCGGCTACATCGACGCGCGGGACATCGCGGCGGTGGCGGCCGCGTTGCTCACGCGTCCCGTCGGCGCCGACACCACGTACGAGCTCACCGGCCCGGTGGCGCCTACGCACGACGAGATCGCCGCCGAGCTCACCCGAGCGCTCGGCCGGACCGTACGTTATGTGGACCAGTCGGTCGAGGAGGCCGCCGTTCACCTGGAGAAGCGCGGCATGCCCGCCCAAGCGGCCCGTGACCTGGCCGAACTCATGGCCCAGATCGGGGACGGGCGCTGGGCGAGCACGACCACGACCGTGGCCGACATCCTGGGCCGCGAACCGCGTTCGCTCCGGGAGTTCCTCGGGTAGCCGTGCGCGCCGGCGGAGTGATCAGAACTGGACGTTGGTCATCGTGTACCACGTCGGAGCGAAAGCCAGCAGGGCCAGCACGCCGAGGACCGCCGACGACTTGAGTACGCGTGAGGTGGTGATGGTCGCGGGCGCGATGGGCCTCAGCTTCCACCGTCCGACCGCGATGAACGCCGCGACGCCGCCCAGCAAGACATTCGCCGGCACCAATGCGTATTCGCCGCGGCTGATGTGAAAACCAGCCGCGAGGATCATCGTCAGTGCCAGGCCCGCGGCGGCGAGCGGCGTCAGCTTCGGTTTGACTCCCGTCATCGCCGGCAGGATCAGGCCGACGCCGCCCAGTACCTCACAGACCCCGATGAAGACGATCAGGGGCTGCGGCACGGCGGCGTACCAAGCCACGGCCCGGGGCGCCGCCGCATACAGGGCTCCGTCGTACAGCAGCACTTTGCCGAAACCGCTGCCGGCGAAGAAGAAGCCGAACAACGCTTGAAGCGACCAGAGTGCGCCGTTGAGCGTGAACCTCATTCCGCGCCCCTTGGGTTGCTGCTGAATGTCCTTGACGCTGTCGCTTACGTGCTGGCCCATGTCCTGTCACTGCCTTTCTCATCGGGTTGGTGCTGGTACGTGGTGACAGGACTCATCCGACCACCGCGGCAAGGTCGCGCGCGGCGTCCGTGGGACACGGTGGGACACGCGAGATGCGGTCCAGCTGCGAAAACAGGAATTTGTGCCGTGGCCGCGGGCTGGGACGGCTCTCGTGGCGCGCGGTACATGGTTGTCACCCGCGAGGTAATGTCACAGTCCGTGCTGGATATCTAGAGTTCTACACATGACGAATGGTCCGCGGATGACCCTGCAGACGATGCTCGTGCTGGAAGAGATGCTGTCCGACCCGACCAAGCGCCGCTACGGGCTGGAACTGTGCGAGAAGACCGCTCAGCCCAGCGGCACCATCTACCCGATCCTGGCCAGGCTGGAGCGCGAATTCGGCTGGATCGAGCGCCACAAGGAGGCCGCGGCCGAGCACCTGGCCCAGGGCCGCCGCGCCCGCTACTACTACACGCTGACCGAGAAGGGCGCTCTCCGGGCTCGCGCCGCCCTCGAGCGAGCCGAGCGGTCCCGCGGACCCGCCGTGAACCTCCGGCCGGCGACGTCATGACCGGCTTGCTGGAGCCGCTGCTGGCTCGGCTGCCCGCCGAATCGACGGCTGTGGAGCGTGGCCGGATTCAGCGTGCTTACGAGTTCGCCGCCCGTTGCCATGAGGGCCAGGTGCGCAAGAGCGGTGACCCGTACATCACCCACCCCGTCGCCGTGGCGGAGATCGCGATCGACGCCGGTCTGGACTGCGCCACTGTCTGCGCCGCCCTGCTCCACGATGTCATCGAGGACACCGGATGTGACGCCGCACAGCTCCGCGCGGAGTTCGGCGACGAGATCACCACGCTGGTCCAGAGCATGACCGAGCTCGACCACAGGCACGATCAGGCGGCCATCGACGCCGCGGACAACCGCGTCCTCGCCCTGAAGGTGCTCGACCGGCTGCACAACATGCGCACCATCCAGCACCTCGACCAGGACAAACAGCGGCTGAAGAGCAAGCAGACGCTGGACATCATCGCACCGCTCGCCGGGCACCTCGGCCTGCGCGCCATCGCGGACGAACTCGAATCGATCGCCCGCGGCCGCCTGACCCACCTGCTCGGGGACACCGGCGCGAGGTACCAGGTGCTCGTCCTCAGCGCGCTGCTTCTCCCGGCGGCGGTGAGAGCGAGCTATGTGGACGAATGGCTCGGCGAGCTCGACGTGCTGGGGGACCCGCGGGCCCGCACCCGCTTCGCGCTCAGGCTGGCTCTCGGCATGCCCGCTCTGGCTCTGACCCTGCGCCGCCCCATACGGCACATGCCGGCCGATCATCTGCTGTCCGTTCTCCGTTGGATCCTACGGACGGACCTGCGCACCTGGACCCCACTGACCGTCTTGCTCGGCTGGATGATCGTGGAAACCGTCCGGAACAGCCTCGGCGCCGCCATAGCCATCCTGATCACGGTGCCTCCCGCCCTCCACGCCGGCGTCACCCGCCTACGCACGAAGCTCGGTCTTGATCAACCAGCCGAGCCCACCTGAGGGCGGTTATCGCTCTGCCCGCGTCTACCGTCTGCGGGGCGGGTCAGCCGAGCTTGAGCAGCAGTTCGGTGAGCTCGGCCGGCATGGTGATCATGCAGTCGTGGCCCGTCTCCAGTTCCCACACCTGTGCCGGGCTGCCGTTGGGCTGGATCGCTGGGACGGGCCGCCGCTTGATGCCCTCCGGTGCGCGGGCGACGCAGTGAATGTGCGTCCGCGCGATCGTGCGTACGGCCGGATTGTCCAGCCGGACCCGTTGCCGGAAGCAGAGCACCGGCTGATCCGACAACATCGTCCGCAGCCACGCCACGTCCGCCGGTTCGGTGACCCCGAACAGACCCAGGGGCGGCGGCAACTCGGGCATCGGCGGGATCCGCCACCCGACACCGGACTCCGCGGCACGGTCGATGAGGGCCTGGGTCATGGGATGCACATCCAGCGCGCTCTCGCCGTCCTCCGGGACCATCGCGTCGAGATAGACCAGATGGGTGATCCGATCCGGGATCCGATTGGCGGCGGACGAGATGACCAGCCCGGCGTAGCTGTGGCCCACCAGGATCACGTCGGTGAGGCCCTCCTCGGTGATCACCCTGACGATGTCGTCGACGTGCGTGTCCAGCCCCACCTCGGGGCCGAGCAGATGCGCCTTGTCGCCGAAGCCGGTCAGCGACGGCGCGACCACCCGGTGCCCGGCCGCTGCCAGCAACGGGACCACCCGCTCCCAGCATTGCCCGCTGTGCCAGGCCCCGTGTACCAGCAAATATGTTGACATGGTGTAGCTCCTTGCTCGTTGGAAGGGGCCACCGGCCGATTCGCCGGTGTTCGTCCCGGAGGTGAGGTTTCCGCTCACCCGCTGACGGAGCCAGAGCCCCCGCGATCCTGGGGGTGAGGGGACCAGGCACGCACGAAGGCGCGCGAACTACCGTGGGGGCATGAGCGACGAAGTCAATCTTCTTGGCGATTACGTACGCGCCCGCCGGGAGCTCGTCACTCCTGACCAGGCCGGCATCCCCTCTGTGGGCGTACGGCGCGTGTCGGGCCTGCGCCGGGAGGAGGTCGCGATGCTGGCCGGCATCAGCGCCGACTACTACCTACGCCTGGAGCAGGGCCGCGACCGCAACCCCTCCACGCAGGTCCTCGAGTCGCTCGCCCGCGTGCTGCAACTCGACGACGACGCGACGGCCTACCTGCTACGCCTCGGGGCGGACAAGCCCCGGCGGCGTCGGCGGCGCTCCCGGAAGGAGACCGTCCCTCCGGGCGTCGCCAAGCTCGTCGTCACGCTTGCGCTCCCCGCGTACGTGGAGGGCCGCTACTTCGACGTCCTCGCCGCCAACGCGCTGGCGACCGCTCTGTCACCGCGACTCGTGGCGGGGGGCAACCGCCTGCGGGACGTGTTCCTCGACCCCGCCGAGCAGGCCCTCTACCCGGACTGGGAGGACGCCGCGCAGGGCATGGTCGCCGGCTTCCGCGAGTCGGTCGGCACCGACACGGACGACCCCCGATTCATCGAACTCGTCGGCGAGCTCTCCCTCGCCAGCCCTCGCTTCAGCAGGCTCTGGGCCCGCCACGACGTGAACACATGCGAAGGCACACCCAAGCACATCGACCACCCCCAGCTCGGTGGCCTGTGGCTGAACCGGGAGAGACTGGCCGTCAGCGGCGCGACAGGCCAGACACTAGTCGTCCTCCACCCGGACCCCGGCACCGACAGCGCCGACAAGCTGGCGCTCCTCGCGTCCGTCATGCGGACATGACGCCGCCCGTGCTCAGCCGCTCGGCCGGGTGACCACGACTGCTGACAGAGGGTCGTCCATCGGCGCTGGGTCGGACGGGACCGCTCCGCCAAAATAGGCGAGCGTAGCTGGTGACCTGGGCTTACTTCTCGTTTCAGGGGACACCGCGCTTGCCTGCGCTATAACGTCCGTGTTATGAATTGGGGAGAGGTGGAGTTGGAACCTGAGGTCGACAAGTGGTTCGACTCGCTCAGCCAGGAGGATCAGGAAACGGTGGTCTTCTATGTCGATTTGCTGGCGTGGCGCGGAGTGCTGCTCGACGAGCCGTACACCAGGCAGCTGCATGGCAAGCTTAGGGAGCTTCGGTTCTACCTCTCTCAAGAGGCTGTGCGCATCACATACTGGATCGCATCAGGCAGACGGATCATTCTGCTGACGGTGTTCCGCAAGCAGCGGATGCGCGAGACGGCCGAGGTCAAACGAGCTGTGCGAGCTATGAATCGGTGCATCGCCGAGGCTCACACGGCGGATGAGGATGAGTGACGTGAGCGAGCGCAAGGCATGGACCGACAAGCGCGCCGAAATCATGAGCCGTCCGGGCGCCGGAGCCGCTTACGAAGCCGCTCGGATCCGTTTCGAGCTGGGTGAGGCTGTACGGCTGCGCCGCGAAGAGCTTGGCTTGACCCAGGCGGAGCTGGCCGAGCGAGCGGGTCTCCAGCAGCCGGCAGTGGCCCGGTTCGAAGCGGGCGGCACCATGCCGACCATCCCCATGCTGGAACGCTTCGCCGAAGCCCTCGGCCTACGTCTCTCCGTCCAGTTCCAGCCCCTTCGTGAAGCGAGCTGAGCTTTCTTTGATCCGGTCACCGCACCATCACTGACCTGGTCGGGCCCGCTTTGCCGACAGGCCGTCTCAGGTGAGGCCGTCGAGGTGCCACCAGGTGCCTGAGGGCCAGGTGCGGCCGTTCCAGGCGCGGCGTTCGGTCGGGCGGGGATCGGATTCGACCCGGCTCTGGCCGGTGTCGAAGATCATGGTCTGGCGGTGTTCGGTGTCATTGGGTGCCCAGCCGGGCGCGTCACCCCGGGCGAAGTGTCCCCAGGTGTCGTGCAGTTCTGCCGACAGCGTCTGGTCGGCGGGGTCGGTGAGTGGGATCGACTGCCAGATCATCGGCCCGTCCGCGCCGTGCCCGCCGCGCAGCAGCCTGCCGAGGGGGGTCGTGGCGGGTACGCCGGGAAAGGGGCCGTCGTAGCGGGATCGCCACACCGGGGCGTGTCGTGCCTGTGCTTCGGCCAGCCGGGTTGTGGGGATGCCGTACCGCTCGTCACTCAGGACGGCCAGGCCGAGCGCGGTGTCGTCGAGTTCGGGTCGGCTCTCGCGGTACGCGGCCAGTATCGTGTCCGCCTCGGCCGTGCCGAACAGTTCGGCCAGCACCCTCGGCGCCTGTGCGGCCGTACTGGCGTCCAGCATTTGGAAGGTGCCGCCCTCGTTTCCGCAGGTCTGGGCGAGCAGCGGGATGCCGGCGGCGGCACCCGCGGCGATGGCGTCGATGGGCCTGCCGGACAGCACGGTCCCGTCGATGACGGGCCGCCAGATCCAGAGGGCCTTCGCGCCGGTGGCGATGGCGTCCTGTGCCGCGAGCATCTCGGCGGCGGGCACTTCGCGCACCCGGTCGCCGCTCACGCCGAGCTCCCGAAGGAACCGTACGGTCACGGCCTTGGCCTGCGCCGGGGTGGCGACGTGGTCACCGCCGCCGCTGCTGGACGCGGCCCGGTGGATCAGCCCTCGGGTGAGCGGGGTGGCCAGCAGGTTGGCCACGCTCTTGGCGCCGGCGGACAGGCCGTACAGGGTGACCCGCTTCGGATCTCCGCCGAATGCCGCGATGTTCTCCCGCACCCAGCGCAACGCCTGAACTTGGTCGAGCAGTCCTGAGACGCCTGAGGAGTCGCCGATGTCGAGGAAGCCCAGGCTGCCCAGCCGGTAGTTGAAGCTGACCACGACCAGATCATGGGTGCGGGCGAAGAGCGCCCCGTCGCCGTACATGTCGGTGCCGCTGCCAGTGAGATAGCCACCTCCGTGTATCCACACCAGCACCGGCCTCAACCGGCCGTCCGGGGGAGGCGCCGCCACGTTCGCGTACAGGCAGTCCTCGTCCATGGCCGGGGCCGGTAGGCCGGGCAGGACGGACTGCATGGCCGCGTTTCCCGGCGCGGTGGCTTCCCGCACCCCCCGCCAGGGCACCGGCGGCTGCGGCGGGCGCAATCGGAGCTCGCCCACAGGGGGAGCGGCATAGGGGATTCCCTGCCAGACGAGCACATCACCGAGATCGACGCCACGGACCGTACCAGCACGAGTCTCAACAAGGGTCACGGCGACCTTCATAGCAGCCCACGAAGGACCGCCGGAGGTCGGCCCACCCCATCGGCCGGTTGACGCAACCGAATGGTTGCCATAGTGTTGTGGCAACCGAATGGTTGCAACAGATGGAGGTGTGTCATGGGTTTTCCCGATCGCATCGAGCGCAGCATCAGCGTCGCCCACCCGCCCGCGAAGGTATGGGAAGCGATCACGACGGCTGAGGGATTGGGCACGTGGTTCGGTCACAAGGCGACCGTCGACCTGCGTGTCGGCGGCCTCGCCCAACTGACCTTCGAGGGCGGGCATAACGCCTACCTGCGCATCGAGCGCCTCGAGCCGCCGCACGTGTTCGGCTACACCTGGGGCATCAACGGCCTGCCGGCCGACGATCCGCGCCGTACCTACGTCGAGTTCACCCTTGAGCCGGAGGCCGGAGGGACCCGGCTCACCGTGGTCGAATCCGGCTTCGCGCAACTGCCCGACGACCTCTACTCCGGCGCGTACGGCGGCAACGTCAAGGGATGGCAGAGCGAGCTGGACGAGCTCGTCGAATACCTCGATGCCCGAGCGTGAGCCGGAGGCCGTCGCGGAAGAGGTCTTCGCCGCGCTGGCCGATCCCAGTCGGCGGAGCATCCTGGCCGCGCTCGCGTCCCGCGGGCCGGCCACGGCGACGGACCTGGCGGCCGGCCTGCCGATCACCCGGCAGGCGATCGCCAAGCACCTCGGCTTGCTCGCCGAGGCCGGGCTGGTCATCGCCGAGCCCGGCGAGCGGCGTCGCGTCCGCTACCGGCTCCAGTCGGCCCCCATCCAGGTCGCGCAGCAGTTTCTCGCCGCGCTGGCCCGTGACTGGGATTCCAGTCTCGACGCCCTCAGGCGGCATCTGGGTACGTGAGGGGCAGGGGGAGTCGTGACGATGATCGGATCGTGTCGCGGGCGCCGGTGCCCGTGACTTGATCGCGTGGTAAGGACAAGGAGAAGACAATGATCGATCACAAGACCGGAACGCGTGAAGAGTGGCTCGCGGCCCGGCTGGAGCTGCTCGAGGCCGAGAAGGCCCTGACTCGGCAGGGCGACCGAGTGGCGCGGCAGCGGCAGGAGCTGCCCTGGGTTCGCGTCGACAAGGAATACCGATTCGAGACCGACGAGGGCACCGCGTCCCTCGCCGACCTCTTCGAGGGACGCTCGCAGCTGCTCATCTACCACTTCATGTTCGGGCCCGATTACCAGGCGGGATGCCCGTCCTGCTCGGCGATCGCGGACGGCTTCAACGGCTCCGTCGTCCACCTCGCCAACCACGACGTCACGCTCTGCGCG
Organism: Nonomuraea sp. NPDC049129; assembly: GCF_040648495.1. Taxonomy (NCBI): domain Bacteria; kingdom Bacillati; phylum Actinomycetota; class Actinomycetes; order Streptosporangiales; family Streptosporangiaceae; genus Nonomuraea; species Nonomuraea sp. NPDC049129. The sequence continues at coordinate 183,710 of NZ_JBEZDU010000021.1, read as the reverse complement.
GTGTCGCAGGCTCCGCTCGCCAAACTGCAGGCGTACAAGCGGCGGATGGGCTGGAGCTTCCCCTGGGCCTCATCGTTTGGAAGCGATTTCAACTACGACTTCCGGGTGACGCACACCAGGGAGGAGTGGCAGTCGGGAGTCGTCGAGTACAACTTCCGCTCGATGGACGTCCGGCCGCCGGAGTCGGGTGAGGAGAATCCCGTCCTCGTCGAGTTCGCGTCGAGCGTGGGCACGGACTGGCCGACGTACCGGCAGCAAGGGCCCGGCATGAGCGCGTTCGCGCTCGAGGTTGACGAGGATGAGGATGCCGTCGTGTATCACACCTACTCGACGTATGAGCGTGGGGTGGACGGGCTCTGGGGCATGTTCCAGTGGCTCGACCGCGCGCCACTCGGCCGTAACGAGACCGGCTTCTGGTGGCGCCGCCACGACGAGTACGACAGCCAGTGATCACTCTCAGTCTTTGGCCGCGCGCCTCCATCCCGTCGCGGCCATGATCAGCAGGAGAGCCGCAAGGGCCGACCAATAGGCCGTGTACCGCAGGCTCGCCGGTGGGTTGGTGAGCGCGGACGCCAAGCCCGGCAGGACGTAGATCGACGCCGCCAACGCCCAGCGCGGGCTACGCGCGACGGCGGTGGCCCACACCCCTGCCAAGAGCAGGCCGCCTTCCGTGCCCGCCCTGACCAGCTGCCAGGTCTCGCCGTACTCGACGAAATTGGGCGCGTAAGTGAGGACGATGGCAGCCGCCGGGATCGCCAGCCACCACCACGGCCGCGTGCGCAGGTCCCGCGATCGACCGGCCGCGAGGACCACGGCCCCGGCCGCCAGCAGGCCGTAGGGCGCCAGAGAAACCCAGTTGTGGTACGCCGGGCCCAAGAACGGCGCCCATCCCGTCGCCTCGGTCCCCAGCAGCATGGCCCGGCCGGTCGAGAGCGTGCTGACCAAGGCCAAAGGCAGTGCCGCCAGCGCCCAGCCGCGCAGCAGCGCGACCACCAGCGCCGCCGAAGTGGCCAGCCACCAGGGGGAGGCGTGGTCGGCGATGTTGTACGACAGATTCGCCAGGGCCAGCGTCAGGAGGCCGAGATGCACGCCGTCGGCCCACCATGGCGCGGGCCCCTCGGCGGCCTTGCGGGCCCGGGCGGCGAAGCCCGCCGTGACAAGGGCGGCCGTCTCCCGCGGCGAGGGGGCACGGCGCGGCGAGTCGTTCATCAACGTGCCGAGGATCTCGGCGCCGTATTCGGCACGGTGGCCGGACGGGAAGGCCCGCAGGAACAGCCGGTACCAGCTTTCGGTGAACGCCTCGCTCATGCCCGTGCCGTCCCCAACGCCGGGGCGATCCGTCCCGTGACGACCCGGGCGGCCTGCTCCATCCGCGCCGCCTCCTTGATGACAGCCGCACGTCCGTCCTCGGTCAGGCGGTAGTAGCGGCGGGGGCGGCCCTGGACGCTCTCCTCACGGTCCACGGCGATCAGCCCGTCGCCCGCCAACCGGTCCAGCGCGCCGTAAAGGGTGCCGACGGCGAGCCGCACCCGCCCATCGGACTGCTCCTCGGCGCGCTTGATGATCCCGTAGCCGTGCGAAGGCCCATCGAGTAACGCGGCCAGTACGAAGTACGTGGGCTCGCTCATCACTGGCGATCTTTTAACCATACGGGCGACGATATATCGGGCGGCGAAGTATGTGAAGGGGTGCGGACAACCCACCCAGACGGTGCCCGTGCGCGCGTAACGGCGCCCGGCTCCGTGCGGGTTCGGCGGCCGTATTCCTGGAGGTCCTGAGCCCCGTGCGGCGGGTGGCGGTGGGGGCGGCTGTGCCGTACAAGAAAATTGATCACCCCTTGTCGCTGCCCTCGTTGGCGCCGCGGACGAACCTGCGCTGGAATATCACGAAGATCACCGCCACCGGGATCGTCGCGAGCAGCGCCGCCCCCAGCTTGAGCGGGTACTGCGTGCCACCCCCCAGCGACCCGCTGACCAGGTCGGCCAGCCCCCGGGGCAGCGTGAACAGCGCCGGGCTCTGGACGGCCACCAGCGTGTGCGGGAACTCGTTCCACGCGCTCTGGAACGAGATGATCGTCAGCGTGATCAGCGCCGGCCGCGCCATCGGCAGCACTACCGACCAGAAGGTACGGAACGCGCCCGCCCCGTCGATCCGGGCCGCCTCCTCCACCCCCGCCGGGATCGAGTCGAAGAACTGCTTCATGATGAACACCCCCGCCGCGTCCACGAGGACCGGCAGGATCAACGCCAGATAGCTGTCATACATCCCCAACTGATTGAGGACCAGAAATTTCGGGATAAAGAGGACTACGCCCGGCACGGCCATCACCGCGATGACCGCCCCGAACAGCGCCGACCGCCCGCGGAAGCGCAGCCTGGACAGCGCGTACCCGGCCAGCGAGTCGAGGAAGACCCGCCCGGCCGTCAGCACAAGCGTCACCAATAGCGAGTTGCCCAGCCACAGCGGCATGTCGGTCCCGCTGAACACCCGCTCGAACCCCGCCAGCGTCCCCGGCTGCGGGATGGGCGAGAGTGGTGAGGCGGCCGCGTCCGGCTCGGTCTTGAACGAGTTCGCGACCTGGATGACGAACGGGTAGATGAACACCAGCGCGAAGAAGATCAGGATGGCGTAGCCGGTGAAGGTGCTCGCGAGCCTGCGCACCCCACCTCCCGCCGTCCTGTCCCGCGTTGAGAGCGTCGGGTGTGTCACGAGCTCCTCCTCTCCCGCATCACGCGCCGCTGGAACAGCGTCAGCAGCACGATGATGAGGAACAGCACGAACGAGATCGCCGTCCCCGCCCCATAGTCGAAGTCCCGGAACGCCGTCTGGTACGACAGGAACGCCGGAGTCAGCGTGGTCTTGGCCGGAGCGCCCTTGCTCATGACGTAGATCTGGTCGAACACCTGCCAGCTCCCGATCATCCCGAGCGTCAGCACCAGGAACATCGTCGGCCTGAGCATGGGCAGCGTCACGTACCGGAAGCGCTGCCACCGCCCCGCCCCGTCGAGCACGGCCGCCTCCTCCAGCGTCACCGGGATGTCCTGCAACGCCGCCAGGAACATCAGCATGAACGTGCCCGACGTCGTCCACACGACCAGCGCGATGATCGCGCACATCGCCACGCTCGGCCCGGACAGCCACTCCCACCACGACAGGCCGAACGGCCCCGCCCCGGCGAGTGCCGCCGGCGGCGTGTCCATGCCGAGCAGCAGGTGGATGACCCCTCTGGCGTCGGAGAACCACTGCGGCCCCTGGATGCCGAAGAAGCCCAGCAGCTGCGTGAGCGCCCCGGAGTTGCTGAAGATGAACAGGAACACCACGCTGATCGCCACCGAGCTGGTGACCGACGGGAAGTAGAACGCGCTCCTGAAGAACGACTTGCCCTTGAGCAGGCGGCTGTTCACGATCAGGGCCAGGCCCAGCGCCAGTGCCGTCTGCAGGGGTACGACGATCGCCACGTAATAGGCGTTGTTCCGGACGCTGATCATGAAGTTCTCGCGGGCCAGGTCGTCGCGGGTGAACAGCCGGCCGTAGTTCTCCAGCCCGACGAACGGCACGCCGCTCTTGAACGGGCTGCCCTGGCCGTTCCACGAGGTGAGGCTGACCCACATCGCCATCAGGATCGGCAGCAGCAGGAACACCCCGAGGATGACCACGACCGGCGCGACGAACAGCCACCCCGTCACGTCGTCCCTGGCCCGGCTGCGGCGCATCACTCGCCCAGCGCGGACTGCGTGTTCTTCTGCAGCCTGGCCAGCAGCGCCTTCGGGTCCTGCGAGGTGAGCTGCTGGAGCCCGGCGTCGAAGTCGGACAGGACGCTGTCCATCTTGGCGGCGTTCACCGGGCCCTGGGCGTAGGCGGCGCCGTCCACGAACGCCGTGTCCGCGGGGAACTCCTTGACGTAGGCGTCCTTGGCCGACTGTCGCGACGGCATGACCCCGAACGCCTTGGCGAACGTGAGCTGCTGGTCGGCCTTGGTCATCGCCTCGACGAAGGCGATCGCCGCCGTCTTGTTGGCGCTCTTGGCCGCGATGCCCCAGCAGTTCGTGAACGACAGCGTGCCCTGCTTGGCCCCGGCGGGCAGCGGATGGGCCGTGTACTGGATGTCGGGGTAGTCGGCCTTCAGCGCGCCCTTGATCCAGTTGCCCTCGATCGTCATCGCGGCCTTGCCCTTGCCGAACGCCTCACCGGCCCACTCCGCGCCGAGCTGCTTGGGGTACTGGGCCAGCTTGTCCTTGAGCAGGGTCTTGACGTACTCCAGGGCCTTGAGGTTCTCGGGGCTGTCGCCGGTGGCCTGCTTGCCGTCGGCGCTGGTGATCCAGCCGCCCGCCTGCACCATGAACGCGCCGATCCGGTCGCGGGTGTCGCCGATCGCCAGCGGGATGATGCCCTTGGCCTTGAGCTTGCCGGCCGCCTCGGTGAGCTGCTCCCACGTGGTCGGTACGTCGTCCGCCGCCAGGCCCGCCTTCTTCCACAGGCCGTCGTTGACGATCAGCGCCAGCGTGGAGAAGTCCTTCGGCGCGCAGTAGAACTTGCCGTCGCGGGTGAAGGTGGTGCGCAGGCTCGGGTAGAAGTCGTCCGGGTTCGAGATCTTGTCACCGTACGGCTCCAGCGCGCCGACACTGGCGTAGTCGGCGAACCGCGAGGCGTCCACGTAGAAGACGTCGGGCGGGGTGCCGCCCGCGAACGCCTGGCCGAGCTGCTGGTGGATGTCCTGCGCCGGGGTGACCGTGGCCTGGTTGCCGCTCGCCTTCGCCCACGCGTCCGCGGCCTGCTTGACCGCCGTCGTCTCCGGGTCGCCGGAGGAGGCGATGAGAATCCGCAGCGAGGCCGGGCCGCTGCTCTGCGGCGCGGCCGACGGCTTGTCCTCGAAGCCGCTGCCGCACGCGGTCGCGGCCAGCGCCAGTACGGCGAGCGCCGCCAGGGGGAGGTGTTTCATCGCGTTTCCTTTCACGCTGTACGCCGGATGACCAGGGAGGGTTGAAGCAGTACGTGATCCGGCTTGTCCGGGCTGTCGTCTTCGAGCAGCCGGGTCAGCACGCGGACACAGCGCACGGCGGCGTCCGACAGCGGCTGGCTCAGACTGGTCAGGCCGATCGCGGCCGCCACGGGCGTGTCGTCGAACCCGATCACGGGCACCGGCCCGGCCTGCATGGCGCCCAGGGCGACGGAGTCGCTCACGCACACCAGGGCGGTGGCGCCGGCGGCGATCAGCTCCCGCGCCGCGGCCTCACCCTCGGCCGCCGACCCATCGGTCCGCCGCTCAAGCGCACCCGCCTCGCCGCCTTCGGCGTCATTCGTGCGAGCTTCGCCGTTTTTCGCGCGCGGCGTCAGGCCCGCGGCTTCGAGCGTCCGGACCCAGCCGCTCCTGCGGTCGTCGCCGACGCCGGAGCCCTCGGGCCAGCCGATGAACCCGATCCGCCGGTGACCCGCGTCGAGCAGGTGCCGGGTGGCGGCGGCCGTACCGGCCGCGCCGTCCACGTCCACCCACGGATGGTCGCCGCCCTCCGGCATGCCCCACGGCCGCCCGAACGTGACGAATGCCAGCTCCCGCTCGGCAAGCCACGAGGTGCGCACATCGCCGTAATGGGTGCCGGTCAGGACGAACGCATCCGGTTCGTACGCCCCGAGCAGGTCGTCGAAGGTGGCGATCTCCGATTGGTCGTCGTCGGCCGAGTAGAGGATCACCCGGTACCCCGCCTTGGCCGCCGACTCGGTCAGCCCGTGCAGGAACCGGTCGAACACGTTCATGCCATCCTGGGTCTGTTCGATCCGGACGGCCAGGAGCCGTGACCGGCCGGTCCGCATGCGGCGCGCGGCCTGGTTCACCCGGTAGCCGAGCTCCTCGACCGCCTGCCGTACGCGCTCACGCGTCTCCTCGCGGACGAGGTCGGGGGAGTTCAGGACGTTCGAGACGGTCTGCCGGGAGACGTTGGCACGCCGCGCGACGTCGGCGATCGTCACCTTTTCGGGCATCATGTCGCTTTCTAAGGGTTTGAACGTTCAAACGGAGGTATGGCAGGATTGGATCGTTCAAGTAAACGGAGTGTTACGCACTATCTCCCTTGGATGATTCGCCTGTCAAGATTTTGGGGGCCGCTCGTGCTCGACCAAGCCACGCACCGCCTGCAACCGCTGTTGCACGACCTCGTCAGCACCGTCCTGGCACCGACGACCGCGCTGAGCGGGACCGACGGCCAGATCAGGGCGGCCGGGGTGCAGGGCCTCTTCCATGCGGACGCGCGAGCGTTGTCGCAGGTGAAGCTGGCCGTGGACGGCAGGGAACCGGAGGCGGTGGGGCACGCCGTGCAGGCCGCCGGCCGTACCAGGTTCGTGTCGCTGGTCCGCTGGCTGGGCGACCCGATCGCGGACCCCACGGTCCGCGTCGACCGTACGCGGGAGGTCGCGCCCGGACGGATGGCGGAGCTCATCGAGATCACCTCCACCGCCACCCGCCCGGTGACGGCCACCGTCACCCTCGACCTGAGCTGCGACTTCGCCCCGATCGAGCTGGTGAAGTCCGGCGGCAGCGCCCCTCCGGCCGCCGTCACGCCCGGCTCGTCCACCGATGGCGCATGCCTGGAGTGGCGGTCCGGCCGCATCCACGTACGGGCGACCGCCGAGAACGCCACGGCCGAGCTCGTGGGGGACCCCGTGCGGGTGACCGGCGAGAATGTGGCGGCCGAGCCGGAGACCGCAGGGCGGTTTCGGTGGGATGTCGCGCTGGCGCCCGGCAAGCGCGTCACGCTGCGGTGGGCCGTCGTGATCGACGACCCCGAGGCGGTGGTGACCGCGCCGGCCAAGCCGCTGGAGTGGAGCGTCCCGCAGGTGACGGCCGACGACGCCCGCCTCGTACGGCTGGCGGCCCGCTCGCTCGAGGACCTGCGCTCCCTCCGGCTGGCCGAGACCGGTGAGCCGGAGGACACGTTCCTGGGGGCGGGGGTGCCGTGGTTCCTGACGCTGTTCGGGCGGGACAGCCTCTGGGCCGCCAGGATGCTCCTGCCTCTGGGCACCGACCTGGCGGCGAGCACTCTGCGCGTACTGGCCAGACGACAGGGCACCCACGTCGACCCGGCCACCGGTGAGGCACCCGGCAAGATCATGCACGAGTTGCGCCGTCACGAGCACAGCGGCGGCGACCTGCGACTGCCCGCCGCCTACTACGGCACCATCGACGCCACCCCCCTCTGGATCGGGCTGCTGCACGACGCCTGGCGCTGGGGCATGCCCGCCGCCCAGATCGAGCCCCTGCTCCCCGCCCTGGAGGCGGCGCTCGGCTGGCTCGGCGACCACGCGGACCCGGACGGGGACGGCTTCCTGGAGTACATCGACTCCACCGGCCACGGCCTGGCCAACCAGGGGTGGAAGGACTCGGGCGACGCGGTCCGCTTCCGCGACGGCCGCCAGGCGGAGCCGCCCATCGCGCTGGCTGAGGTCCAGGGGTACGCCTGCGCCGCCGCCCACCAGGGGGCCGCTCTGCTTGCGGCGTTCGGGCGGGAGGGGGCTGAGCGGTGGCTGGACTACGCGGGCACGATGGCCGACCGCTTCCGCGCCCGCTTCTGGGTCACCCACCCCGCACCGGTCACCGATCGGGAGAGCGGTTTTCCGGCGCTGGCCCTTGACCGCGACAAGCGGCCGGTCGACTCGCTGACCAGCAACATCGGCCACCTCCTCGGCACGGGACTGCTGTCGCCGGGGGAGGAGGCGAGGGTGGCGGAGCTGCTGGGCACCCCGGCGATGTCCGGTGCCTTCGGGCTGCGGACGATGTCGGCGGACGACGGCGCGTTCAGCCCGCTGTCCTACCACTGCGGGTCCGTCTGGTCGCACGACACCGCCATCGTCATCGCCGGACTCGCCAGGACCGGTCATGGCCGCCTGGCGGCGGAGCTGGCGCGGGGCCTGCTGACGGCGGCGGAGGGCTTCGACTACCGCCTGCCCGAGCTGCACGCGGGCGACGACCGGGACACGGTCGGGCGCCCGGTGGCCTACCCAGCCGCCTGCCGTCCCCAGGCGTGGTCGGCCGCCGCCGCCGTGACGCTGCTGCACACGGCTGTGGGCCTGTATCCGGACGTACCGGGCGGCAAGGTCCTGGTGCGTCCTCTGGCGGGAGCCCCGCTCGGCGCGGTCACGGTACGCGGCCTGCGGGTGGCGGGCGCCGACGTCACCGTGTCGATCGACCGGTCGGGCGGAGTCCAGGTGACGGGCCTCCCACCTGGCCTGTCGGTCGAGGTGGCCGACCCCGGCCTGCCGGTCGAAGTCACCGAGCCCGGCCTGCCGGTCGGGGGGCTGTGAGGGGTCAGCGGGCCCGGAGAGGTCAGGGGGCCGGGAGGACGGAGAGCTCTGCGAGGTGGGCTTGCGGTGGGGCGGTGAGGGCCGTCAGGACCATGGAGGCGACCGCGGCCGGGGGTAGGCACCTGTCGGGGTTGTACGGCGAGCCGAAGCCGGTCCGGACCTTGCGCAGCAGTTCGGTGGCCGTGGCGCCCGGGTAGATCGTGGTGACCCGGATGCCATGGGGTTGTTCCTCGTCCCGTACGGCGTCGCCCAGCTCGCGCAGTGCGGCCTTGCTGGCCGCGTAGGCGGGCCAGCCCTGGGGGCTCAGGCCGGGCGCGGCGTTGATGAGGATCACCCGGCCGCGGCTTCTGCGCAGGGCGGGCAGGAGGAGGCGCAGCAGCTCGGCGGCCGAGGCGACGTTGACATTCAACGTGTCGCGCCACAGCTCCACCGTGCTGTCCGCGGTCGTGGTCACCTCGGCGATGGCCGCGCAGTGTACGAACGCGTCTAACTCCCCGATGGGCGGCAGCGCGGCGGCCAGCGTCTCCGGCCGGGCCAGGTCCGCCACGATGGCGATGACACTGCCGGGGGTGAAACCGGCGGGCGTCACATCGAGGTGCGTGACGGTGGTGGGGCTGACTTCGGCGGGCGTGACCGTGGGTACGGCCGGAGTCATGATCTCCGGCCACGGGAGATTCGCCGCGACCGGGGTGATCTCGCCCAGCCCGGCGATCCCATCCATGGCATCAGGCCCGGCGATCCCATCCACGCCATGCCCGGCGGTTCGGTCTGTGCCGCCAGGCCCAGGGGTCGGGTTCGCGCCGCCAGGCTCAGCGGTCCGGTCTGCGCCGCCAGGGCCAGTGGTCCGGCCCGAGCTGCCAGGTCCGGTGACCTCGTCCATGGCACCGGGCCCGACCGGTCGGTCCACGGTGGCGACCCCGCCAGATGTGGCGAGTTCACCCGATGTGGCGAGCCCGCCTGAGGCGGCGAGTTCGCTCAGGCGGGCCGGGTCGCGGACCAGGGCCAGGACCCGGTAGCCCGCGTCCAGCAGCGTCGTGGCGATGGCCGAGCCGATGCCGCCCGTCGCCCCTGTCAATAAGATCGTCCCAGCACGGGTCATGATCAGAGCGTGGCAGAGGCGCGGGCCGTACGTCTATTAGCTCTTGATCGTGTAGCTGTCGCCGTACACCTTCCAGGTCAGCGGCGGGTTCAGGTCGAGGTTGCCGTTCTTGAGGAAGACCCGCTGCTCGGTGTCGACGCGGGTGGTGTCCTCGTGCGCCTCCTCGGCCTTCATCGCGGCCTTGCGGGCGTCCAGGAACGCGTTGAGGTACGTCGTCTCGTTGCCGCCCTGCGCGGGGGTCTTGGCCTTGGACATCGCGGTCTTCCTGATGCCGCCGAAGCTGAGCTTGTCGGTGCCGGGGCCGTGCATGACGATCGCGTCGTAGTAGATGAACTGGCCCAGCGCCCGCAGTCCGTCCGTCTTGGCCTGGCTGACCGACGGGTTGAAGTAGACGCGGTCGCGCTCGTCGTTCTGCGCCGTCTGGAAGACGGTGTCCTTGGCGGCGGTCTTCCAGTCCTTGGTGAAGTTCGGGTCGAGGCCCGCGTGCGAGTCGCTGCCGTTGACCTTGCGGAGCGCGGGAAGGTATTTGGCCAGGACGTTGCCCGGCTTGCGGTTGGTGTAGAGCTCGACGAGCGCCAGCATGTCGCTGGTGCCGGAGCAGAAGCCGATGATCCCGGCCGTGTAGCCGCGGCCGTCGTCGATGTCCTCGATGTAGCCGTACTGGGACTTCCAGTCGAGTGTGGAGTTCTCGGCACTGGACACCAGCTGCATGGCGATGTCCTTCTTGTGCGGATCGGTGAGGTCGACCGCGGCCTGGCTGGTGCCCGTGAGCGCGAGAGTGGTGGCTAAGGCGACCAGTGAGACGAGAGTGGTTCGGAGCAACGTGATCTCCTGCTCTTCGTTAGGAAAGCTTCCTAACGAACCATACTCACAGGAGTCAACGTTCGGGGCTTTTGTTGTGAAATTGGGCCCCTTATCGGCGTAGTGCGGCTAGTTGCTGCTCGAACGGCACGACATCCAGCTCCGGCTCCGGCTCCGGCTGGCGGCCCGGCTCTCGGCCCGGCCTGCTGCCGGCCGCGTCGCCGAGCCCGGCCTCAGCGGGCGCCGGCGTACGGCCGCGCAGCAGGTCGGCCAGTTCGGTCGCGGCGCGGTCGATCCGCTCCGCCAGGCCGTCCGCGAAGCCGTCACCCCCGCCGCCCCAGTCCTCCGACGCCGCGTAGACGGCGGTCGGCGCCACCATGGCCCTCAGGTACGCGAACAGCGGCCGCAGCGCGTGCTCCAATGCCAGCGAGTGCCGTGGCGTGCCGCCGGTCGCCGCGATGAGCGTCGGCTTGCCCGCCAGCGCGGTGGGCTCCACGACGTCGAAGAACGACTTGAACAGGCCGCTGTAGGAGGCGCTGAAGACGGGCGTGACCGCGATCAGGCCGTCGGCCTCCGTCACCGCCTCGATCGCCGCGCGCAGCCGGGCGCCGGGGAAGCCGGTGACGAAGTTGTTCGCGATGTCGACGGCGAGATCGCGCAACTCGATCACCCGCACAGTCACCTCGGTCGGCCGGTCGGTGAGCCGCCGCACGGTCGCCTCCGTCAGGCGGTCGGCGAGCAGGCGGGTGGACGACGGCTGGGTCAGACCCGCCGTGACGACGACGAGCTTCATGAACACTCCTCCGAACTCCATGTGCAGCGGTCAGGCGGTCAGACGGTCGCGGGTGGTGTGGACGGGACCGTCGGGCACGTCGGCCGGCCGGTTCGCCGCGAACTCCCGGCGCAGCACCGGCACGACCTCCTCCCCGAGGATGTCCAGCTGCTCCAGGACCGTCTTCAGCGGCAGCCCCGCGTGGTCCATCAGGAACAACTGCCGCTGGTAGTCGCCGAACGACTCCCGGAACGTCAGCGTCCGGTCGATGACCTGCTGCGGGCTGCCCACCGTCAGCGGCGTCTCCTCGGTGAACTCCTCCAGCGACGGGCCGTGCCCGTACACGGGGGCGTTGTCGAAGTACGGACGGAACTCGCGCACCGCGTCCTGCGAGTTCTTCCGCATGAACACCTGCCCGCCGAGCCCCACGATGGCCTGCTCGGGCGTGCCGTGCCCGTAATGGGCGTACCGCTGGCGGTAGAGGGTGATCAGCCGAATGAAGTGCTCCTTCGGCCAGAAGATGTTGTTGGCGAAGAACCCGTCACCGTAGTAGGCGGCCTGCTCGGCGATCTCCGGGCTGCGGATCGAGCCGTGCCACACGAAGGGCGGCACCCCGTTCAGCGGCCGGGGCGTGGCGGTGAAGCCCTGCAGCGGCGTGCGGAAACGGCCCTCCCAGTCGACGACGTCCTCGCGCCAGAGCCGGTGGAGCAGCGCGTAGTTCTCGACGGCCAGCGGGATGCCCTGCCGGATGTCCTGCCCGAACCACGGGTAGACGGGCCCGGTGTTGCCCCGGCCCAGCATCAGGTCGACCCGGCCGTCGGCCAGATGCTGCAGCATCGCGAAGTCTTCGGCGATCTTGACCGGGTCGTTGGTCGTGATCAGCGTCGTGGCCGTGGACAGCGTGAGCCGCTCGGTCTTGGCCGCGATGTAGCCCAGCATGGTGGTGGGGGAGGACGGCACGAACGGCGGGTTGTGATGCTCGCCGGTCGCGAACACGTCCAGCCCCACCTCCTCGGCCTTGACCGCGATGGCCACCATCGCCTTGATGCGCTCATGCTCCGTCGGCGTCCTGCCGGTGGTGGGGTCCGTGGTCACGTCGCCCACACTGAAGATCCCGAACTGCATATCGTTCATCACCTCTTACTATTGAACGTTCAACGACCACCCAAGCAGCGAACGGTCCGAGGTTATTCCGCGCGGGTCAGCCTTGGAGGGCGTTGATCTCCAGCGGTCCGAGGATCCGCTTGGGCGCGCCGCGGTCCGCCACGGTGATCATGGCCTGGCCGATCCGCTCCGTCGTGGTCACCGCCGCGGGGAAGAGCAGCCGCAGTATCGGGTAGAAAGGCGCCGTCACCACGTACGCCAGCCGATACCAGGTCGTCCGCGAGGTGACGCCGTGCATGGGCTGGATGTAGCCGGGCCGGAACATGTACGCCTCGAACGGCAGGGCCAGCAGCGCGTTCTCGGTCTGGCCCTTGACCCGGGCCCACATCGCCCGCCCGTGCTCGTCGGTGCCCACCCCGGACACGTAGACGAACGTCGAGCCGGGGTTGAGCCTGGCCAGCGTCTCGCCGGCCGCCAGCGTGAAGTCGTACGTGACGCGCCGGTAGTCCTTCTCGCTCATGCCCGCCGAGGAGACACCGAGGCAGAAGAAGCACGCGTCGTAGCCGGACAGCTCGGCCTCGATCGGTGTGAGGTCGAGCAGATCCGGGTGCGCGAGCTCGCGCAGCTTGTCATGGGTACGTCCGGTGGGGGTGCGGCCGACCGTGAGCACGGCCGTCACCCGGTCGTCGGCCAGGCATTCCCGGAGTACGCCCTGCCCGACCATGCCGGTGGCGCCGAAGATGATGACTTTCATGCCAACCCAAATGTTATCGCCCGATCGGCGGTAGATCGGAGCCAGATCGGAAGCAGTCAGACGGTGGTCAAGCGGTGGTCAAGCGCTGTGCCCATCCCGTGACCTGGTATTTCCGCTATTAACCTGGCTCGTGGCGGCGGAGCTGGCTAGCGTGGCAGGATTGTCTGCGCGTCAGACTGCCACAGTTTCCGACCTAGGAGCGTATATGCCGAATGCTCGGAATATTGACGACCTGACCGAAATTCCAGGTTGGGAGACTCGTCAGTCCGGGCCGACAGCGCTGCGGATATTGGTGGGGAGGCAACTACGCCGGCTGCGTGAGTCGCGGGAGATCACGCGTGAAGCCGCGGGATACGCCATCCGGGGTTCGCATTCCAAAATCAGCCGCCTGGAATGCGGGCGGACCAGTTTCAAGCTGCGCGACGTGGCCGACCTGCTCACCCTCTACGGCGTGGTCGAGGAGGCCGAGCGCGAGGCCGTGCTCTCGCTGACCAAGCAGGCCAACGCGCCCGGCTGGTGGCACGAATACCGCGAGGTGGTGCCCGACTGGTTCGAGGACTACCTCGGGCTGGAGCAGGACGCGGCGATGATCCGTACGTACGAGGTCCAATACATCCCTGGCCTGCTCCAGACCGAGGACTACGCCCGCGCGGTGATCACCTGCGGCCACCAGGGCTGCCCGCCCGAGGCGATCGAGCGCCGGCTCGCGCTCCGGATGCGCCGCCGGCGGATCCTCACGCGGCCCATGGCGCCCAAGCTCTGGGTGGTGCTGGACGAGGCGGCCCTGCGCCGCCGGGTCGGCGACGGCCCCACGATGCGCGGGCAACTCGAGCACCTCAAGGAGATGGCGAAGCTGCCGCACGTCACCATCCAGGTGCTTCCGTTCAGCTACTGCGGCCACATCGGCGGGGTCGGCCCCATCACCATGCTGCGCTTCGCCCAGGCCGAGCTCGACGACGTGGTCTACCTCGAGCAGATCGCCAGCGCGCAGTATCTCACCAGGGCCTCCGACGTGCACCCGTACCAGCACCTGATGGACGAGCTGGGCATCCACGCGCAGCCGTCGGCCGTGACGCCGGCGATCATCAACAAGATCATCGACGAGATCGACGAGGAGATCGACGGCACCCCGTAGGGCTACGGTTTGCGGGCCACGGCGCAGAAGGCGTCCACCTCGTCGGGCACGCCGAACACCGAGGACTCCACCCGCCACCGGGAGACGGAGACGACGCCCGGATCCACCAGTTCCAGGCCGTCGAAGAACCGGGCGATCTCGTCCGGGGTGCGCAGGCGGTAGGAGTACGACTGCTCCTCGTCGTGGAGCCGTCCGGCCTCCGCGGCCGCGTCGGGCTTGATGGTGTTCGTACCGTCTTCGAACACCAGGTAGCTGCCCGACGGCAGAGCGTCCAGCAGTTGCCGCGTCAGCGCGTGCGCCTGGTCGTCGTCGAAGATCGTGCCCATCACGCCGAGGAGCATGAGGGCGGTCGGCCGGCTGAAGTCCAGCGTCTTGGCCGCGAACTCCAGGATGGCGGCCGGCTCGCGTACATCGGCCTCGATGTAGTCGCAGGCCCCCCGAGGGTCGCTGGCCAGGAGCGCCTGGGCGTGTACCAGCACCAGGGGATCGTTGTCGACATAGACGACGCGGCAGGACGGGTCCACTCGCTGAGCGACCTCATGGGTGTTGTCGACCGTCGGCAGTCCGGTGCCGATGTCCAGGAATTGCCGGATGCCGGCGTCCTCCGCCAGATAGCGGACGGCGCGGCCCAGGAACGCGCGGGCGTGGCGGGCGATATCCTCCATTCCCGGATAGATCTGCCGGAGTTGCTCGGCGTGTTCGCGATCTACCGGGTAGTTGTCCTTTCCGCCCAGCCAATAGTTCCACACCCGGGCCTGATGCGGCTTGCTGGCGTCGATCTTGGAGGGGAGTGCGGGATCGTTGTCGAAGGATTCATCCGCCACGACATCGTCTCCTCTTTTATCGCATATATGGCTCTAAGCTGAGTGTCCTGGCGTCTCGTCGCGCTGTCACGCCTTAAAGCGGGATCTCCTAACCTTCCAGATAAAAAATTGCCGCTTAAGACGGATGTCTGGTTGGCGCTTTCTGCCCAGAACCGTGCGCAGATGAACTGATCTTGACTGATTCCCGGGGGTTGGCGCAACTGTTACACGCCGCGCGAGGCACTCAGTCAGGTGCCGCCGGGCCCGCGGGCCAGACGGCACAACCCGTACGTCAGGGAGGCGACGCTCAATTCTGGCGGATCAGCGAGGCGAGGATGTCGATGCCGATCGGGATCGCCTCCTCCACCACGTCGAAGTTCGCGCTGTGGTGCGGCCCGGGGCTGGCGCCGCCGATCATCAGGTACGCGCCCTTACCGTTGCGCCGCTGCACGTGCCGGATGAGCAGGTTGGCGTCGTCGCTCCCGGCGAACGCCTGCGTCCTGATCACCTCCGCCACCTCGGGCAGCGCACCGGCCACCTCGACGATGCGGTCGATCACCTCGTCGTCAGGGGACACGGTCGAGGACTGGCCCATCACGGCGAGCGCCACCTCGACGCCCTGCGTGCGGGCGGCTCCCTCCACGATGGCCCGGATCCGGTCCACCAACTCATCGACGACCTCGTCATCCGTGGCGCGCGCCTCGCAGGTCAGCACCGCCGCGGACGGCACGATGTTCACTCCGTCACCGGCGACGAGCGTGCCGACGTTGAGCCGGGTGTCCGCGGAGCTGAAGCGCGGGATCGCCATGATCCCCAGCGCGGCCATGGCGGCGGCGAGCAGCGCGTTGCGACCCGTCTCCGGCGAACCGGCGGCGTGGGAGGCCTTGCCGGTGAAGTCGACCTTCAGCTTGCGGGTGGCCATGCCGCCGGTGAAACTGCCCACGACCGAGCCGACGGCCAAGTCGCCCGCCATGTGCACGGCGAGCATGGTGTCGATCGGGTCCGCGACCCCGGCGTCGATCATCGTCTGCGCGCCCCGTACGCCCTCTTCCGCGGGCTGGAACAGGATCCGCAGCGAGCCCGCGAAGTCGCGGTCGGCGAGACGATGCAGCAGGCCCACACCCATGGCGACGTTCGCGTCATGGCCGCACGCGTGCATCGCGCCGTTCGTCGCGGCGAAGCCGTTCGCGACCGGGAAGTGAGCGGGATCGTCTGATTCGCGCATCGGCAGCGCGTCGATGTCGATCCGCAGCCCCCATCGCGGGCCCGGCCGGTCGCCGGCCAGATCGACGACCATCGCGGTGCCGTTCTCCCGGAAGTACCTGGCACTTTCGGCGGGAACGCCGGACGCGACCGCGCGAGCCTCCCACTCGTCGAGCGTTTGCGGTGACGGGTAGTTCACGACGGGGGAGAGGTCGTGGGCGTCCTTCCCGGTCAGGACCCGCACCGGCAGGCCGTCGATGGCCTGTTTGATCCGGGCCGCTGTCCCGATCTCCACGAACGCGGGTTCCGGATTGCGGTGCACTTCTCGCCGAAGCGCCCTGAGCTGCTCGAAGTCCACAAGACTCCTTCTCGCCACGATGATCGACGGCCGGGCGGCCGCCTCGCTCAGGCTAGGGAAGGCACCGCGGAGCGGGGTCGATCGCGCGCGATCCTGCACGAAACACCAAATTTCCGAGCATGGTCCGCACGAAGTCGCGTCTAGCTAGTCCTCAAATACCGGCTGACCGCCGACCGGCACGTAACGCAGACGCCGGCTGTCGAGGTCGAGGATGTAGCCGGTGCGCTTGGCGATCCTTGGCACGATCCATCGGTCCTTGATCGGCGCCTTCGGGAACAGCGAGGCCAGCTTGCCCTCGATCTCGTCCAGCTCCTGGAGATCGCGCAACCAGAGGAAGACCGCCAGATTGGTGGCGCCGGTCACCGACGCGCACATCCGTACATTCTCCAGTGACCGGAGCATGGAGACGAGGCGTTCCATCTCGGAGTGCTGGACGTCGAGCCACAGCACCGCCGCGGCCGACCAGCCCATGAGGGTGTGCGCGAAGTCGACGCGCCATCTGACCCAGTCCGCCGCGAGCAGCGCGTCGATGTCCCGGGAGATCACCGAGATCGAGCGGCCCAGCTCTCGCTGCATGTCGGCGGCCGTCCGGCGCACGTCCGTGCTGAGCGCGGTGATCACCTCGCGGTGGGTGGGTTTGCGGTGTTCGGGGGGTTCGGACGGCCGGAGCAGGCGCAACGCCTCGACCTGCTGGTCGGACAGCGCGTTGAGCCGCCAGCCCGATCCTTCGAGAAAGATCCGCCGCAGATAGTGCGTCTGGGTGCCGACGATGCCGGGGATCACCGCGATGTGCTCGTCGATGTAACGGTCCATGGACAGCAGGGTGTGCGTCGAGACCATGATGTAGAGATCGCGGGGACCAGAGGTGCAGTGCACGCTGAAAATGGGTCCCTGCCGGCCGAGTTCGGCGATCACGTCGACGCGTCGGCCGGGAGCGCACCGGATCTCGACCAGAGCCGAGACCTCTCGCCCATGGGACCGCTGCCCGTCGGCCTCGAAACAACTCGTCCACACCTGCCGCTCGTGGGTGAGCGCCGACCAGCGACGGGAAATCGTCGAAGGATCAACCCTAAGAATCCTCCCTAGTTGCGCCCAAGTGACCCGAGGGTGGATCTGGAGCGCGTTGATGATCTGAAAGTCCAGCCCGTCCACCATCCGTCCATCATGCAGGAAAGGCCAGGTCCTCCCCGCAATCGGGCACCTGCGCAGATGTCACCACAAGATCAATTAAGCGTCGGGTGCCGGTAACATGCGGGAAACCTGCGGTAGGCAGCCTTTCCGGAAGGATCGTGCACCCGACCCGCCTTATCCCGCAATTCCGTGCAAAGTGGGTCGGGAAAACCCGCCAGGTAGCACGCAGAACCTAAGCTCACGCCATTCCTTTCGCGGTTGGACCTGGAGGATTGGTGTATCGCAAATCGATTCTTGCGCTGTCGGTGACGGCCGCGGTCGCGCTGGGCGCGGTCGGCTGTGGTGCCGGTGGGGGAACCACCGACACCATCAACATGTCGCTGAACACCGATCCGGCGACCTTCGACCCGGCGCTCGCCAAGGGCGGCGACGACTTCACCGTGGCGCGACTGCTGTTCGACACGGTGGTGCGCAAGGACGCGGGCAACACCCTCGCGGGTGGGGTCGCGTCCTCGTGGACCGCCGAGGACGCCGCGCACTACACGCTCACCATCCGCAACGGACTGAACTGCTCGGACGGTACGCCGATCACGCCGACCGTGGTGGCGGCCTCACTGACGCGGTTCGCGGCCAAGGAGACGGGTTCCTCGGGCCGTACGCTGGCCCTGGGCGGGGCCACCGCGACGTTCACGCCCGATGACAAGGCGGGCACGGTGAAAGCCGAGTTGTCGGCTCCGTGGTCCGACTTCCTCACCGGGCTGACCCTGCCGCAGGCCGGGATCGTGTGCCCGGCGGGCCTGAAGGACACCAAGGGACTCGCGGCGGGCAAGGTCGCCGGGGCGTTCTCCGGCCCCTACTCCCTGACCGCCTCGCAGCCCGCGGTGTCCTACCAGCTGTCGCTGCGCGAGGGCTATGCGGCCTGGCCGAAGTTCGCCAAGCCGCTGACGGGCGTGGCCGCCAAGCAGGTGACCCTCACGCCGATCACCGACTACGCGACGATCGCCACCCAGCTGCTGGCCGGCAGTCTGGACGTCGGGACGATCAGCGACGAGAACGTGGCCCGCTTCGACGGCAACAAGGGGTTCACCTCGTCGGTCGCCTCGAACACCACGACGTACCTGCTGTTCAACGAGCGTCCCGGGACGGTGTTCGCGGACAAGCCGGAGCTGCGCACCGCGGTGGCCCAGGCCATCGACGCGAAGGCCTTCAGCGACATCATCAGCGGCAAGCGCGGCAGCACAACCCTGTCGGTCGGGTCGGCCAAGCTGGCCTGTGTCAACACCGACAAGTCGCTGCTGGTCGCCCAGGATCTCGCCGCCGCCACCAAGAAGCTGACCGGGCTCCGCTTCCGCATCGTCGGCACCACCCTGCTGCAGGGCGGCAACGACTACATCGCCGAGGCGCTGCGCAACGCCGGCGCCACCGTGACCGTCGACTCGCTCGACAACGCCAACTGGGCCACGCTGACCACGGCCGGCGGCAAGGACTGGGACATCAACGTCCAGGGCGACAACAACCAGCTGGGCGTCCTCACCTCCTCCCTGCTGCGGGTGATGGGCCCGGCCACCGAGGACGGCGGCCGCAACAAGACGGGCGAGCTCAACAAGGAGGGGTACGGCTTCGTCACCAAGGCGATGAGCGAGATCGACCGCAACGCGCAGTGCTCGGCCCTCCAGTCCGCGCAGAAGTCGTTCCTGGAGCGGGTCGACGCGATCCCGCTGGCGACCCTGCCCGCCACCACGGTCGCCGCCGCCGGGTTCGACATCCGGACCTTCGACGACTACCTCGACCCCGCCACGCTCCGCATCGTCAAATAGCTCCAATAGCCGGAAGGCGCGTCAGTCATGGCCTCTCTCGATTCCACGCGTGCTCTGGGAGTCCCCCCACCGGACCCCCTGACGGGAGCGCGGCAGCGTCCGGCGCGGATCTCCTCCGCCTGGCTCCGATTCGCCGTGCGGCGGCTCGCCAGCCTGGTGGTGATCTTCGTCGCGCTGCTGGTCGTGTCGTTCCTGATCGTCCAGCTCATCCCCGGTGATCCAGCGGTCGGCATCGCCGGCGCCAACGCCGACCTCGCCGACATCCAGCGCATCAGGGGAGAGCTGGGACTCGATCGCCCGATCTGGGAGCGATTCCTCGACCACGTGGGCGGTGTCTTCACCGGGGACCTCGGTACGTCCTTCATGTACCGGCAGCCGGTGTCGTCACTCATCGTGAACCGCCTGCCCTTCACCGCGACCATCGCGGTGACCGGCATCGTCCTGGTCCTGGTGATCTCGGTCCCGCTGGGCATGGTCATCGGGGTGCTCACGCGCGGCGGCCGGCGCAAGGGGCTGGACGTGGCCTTCGGCATGGTCACCGGTTTCCTGGATTCGATTCCCGGCTACATCATGGCGTCGTTCCTGGTCGTGACGTTCGCGCTCGGCATCGGGCTGGTGCCGCTGTTCCCGCCGGCCTACACACCCCGCTTCGGGGCCGCGTCGTTCGTGCTCCCGGTCGTGGCCATCGCGATCGGCCCGATCTGCACCATCTCCCGTGTCGTCCGGCGCGAGATGGCGGTCGTGCTGGAGACCGACTACATGCGGACGGCCCGGGGCTGGCGGCTGCCCGCCCTGCGGCGCCACGTCCGCTGGGCGCTCCCGAACCTGCTCACCACCACGCTCACCCTGAGTGGGCTGATCCTGACCGGCATGGTCGGCGGCGCGATCATCATCGAATCGGTGTTCGCGCTGCCGGGCCTCGGCAGCGGCATCATCAAGGCCATCCTCGACCGCGACTATCCGGTCATCCAAGGCATGGTCCTCGTCATCGGCATGATCACCGCGATCATCAACCTCCTCGTAGACGTCCTGCTCGGACTGATCGACCCACGGACCCTCGGGGGGTCACATGTCTCCGCGTAGCCGTTCGCGCCGCTGGAACCCCGGGCTCGTGCTCGGCCTGGGCGTGCTGGGCTGCGTCGTGCTGATCGCCGTACTGGCCCCGATCCTGTTCGCCGGCCAGGCGAACGCGCTGGGCCCGCGGTTCGCCGCGCCCTCCTCGGATCACCCGCTCGGCACCGACGCGGCCGGCCACGACGTCCTGCTGCGCAGCCTGGTCGCCACCCGCCTCACCCTGCTGATGACGGTCGGCGCGACGGCCATAGCGGTCGTCCTCGGTGTCGTCCTGGGTACGGGCGTCTGGCTCGTACCGCCTCGGGTCAGGGAGATCTGCCTGCGGGTGATCGACGCGATGGTGGCCTTCCCCGGGCTCCTGCTCGCGCTCGTCGTGGCGGCCGTGCTCGGCGCGGGCGGCTCCTCCGCGGTGATCGCCATCGGCCTGTCCGGCATCCCCTACTTCGCGCGCCTGACCGCGAACCTCGCCGCGAAGGTCTCCCAGCAGGAGTACGTCTCGACCGCCCGCCTCCTGGGCGTGAGCCACGGCCGGATCGCGATCCGTCACATGCTGCCCAACATGGCCGAGCCGCTGCTCGTGCTGTCGGCCTCGACGTTCGCGGCCACGCTCACGGCGATCTCCGCGCTGTCGTTCGTGGGCCTCGGCGTCCAGTCGCCCTCCTACGACTGGGGCAAGCTGCTGAACGAGGCCCTGCCGTCGCTCCTGGCGGGCCGGCCCTTCCAGATGGCGGGCTCGGCGGCCCTGGTCATCCTGACCGGGCTGGGCGCGGTCCTGATCGGCGACGGGCTCGCGGCGGCGGCCAACCCGCGCGGGCGCACCACGACGGCCCGGAGCACAGCACCTCCCACCAGCCCGGCCGAGGCGGTGCCGGAGAGCGACCACCTCGCCGACGTCCGCGACCTGTGGATCCACTCGGGCGACCAACCGCTGGTCAAGGGCATCTCCTTCGGCATCAGACGGGGAGAGATCGTCGGCATCGTGGGCGAGAGCGGCTCGGGCAAGACCCTCACCGCGATGTCGCTCGCGCAGCTGCTGCCCGACGGCCTGACCTCGACGGCCGCCCGCATGGCCATCGGCGATCTGGACCTGCGCCGGCCCGTCGCACCGGCGCTCATGGCGGAGGCGGTCAGCCTGATCTACCAGGATCCGGGCTCGACGTTCAATCCCGCGCTCCGCATGGGCGGTCAGCTCACCGAGGTGCTGCGTACCCACAAGGGCCTCGGCGCGCAGGCGGCCAGGCAGCGCGTGCTCGACGCGCTCAAGGTGGTCCAGATGACCAGGCCGGAACACCGCATGAAGCAGCACCCGCACGAGCTCTCCGGCGGCATGCGGCAGCGCGCGATGATCGCGACCGCCCTGGCCGTCGAGCCGCGCCTGATCATCGCCGACGAGCCGACGACGGCCCTGGACGTGACCGTCCAGGCCGAGATCCTGCGCGAGCTCAAGCGGGTCAACAGCGAGTTCGGCGCCTCGATCGTGTTCATCTCGCACGACATCGGGGTGGTACGCGCGCTGTGCGACCGCGTCCTCGTGATGTACCACGGGGAGATCGTGGAGGAGATCGCCGCGGTGGACCTCGCCGTGGAGACCGTCCGCCACCCGTACACGAAGAAACTCCTGGAAGCCGCACCCGACATCGACGGCCCCGTGGCCGACCGGCCCAGCGACCCGGAGCACGCGAAGGAGCACTCGCATGGATGAGGCGATCGCCGTCGAGGTGCGCGACCTCGAGGTGGGCTACGGCTGGGGCGGCAACGCGACGCGCATCCTGCACGGCATCACGATGGACGTCCCCAGGGGCCGTACGGTCGGCATCGTCGGAGAGTCAGGATCGGGCAAGTCGACGCTGGCCAAGGCGCTGGTCGGGCTCGTCCGGCCGTCGGCGGGCAGCGTCAAGGTCGGCGGCGTGCACGTGTCCTCCGCACGCGGCGCGGACCGCCGGGCGATGCGGCGGAAGGTCCAGATGATCCCGCAGGACCCCTACTCCTCACTTGATCCCCGCCGCACGATCGGCGAGGCACTCGCCGAGGCCATGGACCCGCGCCGGGCGAAGGTGAAGACGCACCGGGACGAGATCGTCCACTGGCTCGAGACCGTCAGGATGCCGGCCGACACCATCGACCGCTATCCCCACGAGTGCTCCGGAGGACAGCGGCAACGGGTGGCCATCGCCCGCGGCCTGATGATCCGGCCCGAGGTGGTGATCGCCGACGAGATCACCTCCGCGCTCGACGTCTCGGTCCAGGCGGAGATCCTCAACCTCCTCGCGAGCCTGCGCCGCGAACTCGATCTGACCATGGTGTTCATCTCGCACAACCTCGCCGTCATCCGGCACGTGAGCGACGAGGTCGTGGTGCTCTACCACGGCGACATCGTCGAACAGGCCCCGGCGGCGGATCTTTATCAGCGCCCGCGGCACGAGTACACGCGCACCCTGCTCGACTCGGTGCCGGGCGCACCAGGCTTCGACATCCGGCCCAGGCCACGGAAGGACGCCTCTTGAGGCTGCAGCGAAAACTTCGGCTCACCAACGTCAGGATCATCGACGGCACCGGAGGCCCGCCCATCGAGGACGGCGTGCTGGAGGTGACCTCGGACGGCGTCATCGGGTTCGTCGGCAGGGCGGCCGAGGCCCCGGACGGCCGCGACGCGGACGTACGCGATCTGCGGGGCCGGACGCTTCTGCCCGGATTCATCGACTGTCATGTGCATCTGGGGTTCGCCCTGGCGAACGGGCCGTATCACCGCCTCCAGAACGACCCGGCCCTGATCCACCTGGAGTCCGCCGCGCGGATCCGGGAGACGCTCGAGGCGGGCATCACCAGCGCGCGCGATCTCGGCGGGCTGTCCATGGGCTTCCGCGAGGCGATCGAGCGCGGGCTGATCGCCGGACCCCGGCTGAAGCTGGCGGTGAGCCCGATCAGTCACACCGCGGGCCACGGGGACTTCCATGTGCCCGGCGGAGAGGTCGCCTACACCGTCCCCGAGCTGATCGAGCTGGCCGACACCGTGGAGGAGGCCCGCCGGGCGACGCGCCGGGTACTCCGCCAGGGGGCCGACCTCGTCAAGATCTGCACCAGCGGTGGCATGGGCAGCAGGCACGACCATCCCGACGACGAGGGCCTGCGCCTGGACGAGGTACGGGCGATCGTCGACGAGCTCGACCGGCACGGCGGCAAGCCGATCGCCGCCCACGCGCAGGGGCGCGTGGGGATCCTGACCGCCCTGCGGGGCGGGGTGACCAGCGTCGAGCACGGGTACGGCATCGACGACGAAGGACTCGATCTCCTGGAGGAGCGCGGCGCCTTCCTCGTCCCGACCCTGTCGACCGTGTTCGCGATCGACAAGGAGAAGATGCAGCCCTACCACTACGCCAAGAAGGTGAAGTGGTCCGAGATCACCAAGAAGAACATCGGTCACGCGATCGCGCGCAAGGCCAAGATCGCCTTGGGCACGGATGCGGGGGTGTGCCCGCACGGCCAGAACCTGCGCGAGCTCGGCCATCTCGTCGAGCTCGGCATGTCCCCGATGGACGCCCTCGTCGCCGGCACCCGGACCGGGGCCGAGGCGCTCGGCATCTCCGACGAGGTGGGCACGCTGGAGACGGGCAAGCTCGCCGACCTCGTGGTCACCGACGCCGATCCGCTGCGCGACATCCACGCGCTGGCCGATCCCGCGCACATCGAGATCGTGATGCAGGCGGGCGTCGTCATGAAGGACGACGTCATGAATAAGCTCGGGACGGCCGGCTGACTCCGCCGAGTGGAAGTCGGGGGCCGGACGGGTCATCCAACGGCAAGGGGTGCGCTTTGAGCTCGGCGAGCTGGGGTTCCACCGTCAGGGGTGGCGCAGCCCGGATCCGTCGTTCACGATGAGGGCTCGGATCACCATGACAGGGAAGGGTCAAATCGCATGCGTTTACCTGTTCACCTGGCGCTGGGCGCCCTGGTCGCCGCCGCTCTGCTGACGGTCCAGTCCGTGGCGTCGGCCCAGGCGGCGGTGAGGTTCCACGCCGACTCCGGCGACTCATGCTTTCGCGGGATCACCGAAGGGACGCTGGACTGGCCGACCGTCAAGGTCGACGGGTACCTATCCGATGACGCCGCCCTCTCGCCCTGCTCTCGGGACGGCATGTACTCCAGCGCCGTCTTCAGCGCCTACAACGGCACCACCCTCGTCGACTCGGAGACCTACAAGGCGGACGACGCCCAGGTCCCGCTCTCCTTCTCGCTGTCGGATCCGGCGGGGGTCGCCGCCATCGATCGCGTGGTCGTACAGGTGTGCCGGTTCAGCAGTTCGCCGATCGGGGTCAGCTACTGCGGCAAGGCCGCGGAGTACAAGATGCCCTGAATACCGTCATGAAGGGCCTCTGGAAGGCTGGCGAACTATCCCGCTGAGCACGTCGTCCAGGGTGACCACGCCGAGCACCTGCCCCTTGTCGCCGGTCACGGCGGCGAGCTGGGCGCGGCGCTGACGCATGGTCGCCAGGACGTCCGCGAGCGTCGCCGTGCCGGCGATCAGCGGCAGGGCGCGGATCGGCAGCGGCTGACGGGTTCCGTGCCCGTTGAGCGCGTCCAGGACGTGCAGGTAGCCCCGCAGCTCGGCGGGGCTGTCACCGTGCACGGGGAAGCGGGAGTGCCCGTGGCGGCCCGAGTATTCCTGCAGTCCGAGGCTGTCGATCGTCGCGGGGACACTCACCACCTCGCCGATGGGCACCATGACCGTCCGGACCGGCCGGGCGTGCAGCGCGAGCGTGGCGATCATCCGGTCCCGCTCGTCCTGCCGCAGCAGTTTGTGCCGGCGGGACTCCTCGATCAGCACCGGCAGCTCCGCCGAGGTGTAGACGGTGTGGATCTCGTCGGCCGGCGGGATCCGCAGCAACCGCAGCGCCGCACCCGCCATGGCCTGGATCAACGTGAGCACCGGGCCGATCGCCCGGGCCAGAACGAACAACGGGGGCACCAGCCACAGCGCCGCCGTGTCCGGGCCGGACAGCGCCAGGTTCTTCGGCACCATCTCCCCGATGATCACGTGCGCGGACACCACCAGGAGCAGCGCCAGCGTGAAGGCGACCGGATGCACCATCTCCTCGGGCAGCCCCACGGCCGCGAACAGCGGCTCCACCGCCCGCGACACCACCGGTTCGCCGAACGCGCCGAGCATCAGCGAGGCCAGCGTCACGCCCAGCTGGGCCGCGGCGAGCATCTTGGGCACCGTGTTCATGGCGGCGAGCACCGCCTGCGCCCGGCGCGAACCCGCCCGCGCCTGCGGCTCGACCTGGGTATGGCGCGCCGAGATGAGGGCGAACTCGGCGCCCACGAAGAACCCGTTGACCGCCAGAAGCAGCACCAGGGCCAAGCCGTCGCCGATGGTCACGGATGCTCCCGCCTCGGCGCGGTGAGAGTGACCTGCTCGATGCGCCGGCTACGCATGGCCTCCACCCGGAGCCTCCACCCGCCCACCTCCACCTCGTCGCCAGGATCGGGGATGCTGCCGAGCCGGGCCAGCACCAGCCCCGCGAGCGTCTCGTAGGGCCCTTCGGGCATGCGGAAGCCGGTACGTTCCTCGACCTCGTCCGCCGTCAGCACGGCCGGCACGCTCACCGAGGCGCCCGGCGCGAGCAGCGCGGCCTTGGGCTCCGCCGACTCCTCCTCCGGCAGGTCGTACTCGTCGGCGATGTCGCCGATCAGCTCCTCCACCAGGTCCTCCGCGGTGACGACGCCCGCGAAGCCGCCGTACTCGTCGATCACCACGGCCATCTCGACGCCCGTCGAGCTGAGCCGTTCCTGGACCACCTCCAGGCTCACCGACTCGGGCACCTGGACCGCCGGCCGGACGATCGCGGACACCGGCGTCCGCTCCCGCTCCTGCTCCGGCACGGCGCACGCGCGCGGCACGCTCGCCACGCCCAGGATGTCGTCCAGTTCCGTGCCGCACACGGGGATGCGCAGATGCCGGGTGCGGCGGGCCAGCCTGAGGAACTCGGCGACGCTGGTGGATCCGGCTATGGTCACGCAGTCCGTACGAGGGGTCATCGCCTCCGCCGCGTTCTTGCCGCCGAAGCGCAGGGCCCGCTGGAGCATGGCGGCGGTGCTCGGCTGGAGCGCCCCCGCCTCCGCCGACAGGCGTACGAGCAGGCTCAGCTCCTCGGGGGAGCGGGCCGAGGCGAGCTCCTCCTGCGGCTCGGCCCCCAGCCACCGGACGATGCCGTTGGCCACCGCGTTGCACAGCTTGATCAGCGGCCCGAACGCGGCGGAGAACACCCGCTGCGGCGGCGTCGCCACCCTGGCCACGGCCATCGGCCTCGACAGGGCGGCGTTCTTGGGCACCAGCTCGCCCAGGACCATCTGCGCCACCGTGGAGATGACGATCGCCAGGGCGACGGCGACGCCGGGAGCGGCGGGGACGCTACCCAGAAGCGGCTCCAGCAGGCCGGCGATGGCGGGCTCGGACACGACGCCGAGCAGCAGCGACGTGACGGTGATGCCCAGCTGCGCCCCGGACAGGTGGAACGACAGCCGCCGCACCGCGGCCTCGATCCCCTGCGCGCCCCGGTCTCCGGACTCCGCCAGCTGATGGACCCGTACGCGCTCGACCGTCACCAGGGAGAACTCCGCCGCGACGAAGATCCCGTTGGCCACGATCAAGGCCAGCGCCCCGAGCAGGAAGACCACATTCAGGATCACGGGCGAAAGCTAGCACCGGCGAAGGACTGGTGGAAGCCAACGCGGCGCGACGACCGGCACCGGCGTAAGCCGGCGAGTGGGAAGCTTGGGGCGTGCGTGTGATGCTGCTGGGTCCGTTCGAGACGCGGGCCGACGACGGCCGGCCGATCGAGATCCCGGGCACGAAGTTGCGCGCGCTGCTGGCCAGGCTCGCGCTGGAGGCGGGTCGGGTCGTGCCGGTGGAGGTTCTCATCGCGGCCATCTGGGGCGATGAGCCGCCGGCGGGCAGCGCCAACGCTCTGCAGGCCCTGGTCTCCCGCACTCGCCGGTTGGTCGGCGCCGCGACGATCGAGTCGCAGCCGCCCGGCTACCGGCTGGCGATCGAGCCCGCCGAGGTCGACGTCACGCGCTTCGAGAAGCTGGTGAGCGTCGGCGACCTCGCGGCGCTGCGCGCGGCCGAAAGCCTGTGGCGCGGGCCCGCGTTCGCGGAGTTCGCCGACCTGCCGTTCGCCGCTCACGAGGGAGTACGCCTGGCCGAGCTGCGCCTGTCGGCCGCCGAACAACGCCTGGAGCTCGAACTCGCCGAAGGCGCCGACGTCCTCGCCGAGCTGCGCCCACTGGCCGCCGCCCATCCCTTGCGCGAGCGCCTGCAGGGCCTGCTGATGCGCGCGCTCTACGCGGCCGGCCGGCAGGCGGACGCGCTGGACGCCTACGAGCGGACCCGGCGCACGCTGGCCGACGAGCTGGGTGTCGACCCGTCGGCGGAGCTGGCCGAGGTCCACCTGAGCCTCCTCCGGCACGACCCTCGGCATCAACCTCGCCGTCGGACCCGGCGTACCAATCTGCGCGCTCAGGTGACCAGCTTCGTCGGCCGGGAGGAGGAACTGGCGCAGCTGACCAAGGCGCTGGAGGCCGCCCGCCTGGTCACCGTCGTCGGGCCGGGCGGCGCGGGCAAGACCCGGCTGGCCACCGAGGTCGCCCAGCGCTCCGCCGAGCTCGCCCCCGACGGCGTCTGGCTGGTCGAGCTGGCGGCGGTGACGGAGCCGCTCGACGTCGCCCACGCCGTGCTCACGGCGATCGGCGCCAGGGACTCCGGCTGGTTCGAGCCCGCGCCCACCGACGGCACCCCGGCTCGCGGCACCCCGGACCGTGACGCCCCGGACCGCGATGCCGCGGCTCACGATGCCCCGGCTCGTGACGTCATTGACCGGCTGGCCCAGGCGCTGGACCGGCTGTCCGAGGAGCTGGACGGCCGGCGGGTGCTGCTCGTCCTGGACAACTGCGAGCACGTCGTGTCGGCCGTCGCGCACTTGGCCGACCGGCTGCTCGGCGCCTGTCCCGACCTGCGCGTCCTGGCGACGAGCCGGGAGTCGATGGCCATCGCGGGGGAGAGTCTCTATCCCATCCCGCCCCTGGAGTGGCCGGCGGCCGCGGTGCGCGATCCGCGGTCCTATCCGGCCGTGCGGCTCTTCGTCGAACGCGCGGCCCTGGTCCGCCCCGGCTTCGTACTGAACGAGGACAACACCAGTACGGTCGTCGAGATCTGCGGACGGCTCGACGGGATGCCACTGGCCATCGAGCTGGCCGCCGCGCGGATGCGCGCGTTGAGCGTCGAGCAGATCGCCGCCAAGCTCGACGACCGGTTCCGCCTGCTCAGCAGCGGCAGCCGTACGGCGCTGCCCCGGCATCAGACCTTGCAGGCGGTCGTGGACTGGAGCTGGGACCTGCTGTCCGGCCGCGAACGCGAACTCGCGATGCTCCTGGCCGCCTTCCCCGGCGGCGCCACCCTCGACGCGCTCGAAACGGTTGGCGGACATGCCGCCGACACCCCCCAAGGGGCCAGCGGACCGCATGCCGCCGACGTGCTGGCCGTCCTCACTGCCCTGGTGGACAAGTCCCTGGTCGAGCCGTCCGGCGACCGCTACCGCATGCAGGAGACCGTCCGGTCGTACGGGATGGCGCGGCTGACCGAGGCCGGGCAGGACCGGGCCGTCCGTGACCGGCACGCCCGCTACTTCCTCCGGTTCGCCGAGACCGCCGACCCCGAGCTGCGCAAGGCGGACCAGCTCCACTGGCTGGCGCGGCTGCGGGCCGAGGACGACAATGTCCTGGCCGCGATGAGGCTCGCGGCCGAGGTCGGGGACGCGGAGCTGGGCGTACGGCTCCTCGCGGCAGTCTGGTGGTTCTGGTACTTGGAGGGCAGGTCCCTCGAGGGCATGCACTGGGCGCGCGGCGTCCTCGACCTGCCCGGCGAGGTGCCCGAGGCCCAGCGCCCGGTGCGGCTGGTGCTGGAGGCGTTCGCCCACCACGGGCTCGGTGCGGTCGAGGCGGCCCGGCAGGCGATGAACACCGGCCTGGAGCTGCGCGACCGGCTGGGCGATGGGGTGTCCGGATGGGTTCTGCTGCTCTTCGCGCCCATCTGGCTGGGCGATCCCGCGGGCGCCGCGCGTTCGGCCGATCGGCTGCTGCCGCGCCTCACCGGCTGGGAGCGCGCGACGACGCTGATGACGCAGTCGATCGTGGCGGAGTACGAGGGCGAGGTCACTCACGCCTTTACCCTCCTGGACGAGGCCCGCCGAGAACTGGAGGCCCTCGGCGAACGCTGGGCCCTGTCCTCGGCGTTACGCGTACTGGCCGAGCACCACGCCCGCCAGGGCGACCTGAGCGCCTCGATCGACGCGCGGCTGGAGGCGCTCCGCCTGGCCGGCGAGCTCGGCATCCTCGAAGATCAGGCGGCCATCCTGGCCGGCCTCGCGATCACCCGCGCGCGGCTGGGCGAGCTCGACCAGGCACAGAGCGACATGCTCGCGGCCTGGGACTTCGCCGAGCAGCTGCGCAAGCAGGAAGGCATCGAGTACATCCGGCTGGCGCGGGCCGAGGTCCTGCTCAGAAGCGGCGATCGGGCGGCTGCCCGGCGCGAGCTCGATGCGGTGGAGGCCATGGCTCTCCACTCTCCGGTTCGGGCGTCGGCCGGCTGCTACCGGGCCATGGCCGCCCTGCTCGACGGCGACGCCGACGGCGCCCGGCCGCTGCTCGACACCGCGATCGAGCTGGCCGCCGACGCGGTGGACATGCCGACCCTGGCCGGCGCGGCACACCTGCGCGCCGCGCTCGCCCTGGCCGACGCCGAGCCCACGCGCGCCGCCCACCTGCTCGGCCTGGCCACCGCACTGCGGGGAACGACGGACCTGAGCGGCTTCGACAACCTGCTGCGACCCACCGAACGCGCCCGCGCCCTACTCGGTGAGGCGGCCTTCACCACGGCCTACGACCGCGGCGCCGCACTCACACGTGACGCCGCGATCCAGGCCGTACGCGGCCACTAGCGCGATGTCCGCGACCGGTCGCCGCCTCTCCCCGCGGAGGGGGTGTCCCCGCAGGAACCCCTGCCGTGACAGACCGTCTCCTTCCTGGGGACCTCTCCCTCTGGAGGGGTGTCTCCGCAGGGGCCCTGCTGTGACGGACCGTCTCCCTCCTGGGGACCTCTGCCACGAGGTGCCTCGCCGCGCTGTCCTTCGCGAGTCGTGTCATATATTCATTATGAACAGCGGAAAGTATGGGGAATCGTGAGTGCACAGCCGGGGCCGCGCCGCTACGACTCGTTGCGCCGGGCGACGCAGGCGCGGGAGACGCGGGCCGAGATCGCCGGGGCCGCTCGCCGGCTCTTCGTTTCCCAAGGGTGGGCGGCCACGACCGTCCGCGACGTGGCGCGCGAGGCGGGAGTCTCCGTACCGACGGTCTACGCGGTGTACGGGAACAAGGCGGGGCTGACCCAGGCCCTCGTCGACGACGCCGACCTGTCGGCCGATGTCGCCCGGGAGCTCGCCGAGCTGGAAGCCGCGGCGGCGGATCCCCGTCGGCAACTGGCGGCGATGGCCGCCTACGACCGGCGGCTGTTCGAGCGCGCGGGCGATGTCATCACGCTGGTGCGCGAGGCCGGTCGCACCGAGCCCGAGCTGGCGGCCCTCTACCGCGACGCCCGCCGGCGGGGCGACGAGACGCGGGTCCAGGTGTTCTCCTCCTGGCCGGCCGGGGTGCTGCGGGACGGGCTGGACGTGCGGTCGGCCGTCGACATCTACGCGGCCCTGTGCACCATCGACGTCTACACCACGCTCACGACCGAACGCGGCTGGGCGCCGGATCGGGTCCAGCAGTGGTGGAGCGAGGCCCTGGCCCGCGAACTCCTGGCCTGAAGCCCTGGCTCGCAGAATTCAGGAAAAAACTTCCGGCCGGATGTAGAGAACGGCGGCGCGGCTCCGACTCCACCACGAAAGCGAAGAACGCCGAGTGAAGGAGCGGGACATGCGCAAGATCATCTACTGGGTGCACGCGTCGATCGACGGCCACATCGACGGGCCGAAGGGCGAGTTCGACTGGCCCGAGATGGGCGAGGAGCTGTCGGCGTACTCCGACGCGCTGACCGACAGATCCGACACCTTCCTGTACGGGCGCGGTGTGTGGGAGGGGATGGCGAGCTTCTGGCCGAGCGCCGAGTCGATGTCGGACCACCCGCACGTCCTCAGGTTCGCGCCCATCTGGCGGGACACCCCGAAGATCGTCTTCTCGACCACGCTGACGGAGACCGAATGGGCCGCCAGGGTCATCGGCGAGAACCTCGCTGAGGAGGTCGCCGAGCTCAAGCGAAAGCCCGGCAAGGACCTGCTGTTGACCGGCGGCTCCCGCCTGGCCGCCGCCCTGACCGACCACGGCCTGATCGACGAGTACCACGTCGCGGTGCATCCCGTCGTGCTTGGCGGCGGCAAGCCGCTGTTCGTGCCCCGCGAGGACCGGATCAACCTGCGGCTCGCCGACTCGCGCACCTGCGACTCCCGCGTGGTGGTGATGCGCTACGACCGCACCCGGTAACAGGGCTAGGGGATGCGGCGGGCCGCGGCGGCCGTCCAGGTGCGCAGGTAGGACTCGGCGCCCGCGGCCATGTCCCGCACGATGTCCGGTCCGGCGATGATCCGCATGTCCTCGATCCAGTCGGGCACCAGGCCGTAGTTGGCGACGCCGTCCGTGTTGACGTCCCAGACCCGATCGCCGGTACGCAGCCGGTCCAGGGACACGCTTCCGTCGAAGGACGTGAAGGGGTAGGTCACCGGGTTCGCGGCGTTGCCGGTACGAGGCGCGGGCAGCCGGCCCAGGCCGTTGACGTCCAGGCCGTAGCCGTAGCCGGGGATCTGGTGCGCCTGCCTGAGCGGCTGGGTACGTCGCCACTCGGCGACGAAGTCCCGCGCGTCGTGCCCGTACTGCGTGATCATCCCGCCAAGGGCGTAGATCCGGTCGAAGTAGCTCGGATCGGCCCAGCTGTGGGAGGAGATCACGCCCGGGTAGCCGGCCGCCTCGAGGATGGCGAGCGTACTGCCGGCGGCCTTCGCGCTCATGTGGTCGAGCTCCACCAGCATGCCCCGGCGGATCATCCCCTTGACCATGTACTCGCCCAGGGCGGTCAGCCCCCTGGTGTTGCAGTGCGGCGCCGGGGGATAGATCGGCAGGGAGACGCCCGGTGGCAGCAGCGCGGCCAGCTGGTCGGGCAGGACTCCGCCGGGATCGATCGGATTGTCGTGCTCGGGCCCGGTGCAGGTACGCGCCTGCCAGAAGGAGCCGGTGCTGAGCAGGTTGCCCAGGTTGACGATGGCGCCCTGGGTGCCGGAGTCGAAGCGTACGCCGCACAGGGCGTTGTCGTACTTGTGGCAGACGAACATGCTCCGTACGCCGAGCGCGTACATCTCGTCCAGCCCGCGGTCGATCTGCCCCTGGGTGCACTGCGGGATGCCGAGGATCTGGCGGCAGCCGAACGGCTCGGAGGTCTCGATGCCAAGAACGACGGCGAGTTTGCCCGCCTCGACCGTCCGCCTGGCCTCGGCCGGGTCGAGCACGATCCTGAACCACCCTCGTCCGGGCCCGCCGTACTGGGTGTCGATGTAGTCCTGCAGCTCTCGGGCCCGCTGCGCCTCCAGCCTGATCGTGGTCATCTCGTCGCAGGAGTTCTTCTTCAGCGGGTAGATCGCGCACAGCTGGCGGTTGGCCACCAGGTCGTTGACCATGATCCGGAGCCCGCCGCGCCAGGCCCGCTCCACCCACGTGTAGTACGCCTGCTGGTGGGTCAGCGAGTCGTGCGCCGGCCAGTCGCGGAACGTGGGCCAGCCCACCGGGTCGTGGGTGCCGGTCGCTGAGCCGGTGCGGGTGAAGTTCTCGAACCAGGCCAGCTCGCCATGGGGATAGTGATCGGGGCAGTCCGCCAGGGCGCGGGAGATGCCGCCGAGGTCGAACGGCTTCCCGCACAGCAGCATGCCGCCGAACGCCTCGTAGGAGAACAGGTGGCTGTGCGCGTCGACGAACCCACGCACATCGGAGGCCGCCGCCGACCTGCTTTCCGCCGACGACCGGCCCCCCGGCGGCGCCAGTAAGGCGGTCAGAAGGAGGAGGACGACGGCGATGGATCGGCGGCGCATCACGGACACCTCACACGGCTGGGGGGCCTGCCGTCAGCATCCGCCGCCCGCGCCACTCCAACAAGGCCCAAACGTGAGCCCATCTCATCACCGCTGTTAGATGCGCTATGTCCGGTCTTTACGGGTTGGGCGTAGCTTGCTGTCGTTGGGCATAATCAAAGAGCTATTCGACAGTGGAGGAGACGCCGCATGAGTGACGAGGCCCGGTGGATCGCAGGAATCGACTCCAGCACACCGAACCTCGCCCGGATGCACGATTACTTCATCGGGGGCAAGGACAACTTCGCCGTTGACCGGGAGGCGGCCGAGGCCGTGCTGGCCACCGCGCCGGAGGTCCGGGTCATGGCGCAGGAGCACCAGGCGTTCCAGGGACGGGTGATCCCGTTTCTCGTGGAGCAGGGCATCACCCAGTTCATCACCCTGGGCTCGGGGCTCCCCAGCGAGGCCAACACCCACGAACTGGCCCGATCCCTCGCCCCCGACGCCCGCGTGGCCTACGTGGACAACGACCCGGTGGTGCTCGCGCACGCCCGCGCGATCCTGGCCCGGGGCGCCGGGACCGGCGTCGTCAAGGGCGACATCCTGCATCCCGCCGAGCTGCTGGCCGACCCCGACCTGCGGGCGGTCATCGACCTCGACCAGCCGGTGGCGGTGCTGCTGTTAGGCGTCCTGCAGTACATCCCGGACGGCCACGAGCCCTTCCGGCACGTGGCCGAACTGCGTGACGCGTTGCCGGCCGGCAGCCACATCGTCATCACGCACGTCGTCTTCGACTCCCGCCCGGAGGTGGCGGAGCCGATCGTCGCCCTCTACCGGAGGATGCTGGGCCACGCCGAAGGCGGCGCCCGTACGCGCGAGACGGTGCTGCCCTTCTTCGACGGGCTCGAACTGGTCGAACCCGGGCTGGTGTACGTCCGGGAGTGGCGGCCCGACAGCCCTTTCCAGTCCGAGAGACCGGAGAAGGCGTGGGTGATGGTCGGCGTCGGCCGCAAGGCCGGGCCCCCGCCCCTGGAGCCCGTTATCGGCCGATGACGCCGATTCGGTAGTCATCACCGGCCCGCGCCCGGAACGTCACCGTGTCTCCGTCCACCCTGTACGCGACCGGACGACCGTGCCCCGCCGTGACCCGCACCCCGCCCCGGAACGCGTCGTTACGGAGCTTGACCTCGCCGCCCTGGTCGGAGGTCAGACGGGCCTCCGACAGCCGCCCGGACGCCCAGGTCAGCCCCACCGTGTGGGCGCCGCGGGCGCGCAGGCCCGTCACCCGGCCGGCCGCCCACGCGGCGGGCAGCGCAGGGAGCAGGTCGATCGCTCCCAGGTGGCTCTGCAGCAGCATCTCCGTCATGCCGGAGGTCGCGCCGAAGTTCCCGTCGATCTGGAACGGCGGGTGGGTGTCCCACAGGTTGGCCAGTGTGCTGGTCTGGAGCTGGTCGCGCAGCAGCTTGTGCGCGCGGTCGCCGTCGAGCAGCCGGGCCCAGAAGTTGATCTTCCACGCCTTGCTCC
This sequence comes from Nonomuraea sp. NPDC049129, assembly GCF_040648495.1. Taxonomy (NCBI): domain Bacteria; kingdom Bacillati; phylum Actinomycetota; class Actinomycetes; order Streptosporangiales; family Streptosporangiaceae; genus Nonomuraea; species Nonomuraea sp. NPDC049129. The sequence continues at coordinate 148,740 of NZ_JBEZDU010000021.1, read as the reverse complement.
AGCCGGTGCCCACGTCGGTACGGGCGTTGAGTGAGACCTTGGCCGCCGCCGCGAGCTCCGGCGTCGTACGCGGGGAGATCTGCCGCCCCGGATGCACCGCGAACAGGTGGGAGACGTGCCGGTGGGTCTCCGCCGGGTCGTCGATGTCCTCCTTCCACTCCTGGAGCTGCCCCCACCGGCCGACCCGCAGGCCGGGGTCCAGCTTGGCCAGCACGTCGGCGGCCGCGGCCGCCTGCTGCCGGTCGCCCACCAGCCCCGCGGCTTCACGCAGGTCGGTGAACAGCTGGAAGAGGATCTCCTGCGACATCGACGCCCCCGCGGTGGCCGGGCCGAGCTCGGGGGAGCGGCTGGGGACGGCGACGAGCTTGCCGTCTCTGGGGTCGGTCCGCAGGAAGTCGAGCCAGAACTGGGCGGTCTCCTTCATGATCGGGTACGCGGTCCGCTTCAGGAAGCGCTCGTCCAGCGTGAAGCGGTAGTGGTCGTAGAGCTGCTCGGACAGCCAGGCCCCCGATTCGGGGAAGAAGTAGGCGGGGTGGTCCCAGGCGCCGGTCTGGCCGAAGATGTTCGAGGCGTGGTGGGCGACCCAGCCGCGCGCCCCGTACATCTGCTTGGCGGTGACCCGGCCTGGTTCGCGCAGCCCGTTCACGTAGTCGTGCAGCGGCCGGGCCAGCTCGGCCAGGTTGGTCATCTCGGCGGGCCAGTAGTTCATCTGCAGGTTGATGTTGAGGTGGTAGTCCGACTGCCACGGCGGGGCCTCCTGGAGGTTCCACACGCCCTGGAGGTTGGCGGGCAGCGAACCGGGGCGGGAGGAGGCGATGAGCAGGTAGCGCCCGTACTGGTAGAAGAGCTGCTCCAGCGCCCGGTCGGCGGCCGGGGACGCGCCGTTGCCGTACTGGGCGAGCAGCTCGTCGGTGGGGATGGCGGGCAGGCTTCCCCCCAGATCCAGCCGTACCCGGTCGAACAGCGCGGCGTGGTCGGCCCGGTGCGCGGCCAGCAGCCTGGCGTACCCCTGGCGCGCGGCGGCGTCGACCCGCGCCGTGAGCTTGGCGTGCGGGTCCTCGCCCTTGTAGGTGGGGTAGTCGGCGGCGTAGTCGGTGCCGGTGCCGAGGATGAGGACCACCGAGTCCGCGCCGGTCACGGTGATGGTGCCGTCGGGGTTGTCGGTCCGGCTCCCGCCCTGGTTGAGCACCCGCAGCTGGGCCTCGTACGCCATCCCGTTGCTCGTCAGCGCCCCCTTGACGGTCAGCCTGCCGCGCTCGGCCGTGGCGTTCACCGTGCGGTTGGCCGGCACGGCGATGCCGGCGGTGAAGGTCACGCCGCCGGGCCGGTCGGTGGCGAGCCGGGCCACGATCACGCCCGCGGGCGCGGACGCGAAGTACTCACGGCTGTGGCGGACGTCGCCGGCCGTGAACGACACGCCCGCCACCCCGCGCGCGAGGTCGAGCCGCCTGCGGTAGTCGCCGGTCTGCTCGGGCAGGCCGGGGAAGGCCAGACGCAGATCGCCGAAGCTCTGGTACGCGCCGAACCGGCGCTGGCGCGGCGTGTCCGACTTCAGCCCGAGCGCGGCCAGGACGTCCTCGGGCGGGATACCGCCCTCCTTCCAGATCCGCTCCCTGATGCCCTCCAGCGCGCCGGGCCGCGGGGCGTCCCAATTGCCGAAGTTGTAGTCGGCCACGCCGGGGCCGCCGGTCCACAGGGTCTTGTCGTTGAACTGCAGCCGCTCCGCTCCCACTCCGCCGAACACGGTCGCGCCCATGGCCCCGTTGCCGATCGGCAGCGACCGCGTCTCCCAGCCCTCGTTCGTGTCGGGGGCGGGCTCGTCGTACCACAGCGTGTACGGCATTGCGGCGGGCTCACGAGCCTGCGCCTGTACGGCCGGGACCACGGTCAGCGCCGCGCCGAGAACCAGGACAATCGGCCCTGCCAGAAACCGTCTTCTCATCAAAATGCAACCTATACATCGGAGGTGTGGGTGGAGCGCTGATCGGAGGTCTAGCGGTCGCAGGTCGTGATCCGGGGATGCCAGCGGCAGGCGATGGCGGCGTATCCGCCCTCGTCCGGCACCGGCACCGACAGCCGGCCACGGGGCCCGTCGACCACGTGGCTCTCGCGTACCAGGCCGGTCGGGCCGTCACGGACGACCTCGACCAGCCATCGGCCGCGCAGCATGCTCAGCGGCACGTCGAGCGTGCGCGCCGCGCCCGAGATCCCGGCCCCCACGAACCAGCGGTCGCCGCTGCGGCGGGCCAGCACCACGTGGTCGGCCGGGCGGCCGGACAGCAATCGCGTCTCGTCCCAGGCGGTGGGCACCTGCTCGAGGAAGCGTTCGGCCTCCGGCCTGGCCTGGTAGGACTCGACGGTGCCCGCCAGATCCTGCAGGCCGGACTCGTACGTCACCGCCAGGCCCAGTTCGTGCGCGTCGGAGGTGGGCCGGCCCGCCCGGTGGAAGGCCATGGGCGTGTAGTCCATCGAGCCGACGACGTTCCTGGTGAAGGGCAGGGTGGTGATGTGGGCGGTGGTGAGCGTGCGCTTCTCGCCGCCGTGCACGCCCTCCATGGTCATCACGTGCGGCCAGGTGCGGTGGATGCCCTTGGGGATGGTCGAGCCGTGGAAGTTGACCAGGAGCCGGTTCGCCGCGGTCGCCGGGAGGATCTCGTCGTACCAGCGCAGCCGCTCCTGCGACTCGGAGTCCATGAAGTCGATCTTGACGCCGCGCACGCCCCAGCGGCTCAGGGTGGGCAGCCACAGGGCGCGTTCCTCCGGCGTGTCCAGGTCGCGGAAGTGGATCCAGACGATGATCCCCACGCCCTTGGCCCGCCCGTACTCCACGAGCTTCGGCATCCAGCTGGTGGTCGGCCAGTTCGGATCGGTGACGTCCCATTGGTCCTTGAGGAAATACCACCCGGCGTCCACCGCCACGTACGGCCAGCCGCGCGCCGAGGCGTAGTCGACGAACGCCTGCTGCTTCTCCAGGCTCTGCCCCGCCTCCCTGCCGCCCGCGAGCCACGTCCACAGCACCTGGCCCGGCGCGATCCAGGAGGTGTCGCGGACCCGGGAATCGGGCGCGAGGTCGTCCACCAGCGTGGACTCGGTGACCGTGGCCAGATCCCCGGCGATCAGCACCCGCCATGGGGTCTCGCCGGCCTGCACTTTTTCATCCCATAGCCGCAGGCTGTAGGTGCCGGTGCCCTCCTCGTGCGCCAGTCGCGGCCCGGAGTAGCCACCGTCGAGGCCGGACTCGGTGATCAGGAGGTAGTCGCCGCCGCTCTCGAACAGCGCGGGCACCATGTAGTCGGCCGTGGGCGCGGTCAGGGCCGTGTACTGGACGAACGGGTTCTCGTAGTCGCGCCGGTGCTGGGCCAGCCAGGCGGTGGCGTTCTGGGGCAGCGTGTACGCGGACGTCTCGCGCAGGACGGGACCGTAGTCGGCCGGCAGCCGGTACCTGTAGGCGACACCGTCCCGCGCGACCCTGACGACCAGGTCGAGCCGGGCGCCGGTGGCGTTCGCGAAGGTGAACGTCGCCTCGCGCATGAGCGCCGACCGCTTGAGCCGCTTGCCCACCGTGGTGGTGTAGTGCTCGGTCACCAGACGGTCGCGGCGATGCAGGAAGCGCAATCCCTGGGACAGGTCGGCCCGTTCGGTGACGATGCCGACCGGGCTCGGCTCCAGGACCCGGACGCCGCGGCGCGTCGCGGCGAAGGTGAGGGTGCCCGCCTGGGGGTCGAGCGAGAGCTCCGCCGCCGGACCGCCGGGTAAGGCGGAGATCGTCCAGCTTGTGGCCGAGGCGGCAGAGGCGGGCAGGGCGGGCAGGAGGAAGAGGCACAGGAGGAGGGCGGCGCACAGACGTATCGGTGTGGCGGTCGGCATGACAGCTCCTGAGGGCCACATACATCGGATGTGTTCCCGGATGGTAACCCGTACAGGTCCGTTTGACCAGGGCCAAGATCGGACCTGTCTCCCACGTGTCAGATCCCGCGATTCAGCCCGGAAAGCCAATCTCTTATATCCGGAAAGCAGATAAAAAAGACCGAGATAGAAATTGCCCGCTGCTCCCGGCATAAGAAATGTCCAATTTAATACCATATATAGACAGAGATGGAAAGTATGTCCATTGAGCGAGCCGAGGTGAGCCTATCCTCTCGAATGGCGCTATTAATCGGCGACTAGGTAAATGCAATTAGCCGACACGGTCGCGCCGGCCCATTGGCGGGGGGGGTGGAATGGCTCTGGGTGATCGCTCAACCGAGGCATTAGACGGGGAACCACTGACCGATCTGGTTCTCAGGTGGGCCGTGGAGCGGCCCGACACGCCGGCGTACACCTTCGTCGACTACGGCAGCCACCGTGATGGCCGCAAAACCACGTTGACCTGGGCCGAGACACACGCGCGAGCGTCCTCGACGGCCGCCCGGCTGCGCCGGTCCGCCGCGCCGTCGGGATGATCTCGTGCGGCAGCCCCGCCGGCCAGTACGTCGTCATCGTCGGCCCCGAGACCTGCGCGGAACTACCCGATGACCGGATCGGCGAGATCTGGCTGCACGGCCCCAATGTGGCGCGCGGCTACTGGCGCAAACCCGAGCGCAGCCCAGGAGACCTTCGGCGGCCGCCTCACCTACCCCGCTGCTCGGGATGACCCGAAATGTTTATGGCCTTATTTTCGAGCGGTGAATTGCTGTGGAGGGAGACGGCAGCGTTACCAGATAACGAGGCTGACACAGATTGCCTCCGCGCCTTTGCCGTACGGCATTGCGAGGCTTGACTGCAACCGTAAGCAGTGATCCTTACGGCCATCGGAGGAAACGAGTGCACTTACCCATCGGTCACACCAAACGCGGGAAAATGCTTGCTCTGCTCGCCTTGCCCATCTTGGGCTTGCCGGGCGGGATCATGGCAGCGCCTGCGACTGCCTCGACCCCCACAGCCAACGCCGCCGATCCGACGATCGTCACGCTGACCGCCCAGAAACAACCGAAGGTACAGCGCCCTAAGCTAAATCGCCTCAAGGCGACGGCCGCGTCGAAGGGCATCCCGCTGAAGGATGTCATCGCGGATTACGTCGCGAACATCGCCAGAACAGATCCCGCCGCGACCGCCAACTGGCCCGATGGTCCTGTCTCAACCCCTGACGTCATGATCGACGATTTGTCGGCTGTACAGCTCATCGACCTGCAGGGAATGGCTGAGGCCAAGCAGACCTCGCTGGAGGATGCGATCGAACGGTACGGCTATCAGAGGTACACCTCACCCATGGCCCACAAACTGTCGGCGAATTTCCCCAAAGAGCTGTCAGGGTTCGCGAACGAAGACGACGGTAGCGTCTGGATCGGCTTCAAGGGCGCGATCCCGCCCCGAGCCATCGCGCTTGCCAAGACGCTTCCCGTACAGGTCGAGCTGCGTGGCAACCTTGGCTACACCGAAGCCGATCTGCCTGTCGCGCAGAAGCAGTTGCACAAGGCGCTACGCGGCAATCCCGACGTGGCAGACATCGCAACTTGGTACGACCCTCGGCTCGGCGCCGTGGAAGCCCTGGTGGTGCCATCCTCACGTGCGAGAGCCACGCTGACGGCCGACAAGCTGCGTGAGGCCGCTGTTCCAGCGGTGGCTGATCCGAACATCCAGGTCAAGGTGTCCATCGGCGAAGGGCCGTTGGGCGCCGATTATGACAACTACATCCGGGGCGGAGGAAGACTGGGATATGCCGACGGGTTCTGCACCTCGAACTTCAATCTGATTTCCGAGAGCGGAGCCACCAAGCGGCACGGTACGGCAGGGCACTGTGTGGAGGAGGGAGAAGCGGTCTACCACAACGACGTGGCTGATGGCGGCAGCAGTGTCGTAGTCGCGAAGTGGGTGTACATCGGTTCCGGCGGTGACATCGGCATGTACGACCACGGCGCGATGACCGCGACCCGGACGTTCTACTGGGACGACGGCGCCAAACGCTACGCTGACGCCCGATCCGCCGGCCCGGCCATAGGCGACGCTGTTTGCAAGTATGGGCAGGCAACCGGACGGGACTGCGGTACCGTTACCAAACTCAACCACACCATCGGCGATGTCGGCGGCCAGGTCGTGACCACCATTCGTGCCACGGACACGACATGCTGGTTCGGGGACAGCGGTGGGCCCTTCTATCGCGACGCAGAGGCATATGGCGTCCTTAAGGGCGCTGCGACGCCGGTGGAAGGTTCATTCTGCGCCTTCACGCCGGTAAACCGATTTTACAACGGAGCGAAATACTACGTCTGGACTCGCTAGGCTTTCGCTGGGTCGCCGATGGCACGCACGTACTGAAGTGCCCACGGCGGCCCAGCCTCGATCCTGGTTCCGCCTTCACGGAGGTGCGCTCCTCATGAGGCGAGTAGCCGTCGTCGTCATGCTGATCGGGATATTCGGCCTGCAAGGCTGCACGTCTGCGCGCCCCAGCGCTCAAACTGCCGCCACCCGTGCACCCGCCCCGACGTCCTGCTCAACAGTCGTCTGCCACTGGACGGTTGGTACCGATCCCGCCATTCTCGTGCACGATCAAGGGTGGAGCGATCTGATGTTCCTGACCGCCCGGCTCACATGGATCGAGAAGGAATCGTGCCTTGCCCTGGTGCGCACCCACGGATCCAAGGTGCTCATTCCCCTGTGGCCGAAAGGCACATCACCGCTCCGGGCCCGGGACGGGAGACGCGGAGTCGCGATCCCCGGCGTGGGAAAGATATTCGACGGGCGCACCTTCAGCGGGGGCGGGACTCCGCTTCCCCAAACGCATCCCGCCTACTCTCAGGCCGGGCCGCCACCCGGAAACTGCGGCGCGCATGATGGGTTCTTCGCTATCGACCCCTCAGGCATTACGGTCCGGTCCTGAGCGAAAGGGAGCGGCGCAAGGGTGTAGCAAATCGGCCCGAGACGACTCCTTCCCTTCACGACGACATCGGGCCTCACCTCGGCGGAAGAGTTAGTGTCCCTCTTCAGCTCCTTCCTGGCGCGCGAGAACGCTCTTGCGTTCATCGCAGACTCTTCGGAAGGTCCTGTCGGCTATGTCATGGCGACCATGCACAAGCGCCCAGGTGACGCGCTCATGCAGCCCCGGAGCTTTGTCTTCGTGGAACACATCGCCGTCGACCCTGCCATAGCTCGTACTGGAGTGGGTTCCGCCTTGGTCGAGTCAGTTCGCGTGGCCGGCAAGGAAGCGGGCTGTTCAAGCCTTCTCACCGACGTGTGGGACTTCAACAAGCGCGCGTTGGCCTTCTTCGGAGCCTCAGGTCTCGCGCCCATGCGGCATTGGTTGGAACAGCCGTTGTAGCGGTGTAGGTCACCCTCGTGAGCCGGTACGTCAACTGCGGCACAGTCTGTGGCGGGGCCGGTTGCCTGGCCTTGGCGGCATGGACGTCATCCGGAGACGGCGTCGCCAGGGATAGGCACGGCCAGCCGGGTTGGTTCTGCTGAGGAAGGCGGACAGCTGGCCAAGTTTGGCAGCAGGCTTCGTTTCACCGTCCGAGCTCGAAGCTCCAGCCATTCGGCCTGCGGGGTGCGCCACATCATGGCCCACGGGTTGACGATCGCGGCCGGGAACAACAAGAAGCCCCAGACTCCCGTCAGGTGCCGTGAGCTGGGGCTATAACTCCTGTTTGACCAGGTCTTGCATTGAAATGTGGTGGACGATACTGGGATTGAACCAGTGACCCCTTCCGTGTCAGGGAAGTGCTCTCCCGCTGAGCTAATCGTCCTGGGAGGTGGAGACGGGATTTGAACCCGTGTAGACGGCTTTGCAGGCCGTTGCCTCGCCTCTCGGCCACTCCACCGAGCCGGAAGCTCCGAGCGGAAGACGGGATTCGAACCCGCGACCCTCACCTTGGCAAGGTGATGCTCTACCACTGAGCCACTTCCGCGTTGTCTCCGCTGGTGTGCGGCGACGAGAGAACTCTAGCGAATCCTGGCCGAGTCCCCAAACCGGAGGGTTCCCACCTGTTCGGCGTACCAGGTGATCTCGGACACGTGCTCGGCGATCCCGCGCAGGGTCCAGTTGGGGGAGCGCGGCAGATCCCAGGCGTCCGGGGCGGTGGTGTAGCGGTTCACGTAGGACTGGCCCAGGCGGGTCCAGCGGGAGCGGGCCTCCGCCAGGTCCAGCTCCGTGAAGCGGGCCCAGTCGGCCTCCAGTGTCACCATCCGGCCGTGCCAGTGGTCGTCCTGCGGGGTGGCGCCGGCCAGGAGCGCCTCGACTTCGGCGAGGTGGTCGATGAGGTGGTCCTGGATGCGGCGTACGGCTTTCGCCGGGGTCCACAGGTTGGCCCCGTCGGTCACGATGGGGATGCCGTCCCAGGCGAGCCAGGTCTCGGCGATGGTGAGGCACCGGTCGACGGCTTCGGCGACGAGGAGTGCGGGGTTGGTGGCGTTGTCTGTCATGGGGTCGATCGTGGCCGTGGAATGGTTGGGGCGGCGTCTAAGCGTGGTCGCGTGGTCGGGCCGTCGCGAGGTCGCGACGGCCCGGCGCATGGGAGCCGAGCCGTGGGGCTCGCCGCTGTCATCGGGCGCCGCCGTCTCCGGGCATCACTGTTTCTGGGCGCCGCCGTCTCAGGACACCGCTGTTTCCGGGCGCCGCTGTCTCCGAGTCTCGGGTTTCGGGTCAGCCGATGGTGTGGCCGCCGTTGACGGTGATGCGTTCTCCCGTAACGAACGCCGCCGCCTCCGAGGCCAGGAAGGACACCGCGCCCGCCACGTCGTCAGGCGTGCCCATCCGGCCGAGTGGGACATGCGCCCGGTACGCCGCCAGGTCCTCAGCGCCGATCTCGGCGTGCCGTTCGACGGGGATGAAGCCGGGTGCGACGAGGTTCACCGTGACGCCGTACGGTCCCAGCTCGCGTGCCCATGCCCGGGTGAGCTCGTGCTGGGCGGCCTTTGCGGCGATGTAGGCGGACATGCCGGGTAGGGCGCGGTCCACGATGTCCGAGCCGATCTGGATCACGCGGCCCCGGCCCCGTGCCTTCATGCCCGGCAGGGCCGCCTGGATGAGGAGCGTGGGGCTCTTCACGAAGAAGTGGAGCTGGTCCAGGTGCGTCTGCCAGGTGAGATCCTCGAACGCGACCTTCGGCTGGGGACCGGTCGCGTTGAGGACCAGCACCTCCACGGGGCCCAGCCGGTCGGTGACCTGGGCGACCAGTTCGGCCGTCGCGGCCTCGTCGGTGACGTCCCCCGCGAACGCCTCGGCGGATCCACCGGCGGCGCGGATGTCGGCGGCCACCCGGTGGGCGTTCTCGTGTTCGGAGTGATAATTGACGGCCACGGTGTGGCCGTCGGCGCCTAACCTGCGGGCGATCACGGCGCCCAGGCCGCGGGACGCTCCGGTGACGAGCGCGACGCCGGCTCCTGCGGCCGAGGCGGCCGAGGCGTCGGCTTCTCCTGTCGAGACGCCGGTTCCTGCTGTCGACGGGGTCGACGGGACTGCCAACGGAACTCCCTGGTTAGGCTCACCCGCAGCCTAACCGGGCGCCGGGCGCGGCGAAGAGGCCATGCTTCGGCGGGCGGCGAAATGTCCGTGGGGTAGCGTCAAGTATGGCCGCCGAATACATCGCCCACGACTCCGACATCGCGCCCGTCGCGGCGCTCATAGCCGATCCCACCAGGGCGGCCATCCTCACCGCGCTGCTGGGCGGTCGCGCGCTGGCCGCCGGGGAGCTGGCCAGGCTCTCCGGCGTGAGCGCCGCCACGGCGAGCGCGCACCTGTCCCGCCTGCTCGACGGGCGGCTCGTCGACGTCGTACGGCAGGGCCGCCACCGCTACTACCGCCTGGCCGGTCACGAGGTCGCCGAGGTGCTGGAGGTGCTCGCCAGGGTGAGCACCCGGCCGCCCATCCGGTCCCTGCGCCAGTCGCGCCAGGCCAGGCAACTGGAGGAGGCGCGTACGTGCTACGACCACCTGGCCGGGCGGGCCGGTGTGGCGCTGTTCGACCAGCTGGTCCAGGGCGGTTTCCTGGTGAACCAGGAGGTCACGGACAAGGGGGAGCGGCTGCTGGCGGGGCTCGGGGTGGACGTCGCGGGGGTACGGAAGGCCAGGCGGCGGTTCGCCCCGGAATGCCTGGACTGGACCGAGCGCCGGGCCCACCTCGGCGGGGCTCTCGGCGCGGCGGTGACCGGGGCGCTGCTCGAGCGCGGCTGGTACCGGCAGAGCCCCGTTCCCCGGGCGGTGGTGTTGACGGATGAGGGCAGAGAAGGGCTGGCCGCCCTGTTCTCCGGTGATGCCCTGTTCTCCAGTGATGCCTTGTTCTCCAGTGATGAGGCCAGGGAAGGGCGGGCCACCTCGTTCTCCGGTAAGGAGCTAACATCACATACGCCGGTTACCTAAGCGGGAGAGTCACATCATGCGCGACAACGGAGTCGTGAACGTCGGTCCAGAGCCCCTCACCTTCGACGACGTCATCCGGGTGGCCCGTCACGGCGCCGCCGTACGGCTCACGGACGACGCCATCGCCGCCATCTCCGCGGCCCGGCAGCTGGTCGACGAGCTGGCCGAGAGCCCGGTGCCCGCCTATGGGATCTCGACCGGGTTCGGGGCCCTGGCCACGCGGCACATCGACCCGGCTCTGCGCGCCCAGCTCCAGCGCTCGCTGGTCCGCAGCCACGCCGCGGGCAACGGTCCCGAGGTCGAGACCGAGGTGGTGCGCGCGCTCATGCTGCTGCGCCTGCACACGCTGGCCACCGGGCACACCGGCATCCGGCCGACCACCGCGAAGACGCTGGCCGCGCTCATCAGCGCGGGCATCACGCCGGTCGTGCACGAGTATGGCAGCCTCGGCTGCTCGGGCGATCTGGCGCCGCTGGCGCACGTGGCGCTCACGCTGATGGGCGAGGGCGTCGTACGGGATGAGTCCGGAAATATCACCGCAGCGGAAGAGGCGCTCAAGCAGGCGGGCATCGAGCCCGTCGAGCTGGCCGCCAAGGAGGGCCTCGCGCTCATCAACGGCACGGACGGCATGCTCGGCATGCTCATCCTGGCCATCGACGACCTGACCATGCTCGTCAGGACCGCCGACGTGAGCGCCGCGATGAGCGTCGAGGGGCTGCTGGGCACCGACCGCGTCTTCGCCCCCGAACTGCAGGCGCTCCGGCCGCAGCCCGGCCAGGCGCTCTCCGCCGCCAATATGACGAAAATTCTGGATCAATCGGGCATCATGGCGAGCCACCGCGACCCGACCGCCTGCACCCGCGTCCAGGACGCCTACTCCCTGCGCTGCGCCCCCCAGGTGGCCGGCGCCGCCCGCGACACGATCGCCCACGCCGCGAACGTCGCCACCTGGGAGCTGGCCAGCGCCGTGGACAACCCCGCCGTGCTCTCCGACGGCCGCGTCGAGTCCAACGGCAACTTCCACGGCGCCCCCGTCGCCTACGTACTGGACTTCCTGGCCATCGTCGCCGCCGACCTGGCCTCGATGTCCGAACGCCGCACCGACCGCTTCCTGGACGTGGCGCGCAACCACGGCCTGCCGGCGTTCCTGGCCGACGACCCCGGCGTGGACTCCGGCCACATGATCGCCCAGTACACCCAGGCGGCCATCGTCTCCGAGCTCAAGCGGCTCGCCGCGCCCGCCAGCGTGGACTCGATCCCCAGCTCCGCCATGCAGGAGGACCACGTCTCCATGGGCTGGTCGGCGGCCCGCAAGCTGCGCAAGTCGGTCGACGGCCTCACCCGGGTGCTGGCCGTCGAGGTGCTCACCGCCGCCCGCGCCCTCGACCTGCGCGCCCCGCTGGAGCCGGCGCCCGCCACCGGCGCGGTGGTCAAGGCGCTGCGCGAGACCGTCCCGGGGCCCGGCCCCGACCGCTTCCTGGCGCCGGAGATCGAGTACGCCGTCCGCCTGGTCGCCGACGGCGGCGTGGTCGCCGCCGCCGAGTCCGTCACGGGCCGCCTGGCGTAATTTTTCGGCATTTTTCGCCATATTTAGGCCGCCAGCCGTCCGGTGCCGTCGTGGCGCGGGCCCCGCCCGCGCTACGGCAGCGCGACGATCGCGTCCATCTCCAGCAGCAGCCCCGGCATGAACAGCTTCGACACCTCCACGGTGGTGCTCGCGGGCGGCGTCCCCGGGAAGTACTTGCGGCGCACCTGCCCGTACGCCACCCGATCGTCCATGTTCGTCAGGTACGTCCGGAGGAACGCCACGTCCTCGAACCCCGCCCCCTGATCGGCGAGAATCCGCCCCAGACACTGGAACACGTGCTCGGCCTGAGCCGCCATGTCCCCCTCCCCGACGAGCCGCCCGTTCGAGTCGAAGGCCGCCTGCCCGGAGACGTACAGCATGTCGCCCACTCGTACGGCATGGGAGTAGAAGCCGTTCGTGGCCGGCACGGTCGCGGGGTTGATCGGCACGGCCCGGTGCGCGGCCCGCCCGCCGACGTGGGCGGCGATGGCCGTCACGTCGTGGTCGCCGAGCCCGGCCGCCTCGGCCTCCTGCAGGCGCGCGCGGGCCGCGGTGGCCAGGGTGGCACCCGGCCAGGCCGCCAGCGTCAGGTCCTTGGCCGCCAGGCCGAGCGCGTAGCGGGTCTCGGGGGCGGGCGTGCGCAGGCGTTCGGCCAGGACGCCCAGCGGGGTGCCCGACAGCACCTCGGCCAGGGCGTCGCGGTCCACCCCGTGCGCCTCCCCGTACGCGTACGTCTCCGCCAGCAGCACCTGGGCCGGCACCAGGGCGCTCATGACGGCGAGCTTCATCGCCGCGCCCGCCCCCACCGGCCCGCACTCGCGCACCGTGCCGAACACCGACAGCACGTCACGCACCCCCGCAAGATCCCCGCCCGCCAACACGGTCAGCGTGCCGTCGGCCGCGGGACCGACGCTGCCCAGGACGGGCGCGTCCACCAGCTTCACGGAGGCGGGCAGCAGCGCGCGCAGCTCCCGCACCGCCTCCGGCCCGATCGTGGACATCTCCACCACCGTCGCGCCGGGCCGCAGCCCCGGCAGGGCGCCCGTCAGTACCTCACGCACAGCGGCCGGGTCCCGCAGCATCGTGAGAACCAGATCCGCCCCGTCGACCGCCTCGGCGACCGGGACACCGGTCCCGCGCCGCCATGTCGTCACCTGATGCCCGGCCTCGCTGAGCCGCCGGGCCATGGGGACGCCCATGCGTCCCTGTCCGAGAAATGCAATCACGTTCCCCAGTTAACTGACATGCGAGGCATTCCACCACCGACTAGATTGCATGTCAGCCATGACAGACACGAATACCTTCGACACCGTCGCGCTCCGCCTCTTCGACGAGGTGGCCAAAAGCGGCTCGTTCACCGCCGCCGCCGAGTTGCTCGGATACACCCAGTCGGCCGTCTCGCGGCGGATCGCCGCCCTTGAGCGGGCCACCGGCGGGCCGCTGTTCGAGCGGCTGGCCAGAGGCGTACGTCTGACACCGGCGGGAGTGGCGCTGCACCGGCACGCCGTCGCCGTGCTCGACCGGCTCGACCGCGCGTGCGAGGAGCTGACCGCGATCCACGGCGGCAGCGGCGGCACGCTGCGGGTGGGCGCGTTCGCCACGGCCAACGTCGATCTCGTGCCCGTGACGCTCAAGCGGTTCGCCGAGCGCCGGCCGGAGGTCGGGCTGCGGCTGGTCGAGGGGCTGACGACGCGGCTGATGGAGCGGCTGCAGGCGGGCGCGCTGGACGTCGCGGTGATCAGCGACTATCCCGCCGGGCTGCCCGCCGACGGCGGCCGGATCGTGCCGCTGCGCGAGGACCGGCTGCTGGTGGCGCTGCCGCGGGCGCACCGGCTGGCCGCTGAGCCCGACGTGGACCTGCGCGACCTGGCCGACGAGACGTGGATCGAGGCCGCGCCGCGCGGACAGCCGACATTGCTCGTCACCGCCTGCGCCGCGGCCGGGTTCACGCCGCGCAGCGGGCTGCGGGTGGCCGAATGGACGGGCAAGTTCGGCTGCGTCGCTGCCGGGCTCGGGGTGACGCTGGTGCCGGAGCTCGCGGCGCGGGCCGTACCCGCCGATCTGGTGTTGCGGCCCCTGAGGGGGTTGGTCCCTGCACGCAAGGTGTACGCGGCCCTGCCCGAAGTGCCGCTGCCGTCCGCGCGGGAGTTCGTCCGATTGCTGGGAGAATGGCAGGTGTGTACGACGGCTTCGCCTCCGTAGGCAACCTCCTCGCCACCGGCCTGCGCGACCTGACGACCGACCTGGCCGCGCTCGACGGCGACGGCTGGTGGGCGGTGGTGGTCGACTATGAGGGCAAGGTGACGTGCGCCCGCTTCGACCACGTACGCCAGGCGCCCCTGCCCACCCCCAGGGCCCCGTGGCACGGCCCCGCCCCCGACCGGTGGCACAGCTCCCTCGACCAGGCCGCCTACGAGCGCGGGGTCCAGGCCATCCGCGACTACATCGAGCGGGGCGAGGTCTACCAGGCCAACCTCTGCCGCGTCCTGACCGCGCCGCTGCCCCACGACGCCGACCCGCTGGCCCTGGCCGCCCGCCTGGCCACCGGCAACCCGGCCCCCTACGCGGCCGTCGTCCAGGTGCCCGGACTGAGCGTGGTGTCGGCCTCGCCCGAGCTGTATTTGTCGCGCGAAGGGGACCTGATCGAGTCAAGACCGATCAAGGGCACCGGCGCCACGGCGGACGACCTGCTGGAGAAGGACTACGCTGAGAATGTCATGATCGTCGACCTGGTCCGCAACGACCTCGGCCGGATCGCCGCCGTCGGCTCCGTCGAGGTGCCGTCGCTCTGCGCCGTCGAGGAGCATCCCGGGCTGGTCCACCTCGTGTCGACCGTACGGGCCAGGCTGGCGCCCGGAGCGGGCTGGCCGGAGCTGTTCGCGGCGACCTTCCCGCCCGGCTCGGTCACCGGCGCGCCCAAGTCGTCCGCGTTGCGCATCATCAATGAGCTCGAACCGGAGCCGCGCGGGCCGTACTGTGGGGCCGTGGGCTGGGTCGACGCCGACCGTCGACGGGCGGCGCTGGCTGTGGGCATCCGTACGTTCTGGATCGAAGCAGGCGAGATCCGCTTCGGCACGGGCGCGGGCATAACCTGGGGCAGCGATCCCCGGCGTGAATGGCTCGAGACCGAGCTGAAGGCGTCCAGGCTCATCGCACTGGCATCCTCAGGAGGAAATAGATGACCATCCCTGTCTGGGTCAACGGGGAACTGATCGACCCCGCGCAGGCGACCGTCTCGGTGTTCGACCATGGGCTGATGGTCGGCGACGGAGTCTTCGAGACCATCAAGATCGTGCACGGCGAGGCGTTCGCGCTCACCAGGCACCTCGACCGGCTCGCGCTGTCGGCCCAGCGCATGGACCTGCCCGAGCCCGACCTCGGGGCCATCGAAGACGGCGTCGGCAAGTGCCTGGCCGCCGCCCCCGACTGGCCGCTCGGCCGCATCCGCATCACCTACACCAGCGGCCCGGGCCCTCTCGGCTCCGACCGCGGCGACCAGGGCACCACCTCGATCGTGATCGTCGACGAGCAGAAGCCGTTCCCCGGCACCGCCAACGTCACCGTCGTCCCCTGGCCGCGCAACGAGAACGGCGCCCTGGCCGGCGTCAAGAGCACCTCCTACGGCGACAACGCCAAGGCCCTGGCCCACGCCAAGGCGCGCGGCGGCGGCGAGGCCATCTTCGGCAACCTCGCCGGCAACCTGTGCGAGGGCACCGGCTCCAACATCTTCATCGTCCGCGACGGGCGGCTGCTCACCCCGACCCTCGACTCCGGCTGCCTGGCCGGCGTCACCAGGGCGCTGGTACTCCAATGGTGCGGCGGCGAGGAGGCCGACGTACCGCTGTCCGCCCTCTACACCGCCGAGGAGGCGTTCCTGACCTCCACCACCCGCGACATCCAGCCGATCAGGCTCGTCGACGAGACCGAGTTGCCGGTGGCCCCGGGGCCGATCACCGCGAAGGCGATGCGGATCTTCGCCGAGCACGCCGCCGCCGACCTCAACCCCTGAGCAGATGGCCGTCGATACACCCCGGCCGGGCGACCCGCTGCGGCTCGGCGGCTATCTGATCGTGGGCCGGCTCGGGCAGGGCGGGCAGGGCGTGGTCTACCTGGCCGAGAAGCCGGGTGGCGAGCGAGTGGCGATCAAGCTGATGGCGGGCGGCGTGGCGGGCGGCGTCGATCGCACGGCGCAGCGGGAGCTCGCCGCCGCCAGGCAGGTCGCCGAGTTCTGCACGGCCCGGGTGATCACCGCCGACCTCGACCACGACCCGCCCTACGTCGTGAGCGAGTACATCGACGGCCCCTCTCTGGAGGAGGTCGCACCCCTGCGCGGCACGTCTCTCACCCGCCTGGCCATCGGTACGGTCACCGCGCTGACCGCCATCCATCGGGCGGGCGTGGTGCACCGCGACTTCAAGCCGGGCAACGTGCTGATGGCCCAGGACGGGCCGCGGGTCATCGACTTCGGCATCGCCCGGCTCTCGGGGCTCACCGCGACCAAGAGCGGGCTGGCCGGGACACCGCGCTACATGGCGCCCGAGCAGTTCGGCGACGGGCCCGTCGGGCCGCCGGCCGATGTGTTCGCCTGGGGCTCCACGATGGCGTACGCGGCCACCGGGCAGGCGCCGTTCGGCGGGGACACGATCGCCGCGGTCGCCTACCGGATCCTGCAGGGCGAGCCCGACCTGGGCGATCTGGCCGAGCCGCTGCGCGGGATCGTGGCCCGCTGCCTGGCCAAGGACCCCGCGGCCCGTCCCACGGCGCGCGGCGTCCTGCTGGAACTGCTCGGCGAGGACCGGCGCTCGGAAGAGGCCGACGTGCTCGAACAGGGCGCGCTGGCGGCGGCCGACACCTTGGTGGCCGGGCCGCTGCCGCCCATCCACCCCGTGCGGGCGCTGCTGGCGCGCAGGAAGATGCTCGCCGGGGCGGGCCTCGCGGCGACGGCGCTGCTGGTCAGCGGGGTGCTGCTCTGGGAGCGGGCGGCCGGCCGCGCACCCATCACATCGGCCGCCGCCACCGGTACACCGTCATCGACGACCACCGGCGCGGCCGAGTCCGTGGTCCCCCCGCCGCCGGCCAAGCGCGCGGAGCTGGTCGCGGCCGTGGAGGCGGCGACCATCGTGACGCCGCTGGCCGACTTCACCTACTCGGGCGGCCTGAGCGAGAGCGCGTACGCCGGCCAGGCCCGGGGCCGGCTCGTGTTCGGCGCGAGCGACGACACCACCACGGACTTCGACATGCGGGTCGAGTCGGTCGGCGACAGCCGCCAGGTGGTCGTCATAGAGAGCTCCGACACGCCGACGGTCTACCTGGACGGCAAGCCGGTGAAGGGCAAGGAGGCGTCGGCGTCGCTCTACTTCGCCGAGATGCTTCCCGTGACCGCGGGGATCGGCGCCCTGCTCGACGTGATCAGCCTGACGCCGCGGATCAGCGCGGAGGGACGGTCCTACTCCGGCTCCCTGGTGACCAGCAAGGGCCCGCGGGCGCTCCAGGACAAGATCTCGGAGATCACCGGCGGGTGGACCGCCGACGACCTCGCCGACACCCAGCTCACCTGGAAGCTCAAGCTGGACCCGCGCGACAGGCCGGTCTTCTTCGACCTGTCCTGGCGCGCGCTCAACGCCAACATCCGGCTGGCCTCCTCCTTCGCCACCACCTACAGCAACTGGCGGGCGGGGACCATCACGGCACCTCAGTAGGACTTCTGGGTCTGGACGTTGAAGTCGTCCATCTTGACCTGCTTGGCCGGGTCCGTCAGCGGATCCTTGATCTCGATGACGTCCAGGCCGCCCCGGATGTCACTGGAGTAGATGTAGCCGTTGTAGTAGTAGGCGGACCAGGACCCCGCGACGCCGTCGAACGGGGGCGGATCGAAGTAGCCGATCTCCTTGGCGTTGGCGGAGTCGGTGAAGTCCCAGATCGACACGCCGCCCTGATACCACGACTGGACCATGATGTCCTTGCCCGGCACCGGGAGGAGCGAGCCGTTGTGGGCTACGCAGTTCTCGTCCTGCTCCTGCTCGCGCGGGATCTTGAAGTAGCCGCGCCGCTCCAGCTGCCCGTTCGTGAGGTCGTAGATCGCGTCCGCGCCCTTGGTCCGCGGCGTGTCCCGGTCGCAGGTCGGCGCGGAGCCGCCGCCCAGCTCGTCGCTGAACACCACCTTGGTCGCGTCGTTGTTGAACGTCGCCGAATGCCAGAGCTGGAAGTTCTCCTCGTCGCGTATCCGCTGGAGCAGCTTCGGGTTGACCGGGTCGGAGATGTCGAGCAGCACGCCGTCACCGAAGCAGGCGGCCGCGGCCAGCTTCTTCTCCGGGAACGCCGTGATGTCGTGGCACCCGGCGCCCGTCTCCTCGCGGTCCGGGAAGAAGTTCGGCCTTGCCACGACCTTGGCGGCCTTGGGATCCTTGGTGGGGATCTCCACGACCTGGAGGAGTTCGTGCGGCGGCGGGCACGTGTCCGACTCCGGCTCTGGGCCGGGCGACGACACGTACACGTACAGCGTCTCCCCGTCGGGGATCATCGTGTGCGTGTGCGATCCGCAGTCGGTCGCGACGGCCGAGACGTACTTCGGGTTCTTCTTGTCGCTGACGTCGAAGATCCGCAGCCCTTCCCATGCCTGGCTCTTCGTCGTGGAGGCGCAGCTCTCGTCGCTGCGCGGCTCGTCGATCGACAGGATCAGCAGGTCGCCGTAGATCGAGACGTCGTTCTGCTGCGCCGGGCAGGCGATCTGGCTGACGGTCTTGGGCTTGGTCGGGTCGCTGATGTCGTAGATCGAGAACCCGCCGAAGTTGCCCACGTACGCGTAGTCGCCCTGGAAGGCCAGGTCGGTGTTCCAGTCCATGGCGCCGTTGAGCGGAGCCGTGCGGGGCACGTGGGCGACCCGCTTGACGTTCGGGCTCGTCTTCGCGTCACCGGTCGGCTGGGCGGTGGTGAGGGGCTCGCCCCCGTCTCCGGAGGGATCCTCCCCTCGCGAACCGGCGCTGCACGCGGCCATCAGCAGGAGTGCCGCGCACGCCGCCGCCACCCGTACCTTTCCGAAGATCACGCACTTCCCTCTCGTTCCTGGGTCACTATGGAAGCTATGTCAGAAAGGTCCCGATCGCGTGCGCTCATTCCCGCAGTCTTGGCGGCACTCGTGCTGCCCGTGCTGTCGGCGTGCGCCCAGGAGGCGGAGCAGCCGTCCGCGATCGGCACCGACGCTCCGGTGATCGTCCCACAGGGCCCGGGCAGCCCCGCCCGCACGGCCACGCCCGGCGAACGCCTCGGCCAGCCGCCGCCCGCCCCGGCCGCCGCCGACGTGCGCTTCGCCGAAGGCATGATCCCGCACCACCGGCAGGCGCTGGAGATGACCGGCCTGGTCAAGGACCGTACGACGACACCGGCCGTACGCCGCTTCGCCGAGCAGATCGCCAGTGCGCAGCGTCCCGAGATCACCGTCATGTCCTCCTGGCTCGCCTCCCTCGGCCGCCCGGTCCCCGGCGACCACTCGCACGGCCCCGAGGGCTACGGCATGGCCACCCTGGAGGAGATGAACGCCCTGCGGGCGGCCCGCGCGGCCGCCTTCGACCGCCTGTTCCTGCAACTCATGGTCAGACACCACGGGGGCGCCCTGAAGATGGCCGGCGAAGAGCTCGCCGCCGGCACGGACCAGCCGATGAGGCGCATGGCGAGAGACGTCTACTCGGGCCAGAGCATCGAGATTACGAGAATGAAAGCGGCTCTGACCGAGATCAACCAATAATCTCAGCAAACCATCAGGAACCCGACTTACCGTCTATGGCGCGGACCTCGGGCACGCGTTCACCGGGACCCCGGCCTAATGATCAGACCCCGGGCGGTCCCGCGCAAATCATGAGACCCCGGCCCAATCCCCGGACCGGGGTCAAGAATGCGCACGTCACGGCGCCCGGCCACCTCCACCGGAGGAGCGTGTCCCTGGACAGACCCCAGCCCTGTGCGGCGTCTGGGGCTCACCGTGCTCTGCCGTAAAAGATCGAAAAGAGGTCAGCTCGGCCAGAGCATATTGGTGAGTTCGGCGTCGAGGTCCATGAAGTCGGTCTCGCGGCCGGCGGGCACCTTCTCGTAGGTGCGGTGGAGGAACTCGGTCAGCGGCGCCAGCGGCACCTCGAACAGTGCCTGGCCGAACGGCGAGGTCAAACTGATGTGCAGGGTGCGTTCGCCGTCGGCGCGTGCGGGCCATACCTGCACGTCGCCGTCGCCGACGCGTCTCACGATGCCAACTGTCAGCAACTCACGGGCAAAGATCCACTCGACCGGTTCGTCGTTCCCTACGTGGAAGGCCATGCGGATGGCGTACGGGTCGTCGGCCGTGTAACTCAGTCCGGCGAGCAGGGGGACGGTAGTACGGTCGGGGACCACAAGCCGAAGGCCAAGCTCGGCGGAGACGGTGGTGCTGTTCATCGTCAGCCAAACCTTTTCGTCGAAGGTCCCCTCTTCGGGGCTATCACTGCTCTGACGGACTTCGTCCTGAGCTATCACGCGGAACGAAGAAACCTGTAGGAAAGATTCCGCTCCTAGGCCCTTCTGTAACGCACATCACAGCTGGACATTTAGGCATCTACCTGGCTAAACGGCATCAATCGGGTCGTATTTACAAGGGTTTTGCGTGTTCGTGGAGCCTGTTCCGGGGAGCCCACCAAGAACGTTCCTTGAGAAAAGATCACGATCGGCACCTACCGGAACACGACGATGGTATGCCAACGAGCCGTCACGCCGATGGGCAACCGCACCCTTTCCCCGAATCACCCTCCGCGCCTCCCGCCGCTTCGCCACCTGGTCCCGGAGTGCGGTATGGTTTTCCCGTCGGCGCCGCAAGGGGCCGCAGGGCGGGCGATTAGCTCAGCGGGAGAGCGCTTCGTTCACACCGAAGAGGTCACTGGTTCGATCCCAGTATCGCCCACCACGCTCGTCGCAGGTCAGAGGCTCGTTACTCGTCATGAGGAACGGGCCTCTTCTCATGCGTGCGTCGCTGCCGA
This sequence comes from Nonomuraea sp. NPDC049129, assembly GCF_040648495.1. Lineage (NCBI taxonomy): Bacteria > Bacillati > Actinomycetota > Actinomycetes > Streptosporangiales > Streptosporangiaceae > Nonomuraea > Nonomuraea sp. NPDC049129. The sequence goes on along the minus strand of NZ_JBEZDU010000021.1, from coordinate 127,848 downwards.
GACGCCCCGCCCGCGCCCACGATGGACAGGGCGTCTTAGCGGTGCGCTGCTACTTGGCGGCGTCGACGAGGTTGACGATGGCCACCGCGGCGCGGAAGTGCTTGTTGCGGCCGAGATCGCCGATGGTCTTGATGTTGAACGCCTTGGCCAGCGACTCGGCGTCGGCGTCGCTCACCCCGGCGAGCGCGCTCACCGGGGCGGCGGGCAGCTTCTCCAGCTCGTACTTCTCGAATGCCTTGTCGAGCAGCTTGTCGAGATTGGCGTTGATCGTCATGGCGCACCTCCGTGTGGTGATCGGACTGCGGGTCACCGCATCTCCCACAGGGAGGTTTTCAGCCTTGTCGTGATCCGCCCTGGAACGACCCGGTCACCTTTCCTGGTCATGAGAGTGGCTTGCCGAATCGCTGGAACCGGTGGCGGACGACCTCCGGTCACACGGTCAGGGCTTGGCGGACATCGGGTTCGGCCCGCGCCGGCAAATCGTTTGAGGCGGGATGGCGCGGACGTGAATGATGGGGGCATGGAGTTCCGCGAGGCGGACGGCCGCGTTCCAGCCCGCCGGGAAGCCCTGGTGGAGCTGCACGGCTCGCTGGATCGTCGCTACCGGCCCGAGGACGTGGCCGACCTGGTGCTGCGGGCCTTGGACGGGAGCGTGTCGCGCCGTGAGCGGGTGCTGCTGGAGCGGGCGGCCAAGCACTCGGCCCATCGACAGGGCTGGTTCTCCTCGATGTCCACCGACTACGCCCGGCCGGTCGGCGGCGCCCGGGTGCGAGACGGTGATGATGCCGACTTCCATGAGATCATGACGGAGATCCACGCGGAGACGACCAGACTCGCGATCGCCTATCGTGCCTGCGCCGAGGCGCTGTCGGACTTCGCCGACAGCGTGGAGTTGGCCAGGACACAGGCATCCGGCGCGCGGTCCTGGGCGGAGAACGCGCGAGAGGCGCACAGCCGGGCCGTCCGGAGCTTCCGTATCCTGGCTTCGGCGCCGGATGCGCCGGGCGGTGACTGGCGCGCCTTGGACGAGTTCATGGCGGAAGAGCTCATCCGCGATCTGTCCGATCCGTACAGGAGAGAACGATCCGTCGAGGTCGCCCGAGAGGCCCGCGAGTGGGAAGAAGAACGGCAGGAGGCCAAACGTTCCGCCCTGAAGGCGATCAGCATCCGCGCTGAGGCCGAAACCCGCTGCGTAGAGGCGATCCGCTCCGTGGTGCCGCCTGGTGTCGCACACCTTGCGGCAGTCGATGAGCGAGACGCCGTTCCAGTTCTACCGCCGGTGGTGGAGAGTCTGCCTGATGCCTCGGAGATCGAGCGATTGCTCGCGAGCTTGGACGGAACGCCTTGAGCTCCTTGCGAGCGCTCGTGCCCGATGATCAGGTGTGGCGCGGCACGTTGATCGGTAGCGCGGGAACCAGTTGGGTCAGGGCAGGTTGAGCGGCGTGGTGACGACAAGGTCCCAGTCGTGCCATCCCCCGACGTCCATCCAGGCGATCATGGGTCGGCCCTGGCCGTTCAACGCCATGGCCAGGCCATCACTACCGCGGCGCCGGATCGTCGTGATCGGAGTGCGCGTGCAGTGCGTTCCCGTGCAGGCGGCGATGACGACCCGTTTGCGGTCGAGGTCTTGATAGGCCACCAGAGCCCGCCCGTCCCGGGACAGCACCGTCGCCGGCGCCGTGTTGTGACCGGGTTCGGACAGCGTGATGGTGCCGGCCTTTGAGCATTCGCGGGTGTGGCAGTCGAGCAGTTTGATCGCGCCGTCGGTCACATCCCGGTAGGCGATCAGCGGCCGGCCGTTGGCCCGGACCAGCATGGCAGCGCCGGCTTGGCCGTCGGAGTAATCGGTCGAATCTTGGACGGGCTGCCCCGTGCGTGCCCGGGCGCAGGCGGGGTCGTCGCAGGAGATCACGAAGACCGAGCCGGTTTCGCGGTCGAACCGCAGCACAACGGGCCGGTCGTCGGGGCCTACGCCGGCGATGAGGCCGCGATCGTTGTCCCGGTATCTGTGGACGGGAAGCTTGGCGATCTGCTTGGTGCGTGGATGGGTGCAGGCCGGATCGTCGCAGGTGGTGATCGAGAGCCCTTCCTCGGCGATGTCACTTTCACTCAACGGGAGCTGGTGGAGCTGGGCGACCAGCAGACCGCCGCCAGGCCGTGCCGCGAGAGCGACCGTCCTGTCCTGCGTGGACGATGTCACCTCCGTGATGGTCTTGCCGCCAGGGGCCGGGACGCAGGCCGTCGCGTCGCAGATCAGCAGCCCGAGCCGGGCGCGCCATTTGTCGTAGTCCAGGATCAGCCCGTCTTCGTCCGCGCCCTCCTGCGTCCACGTCGACACGACGAGACGGCCGTCCGCCAGCCGGGCGCTGGCCGCTGTGTACCCGCCGACGACGCCGACCGGTTCGGCCCAGGTGAACCGGGTTTGAGTGCAGCTGCTGTCCATGCAGGTCAGCAGCTTCGCCTCGGCGGAGTCGTCGAGGAGCATGACCATGCGCCCGCCCTGCCCCGCGTGCAGGGCTTGCAAGTCCGACGCATGGAGTTGCGGCTTTGGACGCCCGTCCTCCTCAGAAACCTCGGAGTCCGACTCGCGTGACCAGTTCTCTGTGACGGCCGTCTCGGAGACCTCCAGCCAGCCGAGTGGGTTGATCAGCACCGCGCCGCCGTACAGCAGGCCGGGCAGGAGCAGCGCCGCGAGCACCGGCACGCGCCTGACCGGGTGTGGCGTGCTCGCCGGCAGACCGTCGACGACCTCCTTGAACTCGGTGATCGTCCCCTTGATGTCCAAGCGGTGCAGGAACAGGCGGGCGATCACGGCCGCCTGGAACGGCACGGTGGCCAACGCCAGTACGGAGCCGGCCACGGCCGGCACGATGGGCAGCCCGGACACCGCCCAGTTCACTGCCTGCGCGGCCAGTGCGGGCAAGAGCACGACGCCGAAGGCCAGCGTGAGCGTTGTTGCCCAGGAGGCGCCGGCCGTCAGCCGGTAGGCGCGAGCGAGCGAGCCCCTCGCGGACCGGCCCTCCAGGACAATGGGCGCCACGGCCAGCAGGCACGGCATCGCGGACAGGGCCAGGACCGTCATGACGGCGTAAGCCGTGACCTGCGCCCCGGTCCACATGAGAATGCCGAGCCCGGCCACCAGAGCAGCCGTGAACGCCAACACGCCGACCAGGACGAGGACCGCCATCGCGGGCCAGCGCCGGGCCGCGGCCCGCATCGCGTCGGAGGCCGAGACGTCCTTGCCGACCAGCCGCCCGGTGGCGAGCATCACCGTCGCGGGCAGCGCCACCGCCTGTCCGGCCCCCAAGACGACCAGCACCGCCGCCGACCACGCCAGCAAGGACGTATCAGGCGTGCCGATCAGCTCGAAGTCGCCGTTGACCACCGCCGCGGACCCGTCCGCGAGCAAGACCAGCGCCGACGCCGCAAGCAGGCCGATCGGCAGGAATACCGCCGCGGCGGGCACCGCGAGCCGGATCAGGTGCCGCACCGCGGTGGCATAGGCCAGCCAGACGACGCCGCCCCGCCGTAACTCGTCCCGGGCGTGCCGGCGGCGCTCGTCCGCACTATCGCCCTCGGGGCGCTCACCGGTCAACCGGCTCGTTGCCTGTTCCGCCGCCGCAGGTGAAACCGATCCTGGGCGGGCTCTGTGAGGAGATGCTTCGCTCCCACCCCCGCGACCCGAAGATCCAGGGCGTACGAGCAGAATCAGCGTCTGCACCCAGACGCGGGCCCGCGCCGGCCTGGCCCGCAGCTTGGCGAACAGTTGATCAGGCCCGGACATGGAGGCCTCCAGCAGGACAGGGGATGGCCGTGAGCCTAGATTCCGCGCCGTCCGTGAAGGATGCCGAAGACCTCTTCGGCATCGGATCGAACCCGCCGCTGGACGCGTTCCGTACTCAAACCGCGCAAGGCGCGCTTTTCGGTCTGCTGCTCAGTGCGGAGAGCAGGCAAGAATCAACTACCACCGACTGAAGCCGGTGGTTTGCTCTCACGGTCCCGTCTGGGTGAAGGGAGGCCGGTAGCGTGTGGCTGGTTGATGGCAGCCCAGCCCGCAACGCCGCGTGCGGCGATGTTGCGGGCCGCGATGTGATCGGCGTGCCCAGCGAGGCCACACCTTTCGCAGACGAACCGGCCCCGCGCCGGACGGTTCGCCCTGCTGACGTGCCCGCATTCCGGGCAGGCCTGGGAGGTGTAGGCGGGGTCGACCAGCAGGAAGGCGATCCCGGCTCGGGTGGCCTTGTAGCAGGTGAGGGTGATCTGCTGGGCGAAGGCCCAGTTGTGCAGGGTGCGCCGCTGGAGCCGGTGAGCCCTTACCCGGCCGCGGATGCCCTGAAGGTCTTCCAGGGCTATGCCGCGGCCGGTGCGTTCGGCTTCGCGCACCACGTATTTGCTGATTTGGTGGTTGAGGTCGGTCATCATCCGGTGTTCACGGCCGGACAGGCGGCGCAGTACCCGCCGCGCCGCAGACGTGCCTTTCTTCTGCAGCCGTCGGCGTTGGCGATGGCGTCGCTCGCGCAGGGTGCGGACGTGGCCGTTGCCGCCGATCGGCCCCGGCAGGGCGGGGCCGGGCAGCACTGACCCGTCGGAGGTGACCGCCAGGTTGGCCACCCCTTGATCAACCCCCACAAAGCCGTGAACCGGCTCGCGCACCGCCGGCTTGGGCAGGGTGAGGGCGACCTGCAGCAGCCACACGCCGCGTCGGCAGATCAGGTCTGCCTCGCCGAGCGGCAGCGTGTCCACGGCTTTGAGGTCTTCCGTACGGCCGGTGTAGGGGAGGGTGATGCGGCCGGTGGGGGTCCACAGCGACACGGTGCGGGCGTCCCGGTTGAAGCTCATCAGTCGGGCGTCGTAGGGGACGGCGCCGTGCGGGCGGAAGATGTGGGCGCGTTTCTTGGTGGCGCGCCGGTTGGCGTAGGCGCCGGCGACCCGGGCGATGGCCCGCACGGCCGCTTGCGCGCCCAGCCCGGCCACCTGCGCCCGCACCTCGTAATAGGCCAGCCGATGCAACTCCACCACAGCGAAGACACGGTGCTGCCAGGCCAGGCGGGAGACGACGGTGGCCGCCTGATTGCACAGCAGCACCGCTGCGGCCAGGGCGTCGGCTTGGGCCGGTGCGGGTGTGAGCCGCAGTTGCACGACCGTGGGCAGGCCGTGCCGCTTGGCGACGGAGCGGCGGATCGCCATCACGCACCTCCTGTCACTCCGGCCTCACCCACCGCACATATTACCGAACGTGACCGAGTCTTTCCATACTGTTTTCGAGAGGAGGGGTGGCGCTTCCTCCCGGCCCTGAAGGACCGGGTCTCCACGCCACAATTCAGATGAAGCGTCCCTGATAGACGGGGCGGCAGGTCAGGCCGCACCTCGCAGCCGGGCAGGGCGGCGCGCGCGTTGAGCTTCCAGCTCCAGGTGCTTACGCAGCTCGTCCAAGGTGGCTCCACACCGGACATTGGAGAGCCCGCTGTGTGCGGGGACCGTGGCGATGCGGACCGCGTACCAGCCCCCGCCGGCCGCGTCTGAGATGTCCCAGCCGGGGAACGCGCTGATCAATTCGCGCAACCTCACACCCATGGATACGCACCGGGGGTCGCCTCGGAAGGCGAGTGCGCCACGCGGCGGCGGGCGCGCGTCGGGTGCGCCGACGGATGCCACGCGTAGACGGGTCTCGGGTGTTCTCCGTTCCAGCCGACACGCCACCAAAAGCGAAGCCCGTCCGACCAGACCACCAGGTCGACCCATGGCTTTGCCCAGCGGCCCCTCTGGCAGGTGCGGTTGAGCCACGGGGATGACGCCTAACCGGATATTGGGAAGAACCGCCAGCGACGCCAGACGACCGAGTTGGACCGCCATGACATCCGCCGGGCACAGAGGCCGCGCCGAAGGGTAGAGCGCAAGTCTAGGAACTGCGTGTTCGCCAGTCGCGGGAGAGCGGTGATCTCCTCGGTCACTTCAGGTGAAGCGTTCAGGGCGCGCAGGATGCGCTCGACGTCGACTGCGGAGGGCGGTACTTCGCCTGTCTCGATCTTGGAGATCTTGCTCTGGCTGATACCGCTTCGAGCAGCCAGTCGATGGGATCCGGAATATTCGTGAGTTGGAATATTGCGGATCAGAATCGCCGCTCAGGCTCGCGGTCCGAGCGGTCGGAGCGGCCAGAGTGGTCGGAGTGGTCGGCAGGCTTGGTGGTTTCGGCGGGCTTGGTGGGCTTGGTGGGCTTGGTGGGCTCGTTTCTTGGCCGCGGGCGGTGCGGGACGGTGGGGTCCGCCGGGAGGCGGACGGTGAACACCGCGCCCGCGCCCAGCCGCCCGTCCGCCGTGATCGTGCCGCCGTGCCCGTCCACCACCTCCCGTACGAGGGCCAGCCCCAGCCCGAAGCCCTGGCCGACGAACCGGGTGAACAGCCGCTCGGAGTCGGCCGGATCCAGGCCCACCCCGTCGTCCCGCACCGTGAGCTCCACCACCTCCGGGCCGCCGACGATCGTCATCCAGATGTGCCCGCCCGCACTCGTGTGGCCGAGCGCGTTGTCCAGCAGGGCGGAGATCACCCGGCGGAGTGCCGACTGCGCCCCGCGCACGGTGTGGGCGTCGAGGCCCTGGCGGTGTACCTCGATCGTCACGCCGTGCGCGGCGGCGCGGGCCGCCTCGGCGACGGCCAGTTCCTCGGCCAGCGCCGCCAGGTCGACGGGGACGAACGGCCGGCGCAGCTGCCTGAACTGGGCCGACACCAGCAGGTCCTCGACCACCTCGCCCAGCTGGCGGCTGCCGGTGACCAGCTGGTCGGCCTCGTCGATGACCAGGATCGGGTCGGTGCCGCGCCGCAGCTGGCGGGCCACGAGCTGGGCGCGGGTGTGCAGGCGGGTCAGCGGGGTCCGTAGCTCGTGGCTGACGTCGGCGGCGAACCTGCGCTGGCGGGCCAGGGCCTCGCCCAGCGGCGCGATCGCCCGGCGGGCGAGGACCTGGCCGATCAGCAGCGCGGCCAGCAGCCCGGCTAGCTCGGCGGCGGCGATCGTGCGCAGCAGGCGTTGCCGTTCGGCGGCCTGGTAGCGAAGGTCGATCACCGCCTGGGTCGCCACGTCACCGCGCCGCTCGGTGCGTACGAGATAGCTCTGCCCGGCCAGCTCGGCCTGGGTGACCTGCGGGCCGCCGCCGGCGGCGGCCAGGTACAGCGCGGTGCGCAGGGGGAGCGCCGCCGGTGCGCCGGGAGAGGCCTGTACGGTGCCGTCGCGTAGTTCGAACAGCCACATGCAGGGGGGAGGGTGAGCGACGGAGCCGTGCTGGGTCGCGGCGGCCAGGTCGCGCCGTGCGGAGGCGCTCTGGTCGCTCACGGTGACGCAGTAGACCATCACCCCGAAGAGCGCGAGCACCACCGAGATCGCGCCCGCCACCTGCACGGTGACCCGCCGGCGGGCCCGGTTCAGCAGACGCCGATCCGGATCGGCGGCCAGTTGCCCCCTCACAGCTCACCCAGGCGGTAGCCCACGCCTCGTACGGTGCTGACGATGCCCGCCCCCAGCTTGCCGCGCAGGTAGTAGACGTAGGTGTCCACGATCGCGTCGGTGCGGGCGCCGTCGAAGACCCGCTGCCGCAGCGAGGCGCGTGTGTGCACCTGCCGCGGCCGGATCGCCAGCGCGTGCAGCAGCCGCGCCTCCTGGCCGGACAGGGTCACCTGTTCGCCGGTCGGCAGCCGTACGGTGTGGGCCTCCGGATCCAGCCAGCCGGCGCCGACGGGCAGCAGCCCTGCCTGGTCCAGGTTCCTGCGGTGCAGCGCCCGTACCCTGGCCAGCAGCTCGTCGATCTCGAACGGCTTGACCAGGTAGTCCTCGGCGCCCGCGTCGAGCCCGGTGACCCGGTCGGCGACCGTGCCGAAGGCGCTGAGGACGAGTACCGGCACAGTGACGGCCTGCCTGCGCAGCCGCCGCAGCAGGTCGATGCCGTCGACCACCGGCAGGCCCCGGTCGACGATCATGGCGTCGTAGGCGCGGCTCAGGCCCAGGTGCAGGCCACGCTGCCCCTCCAGGGCCAGGTCGACCGTGTAGCCCTCGTCGGTGAACAGGTCCACCAACATGCCCCCGAGCTCGCGGTCATCCTCCACGAGCAGCAGCCGACGGGCGGGGGCGCCGGCTGTACTCGATGTCCCAGCCACGGATCAACCGTTGCATCACCGCCGCAGAATTACCAGGGTCCCGACAAGTGTTGACATTTCAGGAAATGGTGGGCTGGGCGGCGGCTGTCTGCTTCTCCAGAGGGCGGGGCTGTTCGGGGTCGGTTCTCCCTGCCTGCTCGAGGCGTTCGGGTCACCGGCGGCGACCAGCGCCATCGTCGGCATACCATTCCTCCGCTCGCAATCCAGACAATCAGCACAATCGGTTGGGTGACCGGTCGGCTGGGACGATCAGCGGGTGATCGGCTGGGCGGGATGGTCAGTGGGCGACCGGCTGGCCGTCATCCGCGAAGTGGCGCTCGCACAGCCGCTGCCTGCGCGCGTCCCAGACCATGTACGTGCCGAGGACGAGCTGGACCAGGCTGCGCCAGACGTCCTCCCAGCGGTCCCTGAATCGCACGAACAGCAGCAGTGGCCGGTGGGCGGCACTCCTGCGGGCGTAGCGCGGGGTGAGCAGGCACGGCCCCCGGTTGGGCAGGGACCGGGTGTGGGAGGCGGTGGAGTCCAGGGCGTACAGGCGCAGGATCTCCTCCGCCGCGACCCGCATGGCGATCGGCGCCAGCCGCCAGGCCGGGCACGGCCGGTTCGCGGCGACGCCGAACGGGATGTGGTTGAGCTCACGGACCGCCGTTCGGTGAGGGCGGGGGTGGGCCTGGTCGAACCGGTCGGCGTGGGAGCGGCCCGGGTCGAAGTGGTCAGGGTGGGATTGGGCCGGGCTGAAGTGGTCAGGCTGGGATTGGACCGGGTCGAGGCGGTCGGGGTGGAGGCGAGCCGGGTCGGACCGGTCGGGGCCGAAGCGGCTGGGGTCGAAGTGGTCGGGGTCGGTGAAGCCCGCGCGGTGGAACTCCGGGTAGTTGAAGCACAGCACCGAGCCCGCCGGGATCACCGTGTGCTCGTCCAGCGGGATGTCGCCGGTCGTGACGCGGTGGGCGATGCCGAAGAGCGGGTAGAGCCGCAGCGTCTCCGCGATCACCTGGTCCAGGTAGCGCGGACCGCCCGTCAACGCCCTGGCCTGTACGTCCGGGTGCTGCGCGAGGACCATCAGCAGGTGGGCCATGGCCTCCGACAGCTGGACGACCGCGGTGTTGAAGAAGGCCCCTTGCAGATAGAGCGCCTGCTCCCTGGCCGACAACCCCTCGGGGAGCGGCTGCCGTACCAGGGGCAGCCGGTCCATGAGATACCGGGTCAGCCGGTCGCGCCGGTCCATGTGCCGCAGCCCGCAGCACTTGAGCGAGGTGACGACGTCGTTCGCGTTGCCGGCGATCAGGTCGCGGGCCGTGCGCGGGCATGGCCTGCCGAAGACCAGCTCGTACGAGAACTCCGCCCAGAGCGGCATCATCAGGTCGCGCAGCCGGACCAGCCCGCCCGCCTCCCGCAGCGTCCGGGTGACGCAGCGGCGGGTCAGCTCCTCCGCTTCCGTACGCGGGATGGACAGAAAGCCGCGCGTGGCCCGGGCGACGGCGTCATACCGTTCGCCCGCCTCCAGGTGCTCCTGGTGCATCTCGGGGCCGGGCGCCAGCCAGTACCAGAACAGGTCCGACAGGGCGGCGCCCTTGCTCCGGCCGCCGGCCGCCGGATGGGAGTAGACCTCCTTGAACCGCTCGATCCCCACCAGATCGCCGGGCACCGGGATGCCCTCGTCCCCGTTGACCCGGTTGAAGACCCGTACACGCAGCGCCACGACCCGGCCCGGCAGCCACCACGGCAGGCTCAGCACCGCGACGACGGCGAGCGCCGTGGCCACTGCGGTCAAAGCTCCGGTCACCACGGTCGTCGCACCATCCCCGGTTCGAGCTCGTCGATCGACGCGCAGCCGCACAGGGTGAGCGCCCGCTCGACCTCGGTACGCAAGAGGCTGAGCACCCGGCCCGCGCCCCGCTCCCCGTCCGCCGCCAGCCCCCAGATCACCGGGCGGCCCACCGCGACCGCGGCGGCGCCCAGCGCCAGCGCCTTCAGCACGTCGGTGCCGCGCCGCACACCCCCGTCCAGCAGCACCGGGACGGTTCCGCCGACGGCGGCCACGATGTCCGGCAGCAGGTCGACGGCGGCCGGGACCGTGTCGAGCTGCCGGCCGCCGTGGTTGGAGACCACCAGCGCCGAGACGCCGTGGTCGAGCGCCGGGCGTACGTCGGCGGGATGGGCGACGCCCTTGAGCACGATCGGCAGCGCCGTCATCTCCCTGAGCCGGTCGAGGTGCGCCCAGGAGATCTCCGGTGACATGACGATCGGCCGCACCCGCGCGCCGTCGCGCAGGTTCTCGCAGCGCAGGCCCTCGGGCAGGTCGTTGAAGCCGTTGCGCCGGTCCCGGGGCCGCGCTCCCAGGGTGGGGGAGTCCACCGTGACGACCAGCGCCGTGCAGCCGGCCGCCTCGGCGCGCCGGACGATGGTCTCGGTGAAGGCCAGGTCCGGCTGGATGTAGAGCTGGAACCAGAGCTTGGCCCCAGGCGCCGCCGCGGCCACGTCCTCGACGGCGACCGTGGACGCCATGGAGACGATCATGATCGTCTCGGCGGTGGCGGCGGCCCGGGCCGTGGCCCGCTCGCCCTCGGGGTCGGCCAGCCGGTGGAACGCGGTCGGCGCCACCAGCACGGGCATGGCCGCGCGGCTGCCCAGCAGGGTGACGCCGAGCTGGAGCTTCCCGGCGCCGCGCAGCACCCGCGGCACCAGCGCCAGCCGGTCGAACGCCGCCTCGTTGGCCCGCAGCGTGACCTCGTCACCGGTCCCGCCGGCGAAGTAGTCGTAGTGCGCGGGGTCGAGACGCGCGCGGGCGGCGGCCTCGAACTCGCCGAGCGTGTCCATCTCGCCGGTCTCGAACTCGCCCAGCGTGTCCATCACGCCGGCACCGAGGCGGCCTGGCGGGCGAAGAAGGCTCGCAGCGGCGCGACGTGCACCTCCGGGGAGGTCCAGTCGTTCTCCAGGTTCTCGGTGATGTGGTGGACGGCGGCCGGCGCGCCGGGCCGGTGATGCCGTACCACCGGGTGCAGGTAGTGGCCCTCGTGGGCGCGCGCGGAGTCGCTCTGCCGGATCCGGCCGACGGCGATGTCGAAGGGGTCGACCGTGTCGTGTTCCGGCCCGTACTCCAGGGTGATCGCGAAATGGCCGGCGTCGCCGATCGGCGGGTCCTCCAGGTCGACCGGCAGCTCTTCCAGGTAGCGGGCCCCACCCCGGCCGTCGGGGACGATGACGTCGGCCAGCAGCCCGAACTGCTGCCACAGCGCCGAGGAGCGGTTGACCCGGTCGAGCACCGCCGCCGCCATGGCCTCCGGCTCTGCGGCGAGCTCGCGGCCGGGCCACGGGACGCCGTGGTACCTGTGCTCCAAGACGCGGTGCAGCGAGCGCGTGCCGTACCTGAAGCCGTGGATGAACCCGCTGGTGCCGCGCTTGAAGTCCCGGGACTGCGTCAGCGTCCCGGCGAAGTAGAGGCCGGGCACATTGACCGACTCGTAGGCGGGGGTGAGCGCCGGGAACCGGTCCTGGATCATCAGCTCAGGACGGCACCCGTCGTCGAAGATCGAGGCGTCGAACCGGAAGCCGGTGCAGACGATCACCCGGTCGTACGGGATGTCCTTGGTGACCTCGTCGGCGCGGGCGAAGCTCACCGTCACCAGGTACGAGTCGTCGGCTTGCTGCTCGATCCGCTTGACCGAGCCGTCCAGCACCGCGTTCTGCGATTTGAGCTGGTAGGTGTCGAGGAAGTTGTTGTTGACCGCGCGCAGGTGGCCGACGAAGTGGGTGCGCCACGCCATGCGTACGGAGTTCGGGCCCGCGACGTGGATCACCGCGGCGGTCTCTACCAGATTGTCCGCCGTCTCGAAGGCCGAGTTGCCCTTGCCGATGACGAGCACCCGCTGGTTCACGTAGCCGGACGGGTCGGTGGCGGCCGTGCCGTAGAGCTCGGCGGTCTCGATGCCCGGTATCTCCGGGATGTTGGGCCGGCTGACCCCGGTCGCCACGATCAGGCGCTTCGCCTCGTACGACCGGCCGCGCTCGTCGGTCACCCGGAAGGGGCCCATGCCGGGCGCGCGGGTGATGTGGACGGCGCGGGCGTCGTGGACGATCCGCAGGCCGCACGCGGCGGCGTAGTCGGCGAGGTAACGGACCATGTCGTCGGCGGCGGGGAAGTAGCGGTCGCTGTAGCGGGTGAACAGCAGGTCCGGGTCGTCCGACAGCAGGGAGTTCCAGTCCATCCGGAGGTTGAGCTCCGGGTCGGAGGTTCCGTTGTACCTCTTGTTGATCGAGATGAGCGTGCGATGGCGCGGGAAGGTGCGGAAGAACATGCCCGGCGTGGGACCGGCTTCCAGGATCAGGTACGACCGGCCCGCTTTTTCGAGGAAATATCCGAGTTGCAGCCCCGCCGGGCCGGCGCCGATCACCAGGTAGTCGAGGGCGTTGTCCGGCACGTAGGCCTCCGTCACAGCGATGTCATGAAACGAGCGATGTCATGAAACGGACGACCTCAGTGTTGGCGGGCGATTCTCAGAGAATGCTCAGAGCATCCGCCCGCCGGGCTGGTCCAGCAGGGCGCGCTTGTCCGGTTTGCCGCTGGCGGCGACCGGGACGGCCGACACCACCGTGATCGTCCGGGGCACGCTGTCGTCGCCGAGTTCGGCGCGTACCAGGGCGGTCAGCGCGTCGCGGTCCGGGGTCCGCCCGGCGGCGGGCACCACGAACGCGTGTACGGCCTCGCCGGTCAGCTCGTCCGGCGCCCCGGCCACGTACGCCTCGTCCACGTCGGAATGAGCGGCCAGCACCCGCTCGATCGGACCCGCGTACACCACCACCGCGTTGACCATGATCACATCCCGGGTCCGGCCGACCAGGTACAGGAAGCCGTCCTCGTCCACGTAGCCCAGGTCGCGGGTGCGCAGCCGGCCGTCCCGCAGCGTGTCGCGGCTCTCCTCCGGCTGCCCCCAGTAGCCGGACATCAGGTACGGGCTGCGTACGTGGATCTCGCCGGTCTCTCCCGCGGCCACCTCCCGGTCCGCCTCGTCCCGGACGCTGATCTCGACCCCCGGATGCGGACGGCCCACCGAGGCCACGTTGCCCCGGGCGATGTCGGCGGGCGTGAGCATCGCGATGTTGCCCGCCTCGGTCTGGCCGTAGCCCTGGTAGACGACCGGGCCGAGCCGTTCCACCGCCGCCGCCAGCCGGGACGGGCTGAGCGGGGAGCCGGAGACCATCAGCGCGCGCAGGCTGCCGACGTCGACCGGGTCGTCCTTGAGCAGACGGAGCATCTGGTACAGCCGGGGCACGGTGATGATGGAGCCGGTGATCCGGTGGCGCTCGATCGCGTACGGGAAGACCGGCCGCCCGTCGTCCTCCGGGATCACCGCCGTCCCGCCGCCCAGCAGGCACGGCGCCAGGAACTCCATGACGACCATGCTGGCCAGGGTGCCGAACAGCAGGTAGCGCCCGAACGACTCGGCGAGCGCCGCCGCGACCGGGCCCCACACGCGGGGCTGCCACGCCCAGTGCTCGCTCAGCGCGCGGTAGGTGATCGCGCAGCCCTTGGGCCGCCCGGTGCTGCCGCTGGTGAAGGTCAGGGCGGCCACGTCGTCGGGCCGCGCCGTGACGGCGAGGGGGCGGCCATCGTCGGCGCGCGCCAGCAACTCCGCCAAGGACAGCACGGGAAGCGGCCCCTCAGGTGCCGCGCTGGACCGGTCGACCAGCGCGGGAAGCGGCCCCTCGGGTGCCGCGCTGGATCGGTCGACCAGCACGGGGAGCGACCCGTCGACCAGCAGGACGTCGACTCCCATCCCCAGCACGTGGGCGAGTTGCGCGGCCGGGTAGCCGGGCCGGACGCCCACGACGCGGCAGCCCAGCGCGTGCGCGGCCATGTGCGCCGCGAATGCCTCCGGCGAGACGGCGGTCCGGATGGCGATGCCCCGGCCGGGCCCGAGCCCGGCATCGGCCAGCGCGCCGGCCAGCCGCCGGATCATCTCCAGCAGCTCACCCCGTGAGACGGTCCGGGACCCGTGCTCGAACGCCACGCCGCCGGGCGAGCCCCGCAACGCGTCGAGAAGGGGAAGCGGGAACAGCATGGTCGGCTCCTCACCATTGCGGCGGTCGGCTGCGACATGTATCTGGTCATATAACCCAGTTGTCACGTTAGGGATCGCGGATCAGAGGCCGATCAGAGGCGGGAGGGAGCGCGAGGTGAAGGTGATCGGCGCGGGGTTCGGCAGAACGGGGACGGGGTCGCTGAAGGCGGCGCTGGAACTGCTGGGGTACGGCCCCTGCTACCGGATTCGTCGGCAGTGCTCCGGCCTTCAGGCCGGTGGTCAAGCGGACTCTCCCGCATATCGGGGCAGGAACAGCCGATTCGCCGCCAGGCGGACCAGCGTCTTCTTGGCTCAGAGCGGTCGGTTCTGCTGCTCGATGTACTGGCGCACGGTCGACAACGGTGGACCACCGGCGGATCCGGCGAAGTAGGAGCCTGACCACAGTTTGGTGGCCCGGTAGTAGTGGGCGGCCAGGTCGGGGAATTCTTGCCGCATCCGCCGGGAGGAGACGCCCTTGAGGCTGTTGACCAGCTTCGACAGGGCGATCTTGGGCGGGAGGGTGACCAGGAGATGGACGTGGTCGGGGCCGCCGTTGAACTCTCGGAGTTCGGTTTCGAAGTCGGCGCACACGTCCCTCATGATCTCTTCCATGCGGGTCAGGTGGGTGTCGGTGAACGCCTTATGCCGCAATTTCGTGACGAAAACCAAGTGCGCGTGGAGCAGGAAAACACAGTGCCTGCCTGTCCGGATATCACTGTTGTCGGCCATAACCCAACTGTAGAATCGAGGCCGTGCAGCTGCGTTACTCCTTCCGCCTGGACCCCACCGTCGGCCAGCGGATCGCGCTGGCGCGGGCGTTCGGGTGCGCGCGGGTGGTGTTTAACGACGCGCTCGCGTTGCGCCGCCACGCCCACGCCGAGGGGCTGCCGTTCATCACCGATGGCGAGCTGTCCAAGCAGGTCATCACCGAGGCCAAACGACGTCCCGAGCGGGTGTGGCTGGGCGAGGTGTCGGCGGTGGTGCTGCAGCAGGCCCTGGCCGACGCCTGCGCGGCCTACCGCAACTTCTTCGCCAGTGTCAGCGGCAAACGTCACGGGCCGAAGATCGGCCCACCCCGGCTGCGGTCCCGTAAGGACAACCGGCAGGCGATCCGGTTCACCAGGAACTCCCGGTTCACGATCACGGCGGGCGGGAAGTTGTCGCTGCCGAAGATCGGTGATATCGCGGTGCGCTGGTCACGCCGTCTGCCGTCCGATCCGTCGAGCGTGACGATGATCAAAGACGCGGCGGGCCGGTACTTCGCGTCGTTCGTGGTCGAGGTCGCCGAACGGCCGTTGCCTCGCATCGAGGCTGAGACCGGTATCGATCTGGGGTTGGGGCATTTCGCGGTGCTGGCCGATGGCCGGAAGGTCGACTCGCCCCGGTTTCTGCGTCGGGCGGAGAAGAAGCTCAAGCGTCTTCAGAAGGTGTTGTCGCGTAAGGAGAAGGGGTCGGCGAACCGGGTCAAGGCCCGGATGAAGGTCGCCAAGCAGCATGCGAGGGTCGCCGATGCGCGCCGGGAGTTCCACCATCAGGCCTCGATGCGGATAGTTCGCGAGAACCAAGCGATCTATGTGGAGGACCTGGCGGTCAAGGGGCTGGCCCGTACGCGGCTGGCCAAGAGCGTGCACGATGCGGGCTGGTCGGCGTTTGTGGGCATGCTGGAGTACAAGGCGAAACTCTACGGTCGCACGTTCGCCCGGATCGACCGGTTCCATCCCTCCTCCAAGCTCTGCTCGGCGTGCGGGAACCTGGCGCAGGTGATGCCGCTGAACGTGCGGGAGTGGGTGTGCGCCTGTGGCGTGAGGCATGACCGGGATGCGAACGCCGCGATCAACATCTTGGCCGCCGGGAGGCGGCAGGTCGCCGCTGGACGGAAACCCGAACCTGAGATGGGCGGGAAGCGGAGACCCCAAACGCCTGTGGAGGCAGGTAAGACCCCACACCCAGCGCGCAAGCGCCGGGCACGGGGCACGGCCGACGAAGCAGGAAGCCACCGAAGTGTCGCATGACCATGTGGCACAGGCGGAATCCCCGGGGATTCATTCCGGGAGCGCGTCAACACATGTCCACGGTCATAGGTAGATACCAGGTCCGCCAGTGGCTCGACGTCGGGGAGGGCCGCGCCCGCGACTGGGACGAGGTGTTCACCGGCTTCCCATCGGCGGTGGACTGGCCCGCCGCCTCCTACTGGCGGGAGCTGGCCGAGCACTATCCCGACGCGAAGGTCATCCTCACCGTCCGCGACCCGCGCCGGTGGTACGACAGCGTCAGCGAGACCATCTTCGCCGGCGCCCTGGCCGAACGCCGCCCGATGCCGATCCGCCGCCGCATCATCCGGTGGCTGGTCGCGCGCCGGGCACCGGACTTCGCCCTCTACCCGCGCATGGCCAGGGCGACGGTCATGGACCGGATCTTCGACGGCCGCGTCGACGATCCCGCGTACGTCATGAAGGTCTACGAACGGCACCTCGCCGAGGTCCAGGCGGTGATCCCGGCCGCGCGGCTGCTGGTCTTCGACGTGCGGGAGGGATGGGAGCCGCTGTGCGCCTTCCTTGGGACGCCCGTACCGGACGAGCCCTTCCCTCAGGTCAACGAACGCGAGGCGTTCCGGCGCAAGCGGACCGGCAGGCAGCTGCGCCTGATCCTGCGCGGGCGCTGACGGTCCCCGCACCGGGCAGAATGAGAGGCGTGCCGCGACGTGACTCGAAATCCGCCTCAGCCCCATGCCCGTGCGGGCTGCCGGCGACCTACCGGGAGTGCTGCGGGCGGCTGCATCGCGGCCTCGCCGCCGCGCCCACGGCCGAGGCGCTCATGCGGTCCCGGTTCAGCGCCTTCAGTGTCGGCGACGCCGGATATCTGCTGCGCACCTGGCACCCGGCGGCCCGCCCGGCCCGGCTCGACCTCGACCGGGGGACACGCTGGACCCGGCTGGAGATCCTGGAGACCACCGGGGGCAGCGTCGTCTCCACCGAGGGCACCGTCCGCTTCCGGGCCCACTACACCGACAACGGCGAGGCGGGCTGCATGGAAGAGCACAGCCGCTTCGTCCGGCACGAGGGCGCCTGGACCTATGCCGGGGCCGACTGAGGGAGAGCGTTGACCTACGACCTGTTGTCCTGGCTGCGCGCCACGATCGAGGGCGACAACGCGACGGCCGAGGCGGCGACTCCCGGCCCGTGGTCCTACGACCCCACCAGGGAGTGGTACGACGGCGACGACTTCGTCACCATGACCAACGGGCAGGAGTTCGTCGGCTTCGGCGACCCGTCGGCCTTCCGTGGCGCGGTCTGCATCACCGGCGACGCCGGTCACGCGCCGTCCATGAGGGACGCCGTGCACATCGCCCGCCACGATCCCCGTGACGTCATGGCCCGCTGCGCCGCCGAGCTGCGCCTGATCGCCGCGCACGGACACGGCGCCGGGGACGGAGACGAAGCCGGGCGCGCGGACGGAGAAGGGCACGCAGACGAGGGGCCCTGCGACACACTGCGGCTCCTCGCCTACGGCTACCGCCATCGTCCCGGCTGGCTGCCCGAGTGGGCGCCACGCTGAGTTCGACGGCCGGCGTTCGGTGAGCGCGGCAGCGGGTACTGGCCGCCCACTACCAGGAGGGGCGTATGGGATTACGGGCGAGGCTCAACAGCCGGTTCGGGCGGAAGGGACGGCGGCTGCGGGCCACGGCCCGGCAGACCTTCGACTGGAAGGACCTGCGGCCGGGCCAGCAGGAGGCGATGGAACACCTGCTCGACGGGCGTGACGTGCTGCTGGTCATGCCGACCGGCGCCGGCAAGTCGGCGGTCTACCAGGTGCCCGCGCAGCTGCGTGACGGCCCCACCGTGGTCGTCTCGCCGCTCATCGCGCTGCAGCGCGACCAGGTGCTCGGCCTGGAGAAGGCCGACGCGGGCGGGGCCGTCGCGGTCAACTCCACCTCCTCGGTCAAGGCGGGGCTGGAGAAGGTCACGGCGGGGGAGGCGGAGTTCGTGTTCCTGTCGCCCGAGCAGCTGGCCAAGCCCGACGTCGTCACCCAGCTGGCCAAGGCCGAGCCGTCGCTCATCGCGGTCGACGAGGCCCACTGCGTCTCGTCATGGGGGCATGACTTCCGCCCCGACTACCTGCGGCTGGGCAAGGTGATCGAGCGCCTGGGGCATCCGCCGGTGGTGGCGATGACCGCTACGGCGGCGCCGAACGTCCGGGAGGAGATCGTCCGCTCCCTCGGGTTGAAGGACCCGGTGCAGATCGTCCGTGGGTTCGACCGGCCCAACATCCGGCTGGAGGTACGCCGGTTCGTCGGCGACGACGACAAGAGCCGGGCCCTGGCCGAGCACGCCGCCTCCCTCGACGGGCTCGGCCTGGTCTATGTCGCCACCCGGCGCGAGGCCGAGGAGTACGCCGCGCTGCTGACCGGGATGGGCCGCCACGCGGAGCCGTACCACGCCGGGATGCGGGCGGCCGAGCGGACGCGCGTGCACGCGCTCTTCACGGCGGGCGAGGTGGACACGGTGGTGGCCACCTCGGCGTTCGGGATGGGGATCGACCGGCCCGATGTCCGCTACGTGCTGCACGCGTCGCCGCCCGAGTCGCCCGACGCCTACTACCAGGAGATCGGCCGGGCGGGCCGGGACGGCGGGCCCGCCCGCGCCGTGCTGTTCTACCGGCCGGAGGATCTGGGCCTGCGCCGCTTCTTCGCCAGCGGCCGGGCGGACGCCGAGGCGTTGCTGCGGGTGGCGACCCTGGTGAAGGAGCACGGCGGCACCGTGCCCGTCACCGAGCTGCGGGCCCTGCTGGAGGTGGGCGCCTCCCAGCTGACGAGCCTGGTCAACCTGCTGGAGCAGGCCGAGGCGCTGACCGTCACCGACTCCGGCGACCTGCGCTACGCGCCGGGCGGCCCGCCGCCGGAGCAGGCCGCCGCGCGGGCGGTGGAACTCGACGAGATCCGGCATCGCGTCGACGACTCGCGTATCGACATGATGCGCGGCTACGCGGAGACGACCGGGTGCCGCCGCCGCTTTCTGCTGGAGTACTTCGGCGAGCCGTACGACACGGCCTGCCGGACCTGCGACACCTGCCAGGACGGCCTGGAGCCCATCGCGACCGGGGAGGGACCGTACCCGCTGCACGCCAAGGTCGAGCACCAGGCATGGGGGCGGGGCACGGTCATGCGCCGCGAGCCGGACCGGATCACGGTCCTGTTCGACTCGGTGGGCTACAAGACGCTCGCCCTGGCCGCCGTGGAGGGCGTTCTGCGACGCGCGGACGACGCGTCGTAGGTCAGGGGTCGTAGGTCAGGGTCACTTCATCCAGTCCTCCAGGCCGCTCGCCGACAAGGGCAGCTGCGCCGAGAGCACGTCGATGCCGTCCGCCGTCACCAGCAGGTCGTCCTCGATGCGCGCGCCGATCCCGCGCAGCTCGGGCGGCACGGTCAGGTCGTGGGCGTGGAAGTACAGGCCGGGCTCCACGGTGAACACCATGCCCGGCTCGATGAGCGCCCCCTGGTAGGCCTCGGGCGCGGCCTTGGCGCAGTCGTGCACGTCCAGGCCGAGGTGGTGGCCGATGCCGCAGATCAGGTAGCGGCGGTGGTGCTGGCCGCGCTCCGACAGTGCCTCGTCCACCGAGACCGGCAGCATCCCCCAGTCGTCCAGCCCGCGCGCGATGACCTCCATCGCGGCGTGGTGGAAGTCGGTGAAGCGGCGGCCGGGGGCGACCTGCGCCAGCGCCGCCCGGTGCGCCCGCTCCACCAGGTCGTGCACCTGGCGCTGGGCGGGGGAGAAGGTGCCGGAGGCGGGGAAGGTGCGGGTGACGTCCGCGGTGTAGTGGCTGCGTACCTCCACGCCCATGTCGAGCAGCAGCAGCTCGTCCGGCAGCACCGGGCCGTCGCAGCGCACCCAGTGCAGGGTCGGGGCGTGCGGGCCGCTGCCCACGATCGAGGCGTAGCCGGGGCCGTTGCCGTACGCCCTGGCGTACCGGTCGAAGGTGCCCTGCAGCCAGCGCTCCCCCGGCCCGGCCACGGCGGTCGGGATCTCGGCGAGCACGGCGGCGAACCCCTCGACCGTCCGGTCCACGGCCTCCCGCAGCTGGCCGATCTCCCAGTCGTCCTTGATCATGCGCAGCTCGGCCAGCACCCGGGCGAGCTCGTCGTCGGTGGAGACCGTGCCGTCGAAGTCGGTCAGTGGCCTGACCGGCACGCCCAGCGCCGCCGACCACTCGGCCAGTCCGGGGGCGGCGCCCACCCACAGCTCCCCGTGGGCGGCGTCGGCGAAGAAGCCCGGCTCGCCGGGATAGGCGGGGACGGGCAGGTAGACGACCGCGTCGCCGTCCCTGATCACCGCCACGGCGTCCTCGGCCACGCAGCCGGTCAGCCAGTAGAAGTCGCTGCCGGGACGGAAGTCGTAGGAGGTGTCGTTGCTGCGCACCGGCGCCTGGCCGGCCGCCACCACGACGGTCCGGCCGGGGAGCGCGGCGCCGAGCCGGGCCCGGTGCGCGGCGGCGGCCTCGGCGGCACCGGCGACCACGGTCGGGGTGCGGTCGGGGATGTCCCAGCCTTTGCCGATGTAGTCAGTGAACGCGGGAATGTCCAGCAGTTTCGGGGGCCTGCCGTCAGTCACCTGTGATGCCTCCTCCGATGTCACGCACCAGTTCGGTCAGCCGGGCGAAGACGCGCTCCTCGCCCAGGCCGTCGTGCTCGTACTCGTTGGTGACCCACGCCTGGGCGTTGCCGATACGAGCGGCGGTGTCCAGTTGCAGGCCGGAATCTACGTACATGTCGTCGTAATACACGGCGGCGGCCAGCGGAACCTCGTTGGCGGCCAGGCGTACCGGGTCATAGAGCGGCGGCCAGTCCGCCCGCTCGGCCAGCAGCTCCACGGCCGCGCGGAACGGGCGCAACACCCGGATCTCCGCGAACATCCAGGGGTACATCATCTCCCCGGTGAACAGCAGTGGCCGGGCCGACTCGGCGAAGGCCGGGTGATGGGCCCGCTCGCGCTCGGCCGCCCAGCCGGTGGCTCCGGGGCCCGAGCCGTAGATGCTCTCCTGGAGCGCGGCGAACAGCGGGTTGTCGCTGTAGGAGGAGCGGGCCAGCACCTGCTGCAGGAAGGTGTCCGTCACGTGGTCGCCGTCGAGCGCCTCGTCGAGCAGCCAGTGCATGCGCTCGTAGCCCGGCTTCATGCCGAAGTCGATGCCGAGCGACTGCAGCCGCCGTACCGTGAGCACGTCGCCGTCGGGCAGCCGGACGTCCTGCGCGGCCAGCCGGTCGGCCAGGCGGCCGACGGTCTCCACGTGGTGCGGGTAGCGGCGGTAGAACTCGGCGTTCTTGGCCGCGACGCGGGGATAGGTGCGCCGGTAGACCTCCGCCGCGTCCGGGTCCAGGCCGGGCAGCCCTCCGGTGACGTAGCAGGCGCGCAGCCCCTGTGGAGCCCGCGACAGGTACGTCAGCGTGAGGAACCCGCCGTAGCTCTGGCCCAGCGTTTCCCAGCGACGGCCGCCGAAGACGGTCGTACGCAGGTGCTCGGCGTCGGCGACGATCGAGTCGGCGCGGAAGTGGGCGAGGTAGGCGGCGGCCTCTCGCGCGCTCCCGAACGAGCTCATGACCCGCCCGTCGATCCGCGAGCTGCGGCCGGTGCCGCGCTGGTCGAGCAGGATCACCCGGTGCGTCTTGAGCGCCTGGCCGAGCCAGCCGTTCGTGCCGACCGGGCGCGGGCCCTTGCCGCCGGGACCGCCCTGCAGGTAGAGCAGGCACGGCAGGTCCTCGGCCGCCCGCACCGGATCGGCCAGCTCCCGGGCGAACACCGTGATCGTGTCCCCATCGGGCGCGGACCAGTCGAGCGGCACCTCCACCACGTGGTCGCGCACGCGCATCCCGGGAATCGTGTATGTGGTCAACGGGGGCTCCCTTCACGGCGCCTGCGGTCCCATTCGGGGTTGATGCGGGGGATGGCGGCCAGGAGCGTACGGGTGTACGGGTCCTGGGGGTCGCCGAAGACGCTCTCGACCGGGCCCTGCTCGACGATCCTGCCCTTGCTCATGACCGCCACCCGATGGGCGATCTGCCGGACTACGGCCAGGTCGTGGGCGATGAAGATGTAGCTGAAGCCGCTCTCCGCCTGCAGCCGCCGCAGCAGCTCGATGACCTGGGCCTGTACGGAGACGTCCAGGGCGGACACCGCCTCGTCGCAGATGACCAGCTTGGGGTGCACGGCCAGCGCGCGGGCGATGCCGATCCGCTGCGCCTGACCGCCGGAGAACTGCGCGGGGTAGCGCTGGGAGTGGTCCGGGTTCAGCCCGACCCGCTCCATCAGCTCCCTGGCGTGCGCCCGCTTCCCGCCCGTCGGGGGGATCCCCTGGTACACCAGGGGCGCCATCAGGATGCGTTCGACCGTGTGGCGGGGGTTGAGCGAGGAGAACGGGTCCTGGAAGACGACCTGTACGTTGGCGCGGTAGCGGGCCAGTGCGGCCCCCTTGGCGACGGTGATGTCCTCGCCCTCGAACTCCAGGGTGCCCGCGCTCGGCTCCGTCAGCCTGGCCACCATGCGGGCGGTCGTCGACTTGCCGCTGCCCGACTCGCCCACCACGGCCAGCGTCTCGCCCGGCCGTACGTCGAAACTGACGCCGTCGACCGCGACGAACTCGGCCTTGCCGCCCAGCGGCCCGCGGGTGACGAACCGCTTGGTCAGCTCGTTCGCCCTCAGCAGGGGCTCGCTCATGACATCACCTCGTCGATGGGGGAGTCGTCGATGCGCGGGACGCTGTCCAGCAGCATGCGGGTGTAGTCGTGCCGCGGATCGGAGAAGACCTGCTCGGCGGTGTCGTACTCGACCTGCTCGCCCCGGCACATCACCAGGACGCGCGTGGCGATCGAGCTGATCACCGCGAGGTCGTGCGTGATGAACACCATCCCGGTGCCGCTCTGCCGCCGCAGGTCGGCGAGCAGGCGCAGGATCTGCGCCTGGACGGTCACGTCGAGCGCGGTGGTCGGCTCGTCGGCGATGAGCAGGGCGGGGGAGCAGACCAGCGCCATCGCGATCATGACGCGCTGCCGCTGCCCGCCGGAGAACTGGTGCGGGTAGTAGTCCACCCGCCGCTCCGGGTCGGGCAGGCCCACCTGCTCCAGCGCCTCGATCGCGACCTTGCGCGCGGCCTTGCGCGAGCGGCCCCGGTGGGCCCGGTAGACCTCCTCGATCTGCAGGCCCACGGTGTAGTACGGGTTCAGCGACGACAGCGGGTCCTGGAAGACCATCGAGATCCGGTCCCCCCTGATCCGGCGCATGTCCTTGTCGGTGCGGCCGAGCAGCTCGGTGCCGTCCAGCCGGATGCTGCCCCGGGTCACCGCCCCCCGGGGCAGCAGCCCCATGATCGCGAGGCTGGTCATCGACTTGCCCGAGCCGGACTCGCCGACGATGCCGACGGTCTCGTCGCTCCCGACGGTGAAGCAGACGTCCTTGACGACGTCCACCGGCCCCCGCGTGGTGGGGAAGGTGACGGTGAGGTCCTCCACGACAAGCAGGTCACTCATTTCGCGGTGATCCTCACTCTCGGGTCCAGCGTGGTGTAGACGAGATCGACCACCAGGTTGCCCACCACCACGAAGAACGCGGCGAGAAGCGTCACCGCCATGATCACCGGCTGGTCGTTCTTGGCGATCGAGTCGGCGGCCATCTTGCCCACCCCGTTGAGGCCGAAGACCGTCTCGGTGATGAGCGCGCCGCCCAGCAGGGCCGCGAAGTCCATGCCGAAGATGGTGGCGATCGGGGTGAGCGCGGGCCGCAGCGCGTGCCGCCGCATGGTGAGCATGGGCGGCAGGCCCTTGGCCCGCGCCGTGCGCATGAAGTTCTCCGCCAGCGTGTCGATCACGTTGGCCCTGGTCAGCCGCGCGTAGAGGCAGGCGTAGCCGGTGGCCAGCACGACCCAGGGCATCAGGTACGACTGGAACCACAGCACCGGTCCGTCGGAGAAGGAGACCGCCGACGGGAAGGGCAGGATCTGCAACCACACCACCAGCACGTACTGCAGCGCCAGCGCCAGCACATAGTTGGGGATGCTCGACCCGCCGAGGGCCAGCCCCATCGCGGTACGGTCCCACCAGGTGCCCTCCTTCACCGCGCTGAGCAGCCCGGCCAGGATGCCGATCAGCAGCCAGAGCACCGCGGCGCCGATCGCGACGGTCGCGCTGACCGGCAGCCGGTCCACGACCATCTCCCAGACCGACTGATTGGTCTGGAAGCTGTAGCCCAGGCACGGGGCCGCGCAGTGGATCAGGTTGGCCCCCGAGCCGTAGTCCCGGCCGACGAAGATGGCCGCCAGGAACGTCCAGAACTGGGTGAAGAACGGCTGGTCGAGCCCGAGCACCCCGCGGATCTGGTCGATCCGCTCGGGCGTGCACGTCTTCCCGCAGATCATCAGCGCCGGATCCGGCGACAGCGTGAAGAAGATGATGAAGGTGAACAGGCAGACCAGGAACAGGATCACCAGGATGCCGGCGAACCGCCCGGCGACATAACGCGCCATCAGGAGGCCTCCCCGGCGTCGAAGGCGGCACGTAGACGGTCCCCGAGCACGGTCAGGGACAGCACGGTGCAGAACAGGAAGGCGCCGGGCACCGCGAAGTACATCGGGTCCACGGCGTACCAGCCGACCGAGCTGGAGATCATCTGCCCCCAGGACGGTGTCGGCGGGGCCACGCCGACGCCCAGGAACGACAGCCCCGCTTCGGTGCCGACGTAGCCGGGCACGGCCAGCGTGGTCATCACGATCAGCGAGCTGCGCAGGTTCGGCAGGATCTCCCTGAACACCAGGACGCCCGTCGAGGCGCCCGACACCCGGGCGGCCTCGACGAACTCCCTGTTCACCAGCGTCAGCGTCTGGCCGCGCACCACACGGGCGAGGTACGGCCAGCCGAAGACGCTGATCACCACCACCAGCAGCACCGACCGGTTGCCCGTCGGCAGCGAGGACAGGATCGCGATCATGAAGATGAGGGCGGGGAAGGCCATCAGGAAGTCCATGATCCGGCAGATCACCTGGTCGACCCAGCCGTGGTAGAAGCCGGCCAGCATGCCGAGCACCACCCCGAGCAGGGTGGTGAGCACGGTGGCGGCGGCCGCGATCAGCAGCGAGACGCGCGCGCCGTACGCGATGCGCGCCAGGATGTCGCGGCCGTTCTGCGGCTCCACACCGAGCAGGTGGTCGGCGCTGATCCCGCCCAGCGAGCCGCGCGGCAGCCCGCCGAGGTCGGTGTCGATGGCGGCGCTGTCGAAGTCGTTCGGCCCGTGGCCGGTGATCGCGGAGATCAGCGGCGCGCAGATCGCCATCAGCAGGACCAGCACGAGGAAGGCCGTGCTGAGCACGGCCGCCCAGTCGTGCAGCAGCGCGCCGGCGACCCGCCGGGCCGAGGTGGCGGGCGCCACGGGGGCGCCCGCCGGTGGGAGGGCAGTGGTGGTGGTCATCTTCGGCTACTTGCCCGGCTTGGCCAGCCCGACGGATACCAGGTCGATACCCCCGGAGAACGAGGCGGACTGGTACGCGCCGGCGATGTTGGCGCCATAGACGATGACGTACTTCTCATAGGCCAGCGGCACGATCGGCGCCAGCTTCATGATCTCCTTGTCCAGTTCCCCGTAGGCGGCGTTCGCGGCCGTGACGTCGGGCATCGCGGCGATCTCGTCGATGCGCTTGTTGATCGCCTTGTCGTTGATCTGGGCGAGGTTCGCGTTGCCCTTGGCGGTGATGTTGCGGCCGTCGAACAGCGGCGGCAGGAACGTCGCGCCGGACGCCCAGTCGGGGCACCAGCCGGTGACGGCGGCGTCGTGCTGCTGCGCGGGTGTGCCGATCACCTCGTAGTAAGTGGAGGTGTCGATGTTGTTGATCTTGACGTCGATCTTCACCGCCTTGAGCGCCTCCTGGATGGCCACGGCGACCGCCGCCATCTTCGGGTCCGGCCGGGTGTCGAGGGTGAGGGTGAAGCCGTTGGCCTGGCCCGCCTCGGCGAGCAGCTTGCGGGCCGCCTCGACGTCGGTGGGATAGGGGTCGTAGTCGACCCGGCCGGCGACCGTCGGCGGCTGGATGGAGGTGCCCTTGGCCGCCAGACTCGAACCGCCCATCCCGGCCACCACGGTGTCCTTGTTGATGGCGTAGTTGATCGCCTGGCGCACCCGCACGTCGTCGAGCGGCTTCTTGGTGGTGTTCAGGCCCATGTAGGTGGTGCAGCCGTTGAGCCCGCTCAGCGAGCGGGCCTTGAGCTGCGGAGTCTGCACCCGCGCCACGGTCGCCGCCTGGATCGTGCCCGCGACGGCGTCGGCGTCGGCGCCCTGACCGGCCAGCATGCGCTCGTCGATGGTGGCCGGGTCCAGCCCGAACGTCCACTCCCAGGCGTCCGGCTTGGCCGACCTGACGCTGTCGGTCTCGGCCTTCCACTGCGGGTTGCGCACCAGCTTGAGCGAGGAGCCGCGGTTGTAACTGGCCACCTTGTACGGCCCCGACGCGATCGGCTTGGTGTCGAACGCGGCCGCGGCGCCGGTGCCCTTGGGGAAGGGGATGAAGTTGGCCATGGCCAGGGCGCTGGGGAAGTCGGCGAAGGGCTTCTTGAGGTGGAAGACGATGGTCTTGGCGTCAGGGGTCTCGATCGTGTCGAGGTCGCCGGAGATGTACGGGCCCTTGTAGTCCTTGGGCGCGTCGAGGAGCAGCTTGGCGTACGGCGAGCCGATTCCGGCCTCGGGGTCGAAGCCGCGCGTGGCGCCGAACTTCACCGCCTCGCTGTTGATCGGTGTGCCGTCCTCGAAGAACAGGTTGTCCTTGAGGGTGAAGGTCCAGGTCTTGGCGCCGTCGGACGGTTTGCCCGTGTCGGTGGCGAGGTCGGGCACGATCTTCGTGCTCTCCGCGCCGGGGGCCGCGCCGAAGGTGGTCAGGTTCCGGTAGATGAGCCGGTAGAAGTTGTTGACGCCGCCGTCCCAGCCGCGGGCGGGATCCAGGTGGGAGAAGTCCGCCTTTGTCAGGAAGTGCACGGTGCCACCGGTGGCGGGCTTCGCGGACGAGCCGGACGAGCCGGATCCGGTGGAGTTGGAGGGGGCGGCGCCGCCGCCCCCGCAGGCCGCGAGCGCCAGCATGGCGCTCACCGCGACGCCCGAAAGCGCAGCCGATCTCCTCATGTCGCCTTCTTTCTGAATCAATCCATTGGGTGGGCGTCACGCATTGCGGACCCACACCCGCATGGCCATGGGGCTACGGTTGCCCCACATGAAGTACGGGACGAAGGTCGTGGTGACCGTCGTCTCCGGGAACGCCGGCTCCTGCGGCAGCTCGGGGTAGAGCTCCGCGGACGGCGGCGGTGCCGTGGCCGCCTCCACCTGGAGGACGACCGCGCCTTCCGACAAGGCGATGCCGGCGGTGGATTTGGCGATGTTGGCGTTAACAAGCCGTGGTAGGACCAGGTCGTCCACGTCCACAGGGCAGTCCTGCTGTTCGACGCAGTACACCAGCGGGCCGCGCGCCAGGCTGGCCGCGCCCCGGGTGGCGTCGAGGTGGGGATGCGAGCCGTGCGCCCTGACCGGCATCGGCAGGCTCAGGCGCACCTCGTCGCCCGCGTGCCAGACCCGCTCGACGCTCAGCCACCCGTCCCGCGCGGTGGCGTCGGCCGCCGCGCCGTTGACGGTGACCGTCACGTTCTTCGCCCAGCCCGGCACGCGCAGCATGATCGTGTACGGCCCGTCAGGCGCCCGGTCCAGGACCAGGCGCACGTCGCCGTCCCACGGATAGTCGCTCTCCATCGTCAGCCCGAGCGCCTCGGTGTCGATCCTGGCCCCGGCGTAGCTGGCGATCAGCAGCGCGCCCTCGCGTTCGGCGGCCATGTGGTCGCCGAGCTGGGTCATCCAGCGCACGATGTTCGGCGGGCAGCAGGGGCAGCCGAACCACGGCCGGCGCAGCGGGTCGCCGCCGTCCTCCGCGCCGCTGCGCTGCTCGTGATCGGGACGGCGCTGGAGCGGGTTGTCGTAGAAGAAGGCGGTGCCCTCGGCCGACAGCCCCACGGCGTAGGCGTTGTACTGGATCCGCTCGAACACGTCGAGATACTTGGCGCCGCCGGTGGCCAGGAACATCCGCCACGCCCACTGCATGGTGCCGATGGCCGCGCAGGTCTCGCTGTAGGCGCGTTCGGACGGCAGCTCGTACCGGTCGCCGATGGCCTCGTCGGAGTGCCGGCTGCCCAGCCCGCCGGTGATGTAGAGCTTGGTGGCCACCATGTCGTCCCACAGCCGCTCCAGCGCCTCGAACAGGGAGCGGTCCCCCGTCTCGAGGTACACGTCGGCCGCGCCGGCGGCCAGGTAGGTCATGCGCACGGCGTGGCCGGTCACCGAGGGCAGGTCGCGGAAGGGCAGGTGGTCCTGGAAGTACTCGGCGGTAAAGATGCTGTGTTTCAGGTGCCCGTGGCCGCGCCGGTCGACGAACAGCCGGGCCTGGGTGAGATAGGCGCGCTCGCCCGTCTCCCTGAACAGCTCGACCAGCGCCATCTCCACTTCCGGATGACCGCAGACGGCCTCCTCGCGGCCCTCGCCGTAGCGGGACACGACCAGGTCGGCGAACTTGACCGCCACCGCGAGCAGCCGCCGGTCGCCCAGGTGCCGGGCGGCGGCGACGGCGGCCTGGATGAGGTGGCCCAGGTTGTACAGCTCGTGCCCCCAGGCCAGGTCCTCCCACGGCTTCTTGGCGGCGGCCGGGTCCTGGAAGAAGGAGTTCAGGTAGCCGTCGTCCGCCTGGACCCGCTCCAGCAGGCCGACGACCTCCTCGTAGAACTCCCGTACGGGCTCGGCCGCGGTGCCCGTGGCCAGCTCGTACGCCAGCCCTTCGAGCGTCTTGTACAGGTCGGTGTCGAGGAACGGGTAGCGGCCCCGGTACGGGGGCGGGTCGTCCATCAGCAGGCGGCTGAGGTTGTCCACGTTCCCGGCGGCGCGCAGCCGCTCGATGGCGTGGGGGACCGTGGCCGCGCTGTTCCTGAGCTGCCAGGCATGCAGCAGGCCGCCCACGATGCGGACGGCGACCGGCTTGACGTGCTCGGACACCAGCTCTTCATCAGTAATGTGTGGCATTGCACTGAACGATAGGTGTCTGGCGGGTTGACTGCCAAGGGTTACGGCGAGGAATTCATTCGCCGTAACCAGACCGTAAACCGGGAAAGGGTCTGTCCGCGTTGCTTACCGCAGGCGTACGCAGTCGGGGTCGAGCCCCTCGACGCCGCCCACACCCAGCAGTTGCAGCGTGCGGACCAGCTCGGCGCGCAGCATGGCCAGCACCCGGTCCACGCCGGGCTCACCGCCCGCCATCAGCCCGTACAGGTAGGCCCGGCCGACGAAGCAGGCCCGCGCGCCCAGCGCCACCGCGATGGCGATGTCCGCGCCGCTGCGTACCCCGCCGTCCAGGAACACCTCCGTGCGGTCACCGACCGCGGCCACCACCTCGGGCAGCAGCTCCAGCGGGGTGGGGGCGCGGTCCAGCTGGCGCCCGCCGTGGTTGGAGACGACCAGCCCGTCCACTCCCACGGCCGCCAGATCCTTGGCGTCGTCCACCCGTTGCACGCCCTTGACCAGCAACCGCCCCGGCCAGACCGACCGGATCCACTCCAGGTCCCGCAGCGTCACCGTCGGATCGAACATCAGGTTCGTGATCCCCGCCAGGTCGTCCGGCGCGCCGTCGACCGTGGCGAAGCGCAG
Organism: Nonomuraea sp. NPDC049129; assembly: GCF_040648495.1. NCBI lineage: Bacteria > Bacillati > Actinomycetota > Actinomycetes > Streptosporangiales > Streptosporangiaceae > Nonomuraea > Nonomuraea sp. NPDC049129. Next base: position 97,955 of record NZ_JBEZDU010000021.1, on the reverse strand, counting down.
CGGCTCGCTGGTGATGAAGTCGAACCACCAGGCCGGACGGCTCAGCGCCTGCAGGACGCCACGCCAGCGCAGAGCGGGCGGCATCGTCATGCCGTGCCGCACGTCACGCAGCCGCGCCCCCGCCACCGGCACGTCCACGGTGACGACCAGCACGTCCATGCCCGCCTCACGGGCCCGGTCGAGCGTCTCCTGGCTGCGCCCCCGGTCGCGCACGACGTAGAGCTGGAACCAGTTCCAGCCGTCCGGCGCCGCCGCCACCACCTCCTCGGGCGTGGTGGTCCCCATCGTGGACAGCGTGTACGGCACCGCCGCCCGCGCCGCCGCCCTGGCCACGGCCCGCTCGCCCTCGCGGTGCATCATCCGGGTGAACCCGGTGGGCGCGAGCACGACCGGCATCGAGATCCGCTTGCCGAGCACCTCCACCGCCGTGGGCGCCTCGGAGACGTCCCGCAACACCCGTGGCCGCAGCTCGGCCCGCGCGAAGGCCGCGACCGACCTGGCCAGCGACCGCTCCGCCTCGGCCGCGCCGTCGACGTAGTCGAACACCACCCGTGGGGCGCGCCGCCACGCCAGCCGCCGCATGTCCGCCAGATCGGCCACCGCCGCCAGCCGCCGCTCCCGCGACGGGAACGGCCGTGGCCGGGGCGGGAGTACGGCACGCAGGTCCTGCCAACGGGGCAGGCGCCGGGGATCCCTCGCCGTCGGCTCCATGTCAAGAACGCTATCAAGCGGGTAAATCTCGGTATACAGCCCGCACACACGTGCTCCCAATGAGTGCGCGCCCCCGCTCGCCGGCCTCCCGCGCGGCACCGCGCTCGCGAGTAGCCGGATGGGGTGATCTACGGTGGTCTCCATGCGCGAGGACTGGCTCACCCTGGTGGCGGACTCCGCGGCGGCCAGGGCCACCGGCGCGGAGCTGGTCGCCCGCTGGGCCGAGCCGCACCGCCGCTACCACACGCTCGCCCATCTCGCCGCCGTGCTCGCCGCCATCGACCGGCTCGCCGACGCCGCCGCCGACCCCGTCGCGGTACGGCTGGCCGCCTGGTTCCACGACGCCGTCTACGACGGGCGGCCGGGCTGGGACGAGGAGCGCAGCGCTCAGCTGGCCCAGGCGCGGCTGCCCCGCTGCGGGGTGCCCGCCGACCGGGTCGCCGAGGTGGCCAGGCTGGTGCGGCTGACGGCCGCGCACGACACGCTGGCCGAGGGCGACCGCGACGGCGCCGTCCTGTGCGACGCCGACCTGGCGGTCCTGGGCGGTCCGGACTACGAGCCCTACACGGCGCGGATCCGCCAGGAGTACGCGCACGTGCCCGACGAGCTCTTCCGCCAGGGGCGGGCCGCGGTCCTGCGCAGGCTCCTGGCCGTACCCCGGCTCTATCGCACGGACGAGGCGTACGCGCTGTGGGAGGAGCGCGCACGAGCCAACATGAGCGCCGAGCTAGTGGCGCTTGCGGCGGCGCAGGCCGCCGGCGATGAGGCGGCGCAGTAGCTCGCGCGAGCTGACCGCCTCCGCGCCCAGCTCCACGGCACGGGCGTGCACGGTCTCCGGCACGTCGTAGTGGTCCCGGTCGAAGGCCCGCTCCGGCACGCCGAGCCGGAGCGCGAAGGCGTGCAGCTCCTCCAGGGAGCTGTCGCTGACCAGATGCGACCACATGAGGCCGCGCGGCCCCGGCCAGGCGGGGGGATCGATGAGCACCGTCACGACGTCAAGGTTAGGAGGTAAAGGGTAGGACCCTGCCGCGCACGGCCAGCTCGGCGAGGTCCTTCACCACCACGTCGGCGCCCTGCGCGCTCAGCTCGGTGGTCTCGCCGTGCCGGTCGACCGCGACGACGAGCCCGAAGCCGCCCTTGCGGCCCGCCTCGATCCCCGGCAGGGTGGCCTCCACCAGGGCCGCCTTGGGCGCGGGCAGCGCCAGACGGCGCACCGCCTCCAGGAACAGCGCGGGGTCCGGCTTGCCCGGCAGGTTCATCAGGGCCGCGTCGTTGCCGTCGACCAGCACGTCGAACAGGTGCAGCACACCCGCCGAGCCGACCAGCCGGCGGCCGTGCAGGCTGGCGGAGACGGCCGCCGTGCGCGCGCCCCGCTGGCGCAGCTCGTGCAGCAGCGCCACGGTCGAGGGGAAGGCGGCCACCCCGTACTTGTCCACCTGCGACATGAACAGCCGGTCCTTGGCCAGGCCCAGGCCGTGCACGGTGAGCGCCCCCGCCTCGTCGTCGGGGGCGCCCTCCGGCAGTGTGATGCCGCGTGAGGCGAGGAAGGTGCGGACGCCGTCCAGACGCGGACGGCCGTCGACATGCCGCAGGTAGTCGTCGCGGATGTCGAAAGGCGCCGAGCGGCCGCGCAGGAACGCGTCGAAGACGTGCTTCCAGGCGGCCGCGTGCCCCCGAGCGGTGTCGGTGACCACGCCGTCGGTGTCGAACACGACGGCACTGATCGCGGCCAGGTCGATGACGGGCTCGTTCACTCTGTGAACGTAACCGCTCTACCACGCTACGGGTAGCTTCTCCACGCCATAGACGATGGCGAGCTTTCTGAACGGCACCTCACCCGCCACCCGGAGCCCCGGAAAACGCCGCAGCAGCGCGGGGAAGGCGATCCGCATCTCCATCTGCGCCAGGGGCGCCCCGACGCAGCGGTGGATGCCGTGCCCGAAGGCCAGGTGCGAGCCCGCCGTCGGGCGCTCCGGCCGGACCTCCTCGATCCCCTCGCCGAGGTGGGGGTCGCGGTTGGCCGCCGTGAGCGAGCAGAGCACCATCTCGCCCTTCTTGATCGAGTGGCCGAACAGCTCCAGGTCCTCGCGGGCGAAGCGGGGGAAGGCCACCTGCACCACGGTCATGTAGCGCAGCAGCTCCTCGACCATCTGCTCGGCGTAGCGGTCGTCCTCGCGTACCCGGGCGGCCTGCTCGGGGTTCTCCAGCAGCCAGAGCGTGCCCAGCGCGAGCATGCTCGTGCTGGTGTCGTGGCCGCCGGTCAGCAGGCCGTCGGCCATGCTGGCCAGCGTCCGGTCGTCGAGGTCGTCGCCGTGCTCGCGCAGCAACTCCCCGAGCAGGCCCTCGCCGGGGTTCAGCCGTTCGCGGGCGACCAGGTCCGTCAGGTACGCCATCGCGTCGTTGATCGCCTGGAGGGACGCCTCGGGCCCGGCGGTGAGGTCGAAGCGGTTCGTGCTGATCTTCAGGAATTCGGACCGTTCCTCGTACGGCACACCCAGCAGTTCGCACACGACCAGAGAGGGGATCGGCAGCGCGAACGCCTCCACCAGATCGGCGGGCGACCCGTTGGCCGCCATCCGGTCCAGGCACTCCTCGACCAGGGCCTCGATGCGCGGCACCAGCCTGCGCAGGCGGTGCATGGTGAACTCCGGCGTCAGGTACTTGCGCAGTCTGGTGTGCTCAGGCGGGTCGCGGAAGCCGAGGCCGCCCGGATCCTCCTGGTTGGTGCCCAGACCGATCACGTTGCCGAAGTCGTTGCTGAACCGTTCATGGTCGGCGAGCACGCTACGCACGTCGTCGTAGCGGGTGACCAGATAGACCGTCTGGTCTCCCGGGATCGACATCGGGAACACCGGCTGCTCGGTGCGGATGCGGCCGAGCTCGGCCACCGGGTCGAAGCCCTCGCGCATGAACTGGACGAGCGGGAACTCTGAGTCTGACATCGAAATCCGTCCTGCTGGGATACATCACACTTTGTTGGGATAAATCCCTACATAGATGGTCCCATCCGCAGGACGCGATCCGGCCAGGCTCAGCCGAGCGCCGGCATGCTCGTGACCTCGTCCGGGGATGGGATCGACCGGTCGCGCGCCCGCACCGGAGGCTCGGGCAACAGGGCCTCCGCCATCAGCGACGGCGGCGCCGGTTTGGGCCGGCGTGGCTCGCGCACCCCGCCTTCTCCTCCGCCAGGTTCGTCGAACGGAAAATCCTCGTCGTCGGGGCCGTGCGGCTCACCCGGACCGAACCCGGGTAGCCAGCTCGGAGCCCCACTGGGGAGAGCACGGCGTCTGCGCGATCGCTTGCTCACGAAGCCTCCTAGGCCGACCGGCTCCATTCTGCGTCACGACCTTCATGAACGCGAGGTCTCCTGTGCCGGGGGAGGATTGTGGTAAACGTGGGCAAAGCGGGGCGGCAGAGGCCGTTTGGCGTACAGGTACGCCACATTCTGCGATGATCTCGCTATAAGCGGAGTTTGAGCCTCACGGATAGTGACTGATGCCCACCACATTCGAGGAAATAGCTGCCTTCGTCGCCGACAAGCCGTTCGCCACCGCGGTCATAGCGCTGCTGGGCCTGGCCGGGCTGGTGCTCGCCTACCTGATACTCAGGGTCGCCTGGCGGGCCCTCGCCTGGGTCGTCTCGCGCTATATCGCCCCACGTCCCATCGAGGACGTCCTGACCGTCGTGGCCGCCTCCATCGCCACCGGTGTCTCCGCCCAGGGCATGTGGCGCTTCTCCGGTGACGTGCTCGGCCTCGACGGGCCGCTGCGGCTGCTGCTGTTCGCGTTCATCGAGGTCGCGATCATCACTTCGGCCGTACGGGCGCGCCGCAACATGCGCGAGAACTTCTCCGCCGGGATCGACGGCATCGCCGTGTGGGCGCTGACCTGCCTGACCGCCGTACTGTCCAGCATGGACGCGCGCAGCCTGCCCGAGGCCGTCTTCCGCCTCGCCGCGCCGCTGGTCGCCGCCTGGCTGTGGGAGCGTGGCATGGCCATCGAACGGCACCGCATCAGGGGCACCGGCCGTATCAACTGGCGCCTCACCCCCGAACGGCTGCTGGTCAGGGTGGGCCTGGCCGAAGTGAGCGACCGCACCGCGAGCGAGGTCGACGCGCACCGCAGGCTCACCCGCGTCGCGCTGGCCGCCAAGCGGGCCAAGTCGCTGCGCGAGGGCGGCGCGTCCGAGCGCAAGATGCGCGGCGCGCTGGCCAAGCTCGACAAGGCCATGGACCAGGCCGTCGAGCACACCGGGCTGGCCGTCGACCAGGGCCGCCAGGAGGCGCTGCTCGCCCAGATCGCCGCCCTGTACAACACCTCCGCCCTCATCGACGCCGACCCGCGCGTGCCCTGGGAGCCGGAGGCCGACCACCACCCCGTGCCGGCCCGCCCCGCCCTGCCGCCCGCGCTGGTCGAGCTCGTCCAGGACGACGACGAGGACGTCCAGGTGTTCGACACCACGCCGCAGGTCGTCGACACCGCCCAGCGGGCCGCGCTGATGCGCTCCGCCCGCGACTACTGGGACAGGCAGATCGCCAAGGGCATCGTGCCGCGCACGATCGACATCGCGCAGGAGATCGGCCTCTCACTGCCCGCCGCCCGCCAGTATCGTGCCCTGTGGAAGCTGGAGCCCGAGGCGCACGCGCTCATCGAGGCTCTGTACCAGCAGCACGGCATCGTGGACACCGGCGCCTTCCCGGCCATCGCCGACGACGGGCGGATGCTGACCACCAAGTCCTGAGCCCGGGGGGGCCGGTTGAGGGAGCGCACGCTCGAACGGGTCAGAAAGCTCCTGGCCAAGGCCGAACGTACCGACAACGAGCATGAGCGGGCCACGTTCATGGCGGCGGCGGCGTCGCTCATGGCCAAGTACGGCATCGACTCCCTCGACCCCGCCGACACCCGCCAGGCGCCGGGCGACCGGATCGTCACCCTGCCCAACCCGTGGGCCCGGGAGAAGGCGCGGCTCGTCAGCCTGGTCGCGCAGGCCCTGCGCTGCCGGCCGCTGCTCATCGGGCGCGGCGACGGCGGGCAGCGGGTGCACGTCTTCGGCTTCGCCGCCGACCTCGAACGCGCCGACGTACTGGCCACCTCGCTGCTGCTGCAGATGGCCACGGGACTGGCCCGGGTACGGCCGCCCGACACCGCGATCCGCGCCTACCGGCGATCGTGGCTGCTCGGGTTCACCGACGAGGTGTACCGGCTGCTGCGCGAGGCCGAGACGCGGGCCGAGGAGCGGGCCCCCGCCGCGAGCACCGCGCTCATGCTGGCCGACCGGCGGGCGGAGGTGGAGCGGGTGGTGGCCGCGCACTACCCGCGCATCCGGCTCAGCGTGCCACGCACCAGCGGCACCGGCTACCGCGCCGGCGTCGAGGCGGGCCGCCGCGCCGACCTGGGCCGCACCCGCGTGGACAGCCGGCCCGGCCGCGAACTGACCTGACCTCAGCCCCGCCTGACCCCAGCCCCGGCCCGGCCTCAGCCCTGGCCACCCGTCCTGCCTGCCCGCCGCACGCCCGGTCTCTGTTGGAGGCCGAGCGTGCGGCGGTCGGGGCCTCAGCCCAGGGTGGCCGAGACCAGGGAGCGGGCCTCCTTCTGGACCTCGGCCAGGTGCTCGGGTCCCTGGAAGGACTCGGCGTAGATCTTGTACACGTCCTCGGTCCCCGACGGCCGGGCCGCGAACCAGGCGCTCTCGGTCGACACCTTCACCCCGCCCAGCGCCGCCCCGTTGCCGGGCGCCGCCGTCAGCACCGAGGTGATGGGCTCGCCGGCCAGCGACGTCGCCGTGACCTGGTCGGCCGACAGCTTGCCGAGCACCGCCTTCTCCTCCCGCGTCGCGGGCGCGTCCACCCGGGCGTACGCCGGCTCGCCGTACCGGGAGGTGAGCTCCTTGTAGTGCTCGCTCGGCGAGCGCCCCGTGACCGCGAGGATCTCCGACGCCAGCAGCGCCATGATCACGCCGTCCTTGTCCGTCGTCCACACCGACCCGTCGCGGCGCAGGAACGAGGCCCCGGCGCTCTCCTCGCCGCCGAACCCGAGCGAGCCGTCCAGCAGCCCCGGCACGAACCACTTGAAGCCCACAGGCACCTCGTAGAGCCGCCGCCCGAGCGACTCCGCCACGCGGTCGATGACGCTGCTGCTGACCATCGTCTTGCCCACCCCGGCGCCCGCGGGCCAGCCGTCGCGGTGCGCGTAGAGGTAGGAGATGGCCACGGCCAGGTAGTGGTTGGGGTTCATCAGCCCGCCGTCGGGCGTGACGATGCCGTGCCGGTCGGCGTCGGCGTCGTTGCCGGTGGAGATCTGGTACTCGCCGCTGCTGGCGATGAGCGAGGCCATGGCGTACGGCGACGAGCAGTCCATCCGGATCTTGCCGTCCCAGTCGAGCGTCATGAACCGCCAGGTCGGATCCACCAGCGGGTTGACCACGGTCAGGTCCAGCCGATGCCGCTCGGCGATCTCCCCCCAGTAGGCGACGCTGGCCCCGCCGAGGGGGTCCGCGCCGATGCGTACCCCCGCCGACCTGATCGCGTCGAGGTCGAGGACCGAGGGCAGGTCGCCGACGTAAGCGCCGACGAAGTCGTAGCGCCCGGTCGTGTCCGCCCGCAGGGCCTTCGTGTACGGAACGCGGAGGATGTTCTTCATGCCCCCGGCCAGCAGGCGGTTGGCCCGGTCCTGGATCCAGGTCGTGGCGTCGGTGTCGGCCGGGCCGCCGTGCGGCGGGTTGTACTTGAAGCCGCCGTCGGGCGGCGGGTTGTGCGACGGCGTGATCACCACCCCGTCCGCCAGTCCGGTGGAGCGGCCGCGGTTGTAGGCGAGGATCGCGTGCGAGACGGCGGGCGTCGGCGTGTAGCCGTCGCGGCTGTCGATGAGGACCCGTACCCCGTTGGCCGCGAACACCTCCAGCGCCGACACCCGCGCGGGCTCCGAGAGCGCGTGGCTGTCGACGCCGAGGAACAGCGGCCCGTCCGTGCCCTGGGCGTGGCGGTACTCGCAGATCGCCTGGCTGGTGGCGAGGATGTGATCCTCGTTGAACGCCGTGTTCAGCGACGAGCCACGATGCCCGGAGGTGCCGAACGCCACCCGCTGCGCCACCTCGTCGGGATTGGGGTGGAGGGCGTAATAGGCGGTGACCAGCTTGGCCACGTCGACCAGGTCGGCGGGCTGGGCGGGCTGTCCGGCGCGTTCGTGGGTCATGAGGCCACTTTACGAGTGGCCGCTCGGCGAGGCTCGGCTAGACTCGCGTCAGTCACTAGAATGGAGTTCTGTTGCCATGCGTATCGGACTGCTCCTGAACGAATCTCAGGATCCGGACCCGCTGGGCGGGCTCCGCGACAAGCTCGCCAAGGCCGCCGACGAGGGCTTCGCCTCCGCCTGGCTCTCGCACATCTTCGGCCTCGACGCCCTCACCACGCTGGCCGTGGCGGGCAGCCAGGTGCCCGGCATCGAGCTCGGCACCGCCGTGGTGCCGACCTTCCCGCGTCACCCCCTCGCGCTCGCCCAGCAGGCCATGACGGTCAACGCGGCGGTACGCGGGCGGCTGTCGCTCGGCATCGGCCTGTCGCACCAGATGGTCATCGAGAACATGTTCGGCTACAGCTTCGAGCGGCCGGGCAGGCACATGAAGGAATACCTGGAGATCCTGATGCCGGCCACGCGCGGCGAGCAGGTCGACTACGACGGCGAGACCCTCAAAGCCCACGCCCGGCTCACCACGCCGGGAGCGGGGCTGCGGGTGCTGATCGCGGCCCTGGGCCCGCGCATGCTCAAGCTGGCCGGCACCGTCGCCGACGGCACCGTGCTCTGGATGACCGGCCCCAAGACGGTCGCCGAGCACGTCGCGCCCACCATCACCGCCGCCGCGAGCGAAGCCGGGCGGCCCGCGCCGCGCGTGGTCTGCTCGCTGCCGATCAGCGTCACCGACGACGTCGAGGCCACCAGAGCCCGCGCCAACGAGATCTTCGCCATCTACGGCCAGCTGCCCTCCTACCGGGCCATGCTCGACCGGGAGGGCGCGGCCGACCCCGGTGACGTGGCGATCGTCGGCGACGAGGACACCGTGCGCGCCCAGCTCGACGGGCTGGCCAAGGCCGGGGTGACGGAGTTCGTGGCCTCCGAGTTCGCCCATCGGGAACGCACCAGGGCATTCCTCAAGACACTTCTCTGACCGGCTCTGATCAGCCCTGACCGGCGCGTCGGTGGGGTGACCGGGAGGCATCCGAATAAACTCCCGCAAGGTGAAGCGCTTGCTGCATGGCATAGACGTGTCCAACTGGCAAGGTTCCGTCGACTGGACCGGCCACGCGGGAGCCGGGGTAGCGTTCGCCTTCGCCAAGGCCACCGAGGGCGGCGACTACACCGACGCGTACTTCGCCCGCAACTGGCAGGGCATGCGGGAGAGCTGGATCGTCTGCGGCGCCTACCACTACGCCCGCCCGAAGGGCGACCCCAATGAGCAGGCCCGCCACTTCCTGAACGCGGTGGGGGCGGCGGGCGGCTTTCGCCGCGGCGACCTGGTCGCGCTCGACCTGGAGAGCAACGACGGGATCCGGCCCGAGCAGGTCGCCCAATATGCCCGCCGCTGGTGCCGCTACGTCGAGCGGCACGGCGGCGTGCGCCCGTTCGTCTACACCTTCCCGTGGTTCGCCCGCGGAGGTCACTGCGCGGGGCTCGGTGACTATCCGTTGTGGATCGCCAACCCGGAGAAACCCTGCGGCGAGCCGCTGGTGCCCGGTCCCTGGGGCGAGTGGACGATTCACCAATACGCCAACAGCCCGCTGGATCGCAACGTCTTCCGCGGGAGCCGGGAAGACCTGACAAGGCTGGGGTTTCACCCGCGATAGCATCGGTGCTTACCACCAACACTGCTATCCAAGGGAGTCACCGTGTCAGCCGAGCTACGCATCACCCTCGCCGGAGCCGAGCGTGTGGTCGCGGCCGGCACGACGGCCGGTGACGCGCTGGAGGCCGACGGCCGCACCGTCATCGCGGCCAGGGTCAACGGCGAGGCCCGCGACCTGGCCCACCAGGTCGCGGATGGCGACGTCGTCGAGCCCATCGAGGTCTCCAGCGACGAGGGCCGGGCCATCGTCCGCCACTCCACCGCCCACGTCATGGCGCAGGCGGTGCAGGAGCTGTTCCCCGGGGCCAAGCTGGGCATCGGGCCGCCCGTCGAAAACGGCTTCTACTACGACTTCGACGTCGAGCAGGCGTTCCACCCCGATGATCTCAAGCGCGTCGAGAAGCGCATGCGCGAGATCGTCAAGCAGGGGCAGCTGTTCTCCCGCCGGGCCGTCTCCGACGACGAGGCCCGCGAGGAGCTGGCCGGGGAGCCGTACAAACTCGAGCTCATCGGGCTCAAGGGCGGCTCGCTCGAGGAGGAGAGCGTCGAGGTCGGCACGGGTCAGCTGACCATCTACGACAACCTCGACCCGAAGACCGGCGAGCTGTGCTGGAAGGACCTCTGCCGCGGCCCGCACGTGCCCTCCACCAGGTCCATCCCGGCCTTCAAGCTCATGCGCTCCGGCGGCGCCTACTGGCGGGGCAGCGAGAAGAACCCGCAGCTCCAGCGCATCTACGGCACCGCGTGGGAGTCGCGCGACAAGCAGGACGACTACCTCAAGATGCTGGAGGAGGCCGAGAAGCGCGACCACCGCAAGCTGGGCGCCGAGCTCGACCTGTTCTCCTTCCCCGACGAGCTGGGCTCCGGGCTGGCGGTCTTCCACCCCAAGGGCGGCGTGATCCGCCGGGTGATGGAGGACTATTCGCGGCGCAAGCACGAGGAGGCGGGCTACGAGTTCGTCAACACGCCGCACATCACCAAGGAGAAGCTGTACCAGGTCTCGGGTCACCTCGACTGGTATCGCGACGGGATGTTCCCGCCCATGGAGCTCGAGGGCGCGCGCTATTACCTCAAGCCGATGAACTGCCCGATGCACAACCTGATCTTCCGTGCGCGGGGGCGGTCCTACCGCGAGCTGCCGCTGCGGCTGTTCGAGTTCGGCACCGTCTACCGCTACGAGAAGTCAGGCGTCGTCCACGGCCTGACCCGGGTGCGCGGCCTGACGCAGGACGACGCCCACATCTACTGCACCCGCGAGGAGATGCGCGACGAGCTGGCCTCGCTGCTGCGCTTCGTCCTCGATCTGCTGCGCGACTACGGCCTCGACGACTTCTACCTGGAGCTGTCCACCAAGGACCCGGAGAAGTTCGTCGGCTCCGACGACGCCTGGGAGGAGGCGACCGAGACGCTGCGCGAGGTCGCCGAGTCCGAGCACCTGGACCTGGTGCTCGACCCGGGCGGCGCGGCCTTCTACGGACCGAAGATCTCCGTGCAGGTACGTGACGCCATCGGCCGCACCTGGCAGATGTCGACGATCCAGCTCGACTTCAACCTGCCCGAGCTGTTCGAGCTCGAATACCAGGCGGCCGACGGCACCCGCAAGCAGCCCGTCATGATCCACCGGGCGCTCTTCGGGTCGATCGAGCGCTTCTTCGGCGTGATGGTCGAGCACTACGCGGGCGCCTTCCCTCCGTGGCTGGCCCCCGTGCAGGTCGCCGGCATCCCGATCGCCGACGCGCACATCCCCTACCTGCAGGACGTGGCCAAGAAGCTGCGCGAGCGCGGCATCAGGATCGAGGTCGACACGGCCGACGACCGGATGCAGAAGAAGATCCGCAACGCCCAGAAGTCGAAGGTCCCGTTCATGCTGCTGGCCGGTGATGACGACATCGCCAACGGGGCGGTCTCGTTCCGCTACCGCAGTGGCGAGCAGAAGAACGGCGTGCCCGTGGAGGAGGCGATCGCCGAGATCGTCGACGCTGTGGAGCGTCGCATCCAGGTCTGACTTTCCAGCGTCTAAGAAGGGGTACGGCGGGAGTTCGCCGTACCCCTTCTTGCGTACTGCGGCCTGGCGCTGTGGGGTCTGGAGTGCTCTGGGGGAGTCGATGAGGTCTGTCAGAACTTGTGGGGCGGTGAGAATGCGGTAGTCTGCCCGTACTCTGAAGATCACGCTTCCCAGAGATACGCCGCAGAGTGGAAGCAAGGCCCGCACATCGCGTGTGAGGACCCCGGAGGGGCGGTGCGATCTGTTCGCATGCCCTTTCGAAGGAGTGTTCCCCCGATGAACGTAGGTCTCGGCCTCCCCATCAATGACCCCGCCCAGCTGCTGACCTGGGCCCGCCGCGCCGACGCCGGCCCTTTCAGCGCACTCGGACTGCTCGACCGGCTCGTCTACGACAACCCCGAGCCACTGGTCACCCTCGCCGTCCTGGCCGGTGCCACCTCGCGTGTTCGCCTCCAGACCGAGGTGCTGATCGCGCCCCTGCACAACACCGCGATCCTGGCCAAGCAGGCCGCCACGTTGGACCGCCTCTCGGGCGGCCGGTTCACACTCGGCATCGGTACGGCAGGACGCGAGGACGACTACCTGGCAGCCGGTGTCGACGTCCACCGCCGGGGACGTCGCCTCGACCAACAGCTCGCCTCCCTGCGACGCGCCTGGTCCGGCAAGCCGTATGGGGTCGGTAGTGGCGATGGCGTGAGTTTGGTGAGTCCTGTGCCTGTTCGGCCTGAGGGCGATGGCGTGGGTCCGATCGGGCCCGCGCCTGTTCGGCCGGGTGGCCCCGAGGTGTTGTTCGGTGGCTTCGTCCCGGCGGTGTTCGAGCGGGTCGCCCGATGGGGTGATGGCTTCCTGGGTGCCGGGCTCGGGCCCCAGTGGATGGACACGGCCTTCCGCGACGTGGAGCGGCGATGGGAGCTTGCCGGTCGCGAGGGCCGTCCCCGCCTGGTGGCCCAGGTCAACGTCGCCCTCGGTCCGGAGACGGTGCTGGCGGAGGCCAGAAAGGAGATGGGCGATTACTACGCCTTCACCGGGCGGCCCGAGCACATGCTGGCCGGGCTGCTCACCACGTCCGCCGCGATCCGGGACGTGGTCACGGCGTTCACCGGCATCGGCGCCGACGAGGTGATGCTCTACTGCTGGGCCTCCGACCCGGACCAGATCGACCGCCTGGCCGACGCGGTGGCCTGACCCGCCTCCGGGCGGTACGTGCCACCGGACCATTACCCTGCGTCGCTCCGGCCCGCTGCGTCGCTCCGGACCGTTGTTCTGCACCGGGCCGGTGCTCAGGTGCTCTCCACCGGTCCGGTGTTCGGGTGCCCTGCTTGGGGGTGCACTGGAGTCGTGTCCAGGGGCGGTGGGCTGGTTGGGATCTTGGTCAGAAGGGGTCTGATCCCGAGGGCTCTTCGGTGGGTCTGGGCTCGCCGGGGAGGCGGACGTCGTCGACCGTGACGTTCACCTCGGTGACGCGCAGGCCGAGCATGCGGCTGACGCTGCGGGCCACATTGGTCTTGACGGCGGCGGCGACCTCCATCACCACATGGCCGTACTCGACCACGATCGTCAGGCTCACCGCCACCTGGCGGTCCTGGATCTGTGCGCTCACGCCCTGGTTGCCGCGCTGGGAGCCGATGCCGATGCGGTCGCGGACCGACTCGAAGGCCCGGGCCAGGTCGCCGCCCATGTCCGCGACGCCTGACACCTCCATTGTCGCGAGATAGGCCACCTTCTCTACCACCTCGTCGGCGACCTTGATCTGCCCCTTCACCACGGCCGCGGTGGCCGTCGGCCGGTCCCCAGAGAACGCCGTCGCGGCCGCCTCTCCGTACGGCGCGGTGCCGGATCCGGCAGCGGGAGTTGCGGCGGATCCGAGCCCGGTAGATCCAAGCCCCGTGGGTCCAGGGCTGGCGGGTCCGAGCCCTGTGTGTCCAGGGCTGCTGGGTCCGAGCCCTGCGGGTCCAGGGCTGGCAGGTCCAGGGCTGGTGTGGCGAAGTTCGGCGGTGCCTGGTCCGGAGGGGCCAAGTTCGGAGACGCCAAGGTCAGGGAAACCAGGGTCAGGGAAACCAGGGTCAGGGAAACCAGGGCTGTCCGGGCTGGGCTCTGGGTTGGCGGGGGCGATGCCGCGGAGTCCGACGCGGCTGGAGTCGGCGCCGCTTCTGCGAGATCCGCCACTGCCACTGCCACTGCCACTGTCACTGCCGATGCTCCGGGCGCTGACGACGCTGGAGTCGGCACCGGTGCCACGGATTCCGGCGTCACCAGAGGTGGAGCCGATGGAGCGGACTCCAACGTCGCCGGAGTCCAAGCTGGGGCTGGGGCTGGGGCTGGGGCTGGGGCTGGGGCTGGGGCCCAAGCCAGAGCCGGAGCCGGAGCCCAAGCCAGAGCCGGCGCGGGAGCTGGAATCCGAGCCGGAACTGGGCCCCAAGCCGGAACCTGAGCCGGAGCTGGACCCCAAGCCAGAATCCGAGCCGGAGCCCACGCCGGTACTCCAGCCGGAACCGGAGTCCGTGTCGACGCTGGAGTTGGGGCCGATGGAGCGGAGCGGGCCGCCACCGTATGGGTCGGGGCCTCGTTCTGTGGTGCCAGCGCCAGCGCCGGTGCCGGCGCCGGCGCCGGTATCGCCATATCCCATGGCGAGGTAGGCAGGGGGTTCGTATCCCGTGCTGTTCGTCCCCGTGGTGCCCGGGTTGGTGGTGTCGTCGCCTAATGCGTCGGTCATCGCGGCCTCCTCTGGGCGGTCTTGAGGATTGTCCCGGAAGCCTGTGCCGTTTGTCCCAAGACCTGGGGCCCTATGCTGCTAGATATGCACGATCAGGCAGGGGCCGGGGCACCAGACAACTTCCAGCGGCTGTGGACCCCGCATCGGATGGCCTACATCAAGGGCGAGGGCAAGCCGACCGGGACGGGCGCCGACGACGGGTGTCCGTTCGACGCCATCCCCAAGATGAGCGACGAGGAGGGGCTGATCGTGGCCAGGGGGGAGGTCGTGTACGCGGTGCTCAACCTCTACCCCTACAACTCCGGCCACCTCATGATCGTGCCCTATCGGCACGTACCCGACTATGACCTGCTTGATGGCGCCGAGCTGGTGGAGCTGGCGGAGTTCACGCAGCGGGCGGTGCGCGCGCTGCGCAAGGCGAGCGGGGCCCAGGGGTTCAACGTCGGCATGAACCTCGGTCAGGTGGCGGGGGCGGGCATCGCCGCCCACCTGCACCAGCATGTGGTGCCGAGGTGGGGCGGCGACACCAACTTCATGCCGGTCGTCGCGCAGACCAAGGTGTTGCCGCAGCTACTTCGTGACACGCGCGAGCTGCTCGCCGACGCTTGGGACTGACGGCCGCGGCAGCGCGGAGATGCCCGCCGACAGCAGCAGCGGGATGGCCAGGGCCAGGGCCATCGACAGTACGGCCGCGCCGGAGTCGTTGACCAGCATCCCGAGGACGCCGCTCACGAGCGTGCCGATCAGCCCGGCGCGCAGCGCGGGGGAGTAGGTGAAGGCGGCGGGCACCACTCCGGCGGAGGCCTGCTCGGGCCGCAGGATCGCGTAGACGAGGAACGCGGTGGCGGCGATCACGATCGGCATCAGGTTGGGGCTGAGCAGCGTGGCGAGCATGGCGCTGAGCTTGCGCAGGATGACCTCGAGGGCCTCGCCGCTGAGCACCTGTCCGACGAAGCGGCCCAGGTGGGTCTGCTTGTCGGGCGGCTGCAGGTAGTTGATGACCGCGAACGTCATCACGATCACCGCCCCCGCCACGCAGAACGCGCCCAGCTTCACGATCGACACCCGCTTGCCCGCTATGAGCAGTGCGGTCACCGCGATGCCCGGGACGAACGCGATCACGCCGCCGAAGTCGCTGCCCATGCCCGAGCCGCCGAGCACCATCGCGAACGCCCCCAGCACGGCCACCGCCGCCACGCCCACCTTGCCGGGGAAGTGGTGGGCGATGGTCGTGGTCGCCAGCAGGGTGCCGGTGGCCAGCAGCGCGAACGGGATGTTGCCCAGGCCGTAGTAGCGGGCGCCCACCTCGGCGCTGTAGCCCATGATGCTGTTGAGCTGCAGGGTCGTGCCGGTCAGCAGGTCGCCGGCGAGCGTGAGCGCGGTGATGCCCGCCACGACCGTGAGCGGGCCGAGCGGGTTGCGCCGCCACGGCCCCGCGCAGGCGAGGAGGGTGATGGCCGCCGTCCAGCCGAGCGCGCCGCCGATCAGGCCCGGCAGGGTGGACCACGGCAGCAGGTTGACCAGGTAGCTGGAGACGGGCAGCGAGGCCAGGGCGACCGCGGCCAGGCGTACCCAGGGCAGGCCCTTGCGGCGGCGCAGCAGCAGGAACGCGATCAGGTAGAACAGGACCTGCAGCACGGCGACGACCGTGAAGTAGATGCCCTTGACCGAGCGGATCGTCTGCGCGGTGGCGTCGGCGCGGCGCAGCCGGTCGATCGTCGCGCTCTGCGTGCTCACCTGGAGCGGCACGCCCACGACCGTGGCGGGCACCGGCACGCCGACCGTGGTCAGCGCGGTGGCGGTCAGGTCGGGCAGGATCGAGATGTCGTCGCGGTGTGTGGAGGCGGCGCCGAGCAGGCGGCCCTGCGCGCCGGGCTGGCGCAGCATCGCCACCCGCAGGTGCGGTACGGAGCCGTGGTCGGACAGGCCGGCCAGGATGACGGTGGCGTCGGCGGGCAGGGCCGACAGCAGCGCGCCCGCCTTCGCGTCGGCCTGCCGCAGCGCGGCCCGGCGCTCGGGGGCGCCGAGCTGGTCGGGCACGCGGGGCAGCTTGCCGGAGGCCAGGTAGGGGCGGATGAGGTCGTCGACCTCGGCCGCGACCATCCGGCACTGCGTCAGGTCGGCGGCCGTGACCTGATCGGGGGAGGCGAGGTAGCGGGACACCGCGCCGCTCCGGTCGGCCAGCGCCAGCGCGGCGCCGGGGCCGACCGCGACCGAGCACTGGCCCGCGGCCTTCAGCGCCTCGCCGAGCGTGCCCGCGTTGCGCTGGCCCGCCACGTCGATGAGGTAGCGGTAGTCGGGGATGACGGCGCCCTGGCCGCTCGCCTCCGGCGCCGGTGGCGCGCCGCAGCTGTAGCCGGAGGCCGACCTGGTGCCCGCCGACACGGTGAGCCACCCGTCGTAGGGGCAGGTCAGACTGCCCACAGTCCGTACGGACAGCGATCCGATCGCACTGGCACCCGCGAGCCGCCACAGATTGGGCGTGTCGTTCGGGGTGATGTCGTTCCAGTGGAGCCCCGGCACACCGATGAGCGCGACCCGCCCACCACCGTCCTCGGCCTGCCCCGCCTGGGCGAACCCCCCGACGAACAGGAGAACCGCCATCACGACCAGCACGCGCCTCACGGGAATGTCCCCCTACGATCTACGGCTACCGTCCGCAGCATCGTCTCACCTCGCTGTGGGTGGCGAGACCGTTCACAGCTCCAGCCTCTCAAGCCGGGGCGACCGTCACCTTGGCGGGCTTGCTCTCGTTCTGCAGGCGGTCGAGGGAGGTCACCAGGTAGGTGCCCGGCGCGCCGGCGGTGAAGGTGGGTGTGGTGACCACGGCCACCAGGTTGCGGGCGTCCACGGACTGGCAGTCCTGGCCCGACTTTGGGACCTCGTAGACCGCGTACGAGCGGGCGCCCTGGCTCGCGTTCCACGAGATGACCTGGCCGGCCGCCTTGACCGCCGCGGGTTTGGCCGGAGCCTCGCCACCGCGGTCCTTGATGAGCGGTAGCAGCGCCGGGCGGCTGTAGTGCTCCTTGGCCAGGCGGTCGACGGCGCCCAGGGGGTTGCTGAGCAGCTGTGCGGCGCTGAAGTAGACGTCGCCGCCGATCTGCCGGTATTCGCGGTTGAGCGTCAGGTGGGCGGACAGCTCGCCCGGCTTGGTCCACGCCTTGTCGTCCCTGGTGCCCACCCGGTAGAGGGCCTGGCCGATGTAGAGGTCGACGTCGGTGCCCTTGACCTCGTTGGCCCACCAGGGCGCCAGGGCCCGGTAGTCGGCCGCCTTGAAGCCGCGCGACCAGTAGAGCTGCGGCATCACGTAGTCGACTGTGCCCGCCTTGATCCAGTGCCGCGCATCCGCATAAATCGAGTCATAGGCCGACATGCCGGAGGTCTTGGAGCCCGTGGGATCCTCCGCCTTGTTGCGCCAGATGCCGAACGGGCTGACGCCGAACTTGACGTACTTTTTGGTCGCGTGCACGGCCTCGTCGACCTGGGCGATCAGCTTGTCGACGTTGTCCCGCCGCCAGTCGGCGAGGTTCTTGCCCTTGCCATACTTTGTAAAGGCGGCCGCGTCGTTGAACGTGCCGCCCTCGCCCGGATACGGGTAGAAGTAGTCGTCGAAGTGCACCCCGTCGATGTCGTAGCGCCGCGTCACGTCGGTGACGACCTTGGTGACGTGTTCGCGGACCGCCGGCAGACCGGGGTTGTAGTAGAGGCGCCCGTCGTACTTGACGGTCCAGCCCGGGTGCTGGCGGGCCGGGTGGTTGGCGGGCAGTTCGGCCACGTCGCCGTCGTAGGAGGCGCGATAGGGGTTGAACCAGGCGTGGAACTCCAGGCCGCGCTTGTGCGCCTCGGCGATGAGGAACGGCAGCGGGTCCCAGCCCGGGTCCTTTCCGGCGGTGCCGGTCAGATACTGCGTCCACGGCTCGATCGAGGACTTGTAGAGCGCGTCGGAGGCCGGCCGCACCTGTACGAACACCGCGTTGAAGCGGCGTTTGACCGCCGCGTCCAGAATCTTGAGGTAGTCGGCCTGCTGCTTGGCGACGGACAGGCCGGTGCGCGAGGGCCAGTCGATGTTCTTGACCGTGGCGATCCAGATGCCGCGCAGCTGGCGCTTGGGGTAGCGGACGTCGGCGGTGCAGGCGGCCCCGTCCCGCGTTTCGGCCGCCGTCTTCTTCGCGGAGGTGGCGGCGGTCACCGCGGGCGTCTGCTTGGCTCCCGGTCCGAAGAGGTAGGCGGCGCCGACGGTGACGGTGGCGAGGGCGGCAGCGGCGATGAGAGGGCGTCCGGTTCGCATGATGTTCCAGTCTGGCATTGGCTCCGACGTGCGCAGGCCGGAAAAAAGAAATCGTTTCGTGATGTTCGAGTGGCCAGAGTAATGGATGTGCCGGGAGGGACGGCGCCCCTCCCGGCCTCGGTCCCGTACGTCAGTCCGTGACGGCGACCTTCTCCGCCACGTGCGTCGGCAGCGGCTCGTAGCGCAGGAACGCGCGCTGGAAGGTCCCGGTGCCATGCGACATGGACCGCAGGTCGATGGCGTAGCGGGTGATCTCCAGCTCGGGCACCTCGGCCTTGACCAGGGTGCGTCCGGTGCCCACCGGCTCGGTGCCGAGCACCCGGCCGCGCCGCGACGACAGGTCCGACATCACCGAGCCCACGTAGTCGTCGGCCACCAGCACCGACAGCTCGTCGACCGGCTCCAGCAGCAGCGTCGGCACCTTGGACGCGGCCTCCTTGAGCGCCAGTTGCCCGGCGATCTGGAAGGCCATGTCGGAGGAGTCGACCGAGTGCGCCTTGCCGTCGTACAGCGTGACGCGCACGTCCACCATCGGGTAGCCGGCGACGACGCCCCGCTCCATCTGCGCGCGTACGCCCTTCTCGACCGACGGGATGAACTGCCGGGGCACCACACCGCCGACGATCTTGTCCACGAACTCGAACCCGCCGCCGGACGGCAGGGGCTCCACTTCCAGATGGCAGATCGCGAACTGGCCGTGGCCACCCGTCTGCTTGACGTTGCGGCCCATCGCCTGGCACTTGCCGCCGAACGTCTCGCGCAGCGGCACCCGCAGGTCGATGCGCTCGACCTCGACGCCGTGCCGTTTGGACAGCCGGTCGAGGAGCACGTCGGTGTGGGCCTCGCCCATGCACCAGAGCACGAGCTGCCGGGTCTCGGCGTTGTTCTCCAGCCGGAGCGTCGGGTCCTCGGCCACCAGGCGGCCCAGCGCCTGCGACAGCTTGTCCTCGTCGGCCTTGGACTTGGCCTGGATGGCGACCGGGAGCAGCGGCTCGGGCGTCTCCCACGCCGTCATGAGCAGGGGCCTGTCCACCTCCGACAGCGTGTCGCCGGTCTCGGCCCGGGAGAGCTTGGCCACCGCGATGATGTCGCCCGCCACCCCCTTCGGCGCGCCGCGCTGCTGCTTGCCCAGCGGGCAGGTGAGGGTCCCGATGCGCTCGTCCACATCGTGGTCCTCGTGCCCGCGCTCGGCCAGGCCGTGCCCTGACACGTGCACGGTCATGTCGGGGCGCAGGGAGCCGGAGAAGACGCGTACCAGGCTGATGCGGCCTACGTACGGGTCGCTGGTGGTCTTGACGACCTCGGCGACCAGCGGGCCGTCGGGGTCGCAGGTGATGCCCTGGACGGGCTTGCCGTCGAGGGAGGTGATCTCCGGCATCGGGTGTTCGAGCGGGGAGGGGAAGCCCTGCGTCATGAGTTCGAGCACCTCTTGGGCGCCCACGCCGATGCCGCTGCACAGCACGGGGAAGAAGCTGCCCCGGGCGACGGCCTTCTCGAGGTCCTCGATGAGGACCTTGGTGTCGATCGGCTCGCCCTCCAGGTAGCGCTCCATGAGCGACTCGTCTTCGCTCTCCTGGATGATGCCCTCGATCAGGACGCCGCGGTGCTCCTCGATCTGCGACTCGTACTCGGCGCCCGGGTCCTTCTCGGTGCGCGTGCCCGTGGCGTAGTTGTAGAACTTCTGCGACAGCAGGCCGATCAGGCCGTTCACGTGCCCGTTGGTGATCACCGGCAGGTAGAGGGGGGCCACGCCGTCGCCGAAGACGTCCTGGCAGGTGGCGAGGACCTCGTCGAAGTCGGCCCGCTGGTGGTCGATCTTGGTGATCACGACGGCTCTGGGCATGCCGACCTGGCTGCACTCCTCCCACAGCATCTGGGTCAGCCCGTCGATGCCCTCCGAGGCCGACACGACGAACAGGGCGGCGTCGGCCGCGCGCAGTCCGGCGCGCAGGTCGCCCACGAAGTCGGCGTAACCGGGGGTGTCCAGAAGATTGATCTTGATGCTGTTGTGCACCAGCGGCGCCAGTGACAGGTTCACCGAGCGCTGCTGACGTACCTCCACCTCGTCGAAGTCGCTGACAGTGTTGCCGTCCTCCACCCGGCCGGCCCGCTGAACGGTGCCCGTCGCGGCCAGCAGCTGCTCCACGAGGGTCGTCTTACCCGCCCCTGAATGGCCGACCAGCACGACATTGCGTATCGCATCCGCCCTGTCGGCCGCTGGTGCCCTGCCCGCGGCTCCCATGGCATGACCAGGGTTCTTTTCTGCCACATTCGCCTCCCGCGTCGTCGGTTGACGTGCCAACGCCGCGCCCGAGCGAGGGGACAGAAACCGCATGGACGCGGTGTGTTCACCAAATACCCCTGTGGCGGATATCACAAGGGGGGTGGGGCAAAGAAAGTCGTCGGCTCGTAAATGGCCTACGATCAGACCGCGATGCTGAAACTCCTGCGCCCGGCCATGACCCGGATACTCACCCCGCTGGGCAGGGCTCTGGCCGCCCGCGGGATCGGACCGAACGTCGTCACGGCGATCGGCACGATCGGCACCGTCGTCTGCGCCCTGCTCTTCTTCCCGCTGGGCCAGCTGTCCTGGGGCGCCCTGCTGATCACGGTGTTCGTGCTGTTCGACCTGCTCGACGGCCTGGTGGCCCGGCTCGGCGGCAAGGGCGGCAGCACCTGGGGGGCCTTCCTCGACTCCACCCTCGACAGGGTGGCCGACGCGGCCATATTTTCCGGGCTGATTCTTTACTTCATCTCGAAGGACGACGCGCTGATGGCCGCGGTGACGCTGGCCTGCCTGGTCGCCGGGACGCTGGTGTCCTACGCCAAGGCCAGGGCGGAGGGCCTCGGGCTCACCTGTGACGTGGGGCTGGCCGAGCGGCCGGAGCGGCTGGTCGTCGCGCTGGTGGCCACCTTCTTCGCCGGGCTCGGCGTACCGTACGTCCTGCCCGCGGGGATGTGGCTGCTGGCGCTGGCCAGCGCGGTCACGGTGGTGCAGCGGGTGGTCCACGTCCACTCACAGACGCGGCAGACGAGGGAGCGATGAGCCAGAAGATCTCGGTCACCGATCGGGTCGTCGCCGCGGGGTTCGCGGCCGGCTGGAAGCTCGTCCCGCTGCTGCCCCAGCGTGCGACCGCGGGGGCGTTCCGGCTGCTGGCCGACCGGGTGTGGCGCAAGCGTGGCAGGTCGGTGCGCCGCCTGGAGTCCAACCTGGCCAGGGTGACGGGGCTCGATCCCGGCAGCGTTGAGCTGCGCGAGCTGAGCCGGGCCGGCATGCGCTCCTACTTCCGCTACTTCCACGAGGTGTTCCGGCTGCCGTCGATGCGCCGCGAGGAGATCGTCCGCCGCACGCACGTGACCGGCGCCGAGCACATCCACGACACCGTGGCCGCCGGGCGCGGGGTGGTGCTGGCGCTGCCGCACATGGGCAACTGGGACCAGGCCGGCGCGTGGCTGGTGGGCGTGGGCCACCCGTTCGCGACCGTCGCGGAGCGGCTCAAGCCCGAGTCGCTGTTCCGCCGCTATGTCGCCTTCCGCGAGGGTCTGGGCATGGAGGTGCTGCCGCTCACGGGCGGTGACGGCCACAACTTCGGGACACTGGCCACGCGCGTACGCCGGGGCGGCGTCGTCTGCCTGCCCGCCGAGCGCGACCTGACCAAGAGCGGCATCGAGGTGCGCTTCTTCGGCTCGGCCACCAAGGTGCCCGCGGGCCCGCCGCTGCTGGCCGTCCAGACGGGCGCGGCGCTGCTGCCCGCCACCGTCTACTTCCACGGCGACGACTGGGGGATCGACATCCACGAGGAGATCCCCGTGCCCGAGGAGGGCACCAGGCAGGAGAAGGTCGCCATCGTGGCGCAGCGGCTGACGGACGTCTTCGAGAAGGGCATCGCCGAGCACCCGGAGGACTGGCACATGCTGCAGCGGCTCTGGCTGGAGGACCTGGCGAGATGAAGGTGGGCATCGTCTGTCCCTATTCGTGGGACATGCCCGGCGGGGTCAAACAGCACATCGACGACCTGGCCCAGGCGCTCATCGCACAGGATCACGAGGTCTCGGTCATCGCGCCGGCCGCCGACGACGAGGAGCTGCCTCCTTACGTGACGGGCGCGGGCCGGGCCATCCCGGTGCCCTACAACGGGTCGGTGGCCAGGATGTCGTTCGGCTTCATCTCGGCGGCCCGGGTGCGGCGCTGGGTGCGCGACGGCCGCTTCGACGTGCTGCACATCCACGAGCCGCTGGTGCCGAGCCTGGGCGTGCTGGCCTGCTGGGCGGCCAAGGGCCCGATCGTGGCCACCTTCCACGCCTCCTGGACGCGCTCGCGGGCCATCGCGGTGGCCGAGCCGCTGCTGCGCAGCGCGCTGGAGAAGCTCAGCGGGCGCATCGCGGTCTCCGACGCGGCCCGAAAGAGCCTGGTCGAGCAGTTCGGCGGCGACACCGTGCTGATCCCCAACGGGGTGACCGTCAGCCGCTACGCCCACGCCGAACCGCTCGACGGCTGGGGGCCCGACGGCGCCACGCTCGGCTTCCTCGGCCGGATGGACGAGGAGCGCAAGGGCCTGCCGATCCTGCTGGACGCCTTCAAGCCGCTGGCGGCCGAACGTCCGGAGCTCAAGCTCCTGATCGCCGGGCCGGGTGACGCCAAGGACGTCTACGACCGGGTGCCCAAGGAGCTGCACGACCGGGTCACCGTGCTCGGCATGGTCAGCGAGGCCGACAAGATCCGCGCCTACCACTCGGTCGATGTGTTCTGCGCGCCCAACACCCGGGGCGAGAGCTTCGGCATCGTGCTGGCCGAGGCCATGGCCTCCGGCGCGACCGTGCTGGCCAGCGACATCCCGGCCTTCCGCAAGGTGCTGGGCGAGGGTCAGGCGGGCGCGCTGTTCGCCAACGGCGACCCGGCCTCGCTGGCCCGCGAGGCGGCGGCGCTGCTCGACGCCCCCGAGCGGCGCGCCAAGCTGGCCGAGGAGGCGCTGGTAGCGGTCGGCAAGTACGACTGGTCGACGGTCGCCCGTGACGTGGTCCGGGTCTACGAGACGGTGACGGCCAGCGGCGCGGGCGGCGTGGAGGAAGACCTGTGACCACGGTCAGCGGCGTGGAGGAAGACCTGTGACCACGGTCAGCGGCGTGGAGGAAGACCTGTGACCTCGGTCAGCGACGTGGGGGATGAGCTGTGACCTCGACCATGATCGTGCTGATCGCGGGCATCGTCGTGGTGCTCACGGCCGTCTACATCTCCTGGCGGGCCGGTCGCCTCGACCGGTTGCACATCCGGCTGGAGCTGGCCCGCGAGGCGCTCGACGCCGCGCTCATGCGGCGCCGGGCCGTGGTGCTGGAGCTGGCCGGCTCCCGGCTGCTCGATCCGGCGACCTCGCTGGTGCTGGCCGCGGCGGCGCACGAGGCCAGGATGGCCGGGCCGGACGATCGCGAGCACGCCGAGAGCGACTTGTCAGGCGCGCTGCGCGCCGTGGTCGAGCAAGAGCGCTTCACCGAGAAGCTGTCGGAGTCGCCCGGCGGCCAGGCGCTGCTCGAAGAGCTCGGCGCGGCCGTGGCCAAGGTCGTCTATTCGCGCCGTTTCTACAACAGCGCCGTGGGTGTCACGCGTACGGCCCAGCGGCGCTGGCTCGCCAGAGTCCTTCGCCTGGCCGGACATACCGAATACCCCCAATTCTTCGAAATAGATGACAATCCACCGGCGACTATGGCAACTGAATGACCCGATTTGGAGAGCGCCGGTAGGCTTCTTCCGTTTCTTGGCCCATGCGGAGGAGTACACAGGTGCGGCTACCTCGGATGATTACCGTGACGCTGGCCGGAGCGGCGGTTCTGCTGCCGGTCGCGGCCTGCTCGTCGAACGAGCCCGCGGCGGGCAAGGCCCCGCAGGCGACCACGGCGTCCCCGACCGAGGAGCCCGCGGCCGAGCCCGGCAAGACCCACCCGTTCACCGGGCTGCCGATGGAGGGCGCCGCCAAGCCGGTGCTCGCCGTGAAGATCGAGAACACCGCCGCCGGCAAGCCCCAGCTCGGGCTCAAGAGCGCGGACATCGTCTACATCGAGCAGGTCGAGGCCGGTCTGACCCGTCTGATGGCGGTCTTCTCCTCCAAGCTGCCGGCCAAGGTGGGGCCCGTACGTAGTGCCCGCATCTCCGACCTGCACATCGTGCCGCAGTTCGGCAAGCCCGCCTTCGCCTACTCGGGCGTGCAGTCGCTGATGCTGCCGTTCATGGCCAAGGCGTCGCTGTACGACGTCGGCGACACCCGCAACCCCGGCGCCTTCTTCCGCCAGCCGGGCCGCGTCGCCCCCTACAACCTGTTCGCCACCACCAAGAAGCTGCTGTCGCGGGCGCCGGGTGCCGACAAGGCCAAGGACATCGGCTTCACCTTCGGCGACGCCCCGGCCGACGGCGGCGTGGACAAGAAGACCTACAGCGTCAAGTGGCCCGGCGCGCGCTTCACCTTCGGCTGGTCCGAGTCGGACAAGAAGTGGATGATCTGGCAGGACGGCAAGAAGGACATGGCGGCGGAGGGCGGCCAGCTCGGCGCGCCCACGATCGTCGTCCAGTACACCAAGACCGAGCGCTCCCAGTTCCACGACAAGAACCAGAGCTACACGCCCCTGGTGCACAGCGTCGGCAGGGGCTCGGCGGTGGTGCTGCGCGACGGCAAGGCGTACAAGGCCAAGTGGGAGCGGAAGTCGGAGGAGAGCGGCACGACCTTCACCACGGAGAGTGGCGAGCCGATGAACTTCGCGCCCGGCCAGGTCTGGGTCGCGCTCGCCAGTCGCAAGCCTGTCATCCCCTGAAATGCGCACCTAGATGTACAAGAGGGCTGATAAATCCTGACATGGTGGCGTGTCAGGAGAGAGGCCCTCAGGACCTACCATGGGTTTGATAACTTACCGTTCGCTTTTGTGAGGAAGACCGTCGTGTCCAGCACGCCCGAAAACACCCCCGTCACCGGCACCGCGCGCGTCAAGCGTGGCATGGCCGAGATGCTCAAGGGCGGCGTCATCATGGACGTCGTCACCCCCGAGCAGGCGAAGATCGCCGAAGACGCCGGCGCCGTCGCCGTGATGGCCCTGGAGCGCGTGCCCGCCGACATCCGCGCGCAGGGCGGCGTGTCCCGGATGAGCGATCCCGACATGATCGACGGCATCATCGCCGCCGTGTCGATCCCGGTCATGGCCAAGGCCCGCATCGGCCACTTCACCGAGGCCCGCGTGCTGCAGGCCCTGGGCGTCGACTACGTCGACGAGTCCGAGGTGCTGACCCCGGCCGACTACGCCAACCACATCGACAAGTGGCAGTTCACCGTGCCCTTCGTGTGCGGCGCGACGAACCTGGGCGAGGCCCTGCGCCGCATCACCGAGGGCGCGGCCATGATCCGCTCCAAGGGTGAGGCCGGCACCGGCGATGTCTCCAACGCGGTCACCCACATGCGGACGATCCGCGGCGAGCTCAAGCGGCTCAGCTCGCTGCCCGAGGACGAGCTCTACGTCGCGGCCAAGGAGCTGCAGGCGCCGTACGAGCTGGTCGCCGAGGTGGCCCGCACCGGCAAGCTGCCCGTCGTGCTGTTCACCGCGGGCGGCATCGCCACCCCGGCCGACGCGGCGATGATGATGCAGCTCGGCGCCGAG
Source organism: Nonomuraea sp. NPDC049129 (assembly GCF_040648495.1). Taxonomy (NCBI): domain Bacteria; kingdom Bacillati; phylum Actinomycetota; class Actinomycetes; order Streptosporangiales; family Streptosporangiaceae; genus Nonomuraea; species Nonomuraea sp. NPDC049129. Next base: position 71,771 of record NZ_JBEZDU010000021.1, on the reverse strand, counting down.
GGCGTGTTCGTCGGCTCCGGCATCTTCAAGTCCGGCGACCCGGCCAAGCGCGCCGCGGCCATCGTCAAGGCCACCACGTTCTACGACGACCCCGACGTGATCGCCAAGGTCTCGCGCGGGCTGGGCGAGGCGATGGTCGGCATCAACGTCGACGACATCCCCCAGCCGCACCGCCTCGCCGAGCGCGGTTGGTGACATCGGCCTGCTGTGCGGCGTGTCGCCGCAGGTCACGCATGACTCGGGATGAAATGATCTAGTACGCCGGGCACACCGCCACGACGACGGAAATTTCCGAAGAGGGCGATATCCGCGAAGGATGTCGCCTTTTTCGTGTTAGGTGGTGTTCACCCGGGCGTCACGATTCTGAGTCAGGCTACGGGACGCCCCCTCCCATTGATCGTCCCAGGAGCGCCCCGTGTCCAAGCTCAACCGCCGGCACTTCCTCGTGGCCGGGTTAACCGCGGGTGCCGCCGCGGCTCTCCCGGCCACCGCCGCCCACGCCGACCCCACCCCGGACCCCGCCGCCGAGACCGCCCAGAGCCTGGCCTCGCGGGGCCTGACCACCGACCCGTTCACGCTCGGCGTCGCGAGCGGCGACCCCGACCACGAGGGCTTCGTGCTGTGGACCCGGCTGGCCCAGCAGCCGCTGGCCGAGGACGGTTTCGGCGGCATGCCGCAGCGGCCGTTCCCGGTGCTGTGGCAGATCTACTCCGACGAGCGCTGCCGCCGCGTGGTCCGCAGCGGCGTCACCGTGGCCGCCCCCGAATGGGGCCACAGCGTGCACATCGAGGTCGACAGTCTCGGCTCCGACCGTGAGTACTGGTACCGCTTCCGCGTCGGCCCCTACGTCTCGCCCGTCGGCCGGGCCAGGACCGCCCCGCACCCGCTGTCGTACGGCGGCGCCCTGTCGATGGCCTTCGTCTCCTGCGCCCAGTACGAGCACGGCTACTTCACCTCCTACCGGAGGCTGGCCGAGGAGCACCCGGACCTCATCCTGCACCTGGGCGACTACCAGTACGAATACACCAAGAACACCTACAACATCCCTGGCGGCAACGTACGGAACCACGAGGGCCCCGAGACCGTCACGCTGGCCAACTACCGCCAACGCCACGCCCAGTACAAGGCCGACCCCGACCTTCAGGCCGCCCACGCCGCCGCCCCCTGGCTCGTCGTCTTCGACGACCACGAGGTGGACAACAACTGGGCCGACGAGGTCCCGGAGCACGCCGAGGACCAGCCGACCTTCCTGCAGCGCCGAGAGGCCGCCTTCCGGGCCTACTACGAGAACATGCCGCTGCGCCGCACCTCCATCCCGCGCGGCATCGACATGCAGCTCTACCGGCGCGTGCGCTGGGGGCGGATGGCCAGCTTCCACATGCTCGACACCCGCCAGTACCGCGACGACCAGGGCTGCGGCGACGGCTACAAGGACTGCCCGGCCGCGGTGGACCCGGCGAGGTCGATCACCGGCGCGGCGCAGGAGGAGTGGCTGGTCGACGGCTTCCACAAGTCGCGGGCGCAGTGGGACATCATCGGCCAGCAGGTCTTCTTCGCCCAGCGCGACAACAACGCCGGCCCGGCCAAGGTGACCAGCATGGACGCCTGGGACGGGTACGTCGCCTCCCGCCAGCGGATCACGCAGGGCTGGGTCGACGCCAAGGTCCGCAACCCCGTCGTGCTGACCGGTGACGTGCACGCGCACTGGGCCAGCGACCTGAAGCTGAACTACGACGACCCGACCGGCCCGAGCGTGGGCTCCGAACTGGTGGCCAGCTCGATCTCCACCGGTGGCGACGGCGCCGACTCCGACCCGGCCACGCACCCGTTCCTGGCCATCAACCCGCACCTGAAGTTCTACAACAACCAGCGCGGCTACGTGCTGACGAAGATCGAGCGCGACGCGCTCACCGCGGACTTCAAGGTGGTGCCCCACCTGCGGGAACCTGGCGCGGAGGCGTACACGAGGGCGACGTTCGTGGTCGAGGACCGCGTCCCCGGCGTGCAGCAGACGTACCTGCGCCCGCTCGACCCGTCCGTGCTCGCGCGGCGCGTCACGGTGGACGAGACCGTCCGCCTGGAGACCGAACGCCCGTAAATCCCGGCGAGGCGGCGTCCGACAGGGCGCCGCCTTTTTCGCGCCTGGAATATTAGCCAGGCTAAGTTAGTTAAGCTAAGTATCATGAGGGACGATCCCACCGAGCTGGCCGAACAGGTCTCCGCGGTGCTCCGCCACCTGGTGCTGCTGCTCAGGCGCACGGTGGCGGGCCAGCCGGTCACCAGCCAGCAGTACGCCGTCCTCGGCTCCCTGGAGCCCGGCCCCCGCCGGATGACCGAGCTGGCCGAGGAGCACGCCGTACAACTGCCCACCATGTCCGTGCAGATCAACCGCCTGGAAGAGGCGGGGCTGGTGGCCAGAGGCACCGACCCGGCCGACGCCCGCGTCAGGACGGTCGAGCTCACCGACGAGGGCCGCGTCCGGCTGCGGGCCGTACGCCAGGCCAGGATCGCCCACCTCAGCCGGGAACTGGCGGCGCTCAGCGATGACGAGCGAGCCGCCCTGGCGGTCGCCTTGCCCACGTTGGCGAAGCTCGGCCGCACATGAGAGGAGCACTATGCAGTCCGGTGGCGGAATCCTTCGTCAGCCGATGTCCGTCTGGGCCACCGCCTTCGCCGCGGTGGTCGCCTTCATGGGCATCGGTCTCGTCGACCCCATCCTGCCGTCCATCGCCCAAGGTCTGAAGGCCACGCCCAGCCAGGTGTCGCTGCTGTTCACCAGCTACTTCCTGGTGACCGCCGTCGCCATGCTGCTGACCGGCTGGGTCTCCAGCCGCATCGGCGGCAAGCGCACCCTGCTGGCCGGGCTCTCGCTGGTCATCGTCTTCGCCGCGCTCGCGGGCACCTCCAGCAGCGTCGCCGAACTCGTCGGCTTCCGCGCCGGCTGGGGCCTGGGCAACGCGCTGTTCGTGGCCACCGCGCTCGCCGTCATCGTCGGCGCGGCCAGCGGCGGCGGCGCCGCGGCCATCATCCTGTACGAGGCCGCGCTCGGCCTGGGCATCTCGGCCGGTCCGCTGGCCGGCGCCCTGCTCGGCGACTGGAACTGGCGAGCCCCCTTCTTCGGCACCGCCACGCTGATGGCCGCCGGTTTCGTGCTGATCGCCACGCTGCTGGAGGCGACGCCCAAACCCGCCGTCAGGACCAAGCTGAGCGCGCCCCTGCGGGCCCTGACGCATGGGGGCCTGTCCACCACGGCCTTCACCGCGCTGTTCTACAACTTCGCCTTCTTCACGATCCTCGCCTTCACCCCGTTCATCCTGCACATGACCGCCTACGGCATCGGCGCGGTGTTCTTCGGCTGGGGCGTGTGCGTGGCGCTGGCCTCGGTGTTCGGCGCGCCGCCGCTGCAGCGCCGGATCGGCTCGGTGAACGTCCTGCACCTGGCGCTGGCCGTGCTGGCCGTCCTCCAGGTCGGCATCGCCGTGTCGGGGCACGCCGGGATCATCGTCTGCACGATCCTGTCCGGCATCCCGATCGGCCTGAACAACACCGTCTTCACCGAGTCGGCCATGGAGGTCTCCGACGCGCCCCGGCCCGTCGCCTCCGCCGGTTACAACTTCGTCCGCTGGATGGGCGGCGCCCTCGCCCCCTTCATCGCCACCAAGCTGGGCGAGGAACTCGGCGCCCCGATCCCGTACGCGCTCGGCGCCCTGTGCTGCCTGATCGGCATGGCCATCCTGTACGCCCGGCGCCACCACCTGAGCGCCCTGTCCCGCGTGGACGTCGTGGCCCAGGAGGCCGCCGCGGCGGCGTGATCGCCCACCCCTAGGAAGATCCCAGGCCGTCCTGGTGTTGAATTGTCCGAAACCCGTAAGCCGGACGGAAGGATCACCGTGCCCACGATCGGTGTACTCGCTCTCCAAGGGAGCGTGCGCGAGCACGTGCGCATGCTCCAGGAGGCCGGCGCGTCGGCCATCGCCGTACGCCGGCCCGCCGAGCTGGACACGGTCGACGGCCTGGTCATCCCCGGGGGCGAATCGACCACGATGTGGAAGCTCGCCGACACCTTCGACCTGCTCGAACCCCTGCGGATGCGGATCAAGGACGGCATGCCCGCCTACGGCTCCTGCGCCGGCATGATCATGCTGGCCGACCGCATCGAGGACGGCGCCGAGGGACAGCAGACCATCGGCGGCATCGACATGGTCGTCAGGCGCAACGCCTTCGGCCGCCAGATCGACTCCTTCGAGTCCGATCTGGACTTCGCCGGCGAGCGGGTGCACGCCATCTTCATCCGCGCCCCATGGGTCGAATCGGTCGGCACGGACGTCGAAGTGCTGGGCATCGCCGAGCCTGGGGATAGGATCGTCGCGGTCCGCCAAGGACCGCTGCTCGCGACCTCGTTCCACCCTGAGCTGACGGGTGACACGCGCGTGCACCGATACTTCGTAGACATGCTGAGGGAGCTCTAGGTAATGTCCGGCCACTCCAAATGGGCGACGACGAAGCACAAGAAGGCCGCGCTCGACGCCAAGCGCGGCAAGCTGTTCGCGAAGCTCATCAAGAACATCGAGGTGGCGGCCAGGACCGGCGGCCCCGATCCGGACGCCAACCCGACGCTCTTCGACGCCATCTTCAAGGCCAAGAAGAACTCGGTGCCCAACGACAACATCGAACGGGCCCGTAAGCGCGGCGGCGGCCTGGAGGCGGGCGGCGCCGACTGGCAGACCATCATGTACGAGGGCTACGCCCCCGGCGGCGTCGCGGTGCTCATCGAGTGCCTCACCGACAACCGCAACCGCGCGGCCTCCGAGGTGCGCGTCGCGCTCACCCGCAACGGCGGCTCGCTGGCCGACCCCGGCTCGGTGTCCTACATGTTCAACCGCAAGGGCGTCGTGCTCGTGCCCAAGCAGGGGCTCGACGAGGACGACGTGCTGACGGCGGTGCTGGAGGTGGGCGCCGAGGAGGTCAACGACCTGGGCGACTCCTTCGAGGTCGTCTCCGAGGCCGGCGACCTGGTCCCGGTGCGCAAGGCGCTCCAGGAGGCCGGCATCGACTACGACTCCGCCGAGTCGAGCTTCCTGCCCACGATGAGCGTGCCGCTCGACGAGGACGGCGCCAAGAAGGTGTTCCGCCTCATCGACGCGCTCGAGGACAGCGACGACGTGCAGAACGTCTTCGCCAACTTCGACGTCTCCGACGAGGTCATGGAGAAGCTGGAAGCGTGATGGCGCACGCCTGATCTGAGTCCGCTGTAAGGTCGGGCGTCGTGACCTCCCCCCGTACCTCTACCGACATCTCGCCCGCTTTCGCGTCTCCGGCCCTCGGATGGCTGCTCCTGCTGCCGGCCCTGCTGGGCACGTTGATCACCTTGCTCCTGCCCACCGTCCAGACGATCCTGCTCAGCCTCCAGTCGGCCGGGCTCACCGGCCCGAGCGTCTTCGTGGGACTGGCCAACTACGGCCAGGTGCTGGGTCAAGGGGCGTTCTGGAAGGCACTGGTCTTCACGCTGTCCATAACGGTCATCCCGCTGCTGGTGGCCGTGGTGGTGGGACCGCTGCTCGCGCTGGCGCTCGACTGGTCGGGCGCCTGGCCGAGGCGCGCCGGGCGGATCGTGCTGTCCCTCGCCATGGTGGCGTTCTCGCCGGTGGCCGTAGCGGTCTCCTGGATGCGCGGGCTGATGCCCGACGCGTCCGGCCTGGCCACGATGGCCGAGGGCCTGCGCGACCCCGCCACGGCTCCGGGAACGCTCCAGCTCATCCTGGCCGCCGCCACCTTCGGCGTGGTCTGCGCGCTGGCGACGATGGCGTTCCTGCCCGCGCTGCGCGGCGGCACGGTCTCACCGGCCATGCTGGCCGTGGGCGGGCTCGTCGCCCTGGCGATGGTCGCCGCCGGGCTGCAGACGTTCGCGATCGGGCTGACCATGACGCACGGCGGCCCCAACGGGTCCACGCAGACGCTGAGCCTCGTCCAGTACACCTACAGCTTCATGGTGGGCAGGGTCGGGCTGGGCGCCGCGGTGGCGACCGTCATGGGGCTGGTCCTGGGCGTCCTGGGGATCGGCGCGGTCTGCGTGGCGGCGGCGAGCGGCATGCGCATCACGGTCGAACCCCGCGGGGCGACCCCGGATCAGGCCGTCGTACGCGCCGGCTCCGGGGCCAAGGTGATCGTCGGCGTGGTGGCGCTGGTGGTCGTCGCCGCCGTCGGGCTCGCCTTGACCTGGCCGTGGCTGTCGGCGCTGCTGGCGCCCACCCAGCCGGGATCCGCGGCCCCGTCCGGGTGGCGCACGGTCCTCAACACCTGGGCGCCCGCCCTGATCGGCGCGCTGGTGTCGGTGGGCGTCGCCTACCTCGGGGCCCTCGGCATCGGCGGGCTGCGGCCGCTGGGCCGCAGGAGCGAGTGGCTGCTGCTGGTGTTCGCCCCCTGGCTGTTCGTCGGGATGGGCCCGCTGAGCCTGGCCGACTGGCGCACCATCCGCGGCATGAGCCTGATCGACTCCTTCATCGCCCTCGTCCAGCCGGTGCTGGTCAGCGTGCCCGCCCTGCTGATCCTGACGCTGCTGTGCAAGGGGCTGGCCGCGCGTGCCGGCAAGGACTTCCTGAGCGGCGTGGTCCTGCCCTCACTCCCCATGGCCGGCATCCTCGTCCTGGCCGTCACGCTCGTGAACGGCCAGGAACTCCTGTGGCCCCTGCTGGTCGCCCAGGACCCCGGCCTGGCCACCGCGCCGGTCGAGCTGCTCACCCGGACCAGCGGCTACACCTCGGCCCCGCCCGACGTCGGCCTGGCCACGCCGCTGGCCGTGGTCGCGGTCGCCCTGATCGGGATCGTCGCCGCGCAACTGCTCTACCTCGACCGGCTCGCCATCACCGTGGGCCGTTCGCGGACGGACGCCTCACCTGCGTAAATTGTGGGACCGTGGACATCCGTGATGTGACCTCCGACGACCTTGACGCCGTCCTCGACCTCCGCCAGCGCTCCTTCGGCCTGGTCCCTGCCGCCGAGCGGGAGCGCTGGCGCCAGGCGGCGCTGCCCGCGCTGGCCGAGGGCCGCTACCTGGGCATGTTCGACGGGCCCAGGCTGGTCGCGACCTCGCGGCTGCGCCCGTTCACCCAGTGGTGGCACGGCAAGCCGCAGCCCTTGGCCGGGGTCGCGGCCGTCACCGTCAGCCCGGAGGATCGCGGCAAGGGCGTCGGCGGCCGGCTCATGCAGGCCACCGTGGAGCGGGCCGTGGCGTTCGGCGACGCCGTGTCCGCGCTCTATCCGGCCACCACGCCGCTCTACCGCTCGGCCGGCTACGAGCACGCGGGGGCGCAGCACCGCGTCACGCTCCCGGCCGAGGCGCTGCGGACGATCCCGCCGAGCGGCCGGGTCGAGCTGCGCAGGATGGGTCCCGGCGACGCGGCCGAGGTGGTCTCGGTGCTGCGGCGGGCACACGGCGCCGCGCGCGCCTCCGGCCCCGTCTCATGGGACGAGCGCACCTGGGCGCTGTGGCTCGGCCGGGAGGACGACTTCCTCTATCTGGCGCCGGACGGCTACGTCGTCTACCGCTGGGCCGGCCCGGACATCGAGGTCGACAACCTCGTCGCCGAGTCCGAGGAGACCGCCAGGGCGCTGTGGTCGCTGGTGGGCAGCGCGTCGTCGATGGCCGAGCACGTCACCGCCAACGTCGCGCCCGACGATCCGGTGCTGTGGCTGCTGCGTGAGCGGTCCACGGAGCACATCAAGCAGGTGCGGTGGATGTTCCGCGTCCTCGACGTGGCGGCGGCCGTGGAGCGCAGGGGATACCCGGCCGCCGTCGCGGGTGAGGCGGTCGTCGAGGTGACCGACCGGCTGCGGGCGGGCAACACGGGGCGCTGGCGGCTGGAGTTCTCCGGCGGCGCCGGAGCCGCCACGCCGCTCGGGGACCCGGGGGAGTCCGGGGCGGTGCTGTCGATCAACGGCCTGTCCGCCCTGTACGCGGGGATCCCGGCGGCCACGCTGCGGCGCGGCGGCCTCATGTCCGGGCACGAACGCTACGACGAGCTGCTGGACACCGTCTTCGCCGCCAAGCCGTACATGCTGGACTACTTCTGACCGCCCCAGCCACGTCCGCTCTCCGGCGGTCCTACGGTCGCGGGCGTTCCGGAGGGCCGGCGCACGGTCGCGGGTGTTCCCGGCGGATGGCCCATGCTCGCGGGCGTTTCCCGATGCGCGGGCACGTCAGCCGGGGTAGAGTCTCGTGCCGAACAGATGTTCGGCGGCGCGGGGAGGCAGGCCGGTGCGGGTGATGGGCGTCGATCCGGGGCTGACCCGGTGCGGCCTTGGCGCGGTCGAGGGGCGGCCGGGCGCGCCGCTGTCCTTGGTGGCCGTCGGCGTGGTGCGCACCGGCGCCGACGAGGAGCTGGGCACCCGGCTGGTCGGCATCGAGGCCGGCATCGAGCAGTGGCTCGACGACGTGCGTCCCGACGCGGTGGCGGTCGAGCGGGTGTTCAGCCAGCACAACGTCCGCACGGTCATGGGCACCGCCCAGGCGGCGGGCATCGCGGTCCTGTGCGCGGCCAGGCGCGGTCTGCCGGTCGCGCTCCACACCCCGTCCGAGGTCAAGGCCGCCATCACCGGCAGCGGCACCGCCGACAAGAAGCAGATCGGCGCCATGGTGACCCGCCTCCTGCGGCTCAGCGAGATGCCCAAGCCCGCCGACGCCGCCGACGCGCTCGCCCTGGCCATCTGCCACGTGTGGCGCGGCGGCGCCCAGCACAAGCTGGCCGAGGCCGTGGTCAGAGCCCAGAGCCGCACAGCCCGGGCCCCCCGTACGACACAGGGCCCCACGGCCCAGAGCCGCACGACAGAGGACCGCACGTCCCTGAGTCGTATGGCAGAGGGCCGCGCGGCAGAGGACCGCACGTCCCTGAGCCGTATGGCAGAGGGCCGTACGATAGGGAAGGACGTGGCGCTGTGATCGCGTCCGTGGCCGGGCAGGTGACGGCGATCACCCCCTACGGCGCGGTGATCGAGGTCGGCGGGGTCGGCATCCTCACCCACTGCACACCCGCCACCCTCGCCGCGCTCAGAGTGGGCGAGGAGGCGCGGCTGGCCACGTCGCTGGTGGTGCGGGAGGAGTCGCTCACCCTCTACGGCTTCGCCACCGCCGACGAGCGCACCGTCTTCGAGCTGCTCCAGACGGCCAGTGGCGTCGGCCCCAAGGTGGCGCTGGCCATGCTCGCCGTCCACACGCCCAACGCGCTGCGCGTCGCCGTGGCCTCCGCCGACCTCAAGGCGCTCACCAAGGTGCCGGGCATCGGCCCCAAGGGCGCCCAGCGCATCGTGCTGGAGCTCAAGGACCGGCTCGGCACCCCCGACGAGGCGCTCGACGCGGCCCTCAACGGCGACCGGCGGGCGGCGGCCTGGCGCGACCAGGTCCACTCGGGCCTGGTCGGGCTGGGCTACTCCGCCAAGGACGCCGACGAGGCCATCGCCGCGGTCGAGCCGGAGGCGGGCGACGACCCGCAGATCGCCGTCCTGCTCAAGGCCGCCCTGCGAACGCTGAGCAGCGCGCGATGAGCGGGGAGGTCCAGGCGTGAGCCTTGAACGTGATCTCGTCTCGCCCGACGCCGAGGGTGACGAGCTGCAGATCGAGGCGGCGCTGCGGCCCAAGCGGCTGAGCGAGTTCATCGGCCAGGCGCGGGTGCGGGAGCAGCTGTCGCTGGTGCTGGAAAGCGCCATGCGGCGCAATCGGCCGCCGGATCATGTGCTGATGAGTGGTTCGCCGGGTCTGGGCAAGACGACACTGGCTATGATCATCGCAGCCGAGTTGAGCGCTCCGCTCCGCATCACCTCAGGGCCGGCCCTGGAGCGGGCCGGTGATCTCGCGGCCATCCTGTCGACGCTGGCCGAGGGCGAGGTGCTGTTCATCGACGAGATCCACCGAATGGCCCGCCCCGCGGAGGAGATGCTCTACCTCGCGATGGAGGACTTCCGGGTCGACATCATCGTCGGCAAGGGCCCCGGAGCCACCGCGATCCCGCTCGACATCGCGCCGTTCACCCTGGTCGGCGCCACCACCAGGGCCGGTCTGCTGCCCGCGCCGCTGCGCGACCGGTTCGGCTTCACCGCGCACATGGACTTCTACGAGGTCGAGGAGCTGGAGCGGGTCCTCTACCGCTCGGCCAGGCTGCTCGAGGTGACGCTGCCGGGCGAGGGGGCGCACGAGATCGCCAGGCGCTCGCGCGGCACGCCCCGCATCGCCAACCGCCTGCTGCGCCGGGTCCGTGACTTCGCCGACGTGCGCACGGAAGGCGTCATCGACCGCGACATCGCCTCCGCGGCCCTCAACCTGTACGAAGTCGACCCCGAAGGGCTCGACCGGCTCGACCGCGCGGTGCTCGGGGTGCTGCTGCGCAAGTTCGGCGGCGGCCCCGTCGGCCTGTCGACGCTCGCGGTGGCCGTCGGCGAGGAGCCGGAGACGGTCGAAGTGGTGGCCGAACCCTTCCTCGTACGCCAAGGACTGCTGGCCAGGACCCCGCGCGGCCGGGTCGCCACCGCCGCGGCGTGGCACCACCTCGGGATGACACCGCCACCCGACGCATTCGGAGCGACACTTTTCGACTGATCACAGAACGGTTGCAACCGTTTCAATATGGGAACTTCCCCGCGCGCCGAAACGCTGCTTCGTTGCCGCGTTTCGCAACAAGCGCCTACACTCCGTGGCTTGGCTGGCTGTGTAGGCTGACGGGCTGAGCGGCGCGGCCCCGAGGCTACGCACGGAATTTCCGGCGCGAGGCCGGTGTCAACTTCTTGTACGACAATGGAAGGTCGCCCCTTATGAACATGGGACAACTCGGAAGCATCCTGCCGCTGATCCTTCTGGTGGTGGTGTTCTACTTCTTGCTGATCCGTCCCCAGCGCAAGCGCCAGCAAGAAGCGACCGCCATGCAGAACTCATTGGCTCCGGGTGCCCGTGTCATGACCACCACCGGCCTGTTCGGAACGGTGGTGGCGGTGGACAATGAGGACGTGATTCTCGAGGTCGCCCCCGGGATCGAGACCCGATGGGTGAAGGCCGCCATCGGGCGTGTCGTCACTCCCGGAGACGCTCCGGCCGACGAGCCTCTCGCCGACGAGCCCGTCGCGGACGACACGGCCGGCCACGAGGTAGTCAAGGGCGACGACGACAAGGACAACACTCCCCGTGAGGAGACCGAGACGACCGTGGAGCGCAACGGCGGCAAGGACTCCAGCACCAAGCAGTCCTGACTAGGCTCTGCCTCAAACCCCTATCTGAAAGACTGACGACCAGTGGCCCGACCGACCAGCCGCCACAGCCGACCGGGGCGAACGCTCCTGGTGCTGCTGGCGCTCATCATCGCCCTCGGTGGGACGATGTTCCTGCAGAAGGCGTTCACGCCCAAGCTGGCACTCGACCTCGCCGGCGGCACGACGGTGACTCTGTCTCCCGTGACCCTGAACGGCGCGGCACCGCCTGAGGAGATCCTGGACCGCGCGGTGAACATCATCCGCGACCGGGTCAACGGCACCGGCCTGTCCGACGCGGAGGTCGCCAAGTCAGGCGACAACATCATCATCTCCGTTCCGGGCGCGGGTCAGGAGGAGGTCATCAAGCTGGTCGGCACCACGGCGGAGCTCCGCTTCCGCCAGGTGCTCGCCATGGCGGCCACGCAGACTCCGCAGGAGCTCGCCACCGAGGCCCCCAAGCCGGGCACCTCGCCGTCCGCCGCCCCGTCCAGCACGGCAACCTCCAAGCCGTCGGCCAAGCCGTCCTCGTCTGCTGGGGCCCCCAAGCCCAGCACGTCGCCCACGGGCAAGGCCCTGTCCTCGGCGCTCGTCGCGCCGTCGGCCACCCCGTCGGCCGGCACTCCGGCGACCGAGGCGCCCAAGGCCCAGGAGACGCCGAAGGCTCAGGACACCAAGAAGGGCCAGAAGGACGCCAAGGCCACCCCGGCGCCCACCCCGACGTCGAGCGGCCAGCCGCCCACCCAGGACCCCACCGCGGGGATCGACACCCAGGGCATCGACCCGGCCGTGCTCGCGCAGTTCAACAAGCTCGACTGCAGCGACCCGAAGAACCGCGGCAAGGGCGTCCAGGACGACCCGGCCAAGCAGTTCGCCGCGTGTGAGTCCGACGGCAGCCTCAAGTACGTCCTCGACGTGGCCAAGGTCGTCGGCACCGACATCTCCTCGGCCAGCGCCGGCGTCCAGCAGGGCAGCACGCAGTGGCTCGTCCAGCTCGACTTCAAGAGCAGCGGCGCGAGTGAGTGGAGCAAGCTCACCTCGACCGCGTACAACTCGAAGGAGCCGCGCAACAAGGTCGCCGTCGTGCTCGACGGCGTCGTGATCACCGCGCCCAACATCATCGGCCCGATCCCGGGCGGCCGCGCCGAGATCACCGGCGGCTTCACCCAGAAGACCGCCACCGACCTGGCCGACCAGCTCAAGTACGGCGCGCTGCCGCTGAAGTTCAACCCCAGCTCGATCGACACCGTGTCCTCGACGCTCGGCCAGGACCAGCTCATGGGCGGCCTGATCTCCGGCGCCTTCGGCCTCGCCCTCGTGGTGCTCTACTCGCTGTTCTACTACCGCGGCCTGGGCATTGTCGCCGTCCTCAGCCTCGCGGTCGCCACGATCATCACGTACACGGCGGTGGTCGTGCTCGGCCACAACGCCGGGTTCCGGCTGTCGCTGCCGCACATCATCGGCCTGGTGGTCTCGATCGGCATCACCGCCGACTCCTTCATCGTCTACTTCGAACGCATCCGAGATGAGATGAAGGAAGGGCGGCGGACGCTGCGCGCGGCCGTCGAGGTGGCCTGGGTGCGTGCGCGGCGCACGATCCTGATCGCCGACGCCGTCATGTTCATCGCCGCGATCGTGCTCTATCTGCTGGCCGTGGGCGGTGTGGCCGGGTTCGCGTTCGCGATGGGCCTGACCACGCTGATCGACATCGTGGTCGTGTTCCTGTTCACCAAGCCGCTCATCGCGGTGCTGGCCAAGCTCAAGTTCTTCGCCAAGGGTCACCCGCTGTCCGGCCTCGACTCCGAGCGTATGAGCCAGGACCTTGGCACCACCGGCCGTACGACCACCCCGCAGGAGGCCTGAGATGGGACTGGGGCGTCGCCTCTACCGCGGCGAGATCGACGTTGACTTCGTCGGCCGCTGGAAGCTCTGGTACAGCCTTTCCGGCTTCCTGCTGATCGTCTCCCTCGCCGGGCTGCTCATCAACGGGCTCAACCTGGGCGTGGAGTTCAAGGGCGGGTCGGTCTTCTCCTTCAAGGCGCAGACCGCCACCATCCAGCAGGTCCGCTCCTCCTTCCTCGACGAGGGCGTGCACCAGCCGATCGTGCAGACGGCCGGCGACCGCTGGCGGGTCACCACTGAGACCCTTGACACGGCGGCGGTGACCAAGGTCCAGAACGGCATCGCGAAGGACTTCAGCGTCCCGGTCAAGGACGTCGACATCCAGTCGATCGGCGCGTCCTGGGGCGGTGAGGTCTCCAAGAAGGCGTGGATCGGCCTGGGCGTCTTCATGCTGGCGATCATTCTCTACCTGTCCATGGCGTTCGAGCCGAAGATGGCGCTGGCCGCCATCGTCGCGCTCATCCACGACCTCGTCATCACGGCGGGCGTCTACGCCTGGTCGGGCTTCGAGGTCACGCCCGCGACGCTGCTCGGCTTCCTGACCATCCTTGGTTATTCGCTCTACGACGCGGTCGTGGTGTTCGACATGATCAAGGAAGTCACGGCCAAGCTGGGCACCACGTCGAAGCAGACCTACTCGATGGCGGCCAACAACGCCCTCAACCACACGCTGATCCGATCACTGAACACCTCGCTGGTCGCGATCCTGCCGGTGGCGGCGATCCTGTTCATCGGCACCACGCTGCTCGGCGCGGGCACGCTGAAGGACCTGTCGCTGGCCCTGTTCGTGGGCATGATCGTCGGCACCTACTCCTCGCTGTGCGTGGCCACGCCGCTGCTGGTGACGCTGAAGGAGCGGGAGCCGAAATACCAGGCCATCGCCAGGCGGCTCGCCTCCACCGGCACCAAGGGTGGCAAGGGCGCCAAGAGCGCGGCGACGGCCAAGGGCTAGCCCGGCTCGGCCCACACGGGCCCGCACACGCGTGAACGACGCCTCCGCCCAGATGGGCGGGGGCGTCGGCTTGTAGAAGCCCTGAGGGCCCTCACAGGGCCGGACATAACCGGGTGAATGCCACTTACCACCCCCCGGCAGGCGCCGGTGGTCCGCCGGATGGGCCATCATGGAGGCCGTCAGTCGTGGGAGAGGACCGCCAGGCGGTCAACCGAAGGAGTGCCGTCATGAGCGACCTGAGCTCGTTGATCTGCGACCGGATCAGGGACGTTCCCGACTACCCCCAGGCGGGAGTCATGTTCAAGGACATCACCCCGCTACTGGCCGACCCGGTGGCGTTCACGGCCGTGGTCGACGAACTGGCCGGCGCGTTCGACGTGGACAAGATCGTCGGGATCGAGGCGCGGGGCTTCATTCTGGCCGCTCCGGTGGCCTACCGGGCGGGGGCCGGATTCGTGCCCATCAGAAAAAAGGGCAAACTCCCCTCCGAAACCCTGGAGGAGTCCTACGATCTCGAGTACGGATCCGCGACCATCGAGGTGCACCGCGACGCCTTCGCCGAAGGCGACCGGGTGCTCATCGTCGATGACGTGCTCGCCACCGGCGGCACGGCGGAGGCCACCGTACAACTGGTGCGCAGGGCCGGTGCCGAGGTCGTCGGCGTCGCCGTACTGATGGAGCTGGCCTTTCTCAAGGGACGCGAGCGTCTCGCGGGAGTGGATTTGCGCTCCCTTGTGATCGTCTGAGCCCGCCCCGAGAGAGGCCAGGTTTGTCACCTGGATACACTGGGGGGCCTGGACTCGATAGTAAGGAGTCTGTGTGCCCCGTGATGTGGTCGTGCCCGACGTAACCGACGCTGGGAGTGCCGAGACGGCGCCCGGTGTCCCGGCGGTGCGTCGACGGCGATTTGGGGGTGGGGCCATGAATCCGGTGCTGGAGCCGCTGTTCAGGACGGTTCGCGCCACCCACCCCAAGGCCGACCTGCGCCTGATCGAGCACGCCTACGACGTCGCCGCCTACCACCACCGCGACCAGAAGCGGAAGAGCGGCGACCCGTACATCACCCACCCGCTGGCCGTGGCCACCATCCTGGCCGAGCTGGGCACCGACGACGAGACGCTCTGCGCGGCCCTGCTGCACGACACTGTCGAGGACACCGCCTACGGCCTCGACGAGCTGCGCGGCGACTTCGGCGAGACGATCGCCTCGCTGGTCGACGGGGTCACCAAGCTCGACAAGGTCAAGTTCGGCGACGCCGCGCAGGCCGAGACGGTGCGCAAGATGGTCGTGGCGATGTCGCGCGACATCCGGGTGCTGATCATCAAGCTGGCCGACCGGCTGCACAACATGCGCACGATGCGCTACCTGCCCGAGCACAAGCGCCACCAGAAGTCCCGCGAGACCCTGGAGATCTTCGCCCCGCTGGCCCACCGCCTGGGCATGAACACCATCAAGTGGGAGCTCGAGGACCTCGCCTTCGCCATGCTCTACCCCAAGCGCTACGACGAGATCGCGCGCATGGTGTCGGAGCGGGCCCCGCGCAGGGACCTGTTCCTGCAGGAGGTCATCGAGAAGGTCTCCGGCGACCTGCGCGACGCCAAGATCCGCGCGCTGGTCAAGGGCCGGCCCAAGCACTACTACTCGGTCTACCAGAAGATGATCGCCAGGGACGTGGCCTTCGACGACATCTACGACCTGGTGGGCATCAGAGTCCTCGTCGACAGCGTGCGCGACTGCTACGCGGCCCTCGGGACGATCCACGCGCGCTGGAACCCGGTCCCCGGCCGGTTCAAGGACTACATCGCGATGCCCAAGTTCAACATGTACCAATCGCTGCACACCACGGTGATCGGTCCCGAGGGCAAGCCCGTCGAGCTGCAGATCCGCACGCACGCCATGCACCACAGGGCCGAATACGGCGTGGCCGCCCACTGGAAGTACAAAGAGGAGGTCGGCGCCCCGGGCCCCGCCGGCAAGGTCAAGCCGGGCAGCGACATGGCCTGGCTGCGCCAGCTCCTCGACTGGCAGAAGGAGACCTCCGACCCGGGCGAGTTCCTGGAATCGCTCCGCTTCGACCTGTCGGTCTCCGAGGTCTACGTCTTCACCCCGCGCGGCCAGGTGGTGGCGCTGCCGGAGGGGGCGACCCCGGTCGACTTCGCCTACGCGGTCCACACCGAGGTCGGTCACCGCTGCATCGGCGCCCGCGTGAACGGCCGCCTGGTGCCGCTGGAATCGCGGCTGGGCAACGGCGACACGGTCGAGATCTTCACCTCGAAGTCGCCCGACGCCGGTCCGTCACGCGACTGGCTCAAGTTCGTCAAGTCCGGCCGCGCCCGCAACAAGATCCGCCAGTGGTTCTCCAAGGAGCGCCGCGAGACCGCGATCGAGGCGGGCAAGGAGGCCATCGGCCGGGCCATGCGCAAGCAGGGGCTGCCGCTGCAACGCCTGATGTCCGGCGAGTCGCTGCTGGCCCTGGCCCGCGACCTGCGCTATCCCGACGTGTCCGCGCTCTACGCGGCCGTGGGGGAGGGGCACGTCGCCGCGCAGACGGTCGTGCAGAAGCTCGTGGCCTCCATCGGCGGCGTCGACAGCGCCGAGGAGGACATCGCCGAGACCTCGCTCCCGACGCGCCTGCGCGGCCGTCCCCGGGGCGGCGGCGCGGGCGTGGTCGTCGCGGGCGACTCCGATGTCTGGGTACGCCTGTCGAAGTGCTGCACCCCGGTGCCCGGCGACGAGATCGTCGGCTTCGTCACCCGGGGGCACGGCGTGTCCGTGCACCGCGCCGACTGCACCAACATCATGCAGCTCAAGTCGCAGCCCGACCGCCTGGTGGAGGTGAGCTGGTCGCCGGGCGACGACTCGGTCTTCCTGGTGGCCATCCAGGTCGAGGCCCTCGATCGGCCCCGCCTGCTGTCCGATGTCACCCGGACCCTGTCCGACCAGCACGTCAACATCCTCAGCGCCTCGGTGACCACGTCGCGGGACCGGGTGGCGGTCAGCAAGTTCACCTTCGAGATGGGCGATCCCAAGCATCTCGGTCATGTGCTGAAGGCCGTCCGCAACATCCAGGGCGTTTTCGACGTCTACCGGGTCAGCGGCGCGAGCACGTAGCCGGACCAGGAGATCAGGTGCCGGGCCGGCGGCTCAGGTGGGTGGACAGATCGGGCAGGTTGACCACGATCGCGTCCTGCGTGCTGCGGGCGATGACGACCACGGCCTCCTGCTCCGGATCGGGATTTTCTTCGCGGTGCGGGACATAGGGCGGGACGAAGATATAGTCACCGGGCTTCGTCTCCAGCCGCGTCTCGCGTGCGTCCTGGGGGTCGAGGAACACGAACGATGGCGTGCCGCTGACCACGTAGATGGCCGTCTCCGACTCCCCATGGTGGTGATCGGCCGAGCGCGTCGACGGGGCGACGTGGGTCTGGCCCATCCACAGCTTGCCGGACCCGGCCGTACGCCCGCTGACGGCGGCCAGGCGGTGCATGCCGGAGCTCTGGGCGGTCTCGGACGTCAGATCGCCTGAGGCGATGTGGCGCAGCCGCTGGTGGAACGGGTCCCCATCGGCCCGGTAGCCCTCCCACAGGCGCCCTCCGGCCTGCTCCAGCACGCTTCCTGCCGTGGCGGCCAGGCGTGCCGGATCGTCGTGGGCGGACAGCAGTTCGTCGGCGAGCGCGGCGTCGTACGCGCGCAGCTCGCGCAGCAGCCATTTGCCCGAGCCGTGCCAGCGGCCCGCGGACGTCAGCGCCAGCCGGGCCGACTCCTCGACGACCTGCCAGCGGATGAACGCCAGCTCGCCCGGGTCCGTCGCGCCCGCCAGGTCGTCGAGCAGGTCCGACAGGACGTAGCGGGCCCGGTCCAGCATCCGGGGCGCGGCGGGGGCGGGACCGGCGGAGAGGCGTTCGCGCATGACCGCCTGGACCTCGGCGGCGCGGCCCGCCCGGTCGGTGAGCACCACGCCCTCGGCGCACAGGCGCGGCAGGGTCGGCCAGCGGGCGGCCAGATCGCGGTCGGCCCAGCCGGTCAGGCTCAGCTCGGTGTGCACCAGCAGGTCGACCGGCCACTCATGCCACCGCAGCGACTCGCGGTAGGGCACGGCCAGGCCGTCCAGCACCACGACCACGTCGAGATCGGACCGGCTCGTGCGGTGGCCGGTCAGCGCGCTGCCGCCCAGGAAGGCGTAGAGCGCGTCCGGGAACAGCTCGGCGACCAGGGCGCGCGCGGCGGGCACAGGTTCCATGCCCAACACCTTAGAACTCCCCGAGCCGGCCGGGCACCCCGAACACGGGGCATCCCCGACGCCGGACAGCCCCAACGCAGGACATGCCGGGCGCCGGGTACGCAGGCGACCCCCTTCGCCTGCGGATCGGCGCGAACCTCAGTGGATCGGCCCTCAGTGGATCTTCGCGAACCTCAGCTGAACTCGGCCAGCGTCCGCTCGGCCTCCTCCAGCCACGAGCGGCGGGCCGTGATGGCTTCCTCGGCCTCCTTCACGTCCTTGGCGCGTCCGGCCGCCTGAGCCTTGGCCAGGCGCTTCTCCAGCTGCTCGATCGAGGTGCGCAGCTGGTCGACCGTGCTCTGGGCGCGGGCCCTGGCCTCGGGGTTGGACCGCTTCCACTCGGCGTCCTCGGCCTTGCGCACGGCGTCGTCCACCTTGCGCAGGCCGCCTTCGAGGCGGTCGCGCTGCTCGCGCGGCACCGGACCGGCCGCCTCCCAGCGCTCCAGGATGTGGCGCAGCGCCGCCCTGGCCGTGCGGACGTCGGTGACCGGAAGGATCTTCTCGGCCTCCGTCAGCAACACCTCCTTGAGCTCGGCGTTGGCCGCCAGGGACGCGTCGCGCTCGGCGAACACCGCCGAGCGGGCCTGGAAGAACAGGTCCTGGGCGCCCTTGAAGCGCGCCCACAGCTCGTCCTCGGCCTCCCGCGACGCCCGGCCCGCGCTCTTCCAGCGCTGCATCAGGTCGCGGTAGACGGCCGCCGTCGTGCCCCAGTCGGTCGAGTCGGCGATCGCCTCCGCCTCGGCGACGATGCGCTCCTTCTCCGCGCGTACGCCCTCACGCTGCTCGTCGAGCCCCGCGAAGTACTGCTTGCGCCGCTTGGCGAAGGCGGTGCGGGCGGCCGACAGCCGCTTCCACAGCGCCGCCTCGGTGACGCGGTCGATGCGGTCGGCCGCCTTCCACTCCTCGACCAGCTGGCGCAGCCGCTCACCGCCCGACTTCCAGTGGGTGGTCTCGTCGGCGATGCGCTCGGCCTCGTCGACGATGCGTTCCTTGACCGTCCTGGCCTCGGCGCGCGCGTGCTCGCGCGCGGCCTTGACCTCCTCGCGCCGCTGCGCGACCGCCTCCGTCAGGCCGTCGAGACGGGCCGTCAGCGCGGCGAGGTCGCCGATGGCGTGCGCGTCGGCGACCGCTTCGCGGAGCTTGACGATGCTGGCCTCGGCCTGCGCCGGGGCCAGGTCGGTGCCTTTCAGCCGCTGCTCCAGCAGCGTGACCTGGCCGGCCAGCTCGTCGTACTTGCGATGGAAGTAGGCCAGCGCCTCGTCCGGTTCACCGGCCTGCCAGGACCCGACGGCTCGCTCTCCCTCAGCCGTACGCACGTAGACGGTGCCGTCGTCGTCTACCCGGCCCCACGGGTCGGTGCTCACCGTGTCCTCCCGCACTATCCATCAGACCCTTCGGGACTACTGTCCCTAGTTTGTATTACGTCAGCTCTTGCCAGAGAATGTCACGCTTTTGATTTCGACGGTTTCCTTAGGTGCGCCCGTACCATCCTGCATGGGAGTGATGACACCTGCTTTGTTCACCTTGTCTAGGATGTCCAGACCCTTGGTGATGGTACCCACCGGTGTGTAATCCGGGGTGAGTCCGAGGTCGCCGAAGACCAGGAAGAACTGGCTTCCGGTGCTGCCCGGCGCCTGCGTCTTGGCCATCGCCATCACGCCGCGCTTGTAGGTGGCGCCCTTGAGGTTCTCCTCGGCCATGACGTAGCCGGGGCCGCCCGCGCCGTCCGACTCGCCCTTGCCGTCGGCCTTGGCCTGCGGGTCTCCGCACTGCAGCATCGGGAACTGGGCGCTGCCGAGCCGGTGGCACTTGCTGCCGTCGTAGAACTTCTTCTCCGCCAGGTAGGCCAGCGAGTTGACCGTGCACGGCGCCTTGGCGTTGTCGAGCTGCACCTCGATGTCGCCCAGGTTGGTGTTGAGCGTCATCGTCTTGGTCGCCGGCTTGAGTTTCACCTTCTTCGGCGGCAGCCCGACGTCCTTGACCACGCCGCCGCCCTTTTCGGCGACGTAGTCGCAGGTGCCGGTCTTGGCGTCGAACGGCTTGGGCCCGGCGGCGGCCGAAGCCGAGGCCGTGGGCGCCGCCGTGTCCTGGGCGGAGGTCGAAGGCTGCGCCGTCGCGGCGGCGTCGGTCTTCGAGTCATCGCCGCCGCCCAGCAACGCGACCGCCGCCACGATGCCCCCCACCACGACGACCACGCCTACCGTGGAGCCGATGATCGCCGTGCGCTTGGCGCGCTGCTCGCGTTCGAGACGGCGTGCCAGCTGCCGCTCGTGGTGCTCGCGTGCCAGCTGTTTCTGCCGGTCCTTCCCCGTGGCCACCGCTTTGCCTCCCATAGTCAATCAACTGAGGTGGGCGAATCGTATCGGCCAACGGGTAATGATTCGCAGCCCGGCGACCCGCACCGGTACCCTTCGGTTACATTCCCATTGGCTTTTTTGACGAGATCAGCTGAGGCAGATGCTCATCGCAGGCTTCCCCGCAGGGGCCTTCCAGACCAATTGTTACGTCGTCGCGCCCGCAGCGGGCGAGGAGTGCGTGATCGTCGATCCAGGTCAGGACGCGGTCGACGGGGTCGAGGAACTGCTGAGAGAACACCGGCTCAAGCCGGTGGCGGTGCTGCTCACCCACGGACACCTCGACCACGTCTGGTCGGTGGCCCCGGTCTGCGGCGCGCGCGACGTGCCCGCCTGGATCCATCCCGACGATCGCCACCTGCTGAGCGATCCGGCCGCGGGCTGGTCGCCGTCGAGCTCGGCGATGTTCGGTGGCATCACGCTGAGCGAGCCCGACGACGTGCGGGAGCTGTCCGACGGCGCCGTGCTGCCGCTGGCCGGGCTGGAGCTCGTGGTCGACCACACCCCCGGCCATACCAGGGGGTCGGTGAGCTTCCGGCTGCCCGATGACGACATCCTGTTCTCGGGTGACCTGCTGTTCGCCGGCTCCATCGGCCGCACCGACCTGCCGGGCGGCAACTACCCGACGATCCTGCGCAGCCTGGCCGGCAAGTGCCTGCCGCTGCCTGACGATACGGTCGTCCTGCCGGGCCACGGACCACAGACCACGATCGGCCACGAGCGCGCCACCAATCCATATCTGAAGGAAGCCGCGCCGCACGCCGGTCCCACACGAGGCATCTAACAGGGATCTCATGAGTTTCCAAGCGCCAAAGGGCACCTTCGACTGGCTGCCGCCCCGCTCCGAGCAGGTCCTCGCCGTGCGCGAGGCACTCGTCGCGCCCGCGCGGCTGGCCGGCTACGGCTACATCGAGACGCCGGTGTTCGAGGACACCCAGCTGTTCGCCAGGGGCGTGGGTGAGTCGACCGACATCGTGTCCAAGGAGATGTACACCTTTCCCGACAAGGCGGGCCGCTCCCTGACGCTGCGTCCAGAGGGCACCGCGTCGGTCGTACGCGCCGTCCTGCAGCACGGTCTGCACAACGGCCAGCTCCCGGTCAAGCTGTGGTACTCCGGCAGTCAGTTCCGCTACGAACGCTCCCAGAAGGGCCGCTACCGTCACTTCTGGCAGGTCGGCGCCGAGGCGCTCGGCTCCGAGGATCCCGCGCTCGACGCCGAGATCATCGTGCTGGGCGCCCAGGGCTTCGCCGCGCTCGGCCTGACGGGCGTCCGGCTGCTGATCAACTCGTTGGGCGACAAGACCTGCCGGCCGGCCTACCGGGCCGCGCTGCAGGAGTTCCTGCGCGGGCTCGACCTCGACGCGGACACCAGGGCCCGGATCGAGATCAATCCGTTGCGGGTGCTCGACGACAAGCGGCCCGAGGTGCAGGCGCAGCTGACCGGCGCGCCCCTGGTCGTCGACCACTTGTGCGCCGCCTGCAAGTCCTACCACGAGGAGGTCCGCGGGCTGCTGAGCGCCGCCGGCGTGGCCTACGAGGACGATCCGCGGCTGGTGCGCGGGCTCGACTACTACACGCGCACCACGTTCGAGTTCGTGCACGACGGGCTCGGCTCGCAGTCCGCGGTCGGCGGCGGCGGACGCTACGACGGGCTGAGCGAGATGCTCGGCGGGCCGCCCCTGCCCAGCGTCGGCTGGGCGCTGGGCGTCGATCGCACGTTCCTCGCCATGGAGGCCGAGGGGTTGATCGGCGAGAGCGCACCGGGACGCGTCCAGGTGTACGGTGTCCCGCTGGGTGACGAAGCCCGCCGCCGGATGTTCCTGCTCGTGACCGAGCTGCGCCAGGCGGGCGTCAGCGCCGACCTTGCTTACGGCGGCAAGGGGCTCAAGGGCGCGATGAAGGGCGCCGATCGCTCGGGTGCCCGGTTCGCGCTGATCCTGGGCGAGCGTGACCTGGCCGCGCAGGCCGTACAACTGAAGGACCTGACCACCGCTGAGCAGACCGAGGTGCCGCTGGCCCAGGTCGTCGATGTCTTGAAGGGGAAAGTGCAGTGATGCGCACGCATACCGCCGGGTCGCTCCGAGAGGAGCACGCCGGGCAGCAGGTGACGCTGGCAGGATGGGTGGCCAGGCGCCGTGATCACGGCGGTGTGGTCTTCATCGACCTGCGCGATGCCTCCGGCTCGGCGCAGGTGGTCTTCCGCGAGGAGGACCACGCCCACGACCTGCGCGCCGAATACTGCGTGCAGGTGGTCGGCCAGGTCCGGGTCAGGCCGGAGGGCAACGAGAACCCCGAGCTGCCCACCGGCGCGATCGAGGTCGTCGCCGAGCGGGTCGAGGTGCTCAGCGAGTCCGCGCCGCTGCCCTTCCCGATCGAGGGCAGCGCGGGCGTCTCCGAGGAGGCCCGCCTCAAATACCGCTATCTCGACATTCGCCGCCCGCAGGTGGCCAATGCCCTGCGGGTTCGCTCGAAGGCCACCTACCTGGCCAACGAGGTCATGCACGAGCTCGGCTTCGTCTACGTCGAGACGCCGACGCTGACCAGGTCCACGCCTGAGGGCGCGCGCGACTTCCTGGTGCCGGTCCGGCTCCAGCCGGGCAACTGGTACGCGCTGCCGCAGTCGCCGCAGCTGTTCAAGCAGCTGCTCCAGGTGGGCGGGCTCGAGCGCTACTACCAGCTCGCCAAGTGCTACCGCGACGAGGACCTGCGGGCCGACCGGCAGCCGGAGTTCACCCAGATCGATGTCGAGATGTCGTTCGTCGACCAGGAAGACGTCATCGCGGTCGGCGAGAAGCTCATCGGCCGCGTGTGGCGGGAGACGGTCGGCTACGAGATCCCGACGCCGCTGCCCCGCATGACCTACGCCGACGCGATGGCCCGCTACGGCTCCGACAAGCCCGACCTGCGCTTCGGCCAGGAGCTCGTCGAGATGACCGACTACTTCGCCGGCACCTCCTTCCGCGTGTTCCAGGCCGACTACGTGGGCGCGGTCGTCATGCCGGGCGGCGGCTCGCAGACCCGCAAGGAGCTCGACGGCTGGCAGGACTGGGCGCGCTCGCGCGGCGCCAAGGGCCTGGCGTACGTGCTCGTCCAGGAGGACGGCACGCTCGGCGGCCCGGTGGCGAAGAACCTCTCAGAAGAGGAAATTTCCGGACTCGCGGCGAAGGTTGGCGCCCAGCCGGGCGACGCGGTCTTCTTCGCGGCCGGCGCGCGCAACGCGGCGCGCGACCTGCTCGGCGCGGCCCGGCTGGAGATCGGCCGCCGCTGTGGCCTCATCGACGAGTCGCTGTGGTCGTTCCTGTGGGTCGTCGACGCGCCCATGTTCGAGGAGGACGGCGAGGGCGGCTGGACGGCCGTGCACCACCCGTTCACCGGCCCCAAGCCCGAATGGGCGGACAACTTCCAGGACCACCCCGGCGAGGCCCTGGCCTACGCCTACGACATGGTCTGCAACGGCATGGAGATCGGCGGCGGCTCCATCCGTATCCACCGGGCGGAGATGCAGCAGCGGGTCTTCGATGTGCTGGGCATCTCCAAGGAGGAGGCCGAGAACAAGTTCGGCTTCCTGCTGGAGGCGTTCAAGTACGGCCCGCCCCCGCACGGAGGCATCGCCTACGGCTGGGACCGCATCTGCATGCTGCTGTCCGGCGGTGAGTCGATCCGCGACGTGATCGCCTTCCCGAAGACCGCCTCGGGCTTCGACCCGCTCACCGGCGCGCCCACGCCCATCACGGTGGACCAGCGCAAGGAGGCGGGCGTCGACGCCAAGCCCAAGAACGAAGGCTGACCGACGACGAAAGAGGGCGCCCCGCCTCTCCGGTTCAGGAGAGGCGGGGCGCCCTCTTCGTGTCCGGCTAGCGGAGCGTGACCTTCTCGATGATGATCGGGTTCT
The DNA here is from genome assembly GCF_040648495.1 of Nonomuraea sp. NPDC049129. Lineage (NCBI taxonomy): Bacteria > Bacillati > Actinomycetota > Actinomycetes > Streptosporangiales > Streptosporangiaceae > Nonomuraea > Nonomuraea sp. NPDC049129. The sequence goes on along the minus strand of NZ_JBEZDU010000021.1, from coordinate 47,166 downwards.
TCGGGGCGGTCGAGCCGCCGTCGCCGACGATGTCCTGGTCGTTGACGATGACGCCGTCCTTGGCGACCTTCTCGATGATCTCCAGGCCCGAGCGGACCATGCCGAGCACCGAGTACTGGCCCTCGATCTGCGAGTTCTCGTCCGACAGTGAGATGGCGAACTGGCTGCTGTTCTGCCCGGCCGCGTCCTGCGGCTGGGTGAGGAACACCACGCCGCGGGTGTACGGAATCGCGCCGACGGCCTCGTCCTGGTAGACGTAGCCCGCCGTGCCCTGGCCGTCTGTCGGGTTCTTGCCGTCGGCCTTGGCCTTGGGGTCGCCGCACTGCAGCAGGAACAGCCCCGCCGTCTCCGGCGTCACCAGGCGGTGGCACTTGGTGTTGTTGTAGAAGTTCTTCTTGGCCAGGAAGTCCATCGAGTTGACCGAGCAGGGGGTGGCGGCCGGGTCGACGTCGATGACGATCTTGCCGTGGTTGGTGAAGACGGTCATCGTCTTCAGCTTCATGTTCGGGTGGCTGCCCGGCAGGCCCACGTACTTCATCGGTACGTCCGAGGTGTCCCGCTTGTAGGTGCAGGATATCTTGCCGGTCTTCTTCGGTATCGAGGACAGCGACGGCGTCGGCGAGGGTGCGGCGCTGGGCGGCGTGGAGGCCGACGGAGTGCTCTCGGCCGAGACCTTCTTGCCCGCGTCATCCTTGTTGACCAGCGTGGTCGCGGCGAAGATGCCGCCCGCCACCACGACCACGGCCAAGCCCGCGCCGATGAAGACGTTCCGCTTCCCCTTGGCGCTGTCCGCCGCCGCGCGCTGCTCCTGCCGCTCCTTGTGTTCCCGAGCCAACTGGCTCTGGCGGTCGTCCTCGCCGCTCACCGGTATGTCCTCCACTTTTGCCAGTACATGACCAAACAACTCCGGGAATGCTACCGGCCCTGCGATGTGCCGGACGTAAGAGGAGGAAACCACTCGTAGTGACGGGATGGACCGCGAACCATATCGTGTCGCCATTCGTAGTTGAAATGAGAACTAGGAGTGCAGACATGTTCGACGAGATCTTCGGCTTGCCCGCCCATCCGCTGATCATCCACTTCGCCGTGGTGCTGACCCCGCTCCTCGCGGCCGCCTCTGTGGCGTACACGGTCCTGCACCGCTGGCGGCCGCTGCTGGCCTGGGCGGTGGTACTGCTCTCCCTGGGGGCGCCTGTGGCCGTCTTCGCGGCCAAGGAGAGCGGCGAGAGCCTCAAGGCGTCCCGCTTCGCCTCGGTCGACGGCACCCTGGGCCAGCGGATCGAGACCCATGAGAGCTTCGCCAACCCATTGCTCCTGTCGACGGCCGGCCTCGGAGTCGCCGCGTTGCTGCTCGTCTACGCCACGAGCCCGAGTCGCGGCTCGCTCGGCGACAGGTTCGGCCGCCCTGTCACCCTCGTGCTGTCCGGCGTGACGGTGCTGCTGGCCGTGGTGGTCGGCTACTTCGTCTTCCGGGCCGGTGACTCGGGCGCGAGAGCCGTCTGGGGCGCGTAGCCCGCTCCCTGGTGGTGGAAGAGCTGTCTGGGATGCCCGGGCCGCTCGCTTGTGGTGAAAGGGTTGTCTGTGATGCCTGGCCCGCTCCTTGGACCGAAGCCCGTGTGCCTGGTGGTGGACCGAAGCCCGCTTGCCTGATGGTGGACCGCTGGACGCGGTCCACCCCGTAAACTCGCGTTGTGGAGAGTCTGTTCGATTCGGCGGCTGAGGAGGCCACACCCCAGCCCCTCGCGGTCCGGATGCGGCCGCGCACGCTCGACGAGGTGATCGGCCAGCGTCACCTGCTCGGCGCGGGCACCCCGCTGCGCAGGCTCGTCGAGAGCGAGGCGCCGATGTCGCTCTTCCTGTGGGGGCCGCCCGGCACCGGCAAGACGACGCTCGCCTACGTCGTCTCCAACGTCACCAAGCGGCGCTTCGTCGAGGTCTCCGCCGTCTCGGCCGGGGTCAAGGACGTACGCGCCGCCATCGACGTCGCCAAGCGCGAGCTGGGCATGAGCGGCCGGCAGACCGTGCTCTTCGTCGACGAGGTCCACCGCTTCAACAAGGCCCAGCAGGACGCCCTGCTGCCCGCCGTCGAGAACCGCTGGGTCACCTTCATCGGCGCCACCACCGAAAACCCCTTCTTCTCGGTCATCTCCCCCCTGCTGTCGCGCTCGTTGCTGCTCACGCTCGAGTCCCTGACCGACGACGACATCCGCGCGGTCCTGGAGCGGGCGGTGGCCGACGAACGCGGCCTCGGCGGCCGCGCCACCGTCGCCCCCGAGGCCGTCGACCATCTCGTACGCCTGGCCGGCGGCGACGCCCGCCGTTCCCTGACCTACCTCGAAGCCGCCGCGCTGCTGTCCGACGACATCACGGTCGAGGTCGTGGAGAAGGCCGTCGACAAGGCGGCCGTACGCTACGACCGGCAGGGCGACCAGCACTACGACGTCATCAGCGCCTTCATCAAGTCGATGCGCGGCTCCGACGCCGACGCCGCGCTCCACTACCTGGCCCGCATGATCGAGGCGGGCGAGGACCCGCGCTTCATCGCCCGCCGCATCGTCATCTTCGCCTCGGAGGACGTTGGCCTGGCCGACCCGACCTGCCTGCAGACCGCGGTCGCCGCGGCCCAGGCCGTGCAGCTCATCGGCCTGCCGGAGGGCCAGATCAACCTGGCCCACGCGGTCCTCCACTGCGCGCTGGCGCCCAAGTCCAACGCCGTCGTGAAGGCCATCGGAGCGGCGATCGGCGACGTACGCCGCGGCCTGATCGGCCAGGTGCCCGGCCACCTGCGCGACGCCCACTATCCGGGCGCCGCCAAGCTGGGCCACGGCGACGGCTACAAATACCCGCACGACTTCGACCACGGGCTGGTCCGCCAGGACTACGCGCCCGAGCAGGTGCGCGGCAAGCGCTACTACGAGCCCACCAAGCACGGCGGGGAGGGCGTGCTGGCCGAGCGGTGGGCTCGGATACGTGACTTCCTGCGGGGCTCTTGACGGTCGCTTGGCGGGCTCCGGGGCGGGCCGTCGACGGGTTTCTGGCGGGCTCTAGACGAACTTCTGGCCGTCCGGCACGGGCCGGGGTTCGGCTGGTCGGCCTCGGGGTCGGTGTCGCTCGCGGGCCGGTCCGTTCGAGCGGGGAAACGGGGGCCGCCGACGTGGCGGCCTGATGGAGCCGGGCGTCACCAGTAATCTGGGCCGTCGAACGCGATAGGGTTCTTGCCGTTCCGGCCCAGCGTACGAGGGAGATGAGCGGATGCTTACCGCTGGAGAGGTCGCCGGGCTGATCGCCGCCACGGGCTGGATCGTCTTGGTCTGCGTGCTCGTCATGGTGCTGGTCAAGCTCACCCGGCTGATCACCGCGACCAGCAGGGCGGTGGCCGACCTGAGCGCCCGCATGGCGCCGCTGCTCGACGACATGAGCCTGACGGTCAACGAGACCAACCGGCAGCTGGTGGCCGTCGAGGCCATCGCCAAGGACGTCAAGCAGGTGAGCTCCCACGCCGCCAAGCTCAGCGCCGTCACCCAGACCGTCTTCACCGGACCGCTGATCAAGGTCTCCTCCATCGGCTACGGTGTACGCAGGGCCATCGAGGTCCGCAGGCCGCGCAAGGCGGGCCGAGGGCGATGATCAGACGGCTGTTCTACCTGTCGCTCGGCGCGCTGCTGACCCTCTGGGTGATGCGCAGGCTGCAGGCGCTCCACCCCAACCACGTGGCCCGCAGGACCGTCGGCGGCGCCGCGAGCATGCTCGGACGGGTGAGAGACTTTACTTCTGACGCGCTCGGCGAGGCCGCGGAGCGCGAAATCGAGTTGCGGGCCCGTTTCGGGCTCGACAACCCTGAAAGCAACGACTAACGCAAAGGATGGCCACCATGGAGTCGGCAGAGATCGCGCGCCGCTTCCTACGCTTCTTCGAGGAGCGTGGGCACAAGGTAGTGCCCTCGGCCAGCCTGATCGCTGAGGACCCGACGCTTCTCCTGGTCAACGCGGGTATGGTGCCCTTCAAGCCGTACTTCCTGGGGCAGCGCAAGCCTCCGGCGGACCGGCTGGCCACCGCGCAGAAATGCGTGCGCACCCCCGACATCGACGAGGTCGGCAAGACCACCCGGCACGCGACGTTCTTCCAGATGCTGGGCAACTTCTCCATCGGCGACTACTTCAAGGCCGAAGTGATCCCGTTCGCCTGGGAGCTGCTGACCAAGCCGGAGTCCGAGGGCGGCTTCGGCTTCCCCCCCGACCGCCTGTGGGCGACCGTCTACCTCGACGACGACGAGGCGCTCGACATCTGGCACAACAAGGTCGGGCTGCCCCTCGAGCGCATCCAGCGCCGCGGCCTCGAAGACAACTACTGGCACATGGGCGTGCCGGGCCCCGGCGGACCGTGCTCGGAGATCTACTACGACCGCGGCGCCGAATACGGCCGCGAGGGCGGCCCCATCGCCGACGAGAACCGCTACCTCGAAGTCTGGAACCTCGTCTTCATGCAGGACCAGCTCGGCGAGGTCCGTAGCAAGGTCGACTTCGACATCGTCGGCGAGCTGCCCGCCAAGAACATCGACACCGGCATGGGCCTGGAGCGCATGGCGGCGATCCTGCAGGGCGTCGACAACATCTACGAGATCGACACCACCTACAAGATCCTCGACAAGGCCGCCGAGCTCACCAAGACCCGCTACGGCCGTGACCACCGCTCCGACGTCAGCCTGCGAGTGATCGCCGACCACGTCCGCACCGGCACCATGCTGGTCGCCGACGGCGTCATGCCCGGCAACGAGGGCCGCGGCTACGTGCTGCGCCGCATCCTGCGCCGCTCGGTCCGCAACCTGCGCCTGCTCGGCTCCGGCGACGAGCGCTACATGCACGCGCTGACCGAGGTCGCGATCGAGGTCATGGGCGAGCAATATCCGCAGCTGAAGGCGGACGCGCCGCAGATCCACGGGGTCATCGACGCCGAGGAGGCGTCCTTCCTCGGCACGCTGCGCACCGGCACCGCCATGTTCGACGTCACGGTGGAGGAGACCAAGCGCAAGTCCGGCTCGATGCTCTCCGGCGAGCAGGCGTTCCAGCTGCACGACACCTACGGCTTCCCGATCGACCTCACGCTCGAAATGGCGTCCGAGCACGGGCTCCAGGTCGACGAAGAGGGCTTCCGCCGCCTGATGAAGGAGCAGCGCGACCGCGCCAAGGCCGACGCGGCGGCGAAGAAGACCGGCAACGCCGACATCTCCGTCTTCGGGCAGCTGCTGGAGAAGGCGGGCCGGGTCGAGTTCCTCGGCTACGACCAGACCGAGGCCGACACGAGCATCGTCGGCATCCTGGTCGACGGCGGCGCGGTCCCCGCGGCGGGCGCGGGCACCGACGTGGAGATCGTGCTCTCCCGCACCCCCTTCTACGCCGAGGGCGGCGGCCAGCTCGCCGACCAGGGCGTGATCCGCACCGGCGGCGCCGAGGTGGAGATTCGCGACGTGCAGACGCCGCTCGCGGGCCTCGTCGTGCACCGCGGCCGGATCCGCAAGGGCGAGCTCAAGGTCGGCGACGAGGCCCAGGCGGAGATCGACATCGAGCGGCGCCGCGCGATCTCGCGCAGCCACAGCGCCACCCACCTCGTCCACCGCGGCTTCAAGAACGCGCTGGGTGAGACGGCGGCGCAGGCCGGCTCGGAAAACTCGCCCGGCCGCTTCCGCTTCGACTTCACCGCGGCGGGCGCGGTGCCGCCGAGCGTGCTGCGCGACGTCGAGGACGAGGTCAACGCGGTCCTCGTCAACGACCTCAAGGTCAACGCCTTCTACACCTCCCAGACGGAGGCCAGGGCGATGGGCGCGCTGGCGATGTTCGGCGAGAAGTACGGCGACGAGGTCCGCGTCGTGGAGATCGGCGACTACTCGCGCGAGCTCTGCGGCGGCACCCACGTGCACAGCTCCGGCCAGCTCGGCCTGGTCAAGGTGCTTGGCGAGCAGTCGGTCGGCGCCGGTGTGCGCCGTGTCGAGGCGCTCGTCGGCATCGACGCCTTCCGCTTCCTGGCGCGCGAGAGCGTGCTGGTCGCCCAGCTCACCGAGCAGCTCAAGGCGCGCCGCGAGGAGCTGCCCGAGCGCGTCGAGGGCATCGTCACCCGCCTGCGCACCGCCGAGAAGGAGCTGGAGCGGCTTCGGTCCGCGCAGGTGCTCCAAGTGGCGGGCGAGCTGGCGGCGCAGGCTCGTGACCTGGGCGGAGTCTTCGTGGTGACGCACCGCGCGCCTGACGGCACCGGAGCCGATGACCTGCGTAAGCTCGCGCTTGATGTGCGTGGCAGATTCCCGGCCGACCGACCGGCGGTCATCGTGATCGCGGGTGTCCCCTCCGACCGGCCCGTGGTCGTTGCCGCGGTCAACGAGGCGGGACGTGAGCGTCAGCTCAAGGCCGGGCGACTGGTCGGCGTCGCCGCCAAGGCGCTTGGGGGTGGCGGTGGCGGCAAGGACGATGTCGCGCAAGGCGGCGGCACACGACCGGAGGCGGTCGGCGACGCGCTGCGACTGGTCGAGCAGGCCATCGCGGAGCAGCTCGGCTGACATGCGGTTCGGTTCACGTATCGGCGTGGACGTCGGGTCCGTACGCATCGGAGTGGCCCGCAGTGACCCCTCGGGCCTGCTGGCCACTCCGGTGGAGACCGTCAGGCGAGGCCAGGGCGACCTCGACCGCATCGCGGCGATCACCGACGAACATTCGGCGATCGAGGTCGTGGTCGGGCTGCCCACCTCGCTGTCGGGCCGCGAAGGGCAGGCCGCCGCGCTGGCCCGCGAATTCGCCACAGCGCTGGCCCGGCGACTGGCGCCCACGCCCGTCCGCCTCTTCGACGAACGGCTGACCACGGTCGCGGCGCAGCAGGGACTACGGGCCAGCGGCGTGCGGGCCAAGAAGCAGCGCGCGGTCGTGGACCAGGCGGCGGCGGTCGTGCTGCTGCAGGACGCGCTCGACGTCGAGAGAGCCACGGACAGACCACCCGGCAGGCCCGTCGATCCGCCCTCCGGGGCGGACGGCGGACCCGCCTCATGACCGGGCGTCTCACCGGGGGCGGCGGGGAACGGGCGGGGGTGGCCGCATGAGCGGGCCACCTCCGGACGAGGATGACGACCTGATCCCGTTCGTCCCGGAACCCTTCTTCCCGTCCTCGGACACAGCACCGTCTTCGGACGCCGATGTGCCCTCGGATACCGAAGCGCTTTCGGACTCCGCGACACCCTCAGACACCGATATGTCCTCAGACGCCGATATGTCCTCGGGAACCGGCGTGTTCTCGGACTCCAACGGTCCCTTGGGGCCGGACGCGTCAGAGGCTCTGGACGTGCCGGTGACGGGGGAGTACGCAGCGGACGGACGAGAGTGCCGCGCGGACGACCTGGGCGCGACCGCCCCGGCGGACGGCGGGCGGCCTCCCGGTGGTGCTCCGTCTGATGGTGGCGCGCGCTCTGATGGCGCGCTGTCGGAGGGCGGGCGGCTTCCTGGTGGTGCGTCGTCGGAGGGTGGTGCGCCGTTCGACGGCGGCTTGTCCGACGGTGGGAGGCTTCCCGGTGGTGCTCCATCCGACGGTGGCGCGCCTTTTAGTGGCGTTTTGTCGGACGGCGGCGGGGTTTCCGGTGGTGCGTCGCCCGACGATGGCGCGCCTTCCTACGGCGGGCGGCCTTCTGGTGGTGGCACGTCCCACAGCGGCGCGTCTTCTGACGGCCAGGCCTCCGATGGTGGCGTCGCTGGCACCGATCCGGGCGAATCGCCGGGCGTCGGTGGCCTGGCAGCCGGGGCGGCCCGGGGCGGTGGCAGTGGCGCGTCTGAGGCCGGAGCCGGGACCGGGGGCAGAGCCGGGACCGAGGGCGGCGGGGACGTTCGTGGGGTTCGGCGGCGGGAGAAGCGGTCGGCCGTGCGTACGGTGGCGCTGCTCGGCGTGGTGGTGTCGGCGTCGATCGCCGCGCTCGGCGTAGGCGTATATGTGGCGCTCAAGCCGTACCTGACCCCCGACGACTTCGAGGGCACCGGCGGCGGGCTCGTGACCGTGCGGATCCCGCCCGGTGCCAACGCGGGAGACGTCGGCGCGGTGCTGGCCGAGGCCGGGGTGGTGGCCAGCGCGCGGTCGTTCGTGAACGTGGCCGAGGACCGTGCCGTGGCGGGACACCTGCGGCCGGGGCACTATCGGCTGCGCAAGGGCATGGCCGCGGGCGCCGCGCTCGACCTGCTGCTCGCGCCCGCCTCCAGGATGGTCAGGCGGGTCACCGTGCCCGAGGGCATGCGGGCGTCCGAGACGCTCGTCCGGCTGGCCGCGCAGTCCGGGCTGGCTCTCAAGGAGTTGCGGGCGGTTGACACGGCTCTCGTCGGGCTGCCCAAATACGCCAAGGGGCTCGAAGGGTTCCTGTTCCCGGCGACGTACGAGGTCGAGCCCGGGGACAAGGCCGTCGACCTGCTGACCGCGATGGTGGAACGGTTCGGCGCGGCGGCGAAGCAGGTGGAGCTGGTGAAGAAGGCCCCGCACGTGCATCTGAGCCCGCTGGAGGCCGTCACGGTGGCCAGCATGATCCAGGCCGAGGGCGGCAGGGACGAGGACTATCCCAAGATCGCCAGAGTGATCTACAACAGGCTCAAGCGCGACATGCGGCTCCAGATCGACAGCACCGTCCTGTACGCCCTGGGCAAGCGGACCCTGAAGGTCACCGAGAGCGACACCAAGGTCCAATCGCCGTACAACACCTACCGGCACACCGGACTGCCGCCGGGGCCCATCGCCAATCCCGGAGAGAAGGCGCTGATAGCGGCCTTGCATCCGGCGAGCGGTGATTGGCGCTGGTTTGTGACGACGGATCCGGCGCATAGAATCACCAAATTCACCGACAAAGAGAGCGAGTTCGTGAGATACCGGGAAGAGTTGCACCGAAACCTCGGGACGAAATGATGCTTGCCGGGACCCCCCACTTCCCGCGAGGGATCTTCGAAATCCCCGAGCGGAGCCCCCGGGAGGGGGCCCGCGCGCTCTCCTTGTCCTCTAGCATGGCTACCCAGAGTGATATTCGCCGGTCGTGGGTGCACGGCCGGCGAACCCCCCGCTCGGTGACCCCCAACGGTTCGGCAGTGCCACTTGACGCCGGGCCGTACGTACCGGGAGATTGGCCTGCGCACCTATGAACGATCTCGACATGGATTTCCTGCTCGGCGCCGAGGACGACGAAGGCTCCTCCCGGCGCCGCGGCCGAGCTAACGGCAAAGGCGGCAGCCGCAGACGTCGCAGGCGCCGTAACCGAGGCGGCTTCATCGCACCGCTGCTGGCCTTCATCGTCCTGGCGGGCATCCTCGGCGGCGGCGGCTACTTCGGCTATCAGTGGATCAGCGGCGCTCTGGTGCCCGACGACTTCACCGGCCAGGGCAAGGGCGACGTGACCATCGAGATCAAGGACGGCCAGACCGCCTCCGACGTGGCGGTGGAGCTGGAGCGGCAGGGGGTCGTCGCCAGCGCCAGGGCGTTCACCAACGCGATCGCCAACGCCAACAAGAGCGGCGCGCTCCAGCCGGGCCAATACACCCTGCGCAAGGGGATGTCCGCCGCCAACGCGGTGACGATGCTCGGCTCGGCCAACAAGCTGATCGTCAGGATCCCGTTCGAGGAGGGGCTGCGCCTTTCCGACGTCCTCGCCCGGCTCGCCGACAAGACCGGCAAGCCGCTGAAGGACTTCGCCGCCGCCGCCAAGGACACCAGCGAGATGGAGTTGCCGTCCTACGCGAAGGGCAGGCTGGAGGGCTACGCCTTCCCCGCCACGTACGAGTTCCAGCCGAAGGCCACGCCAGCCGACATGCTGTCGCAGATGGTCGAACGGTTCAACCAGGCGGCGGAGAAGGCCGACCTCGTGGGCGGCGCCAAGGCCCTGCGGCGCACGCCCGCCGAGATCATCACGATCGCCAGCATCATCCAGGCCGAGGCCGGCCGGCACGAGGACATGCCGAAGATCGCCCGCGTCATCTACAACCGGCTCGACCATGAGCCGGAGATGCAGCTGAAGATGGACAGCACGGTGATGTACGCGACGAACAAGAAGGGCACGTCCGCGACGCACGCGCAGCTGCAGAGCACCTCCAAGTACAACACCTACAAATACTTGGGTCTCCCGCCCGGCCCCATCTCCAACCCGGGCGACGCGGCGATCGAGGCGGCTCTCAACCCGGCCAAGGGTCCCTGGCTCTACTTCGTCGCCACCGACCCCAAGAGCCACATCACCAAGTTCGCCGTCACGGACGCGGAATTCCAGGTATTGCTCAACGAATACCGCCGAAACGGTGGCTGACGCCGCCGGGTAAACGGCGGAAGCCGGCCACGCCACCGGTCTCACCGTCTCGTAATGGCGCCCGGCCATGTGCGGGCTCAGCGGCCGTCTCCCTGGAGGCCCTGAGCCCTGTACGGCGACTGGGGTCGGCTGGGCATGCCGTACCGCAGACAGGGATGCCGTACGAAGGCGGCCGTACAGGCGGCAAACGGCACGGGCGGCATGCCGCTTTCGTGCGACATGCCGCACCAAAGCGGGCATGCCGTACGGACGGGCATGCCGTACAAAAGCGGCTGCACAGAAGACAAGCCACGAAAAACAGCAGGCAGTAAGGCATGGAGAGGAGAACCGCGTGCGGGCAGGGGTGCTGGGGTCGCCGATCGCGCATTCGCTGTCGCCCTACCTGCATCGGGCGGCCTATCAGGCGATGGGGCTCGACGGGTGGAGCTACGAGGTCCGCGAGTGTGACGAGGCCCGGCTGCCCGGGCTGTTGCGGGAGCTCAGGCCGCGCCGCGGAGAGGTGCCGGGGGACGAGGGGGCCTGGGCGGGGCTGTCGCTGACCATGCCGCTCAAGCGGGCCGTGCTGCCGCTGCTCGACACCGTCTCCGACCTGGCCGTCGAGGTGGGCGGAGCCAATACCGTGGTGTTCCGCGACGGCGCGAGCCATGGGGACAACACCGACGTCTACGGCATCGAGCGGGCGCTGGCAGAGGCGGGGGTGCCGGCGCCGAGGTCGGCGACCGTGCTGGGCGGTGGCGCCACCGCCGCTTCGACGCTGGCCGCGCTGCGCAACCTGGGGCTGCACTCCGCGACCCTGCTGGTACGCGATCCCGCCAGGGCGGGGGACACGGCCGGGGTGGCCGAGCGGCTCGGGATGGCGCTGGCGATCGAGACGTTCGACAAGCTCGATGTCTCGACGCGGGTGGATCTGGTGGTGTCCACGCTGCCGAGCGGGGCGGCCGACGCCTTCGCGGCGCGGCTGGCGCGGGTTCCGGCGCTCTTCGACGTGGTCTACTCGCCCTGGCCGACCAGCGCGGCGGCGGCCGTCCAGGCTGGGCGCGGCACCGTGGTCGGCGGGTTCGGGATGCTGCTGCACCAGGCGGTACGGCAGGTGGAGCTGATGACGGGCCGGACGGATGTGCCGGTGGAGGCCATGCGCGCGGCCGGCGAGGCGGAGATCCTCAGACGGTCGGCCAGTCGAACGGGTTGATCAAGCGAGCGGCCAGGATCAACCAGGCGGTGTCGAGAACGTAGCTCACTTGATGCCCTCGAGGTCGACATCCCGCATCATGCCGCTCTTGTCGCGGGTGAGGTCGAGCGCGCTCAGGTCGGGCCCCGAGCGTCCTACGGCTGCCACTTGCTCTCTTCGAGATCGGTCACATGCCCTCCTTCTGGCTAATTTTCTGGACAGAATTTACCGCTCAGACCCCTGGCCAGCGGGGATGATTCGAAGAAGTCTCGTTGTTGTGGTAGCGTAGCTCACTGATCGGTCCGGCATGCCTTGCTGGACGCGCAAGCGGAGGTCTCCCTCCCACCTGAGTCGCCGAGAGGCGGCCGGGTCCAGGATCACGCCGGACTTACTCCGGGGAGCTTACGGCCACGATGCCAAAGAGCTCAGTGGCCCCGCATGCGCGACGTGCGGGGCTTTTCGCGTTTGCGCGGAGTTCCTCGGCACCGAGCACGTACGGGAACGCAAACCTAGGAGGCCCCATCAGCACTGAGCCCCGCATCAACGAGCGTATCCGAGTTCCCGAGGTTCGCCTCGTGGGCCCGAACGGCGAGCAGGTAGGCATCGTCTCCATTCACGATGCCCTCAAGCTCGCTCAGGAGGCCGACCTCGACCTCGTCGAGGTCGCGGCCACGGCTCGACCGCCCGTGTGCAAGCTCATGGACTACGGCAAATTCAAGTACGAGTCCGCGATGAAGGCGCGCGAGGCGCGCAAGAATCAGGCGCACACGATCATCAAGGAGATCAAGCTCCGGCCGAAGATCGACCCGCACGACTACGAGACCAAGAAGGGTCACGTGGTGCGGTTCCTCAAGGCGGGAGACAAGGTCAAAGTCACGATCATGTTCCGTGGTCGCGAGCAGTCCCGGCCGGAGCTCGGCTTCCGGCTGCTGCAGCGGCTCGCGGACGACGTCCAGGAGTTGGGATTCGTCGAGTCCCACGCCAAGCAGGACGGTCGTAACATGATCATGGTGATCGGTCCGCACAAGAAGAAGGCCGAGGCAAAGGCCGAAAAGGCCGCAGCCAAGGCACAGCGTGGCGGCGAGGAGCCTTCCGAGCTGGAGACTTCCGAGCAGGAAGCTCCCATACAGGAAGCGTGACCCGCGGTTGGGGTTAGCCTTAACAGCACACCCCGACAGCCACCCCGCCAGACGAAGACGCCGCGACCGGGTCGGCCAGCACCGGCCCGGCCACCGGCACGGACGAATTGAGGAGAGACGGCGAATGCCGAAGATGAAGACGCACAGCGGTGCGAAGAAGCGGTTCCGGCTCACCGGCACCGGCAAGGTCGTGCGCCGCCGGGCCAATCGCGCGCACTACAACGAGTGGAAGTCGTCCACGCTGACGCGCCGTCTCAAGAACGAAGTCGTCCTGTCCGACGCTGACTCCAAGAAAATCAAGAAGCTGCTCGCCAAGTAGCGCGACCCCCGGGGAGATAGAACATGGCACGCGTGAAGCGGGCGCTCAACGCCAAGAAGAAGCGCAAGGTCGTTCTCGAGCGGGCTTCCGGTTACCGTGGCCAGCGGTCACGTCTGTACCGCAAGGCCAAGGAGCAGATGCTCCACTCGATGACGTACGCCTATCGGGACCGCAAGGACCGTAAGGGTGCGTTCCGTCGTCTGTGGATCCAGCGGATCAACGCCGCTGCCCGCCAGAACGGCATGACGTACAACCGTCTGATCCAGGGTCTGCGGCTGGCCAACATCGAGGTCGACCGTAAGATCCTCGCTGACCTCGCGGTCAACGACAGCCAGACCTTCGCCACGCTCGTCGAGGCCGCCAAGAAGGCGCTGCCGGCGAACGTGAACGCCCCGGCCGCGAGCTGAGGCGCTTGACAAAGGAGCCCGGCGAGGCTCTAGCCGAGGGCCCACCTGATGGTGGGCCCTTTGCTGTGTGCACAGGAGCCACGACCGCTGCGCGCGTGGGCACGACTGCTGTGTGTACGGGCACGACCGCTGTACGCGCGGGCGCCACGACCGGGCACGCGGCCGGTGCGACCGGCCGTACAGATCATCAGGGGAGAGCATGGCCGGATCCGAGCTGACCAACGTGAAGTCGCCGCGCGTTAAGGCCGCCAGACGGCTCGCCAAGCGCGCCTTCAGGGAGCAGGACCGCAAGTTCCTGGCCGAGGGGCCCCAGGCCGTACGCGAGGCGCTCAAGCTCGAAGGGGTGACGCTGGAGCTGTTCGCCACCGCCGAAGCCGAGCTGCGCCACCCCGAGCTGATCACCGACGCGACGCTCAAGGGCATCCCGATCCACCGGGCCAGCGGCGAGGTCATGGCCGAGCTCTCCCAGACCGTCACCCCGCAGGGGCTGCTGGCCGTCTGCCGGCTGGTGCACGTGCCGCTCGACGAAGCCCTGTCCGGCGACCCGCGCCTGGTCGCGGTCCTGGCGCACGTGCGCGACCCCGGCAACGCGGGCACCGTCATGCGCGCCGCCGACGCCGCGGGCGCCGACTCCGTGATCCTCACCGACGCCTCCGTCGACCCGTACAACGGCAAGTGTGTACGTGCCAGCGCGGGCAGCTTGTTCCACCTGCCCGTCACCATCGGTACTCCGGTGGCAGGGGCCGTGCGTCAGCTCAGAGAGCGCGGACTTCGCGTGCTGGCGGCCGACGGCGCGGGCAAGCACACGCTCGACGACGTCGACCTGTCGGGCCCCACCGCGTGGATCTTCGGAAATGAGGCATGGGGTCTGCCCGAGGAGGTTCTCGCCGAAGCCGACGATGTGGTCAGAGTGCCCATCTACGGACAGGCCGAAAGCCTCAACCTGGCCACCGCGGCCGCGGTATGCCTTTACTCCTCCGCCAGGGCTCAGCGAGTGCCCTAGGCGGCTGGAAACCCGCTATTGTCGGCCTTGTAGGCGGAGGAGGCGAGTTCGTGCACGGCGCAGACACCGATGGTCGAGTGGTCGCCTCCGCGTGCACGATAGCCATTGACGATCTTCCAGACGGCCTCATCGTGACCGACAGATTCGGTTGCGTGCTGGCCGTCAACCGGGCCGCCGCGCGGCTCACCGGCGTCACCGTCGAGCGGGCGGTCGGCAGGGACATGAACGAGGTCTTCCCCTTCCGCGACCACGACGGCCGCGAGTGGTGGAAGGCCCTCGACCCCGAGGGCGGCCTGCGCACTCGCAGCAGGGTGCCCGAGCGCCCCATCCACCTGCCCGGCGGGCAGGAGCTCTACGTCGCGGCCCGGCTGTCCCGCGAGCCCGAGCGGTGCGGCGACGTCGACCGGGTGACGATCACCCTGCGTGACGGCGGCGCCCGCGCCCGGCTGGAGCGCAGCCGCGCCGACCTGGTCTCCACGGTCGCCCACGAGCTGCGCTCGCCGCTGACCAGCGTCAAGGGCTTCACCGCGACGCTGCTGGCCAAGTGGACCCGCTTCACCGACGAGCAGAAGCGCGTCATGCTCGAGACCGTCAACAACGACGCCGACCGCGTGACCAGGCTGATCACGGAGCTGCTCGACGTCTCCCGCATCGAGTCGGGCCGGCTGGAGCTGCACCGCCAGGTCGTCGACGTGCCCGCCAGAGCGCGGCGCATCATCGCGGGCCGCGTCGCGGCGGGGGAGGCCGAGGACCGCTTCCGCCTCGTCGTCGGCGACCACCTCCCCGAAATGTGGTTGGACCAGGACAAGGTCGACCAAATCCTCGGTAACCTGATGGAAAACGCGGTGCGCCACGGACGCGGCACCGTCACCATAGACATCGAGTCCGTCGGATGGGGAGTTGCCGTGTCGGTGCGCGACGAGGGCGAGGGCATCGCGCCCGAGCTGGCTCCGCGCGTCTTCCGGCAGTTCTGGCGCGGCAACAGCCGCCGGCGCGGCGGCACCGGGCTCGGCCTGTTCATCGTGAAGGGCCTGGTCGAGGCGCATGGTGGCACGATCACCGTGCAGCGCGCGCCCGAGGGTGGGGCGGAGTTCCGATTTACCGTGCCTACCGGCACACCCGACTTCGCCACGGTGTAGTTAGCCAGGTGCGGTCCGCGCGGCCCGATTACGGGAAGCGGCGGGAGTCGGGCCCGGTGGGCGGATCCCACTAGACTCTGTCACGCTCAAGCCCTGGATACGGAGCTCACTCTTGTCTGACTACGACCCCGTCGAGGTGACACCGTTGCATGCCGACGAGGTGTCCCGCATGGAGGCCGACGCCCTGGCGGCGATCAAGACGGCCGGCGACCTCGACGCACTCAAGCAGGCGCGGCTGGCCCACGCGGGCGACCGCTCGCCCATCGCGCTGGCCAACCGCGAGATCGGCGCTCTGCCGCCCGCGGCCCGCGCCGAGGCCGGCAAGCGCGTCGGCGGCGCCCGCAAGGCGATCAACGAGGCGCTCGCCGCCCGGCAGGCCGAGCTGGAGGCCGAGCGCGACGCCCGGGTGCTCGTCGAGGAGGCCGTCGACGTCACCCTGCCGTGGGACCGGCAGCCGCGCGGCGCCCGCCACCCGCTGACCACCATGCAGGAGCGCATCGCCGACACCTTCGTCGCGATGGGCTACGAGGTGGCCGAGGGCCCCGAGCTCGAAGGTGAGTGGTTCAACTTCGACGCCCTCAACATCGCCAAGGACCACCCGGCCCGCTCCGACCACGACACTTTCTTCGTGGAGTCCACCGAGTCGGGCATGGTCCTGCGCACCCAGACCTCGCCGGTGCAGATCCGCGCGCTGCTGCAGCGGGGCGCGCCGTGCTACGTCATCTCGCCGGGCAAGGTGTTCCGCACCGACGAGCTCGACGCCACCCACACCCCCGTCTTCCACCAGGTCGAGGGCCTGGCGATCGACGAGGGGCTGACGATGGCCCACCTCAAGGGCACGCTCGACCGGTTCGCCGAGGTCATGTTCGGCGAGGGGATCACCACCAGGTTCCGGCCCAACTACTTCCCGTTCACCGAGCCGTCGGCCGAGATGGACCTCAAGTGCTTCGTCTGCCGCGGCGCCTCGGCGATCCCCGGCAACCCGCCGTGCCGCACCTGCAAGTCCGAGGGCTGGATCGAGTGGGGCGGCTGCGGCATGGTCAACCCGCGCGTGCTGATCGCCTGCGGCGTCGACCCGTCGAGATACTCGGGTTTCGCGTTCGGCATGGGCATCGAACGCACGCTGATGTTCCGCCACAACGCTGAGGACATGCGCGACATGGTCGAGGGAGACGTGCGCTTCACGCTTCCGTTCGGATTGGAGATCTGATGAAGGTCCCGCTCTCCTGGCTGCGGGAGCACGCCGATCTCCCGGCGGTCACCGCACAAGAGGTGGCCGACAAGCTCACCGCGGCCGGGCTCAAGCTCGAGTCGATCACCTCCCACGGCCACGACGTGAAGAACGTCGTGGTCGGCGAGGTGCTCGAGATCGAGGAGCTGACCGGTTTCAAGAAGCCGATCAGGCACTGCAAGGTCGAGGTCGGCGAGGCGATGCCGCGCGAGATCGTCTGCGGCGCCACCAACTTCGCCGTCGGTGACCGCGTGCCGGTCGTGCTGCCGGGCGGCGTGCTGCCGGGCGGCTTCGAGGTCGGCGCGCGCAAGACCTACGGGCGGCTGTCCGAGGGCATGATCTGCTCCGAGCGCGAGCTCGGTCTCGGCGACGACCACGGCGGCATCATGGTCCTGCCCGCCGGCACCCCGATCGGCGCCGACGTGGTCGAGCTGCTCGGGCTCCGCGACGACGTGATCGAGCTGGAGATCACCCCCGACATCGGCTACGCCCTGTCGGTCAGGGGCGTGGCCCGCGAGGCCGCGACCGCCTTCGAGGTGCCCTTCCACGACCCCGCCGACGTCGAGCTGCCCGCCGCCGACGAGCAGGCATGGCCCGCCTCGATCGGCGACCCGACCGCCTGCGACAGGTTCGTGCTGCGCGAGGTCACCGGCTTCGACCCGGCCGCCCAGAGCCCGCTCTGGATGCGCGTACGCCTGACGCGGGCCGGCATGCGGCCGGTGTCGCTGGCCGTCGACATCACCAACTACCTGATGCTGGAGCTCGGCCAGCCGCTGCACGCCTTCGACCGGGCCAAGCTCAGCGGCGAGATCGTCGTACGCCGGGCCGGGCAGGGCGAGCGGCTCGAAACACTCGACCATGTCACCCGCGAGCTCGACCCCGACGACATCCTGATCACCGACCAGTCGGGCCCGATCTCGATGGCGGGCACGATGGGCGGACTGGAGACCGAGATCTCCGGCGAGTCGACCGACATCGTCATCGAGGCCGCGCACTTCTCGGCGACCGGCATCTCCCGGGAGTCGCGCAGGCACAACCTCGTGTCCGAGGCGTCCAAGCGGTTCGAGCGCGGCGTCGACCGCGAGCTGCCGCTGGTGGCCTCGTGGCGGGCGGTGAGCCTGCTGGCCGAGCTGGGCGGCGCCACCGTACGGCCGGGTCTGACGCACGCCGAGGTCGACGTCGAGCCGGCGCGCATCGCCATTCCGGCGAGCCACCCGGGCGACGTGGCCGGCGTGCCCTACTCCAAGGAGACCGTCGTACGCCGCCTGGAGCAGGTCGGCTGCGTCGTGACCGATGGCGACGACCCGGCCGTGCGCAGGGGCGGCGTCGACCCGACCGGGGTCGTGACCGGCGGCGAGCTGGCGGCCAAGCTGGCCGTCACCGGCGACGACATGCTCACGGTCACCCCGCCGTCCTGGCGGCCGGACCTCACCGACCCCAACGACCTGGCCGAAGAGGTCATCCGCCTCGAAGGCTACGAGCGGCTGCCCTCCGTGCTGCCCAAGGCTCCGGCCGGCGCCGGGCTGACCGAGGGGCAGCGGCTGCGCAGGCGGGTCGGCCGGACCCTGGCCGCCGCCGGTTACGTCGAGGTGCTCGCCTACCCGTTCATCAGCGAGGGCGACTTCGACGCGCTGCAACTGCCCGCCGACGACGCGCGCCGCCGCGCTCTGCGGCTGGCCAACCCGCTGGCCGAGGACGAGCCGCTGCTGCGCACGACGCTGCTGCCGGGGCTGCTCAAGACCCTGGTACGCAACGCCGGGCGGGGCTTCTCCGACGTGGCCCTGTTCGAGTCGGGGCTGGTCTACCGGCCGCGCGAGGGAGCGCCGGACACCGCGCCGGTGCTGGGTGTCGAGCGCCGGCCCAGCGACGACGAGCTGGCCTCGATCGCCACGGCTCTGCCCGACCAGCCGCACCGGGTCGCGGTCGTGCTGGCCGGCGAGTTCGAGCGGTCCGGCTGGTGGGGCCAGGGCCGCCAGGAGTGCTGGGCAGACGCCGTACAAGCGGCCCGGCTGGTGGCGGCCGAGGCGGGAGTCGAGCTGTCGGTCATCGCCGACCAGCACGAACCGTGGCACCCCGGCAGGTGCGCCGCCCTCTACGTCGGCGACACGCTCGTCGGCCACGCCGGCGAGCTGCACCCGCGCGTCGCCGAGGCCTACGGACTGCCGCCGCGCACCTCGGCGATGGAGCTGGAGCTGTCCAAGCTGGACTCGGCCATGCCGGGCCCGGTCGACGCGCCGGCCGTCTCGTCCTACCCGGTCGCGACCCAGGACGTGGCGCTGATCGTGCCCGACTTCACGCCGGTCGCCGACGTGGAGGCGGCGCTGCGTGACGGGGCGGGCGAGCTGCTGGAGTCGATCCGGCTGTTCGACGTCTACGCGGGGGAGCAGGTGGGGGAGGGCAACAAGTCGCTCGCCTACACCCTGCGCTTCCGCGCCGCCGACCGGACGCTGACGGTGGAGGAGACGACGGCGGCTCGTGACGCCGCCGTGGCCATGGCCGCCGACCGCGTCGGCGCCCAGCTCCGCAGCGCCTGACCGTCCAGTCGCCACGAGGTCCGGTACGGTCCGCCGTACCGGACCTCACGCATGAGTCCCCCAAACAGACTCGCGCATGAGTCCGGTGTACGCGACCTCGCGCAGGAGCCCGGCGTATCGGGCCGCACGCATGAAAGGCCGGAGATGAGGCATCTGCTGGTGTTCGCCGAGCGTGACGACGCCGAGGAGGTGGCGGAGGCGCTGGGCGAGCGGTTCCCCGCGCTGGGGACACCCCAGGTGGTGCGGGAGACGCTCGCCGGAGAGGACGACGCCGAGGACGCGCAGTGGCTGGTCGTCCTGGAAGGGCTCGACGAGGGCGGCCTGCCGGAGGTCGACGCCCTCGTGGAAGACCACGACGGCTGGCGCGAGCCGGGCTGACCACAGCGTGCCTCAAGGCGGTGGAGCGGGCCGGCCACAGACAGCGGCTCCAGGCGGTGCGGCGGGCCGGCCACAGCCGTGGCTCCAGGCGGGCAGCCCCGCCTAGGAGGCGGTGAGGCGGCTCTCTCGGCGCGCCTTCTCGGTCAGCGCGTGCTCGTCGGTGCGCGAGTCGTACCCGCGGAACTTCGGCAGCACCGCCGCCAGCCCGGCCACCGCCGCGACGCACAGCACGCCGCCCGCGCCCAGGGAGAACCGGGCGCCGCCCCACTTCGCCATCAGCCCGGCCCGGGCGTTGCCGAGCATCGGGCCACTGGCGTAGGACAGCAGCTCGATGCCGGCCAGTCTGCCCCGCAGCTCGTTGGGGATCGTCTGGTTCCACATCGTCATGCGGAAGATGCCGCTGATCATGTCGGCCGCCCCGGCCAGCGCGAGGCAGAGGAAGATCGCCCAGACGTTCGGGATCACCGCCGCCAGTGCCATCGCGGCACCCCAGAGCGTCGCGGCGATGATCACGCCCATGCCCTGGCGGTGGACGCGCGCCGTCCAGCCGCCGGTGAGCGAGGCCACGAGGGAGCCCACCGCACCCGCCGAATAGAGCAGCCCGAGCGCCTGAGGCGCGCCGAGCTGGTCGGCCAGGAACGGGAACAGCGCCGTCGACATCGCGAACAGCATGGCGGCGATGTCGACCAGGTAGGTGCCGACCAGGTCGCTCCGCCCGGCCGCGTAGCGCACACCCTCCACCAGCGAACTCAGCGACGCGGGCGTGGCGTCCTCGGCGGGCGGCACGGCCTTGATCCGCCACAGCAGTATCAGGGAAAGGACGAAGCTCACCGTGTCGAGGCCGTAGGCGACGGCCGTGCCGAACGCCGACACCAGCAGCCCACCGAGCGCCGGGGCGACGATCGCGCCGAGGTTCCAGCGCAGGTTGGCCAGCACCGCGGCCGCGGCGAGCTGGTCGTGCCTGACCACCTGCGGGATCAGCGCCTCCAGACTGGGCCGCTGCAGGCAGCCCACGCCCATCGCCAGGGCGCCGACCACATAGAGCACCCAGACCTGCGGGTGGGGGAGCAGCGAGTTGACCATGAGCAGCCCCGAGGTCACCATCAGCCCCAGCTCGCTGAGCAGGATGACCGTGCGCCGGTCGAGCGCGTCGGCGATGGCGCCGCCCCACAGCCCGCACACCACCATCGGCACGAACTCGGCCAGGCTCACCAGACCGACCGCCACGTAGGAGCCGGTGAGCTCCTTCATCTGGTACGGCACCGCGACCATGGTGATGAACGTGCCGAACATCGTGATGACACCGGATGCCATGAGCAGCCGATAGTCACGCGAGTCGCGCAGCGGGCCCAGGTCGGGTGCCAGCCCGCGGAGCAGGCGTTTCAGTTGATCGGCCACGAGATCTGATTCTGCGTCGCGGCCCTCGGCACGGGCAAACGGTTTATGCCATGGCCCATGGCACGGGCAAGCGGTTCATGCCGTGGCCCATGGCACGGGCAAGCTCCGGCACAAGGCCGGGCCCCCGGAGAGTCTCCAGGGGCCCGGCGAAGCGATGTTGCCTGGTGAAGCAGTCTTCAGGCGGCGGGCACCTTGTCCAGGAAGCCCAGGACCCTGGCGATCCGGCCGTCCGCGGCCAACTGCACCACGTCGAACCCGACCACCACCGGCTCCTCACCCGCCGGGCCCAGGTGCCAGGTGAACCGGGCGATGTCGTGGTGGGCGTCGTACACCTCACCGGGGCTGAACACGAAGCCCGGGAACATGCCCTGCGCGCCCTCGATCAGCGCGGCGAGCCCGGCGTGCCCCGAGACCTCGGCCAGCGGATCGGTGTAGGTCGCGTCCTCGGTCCAGACCTCGGCCACGGCCTTGGCGCGGGCGTCGGCGTCGGTCTCGTTCCAGGCGGCGATGTAGCGGTCGACCAGTTCGTTGCTCATGATCTTTCTACCTTTCGGGTGTTATGGAGAGAAGGAGGGGGTCAGCGGGGCCGGCGGAGGCTCAGGTGATATTGAGAGTGGGTCAGCGGAGCCGGCGGAGGCCCATGATCTGCAGCTCGGCGAAGACGCCGACCACGAGAGCCTGGCCGATCGCCCACACCGCGCCGGGCGTGGTGAACTCCGTCATCCCGGTGACCACGGCGGCCACGCTGCCCACGGTCCAGACGGCGTTGAGCGCGATCACGGCCTTGGTCGCCGCCGGGCTGATCACGTGGCGGCTCGCCAGCAGGCCGACCGCGGCGCCGTACGCGAGAAGGAAGACGCCGATTGCCCTGAGCAGGCCCGCGTCCGGGCCGAGCAGGTCGCTCGCGGGGCCGGCGGCGGCGAGGTAGACGAGCCCGTTGACACCGGTGACGACGGCGTCGGAGGCCAGCGCCAGGCGCAGGAACCTGGCCCGGTCGGTCAGAGTGAGGGCGGTCATTTCGGCGCTCCCTTCGAGCGGTTCGTTCGGACATGAGAACCATGTCAGCGGGGGTGCGGGCGCCGCGATTACGCCAGAGGTAATGCGCGCGCTTATCTCCGGCTCCACCTGGGCCGCGGCTCTCAAAAGACTGTCCCGAGGGAGATCTTTAGCGGTGCGCACTCCGAGCCGCCCGCGTGCGCGGCATAGTGGTCAGCCCGGCGCGGGACGGTGTTCTCCCAGGTCGGGGCGATGGGGGGTCGCAGTGGGTCTGTGGGGAAAAATCCGGAAGACGGGGCGGATGGCCGAGCCGCCGCTGGAACGCGGGAAAGATTGCGAAACGTCCGAGCTGTCGGGATCGGTGCAGATCCGCCACGTGGACGCGGGCTCGTGCAACGGCTGCGAGGTGGAGATCGCCTCGGTGTTCGGGCCGGTCTACGACGCGGAGCGCTACGGCGCCCGGCTGGTCGCCTCACCGCGGCACGCCGACGCGCTGCTGGTCACCGGGCCGGTCACGCGCAACATGGAGATGGCGCTGCGCCGCACCTACGAGGCCGTGCCGGAGCCGCGCATGGTGATCGCGCTGGGCGACTGCGCGCGTGACTGCGGGGTGTTCGCGGGCGCGTACGGCGTCGTGGGGGCGGTGGGTGACGTGGTCCCGGTCGACATCGAGGTGACCGGGTGCCCGCCGCCGCCCGAGGCGATCATCGAGGCGCTGCGCGGGATGACCGGGCGATGATCCTCTACGCGTGCGCCCTGGGCCTCTGCCTGGCCGCCGCCCTCCTCGCCCTGCCGCGCCCACGCGCGATCACCGTCGCGGCGGAAGCGATCACCGCGCTGGCCGGCGTGGTGGCGGCCGTGGCGGGGGTGCGGGCGACGCTCGGCCACGGCTGGTCGGCCTGGCTGCCCGACCTGCTGCCTCTGAGCGGCCTGCGCCTGGCGCTCGACCCGCTCGGCGGCCTGTTCACCGCCATCACGGGCGCGGTTACGGTGTGCGCGGCGATCCACGGCATCGGCTCCGGCGCGGCCAGACCGACGCGGGCGGTCACGCCGCTGTTCGTGGCCGCGCTGCTGCTGGTGCCGGCGGCTGACAGCGTGAGCACGTTCCTGTTCGGCTGGGAGCTGATGGCGATGACCTCGCTCCTGCTCGTGGCGGCCGAGCACCGCGACCGGCCGTCGGTCAGGAAGGCCGCGCTCTGGTACGCCGTCATGACCCACCTCGGCCTGGTGACGATCATGTGCGGCCTCTGCTACCTGGCGGCCGGAGCCACGGGCGACGGCTTCGACCAGCTGCGCGCCGCCGAGCTGTCGCCCGTCGCCAAGGACGTGATCTTCCTGACCACCCTGGCCGGGTTCGCGGCCAAGGCCGGGATCGTGCCGCTGCACGTGTGGCTGCCCAGGGCCTACCCGGCCGCGCCCGGTCACGTGTCGCCGCTGATGAGCGGCGCCATGGTCAACATGGGCGTCTACGGCGTGGTCAGGGTCGGCCTCGACCTGCTGCGCGGCGGCCCCGTCTGGTGGTGGTGGATCGTCCTGGCGCTCGGCGCCCTCTCGGCGCTGTACGGAGTGCTCCACGCGGCCATGGCCACCGACCTGAAGCGGCTGCTCGGCTACTCCTCCACCGAGAACATGGGCCTGGTGCTCATCGGCGTCGGCGCGGCCGGCTTTTTCGCGGCCGACGGCGCCGGCCCGCTGGCCGCCCTCGCCCTCACCGCGGCCCTGCTGCACGTCGTCAACCACGCCGCGTTCAAGACGCTGCTGTTCCAGGCGGCCGGCTCGGTCCATCGGGCCACGGGCACCAGGGATCTCGACGCGCTCGGCGGCCTGCGCACCCGCATGCCGTACACCACGGCCCTGTTCGCCGTCGGCGCCCTGTGCGCGTCGGCGCTGCCGCCCGGCAACGGCTTCGTCAGCGAATGGCTGCTGCTGCAGAGCCTCATCCACGCGCTGCCCGCCTCGGGGGTGGCGGGCGCGGTCACGATGCCGCTGGCCGTGGGCGCCATCGCGCTGACGGCGGGGCTGGCGGTGGCCACGTTCGTGAAGGCGTTCGGCGTCGGGTTCCTGGCCCGGCCGCGCAGCCCGGGCGCCGAACGGGCGGTGGAGAGCCCGCGTACGGCGATCTGCGGGACGGCGCTGGCGGCGGCGGCCTGCCTGCTGCTCGCCCTCGACCCCGCGCTGGTCCTGCCCGCGCTCACCGAGGCCGTCACGGGTGTGATCCCCGCGAGCCGGCCGGTCACCGGGGAGGTGACGCTCCGGCTGAGCGCGATCACCGGCTCGATCTCGCCGGTCCTCATCGCGCTGGCGCTGGCCGGGGCCGTGACGGCGGTACTGTCGCTGGTCCGCGCGGTGGCCGCCCGGCGCCCACGCCGGCCGGCCCGCCTGTGGGACTGCGGCGCGGGACCGGTCTCGGCCCGCATGGAGTACACCGCCACCTCCTTCGCCGAACCACTCCAACGGGTCTTCGTCGACGCCCTGCAACCGGAGAGCGCCATCGACGTGACGGCCGTCAAAGAGTCGGCCTACCTGGTCCAGCGGGTACGGTTCCGGGCCAGGGTGCCCGACCGGGTCGAACGGCGGCTGTACGAGCCGGTACTGGCCGCCGCCGTCAGGCTCGGCGCGCGGGCGCGGCGGCTGGCCGACGGCAGCGTCCACCGCTACCTGTCCTACGGCTTCTACGCGCTGACCGGCGTGCTGATCGTGCTGGCGGTGATCTCGTGATCGCCATGGTGCTGCAAGTACTCGTGGTGGCCGCCGGAGCGCCGCTGCTGGCCGGCCTGATGCGCCAGGTCAGGGCCCGCCTGGAGGGGCGCGCGGGCGCCGGGGTGCGGCAGCCGTGGCGCGACCTGCGCAAGCTGGCCCGCAAGGAGCCCATCGCCCCGCGCGGCACCGGCTACCTGTTCAGGGCGGCGCCGCCGCTGCTGGCCGGAACCACGCTGGTGGTCGCGGCGGCGGTGCCGCTGGTCACCGCCGCCTCGCCGCTCGACGGCGTCGCCGACCTGTTCGCGGTCGCCGCGCTGCTCGCGCTCGGCTCGGTGGCGCTGGCCCTGGGCGGGCTCGACACGGGCACCGCGTTCGGCGGGATGGGCGCCAGCCGGGAGATGACCGTGCTCGCCCTGGTCGAGCCGACGATCCTGCTGGCCGTCTTCGCGCTGTCGATCCGCGTGGGCACCACCGACCTCGGCGCGATCGTCACCGAGACCGCGAGCAGCCCGCTGTCGGTCATCTCCCCGGTGAGCCTGCTGGCCGCCGTCGCGCTCGCGGTGGTCACGATCGCCGAGTCGGGCCGGATCCCGGTGGACAACCCGTCGACCCACCTGGAGCTGACGATGATCCACGAGGCGATGATCCTGGAGTACGCCGGCCCCGACCTGGCGCTCATCGAGTGGGCCTCGGCGATGCGGCTCACGGTCATGCTCGGGCTGTTCGCCGCGCTGTTCGCGCCGGTCGGCATCGCCACCGCGGGCGCCGGGCCGATCATGCTGCTGGTCGCCGTGGTGGCGTTCGCCCTGAAGGTGGCGCTGTTGGGCGGCACGCTGGCGGCCGGTGAGGTGTTCATGGCCAAGCTGCGCCTGTTCCGCATCCCCGAGCTGCTGGCCGGCTCGTTCCTGATGGCCCTGCTGGCGGTCGCCGCCTCCTTCTTCCTGGCGTGAGTGAGATGACTGATCCCGTGTACGTGCAGGCGCTCGACCTGGCCTGCGGCGCCTTCCTGCTGACGGGGGTGCTGGTCCTGTGGCGGCGCGACCTGGCCGCGATCATCTGGCTGTTCGGGCTGCAGGGGGTGGCGCTGGGCGCCCTGATCGCGGTCAGGGGGCTGCACGAGGCCGACGTCGAGCTGACCGTGCTCGGGCTCGGGGTGGGGCTGCTGCGCGCGGTGCTCCTGCCCTACCTCATGCGGCGCGCGCTGGCGGCCGGCGAGGAGGGGCGCGAGGCCCGGCCGCACGTCAGCGTCGCCGCGTCGCTGCTGGTCACGGCCGTCCTGACGATGCTCGCGTACGCGGTCTCCCAGCCCCTCGTACGCCTGGCGCCCACGCCCGCCACCCAGGCCGTGCCGATCGCGCTGACCGTGCTGCTGGTGGGCTTCTTCGTCCTCGTCACCAGGAGGCGGGCGCTGTCGCAGGTGGTCGGGTTCCTGCTGATGGACAACGCCATCACCGCCGCCGCCTTCCTCACCACCACCGGGGTGCCGCTGGTGGTGGAGCTGGGCGTCTCCCTCGACGTGCTGCTGGCCGTACTGGCGCTGCAGGTTCTGACCACCCGGATGCGGGCCGCGTTCGGCGGCACCGACCTCGACGAGCTACGGGAGCTGCACGACTGATGGTGATCGTCCCGGTGGCGCTGCCGCTCGCGGCCGCCTGTCTGTATGCCGTGTTCGGCTGGAATCGCGTGACGGAGTGGCTCGGCGCCCTGTCCGCGGGCGGGCTGCTCGCCGCCGCCGTCCTGCTCGCGCGGGCCGGTGAGGGGAGCGGGCTGTGGGGGTTGCTGCGGGTGGACGCGCTCAGCGCGTACATGCTGATCGTGATCGGCGTCGTGGCGCTGCTGGCGATGCTGGCCAGCCCCGGCTACCTGCGGGCCGAGGCGGCCGCCGGCCATACGGGGCCGCGGGCCGCCCGTAGCTACGGGATCTTCACCCAGTGCTTCGTCGCGGCGATGGCGACGGCCGTGCTGGCCGCGAGCCTCGGGATGCTCTGGGTGGCGGTCGAGGCGACCACGATCCTGACCGCGTTCCTGGTCGGGCAGCGCCGCACCAGGAAGGCCACCGAGGCGGCCTGGAAGTACGTGGTGATCTGCTCGGTCGGCATCGCGCTCGCGCTGCTCGGCCTGGTGATGGTGCACTACGCGGCCGTACACGCCGGGCTGTCCTCGCGCGAAGGGCTCGACTGGGTCTCGCTCGCCGGGCACGCCGGGCGGCTGGACCCGGGGGTGACGCGGATCGCGGTGGTGCTGCTCGTACTCGGCTTCGGCGCCAAGGCCGGGCTCGCGCCGCTGCACGCCTGGCTGCCAGACGCCCACAGCCAGGCGCCCGCGCCGGTGTCGGCGCTGATGTCCGGGGTGCTGCTGTCGGTGGCGTTCTACGCGATCCTGCGGGTCAAGGTGGTCTCCGACGTGGCGCTCGGGGCGGGGTTCTGCCGGATGCTGCTGATCGTGGTGGCGCTGGCGTCGCTGGCCGTGGCGGCGGCACTGCTGATCGGGCAGCGCGACTTCAAGCGGATGCTGGCCTATTCGAGCATCGAGCACATGGGGCTGATCGCGCTCGGCGCGGCCATCGGCAACGGGCTGGCGCTGGGCGCGGTGTTGCTGCACATCCTCGGGCACGGGCTGGGCAAGTCGGTACTGTTCATCGGCTCGGGACGGATCCAGCAGGCGGCCGGGAGCAGCAGCGTCGACGCGGTGCGCGGGCTCGGCGGGCGGGCGCCCGGACTGGCCGCGGCCTTCGGGCTCGGGCTGCTGGCGCTGCTGGGGTTGCCGCCGTTCAGCCTGTTCGCCAGTGAGCTGGGGATCGTGCGGGCGGGGTTCGCGGCCGGGCTCGGCTGGGCGGTGGCGCCCGCGCTGGTGCTCATGCTGGTGATCGTCGCCGGGGTGGGCAGGGTGGCGGGCCGCATGCTGCTCGGCACCGCGCCACCGGGCTTGGAAGAGGGGTCTGGCGGGCGGTCGCGTGGCGCGGGTGTGGCGCTGGTCGTCGGGCTGGTGGCGTGCGCGGTGCTCGGAGTGACGCTGGGGCCGCTCCGGCCGCTCCTGGAGTCCGCTGTGACCATCGCGACCGCCGGACCGCCGCTGAGCGCTATGGGAGGTGCGCGATGACGGCCACGCTCCCGCTGGTCGCCGAGATCGGCCCAGGCGAGCTCGCCGGGTGCGCCGCCGAGCTGCTGGCTCTGGGACACCGCGTCGCGCTCGTGGCCGCGCACGCCGAGGACGACGGCTTCCGGCTGGTCTACCTGTTCACCGCCGCCCGTCCGGCGAGGCGGGCCGAGCTCCACGTACGCCTGACCGAACCCGCCGTACCCAGCCTGGCCACCCTCTCCTTCCCGGCCGGGCGCTTCGAGCGGGAGATCCGCGACCTGTACGGCATCACCCCCGAAGACCACCCGCTGCCCAGCCGCCTGGTCCGCCACCACCACTGGCCCAGAGGCTGGTACCCGATGCTCCCCGACGCGGGCCCGCCCCCGTCGTTCGGCGACCCCGAGGGCCCGTACCCGTTCGGCGACGTGGAGGGCGACGGCGTCTACGAGATCCCGGTCGGCCCCGTGCACGCGGGCTGCATCGAGCCGGGCCACTTCCGCTTCTCGGTGGTCGGCGAGACGATACTCAAGCTCAAGGCCCGCCTGTGGTTCGTGCACAAAGGCCTGGAGCAGCTCTTCGAGGGCCGCCGGCCGGAAGAGGGGCTGGCCCTGGCCGAGCGGGTCAGCGGCGACACCTCGGTCGGCCACGCCCTGGCCTACTGCCTGGCCGTCGAAGAGGCCACCGGCACGGCCGTCGACCCCGACTCGCAGCGCGCCAGGGCCGTGCTGCTGGAGCTCGAACGCCTCTACAACCACGTCACCGACCTGGGCGCGCTCTGCAACGACGTCGCCCACAGCGTGCTGCAGGCCCACTGCGGCACCGTCCGCGAGCAGCTGCTGCGCGTCAACGCGGAGGTCACCGGCCACCGCCTGCTGCGCGGCGCGATCCGGCTCGGCGGCGCCGAGCCGCTGGCCCTGCCCGACACCGCCAGGCTCGCGGCGCTCGGCGCCGAGGTGGCCGAGATCGTCGGGCTCGCGCTCGGCCACGGCGTGGTGTCGGACCGGTTCACCGGCACCGCCGTGCTCACCGAGCGGGCCGCCGCGGACCTGGGCACGCTCGGCTACGTGGCCAGGGCCAGCGGGCTGGACGTCGACGCCCGCCGCGACCATCCGTTCATCGACCTGGGGCCGTTCCCGGTGGCGGTGCGGGCCGGGGGAGACGTGCTGGCCCGCTTCCAGGTCAGGGCCGACGAGATCGCCGCCTCGATCGGGCTGATCGAGAGGCTGGCGCACACCTCGGGTGACTGGAGCCTGCCGGACGGCCGGCGCGGCTCGGGCGTGGGCATCGTCGAGGGCTGGCGGGGCACGATCGTCCACCGCGTCGAGCTGGGCGCGGACGGCCGGCTGGCCAGAGTGAAGATCGCCGATCCGTCGTTCTTCAACTGGCCCGCCCTGCCGGTCGCGCTGGGCGGAGCGATCGTGCCCGACTTCCCGTTGGTCAACAAGAGCTTCAACCTGTCCTACGCGGGAAACGATCTCTAGCCGCCCAGCACCTCACGGCCCCTAGCCGCCCGGCACCTCGCGCCTTCTAGCCGCCCAGCACCTCGCGACGCAGGTGGGTCTTGAGGATCTTGCCGCCCGGGTTGCGCGGCAGCTCCGCGTCCCTGAACCAGATGTGCGCGGGGATCTTGAACTTGGCGATGCGTTCCGCCAGGAAGGACTGGAGCTCCTCGGCGGTGGTCGAGGTGCCCGGCTTGAGCCGGATCACCGCGCCCACCTCCTCGCCCAGCTCGTCGTGCGGGACGCCGATCACCGCGGCGTCGTCCACCGCCGGGTGCTCGAACAGGGCCGCCTCCACCTCGGCGCAGTAGACGTTCTCGCCGGCCCTGATGACCATGTCCTTGGCCCGGTCCACGATGTAGACGAAGCCGTCCTCGTCGATCTTGGCCAGGTCACCGGTGTGCAGCCAGCCGTCGACGAAGGTCTGCGCCGTCGCCTCCGGCTTGTTCCAGTAGCCCATGATGACGTTCGCGCCGCGTACGCACAGCTCACCCACCTGGCCGGGCGGCAGCTCCTCGCCCAGCGGGCCGGACACCCGGACGTCGACCACGGCCGTGGGCAGGCCGATGCTGTCGGGCCTGGCCAGGTAGTCGGGGCCGGCGTTGCCGATGGCCAGGCCGGTCGTCTCCGTCATGCCGTAGCCGTTGGAGGCGGCGCGGTCGGGCAGGTTCTCGCCGATGCGCTCCAGCAGCTTCGGCGGAGCCGGTGCCCCGCCGTAGCCGAGGGTGGTCAGCGACGACAGGTCGTACTTGACGAAGTCGGGATGCGACATCAGCTGCCACGCGTTGGTCGGCACGCCGATCATCGCGGTGATCCGCTCCCGCTCGATGAGCCGCAGCGCCTGCCCAGGGTCCCACTTGTACATCAGGACCAGCCCGCCGCCTGCGAACATGGTGGTGGTCAGCGCGGAGAAGCAGCCGGTGACGTGGAACAGCGGCACGGTCAGCAGCGTCACCCGGCGCGTGCCCGTCGCCGCGGCGACGTCCTTGCCCGCCAGCGCGACCCCCCGGATCAGCCCGTAGGCGAGGGTCATCGGCGACTGGCCCAGGTTGCGGTGGCTGCCCAGCGCGCCCTTGGGCTGCCCGGTCGTACCGGAGGTGTAGAAGATCGTGGCCGGATCCTCGGGGGAGAGCTGGACGTCCGGCAGCGTCACATCCCCGCTGACCTCGCCCAGCACGTCGGCGAACGAGCGCGCGCCCTCGGGCACCTCGCCTCTGGCCACGATCATCGGCACGCCCGTGCCGGCGAGCCGGACGGCCCGCTCACCGTCCACGATCAGCACCTTGGCGTCACAGTCACGTACGCCGTAGGCCAGCTCCGACTCGGTCCACCAGGCGTTGAGCGGCACGGCGATAGCCCCGGCGGCGAGAGCGGCGGAGAAGGCCACCGCCCACTCCGGATAGTTGCGCATGGCCACGACCACCCGGTCGCCCTTGGCCACGCCGTAGTCGGTCACCAGGCGGTTGGCCAGCGTCGCCGCCCGCCTGAAGTGCTCCTCGAAGGTGATGTGCTCGTCCTCGTAGACGAGGAACTCCTTCTCGCCGTGGTATCTGCTCATCTCCAGCAGGGCGCGGAAGTGGGCCGGAGCGTGTTTCCAGGTCCGCACCCCCGTATCGCCGATCTCCTCCATCTCGAAAAGCTGGCCAGGACCGGTGAGCTGGGCTTGGACCTGGGCATGAGAAAGAGTCATGCGAAGTACTCCCGCGGTGGACGGCGCTATCGGATAAATCACAGTACCGACCGGTAGGTACGTCGCGCTAGAGCGCGAAATCCGGCTGAAACGGGGGGTTAACCGTCTCGCTATGTGAGCGCAATGGCGCGCCCAGCTTGCGTGTTCATGCCCTGGAGTGCATCATCGTCATAGTAAGGACATGAGTTTAGGTGCATGATTATGCAGGGGGTTGGGAATGAGAGCGGCGATCGCGGGAGCCAGCGGCTACGCGGGCGGTGAGCTTCTGCGCCTGCTGCTCGGGCATCCGGAGCTCGAGATCGGCACGCTCACCGCGGCCGCCAGCGCGGGCAGCGCGCTCGGCGCCCACCAGCCACACCTCCCGCAACTGGCCGACCGGATCATCGAGGACACCACCCCGGAAACGCTGGCCGGGCACGACGTGGTCTTCCTGGCCCTGCCGCACGGCCACTCCGCCGCCGTCGCCGCCCAGCTCCCCGAGAGCACGGTCGTCGTCGACTGCGGCGCCGACCACCGGCTCGCCGACCCGGCCGCCTGGCAGGAGTTCTACGGCGGCGAGCACGCCGGCACCTGGCCCTACGGCCTGCCCGAGCTGCCCGGCCAGCGCGAGGTGCTCAAGAGCGCCAAGCGCATCGCGGTGCCCGGCTGCTACCCGACCTCCGTCATCCTCGCCCTGCTGCCCGCCTTCGCCGCCGGCCTGGCCGAGCCCGACGTGGTCGTCGTCGCGGCCAGCGGCACCAGCGGCGCGGGCAGGTCGCTCAAGCCCAGCCTGCTCGGCAGCGAGGTCATGGGCTCGGTCAGCGCCTACGGCGTGGGCGGCGTCCACCGGCACACGCCGGAGATGGAGCAGGCGCTCGGCGCCGTCGCGGGCACGCCGGTCCGGGTGTCATTCACCCCCACACTGGCCCCGATGAGCCGCGGCATCCTGGCCACCTGCTCCGCCCCCGCCGCGCCCGGGCTGACCAAGGCCGCTGTGCGCGAGGCGTACGAGAACGCGCTGGCCAAGGAGCCGTTCGTCAACCTGCTGCCCGAGGGCACCTGGCCCGCCACCGCGATGACCTACGGCGCCAACACCGCCGCCCTGCAGGTGACGCTCGACGAGCGCGCGGGCCGCGTGGTCGCCGTCATCGCCATCGACAACCTCACCAAGGGCACGGCCGGAGGCGCGATCCAGAGCGTCAACCTCGCACTCGGCCTGCCGGAAGAGCTCGGCCTCCCCCTGACAGGAGTTGCTCCGTGAGAGAGCGCAGCGTACCAACCGACACAGCAGTCCAGCGGCCGGCAGAGGAGAACGCATGAGCGTGACCGCTCCCCTCGGTTTCAGAGCCGCGGGCGTCGCCGCGGGCATCAAGTCCGGCGACGCCCGTGACCTGGCCCTGGTCATCAACGACGGACCCAACCACGCCGCGGCCGGTGTCTTCACCGCCAACCGCGTCAAGGCGGCCCCGGTCCTGTGGTCGCAGCAGGTCCTGCGCGGCGGCCGGGTCCGTGCGGTCGTCCTCAACTCGGGCGGCGCCAACGCCTGCACCGGCCCCGAGGGCTTCCAGGACACGCACGCCACCGCCGAGAAGGCGGCCGAGGTGCTCCAGGACTCGGCGGGCGAGATCGCGGTCTGCTCCACCGGCCTGATCGGTGAGCGGCTGCCCATGGACGCGCTGCTGGCCGGGGTGGAGCGCGCCGCCGCTCAGCTGTCGCGCGACGGCGGGCTGGCCGCGGCCGACGCCATCCGCACCACCGACACCGTCTCCAAGATCTCCTTCAAGCGCGCCGACGGCTACATGGTGGGGGGCATGGCCAAGGGCGCGGGCATGCTCGCCCCGGCCCTGGCCACCATGCTCTGCGTGATCACCACCGACGCCGACCTGACCGCGGAAGAGCTCGACGCCGTGCTCCGCGAGGCCACCTCCAAGACCTTCGACCGCCTCGACGCCGACGGCTGCATGTCCACCAACGACACCGTCCTGCTGCTGGCCAGCGGTGCCGCCGGGGTCAAGCCGGACCTGGCGGAGTTCGGGCAGAAGGTCACCGAGGTCTGCGCCGACCTGGCCAGGCAGCTGCTGGTCGACGCCGAAGGCGCGTCCAAGGCCATCGCCATCGAGGTGGTCGGCGCGGCGTCGGAGGACGACGCGGTCAAGGTCGGCCGCACCGTCTCCCGCTCGAACCTGCTCAAGTGCGCCATCCACGGCGAGGACCCCAACTGGGGCCGCGTGCTGGCCGCCGTCGGCACCACCGACGCCGTCTTCGAGCCCGACCGGCTGAACGTGGCCATCAACGGCATCTGGATCTGCCGCGGCGGCGCCGTCGGCGACGATCGGAACAAGGTGGACATGCGCCCGCGCGACGTGACGATCACCATCGACCTGTCGGCCGGCACCCACTCGGCCACCGTCCACACCACCGACCTGACCGCGGACTACGTCCACGAGAACTCGGCGTACTCCTCATGAGGACCATCACCGCCCACACCAAGGCGGACACCCTCATCGAGGCCCTGCCCTGGCTGGCCCGCTTCCACGGCGCGACCGTCGTCATCAAGTACGGCGGCAACGCGATGATCGAGGAATCGCTCATGGAGGGCTTCGCCGAGGACATCGGCTTCCTGCACTACGCCGGTCTGCGGCCGGTCGTGGTGCACGGCGGCGGCCCGCAGATCAGCAAGCACCTCGACCGGCTCGGCATCGAGTCGACGTTCACGGCCGGGCTGCGGGTCACCACGCCCGAGGCCATGCAGGTGGTCAGGATGGTCCTGGTCGGCCAGGTCAACCGCGACGTCGTCGGCCTGATCAACAGGCACGGCCCGCTCGCGGTCGGCATGTCGGGCGAGGATGCCCACCTGTTCACCGCCGAGCGCAAGCACGCGCTCGTCGACGGCGAGCACGTCGACATCGGCCAGGTGGGCGAGATCGTCAAGGTCGACCCGGGCGCCGTCCAGGCCATGATCGACAACGGCCGCGTCCCCGTCGTCTCCAGCGTCGCCCGCGGCGAGGACGGCGAGATCTACAACGTCAACGCCGACACCGCCGCCGCCGCGCTGGCCGTCTCCCTCAAGGCGCAGAAGCTCATCGTCCTGACCGACGTCGAGGGCCTGTACGCCGGCTGGCCCGACGACACCGACGTGATCGACAAGCTCGACGGCGCCGAGCTGGAGGCCATGCTGCCCTCACTGTCCAGCGGCATGAAGCCGAAGATGGAGGCCTGCCTGACGGCGGTCCAGGGCGGCGTCCCCCAAGCGCACATTCTCGACGGCCGGGTCTCCCACTCGCTGCTGCTGGAGATCTTCACCGACCAAGGAATCGGAACCATGGTGATGCCCTGATGAACCTTCGCGACAGGTTCGAACAAGCCTTCATGCCCAACTACGGCGTCCCGCCGATCGCCCTGGCACGAGGCGAGGGCACCCGCGTGTGGGACGTCGACGGCAGGGAATACCTCGACTTCGTCGGCGGCATCGCCGTCAGCTCGCTCGGCCACGCCCACCCGGCCCTGGTCGAGGCGGTCTCCAAGCAGGTCGCGACGCTCGCGCACACCAGCAACCTCTACCTGCACGAGCCGGAGGTGCTGCTCGCCGAGCGGCTCCTCGGCCTGCTGAACGCCCCCGGCCGCGTCTTCTTCGCCAACTCCGGCACCGAGGCCAACGAGGCCGCCTACAAGCTCGCGCTCAAGTACGGCAGGCGCGACGGCCGCACCTACTTCGTCGCCGCCGAGAACGGTTTCCACGGCCGCACGATCGGCGCCCTCTCGCTGACGGGCAAGAAGTCGATCCGCGACCAGTTCGGCCCGTTCCCGGTAGAGGTCCAGTTCGTCCCGTACGGCGACGCCACCGCCCTCAAGGAGGCCGTGACCGGCGACTGCATCGCGGTGTTCCTGGAGCCCACTCAGGGCGAGGCAGGCGTGGTCCCGCCGCCCGACGGCTACTTCGCGGCGGCCCGCGAGATCTGCGACTCGACCGGCGCGCTGCTGGTCGCCGACGAGATCCAGTCCGCGATCGGCCGCACCGGGCACTGGTTCGCCCACCAGGCCGACGGCGTCACCCCCGACATCCTGACCCTGGCCAAGGGCCTGGGCGGCGGCCTGCCGATCGGGGCGTGTGTCGGCTTCGGCGACGCGGGCCGGCTGTTCGACAAGGGCGACCACGGCTCCACCTTCGGCGGCAACCCGGTCTCGTGCGCCGCGGCGCTGGCCGTGCTCGACAACCTCGACCTCGACCACGTGCGGACGACCGGAGCCCGGCTGCGGGCCGGGCTCGAAACGGTCGCTCATCCGCTGCTGAAAGGCGTGCGCGGACGCGGGCTGTGGCTGGCCGCCGTGCTGGCCGAGCCGGTCTCCGGCAAGGTGCAGCAGGCGGCGGCCGAGGCGGGCTTCCTGGTCAACGCGCTGCAGCCGGACGCCGTACGGATCGCGCCGCCGCTGGTCGTGACGGCCGAGCAGGTCGACGCGCTCGTCGCCGCGTTCCCCGGGATCCTCGCCGAGGCGGCGAAATGACGGCGCGTGCGGGCTCGGGGCCGATCGAGCAGGGCGCGGCCGCGGCGCGTGTCCGGCATTTCCTGAGAGACGATGACCTGTCGCCCGCCGAGCAGGCCGACGTTCTCGACCTGGCCGCCGCGATGAAGAAGGACCGCTACGGATACCGCCCCTTCGAAGGGCCGCAGACCGTCGCCGTCCTGTTCGACAAGCCCTCGACCAGGACCCGAGTCTCCTTCGCCGTCGGCATCGGCGAGCTGGGCGGGCTCCCGCTGGTCATCGACGGCGGCAGCTCCCAGATGGGCCGGGGCGAGCCGATCGAGGACACCGCCAGGGTGCTCGAACGGCAGGTCGCCGCGATCGTCTGGCGCACCGGCGCCCAGACGGGCCTCGACGGCATGGCCGCGGGCACCGCCGTGCCGGTGGTCAACGCGCTGACCGACGAGTTCCACCCCTGCCAGATCCTCGCCGACCTGCTGACCGTCCGCGAACGGTTCGGCAGGACGGCCGGGCTGACCCTGACCTACCTGGGCGACGGCGCCAACAACATGGCCCACTCCTACCTGCTGGGCGGCGCCACGGCCGGGATGCACGTACGGATCGGCGCCCCCGTCGGCTACCAGCCGGACGCCGTCATCCTCGACCAGGCCGCCGCCATCGCCGCGACGACCGGCGGCTCGGTGATCTCGCTGACCGATCCGGCCGCCGCGATCCAGGGCTCGCACATCGTCGCCACCGACACCTGGGTGTCGATGGGCCAGGACGGCAAGGACGAGCGGGTGCGCGCGCTCATGCCGTACCAGGTCAACTCCGAGCTCATGGAGCACGCCGCGCACGACGCGATCGTGCTGCACTGCCTGCCCGCCTACCGCGGCTACGAGATCACCTCCGAAGTGATCGACGGCCCGCGCAGCGCCGTGTGGGACCAGGCCGAGAACCGCCTGCACGCCCAGAAGGCGCTGCTCCACTGGCTGGTGAGCCCCGCATGACCATTCCGATGACCAAGGTCGCGCGGCAGGCGAAGATCACCGACCTGCTGCAGCGGCAGGCCGTCCGCTCCCAGCCCGAGCTGGCCAAGCTGCTGGCCGAGAGCGGCGTGGAGGTCACCCAGGCCACGCTCTCGCGCGATCTGGACGAACTCGGCGCGCTCAAGCTGCGCGCCGAGGACGGCTCGCTGGTCTACGCGCTGCCCGGTGAGGGCGGCGGCCGCATCCGGGTGGCCAGGCTGGGCACCGGCGAGTCCCCGGCCGCCCGGCTGCACCGGATCGCCGAGGAACTGCTGGTCTCCGCCGAGGCGTCGGCCAACCTGGTCATCGTCAGGACTCCGCCGGGCGCCGCCCAGTTCATGGCCTCGGCCATCGACCACGCCGACTGGGAGTCCATCCTCGGCACGGTGGCGGGCGACGACACGATCCTCGTGATCAGCCGCGATCCCCAGGGCGGGAGCGTCGTGGCAGAGGCCTTGCTGAGGGTCGCCGCCCGGCGTACTTAGCCCGTTTTACCAAGATTTTGGAGGTACCGATGACTCAGAGAGTGGTACTCGCCTTCTCCGGAGGTCTGGACACCTCCGTCGCGATCCCGTTCCTGGCCGAGAAGATGGACGCCGAGGTGATCGCCGTCGCCGTGGACCTCGGACAAGGCGGCGAGGACATGGAGGTGATCCAGAAGCGGGCCATGGACTGCGGCGCGGTCGAATCCGTCGTCGTGGACGCCAAGGAGGAGTTCGCGGCCGACTTCTGCGTTCCCGCGCTGCAGGCCAACGCCCTCTACATGGACCGCTATCCGCTCCTGTCGTCGCTGTCGCGCCCGCTCATCGTCAAGCACCTGGTGAGCGCGGCCAAGCAGTTCGGCGGCACGATCGTCTCCCACGGCTGCACCGGCAAGGGCAACGACCAGGTACGGTTCGAGGCCGGCCTGGCCGCGCTCGCCCCCGACCTGCAGGTTGTCGCCCCGGCCCGCGACTTCGCCTGGACCCGCGACAAGGCGATCGAGTACGCCGAGCAGCGGGGCCTGCCGATCGAGACCTCCAAGAAGAACCCGTTCTCCATCGACCAGAACCTGTGGGGCAGGGCCGTCGAGACCGGCTTCCTCGAGGACATCTGGAACGGCCCCACCGAGGACGTCTACGCCTACACCGCCGACCCGGCCGTCCCCCGTGACGCCGACGAGGTGGTCATCACCTTCGAGCAGGGCGTCCCGGTCAAGCTCGACGGGCGTCCGCTCACGCCGTACCAGGTGATCGACGAGCTGAACACCCGCGCGGGCGCGCAGGGCGTCGGCCGGATCGACATGGTCGAGGACCGGCTCGTCGGCATCAAGTCGCGCGAGGTGTACGAGGCGCCCGGCGCGATCGCGCTGATCACCGCGCACATGGAGCTGGAGAACGTCACCGTCGAACGGGACCTGGCCCGCTTCAAGCGCGGCGTCGACCAGCGCTGGAGCGAGCTCGTCTACGACGGCCTGTGGTTCTCGCCGCTCAAGGACGCCCTCGACGCGCTCATCGCCGAGGCCCAGAAGCACGTCACCGGCGACATCCGGATGACTCTGCACGGCGGCAAGGCCACCGTCAGCGGCCGCCGCTCCGAGCAGTCGCTGTACGACTTCTCGCTGGCCACCTACGACACCGGCGACACTTTCGACCAGTCGCTGGCCAAGGGCTTCGTCCAGCTGTTCAGTCTGCCCTCCAAGATCGCCGCCGCGCGCGACGCGAAGAAAGGATGATGTGCACTATGGTCGCGGGGGACGAGAAGGAGATGACGTTGAGTGATGGCAAGCCGATGCGGCTGTGGGGCGGGCGATTCGAAGGGGGTCCCGCCGACGCGCTGACCCGGCTGTCGGTGAGCGTGCACTTCGACTGGCGGCTGGTGCCGTACGACCTGGCGGCGTCCAGGGCGCACGCCCGGGTGCTGCACAAGGCGGGGTTGCTGAGCGACGACGAGCTCGAACGCATGATCGGCGCGATCGATGACCTGGAGCGGGCCTGCAAGGCGGGCGAGTTCCGGCCGACGGTCGCCGACGAGGACGTGCACACCGCGCTCGAACGCGGCCTGCTGGAGCGGCTCGGCTCGCTCGGCGGCAAGCTGCGCGCCGGCCGCAGCCGCAACGACCAGATCGCCACCGATCTGCGCCTCTATCTGCGTGACCACGCCCGCACGATCGTCTCCCGGCTGGTCGAGCTGGAGACGGCGCTGATGGCCCAGGCCGAGCAGCACGCCGACACGGCCGCGCCCGGCATGACCCACCTGCAGCACGCGCAGCCGGTCTCCTTCGGACACCAGCTGCTCGCGCACGTGCACGCCTTTGCCCGCGACATCGACCGGGTCACCGACTGGGACCGCCGCGCGGCCGTCTCGCCGCTCGGCGCCGGCGCGCTGGCCGGCTCGTCGCTGCCGCTGGACCCGGAGGCCGTGGCCGTAGAGCTGGGCTTCTCCTTCGCCTCGCTCAACTCCATGGACGCGGTGTCCGACCGTGACTTCGCGGCGGAGTTCCTGTTCACCGCGGCCCTGATCGGCGTGCACCTGTCGCGGCTCGGCGAGGAGATCGTGCTCTGGGCCTCGCAGGAGTTCCGCTGGATCGAGATGGACGACGCCTACTCCACCGGCTCGTCGATCATGCCGCAGAAGAAGAACCCCGACGTCGCCGAGCTCGCCCGCGGCAAGTCCGGGCGGCTCATCGGCAACCTCATGGCGATGCTCACGACGCTCAAGGGCCTGCCGCTCACCTACAACCGCGACCTGCAGGAGGACAAGGAGCCGGTGTTCGACTCGGTCGACACGCTGCTGCTCGTCCTGCCCGCGATGGCCGGCCTGGTCGCCACCATGCGGGTCAACACCGCGCGCCTGGAGGCGTCGGCTCCCGACGGCTTCGCGCTGGCCACCGACCTCGCCGAGCTGCTCGTACGCCGCGGCGTGCCGTTCCGCGACGCGCACGAGGCGGTCGGCCACCTGGTGGTGTGGTGCCAGGTCAACGACAAGGACCTGGGCGAACTGACCGACGACGAGCTGGGCAAGGTCTCGCCGCACCTCACCCCCGACGTCCGCGACGTGCTCAACGTCCCCGGCGCCCTCGCCGCCCGCAAGGCCCACGGCGGCACGGCGCCCGACCGGGTCCGCGACCAGCTCGCCGCGCTGCGCGAGACGGTCGACGCCCAGGCGGCGTGGGCCGCGGGGGCCTAGTCTCCGGCATGGACTCCGGGACCCTGGATTCGGCGCCCCTGCCGCGCAGCTTCTTCGACCGGCCGTCGCACGAGGTCGCGCCCGACCTGCTCGGGCGCGTGCTCGTGCACGGCCCGGTCGCGGTCCGGCTCACCGAGGTCGAGGCGTACGGCGGCCCCGGCGAGGATCCGGCGGCCCACACCTACCGGGGACGGACCCCCAGGAACGCGGTCATGTTCGGGCCACCTGGGCATCTGTACGTGTACTTCACCTACGGCATGCACTTCTGCGCGAACCTGGTGTGCCTGCCCGAGGATCACGGGTCGGCGGTGCTGCTGCGGGCCGGTGAGGTGGTGGCGCGGGCCGACCTGGCCCGCTCGCGCCGCTCAGGAGACGGCGACGGCCCGCCCGTCTCCGGGCGCAAGCCGATCGCGGACCGGGACCTCGCTCGCGGCCCCGCCCGGCTGGCGGTCGCCCTCGGGCTGGCGCGCGAGCACAATGGGCTCGACGCCGTATGGGAGGGCTCACCGGCTGTGCTGCCGCACTTCCATGACGCTTCTCGCGGCGATGAGCCCGAACACGCGGCGTGGCTCACCGGGCTCCCCAAGGGGACCGTGGCCATGCTCGGCGGGCGGCCCGCAGAGGCGGACAGGATCAGGTCGGGGCCGCGCACCGGGATCTCGACCGCCAAGGACACCCCGTGGCGGTTCTGGATCGACGGTGACCCGACCGTCTCACCCTTCCGGCCTCACACGCCGCGCCGCCGCAACACCGCGGCCACCTCGGTCGGGGAGGCACCCAGCTCGTGAGCGCTGAAGATGTGCAGCTGGTCGCCGGTGTCGATCTCCAGCATCTCGCTGCGCAGGCCGTACCTCCTGCGTACGTCCACCTGGATGTCCTCGATCGCCTCCCACGGGACGTGCCGCCGCCCGGCGAAGCCGTGCACCACGGTGACGCCGCTCTCGTCGGCCGCCAGCCGTACCGGGACCAGGACGTCACGCAGCCCCATGGCCCCCACCAGCAGGGCGGCCGGCACCGCCAGCACCACCCCGCGTACATCACCCTGGACATACCAGAACAGGGCGAGACCGGCACACGCCACAGCCCCTAGGATCTTGAAAACGGCCAGCTCGCGACGGACCTTCCACATGGCGACCGAGATTATCCAAGTAGCGGTCATCCGGCGCGATCGGGCACTCTGTAACCACTCGACGTCTCCTGGAAAGCCAGCACCGTGACCGACATTCTCGATGAGCTCGAATGGCGCGACGTCCTCGCGCAGACCACCGACATCGACGCCCTGCGCGCGGCGCTGTCGAAAGGTCCGATCACGGTCTATGCGGGCTTCGACCCGACCGCGCCGTCCCTGCACATGGGCAACCTGGCCACGCTGCTGATCCTGACCCGCTTCCAGCGGGCGGGCCACAAGCCGATCGGCCTGGTCGGCGGCGCCACCGGCCTGATTGGCGACCCCAGCGGCCGCAGCACCGAACGCGTACTCAACACCACCGAGGTCGTGGAGGAATGGGTCTCCCGGATCCGGGTGCAGGTGGAGAAGTTCCTGACCTTCGACGACAGCCCCACCTCGGCCGCGCTGGTCAGCAACCTGGACTGGACCGCCGAGATGTCGGCCATCGGCTTCCTGCGCGACATCGGCAAGCACTTCCCCGTCAACCGGATGCTCGCCCGCGAGTCGGTGGCGGCCCGGCTCGGCGGTGAGGGCCTCAGCTACACCGAGTTCAGCTACCAGATCCTGCAGGCCAACGACTACCTGGAGCTCTACCGGCGCAACGGCTGCACGCTCCAGGTCGGCGGCAGCGACCAGTGGGGCAACATCACGGCCGGCGTCGACCTGGTCAGGCGCGTCGAGGGCGGCCACGTGCACGCCCTGACCGGCAAGCTGATCACCAAGGCCGACGGCACCAAGTTCGGCAAGACCGCGGGCGGGTCGGTCTGGCTCGACGGCGCGCTGACCTCGCCCTACGCCTTCTACCAGTACTTCCTCAACGCCGACGACCGCGACGTGGTGCGCTTCCTGAAGGTGTTCACCTTCCGCGAGCGCGAGGAGATCGAGGCGCTGGAGAAGGCGGTGGCCGACCGCCCGTTCGCCCGCGAGGCGCAGCGGACGCTGGCCGAGGACCTGACCACGCTCGTCCACGGCGCCGACGAACTGGCGGCGGTCGTGGCGGCGTCCAAGGCGCTGTTCGGTCAGGGGTCGCTCGAGGAGCTGCCGGGCTCGACGCTGGCCGCGGCGCTGGCCGAGGTGCCGAAGGCGACGGTTCCGGCTCTCGGGGCGCCGTTCGTGGACCTGCTGGCGGACAGCGGGCTGGTGGAGTCGAAGTCGGCGGCCAGGCGGGCGGTGAAGGAGGGCGGCGCGTACCTCAACAACGTCAAGATCACCGACGAGTCGTACGTGCCTGAGGCTTCGGACCTGCTCCACGGGCGGTTCATGGTGCTCCGGCGCGGCAAGAAGGCGGTCGGCGGCGTCGAGGTCGGCTGACCGCGCCTTTCGCTTTTCGCCTTTCGCTTTTCGCGTGAGTTGTGCGGGCCCTTCCCAGGTTGTGTGGGAAGGGCCCGGTCTATCTGTGGGCCTATTTGCTGGCCTGTTTGTGGGCGAACACGGCCACGGTGAGGCCGGGCGTCTCCGCCGAGTGCCAGGCCCCGGTCTGCTTGTAACCCGCCTCCAGTACGGCCTTAACCCGCGGCAGCTTCTGCCCGGCGGACTTGACCCCGCGCCACACGACCCAGACCCGCTCTCGATCGGCCAGCGCGGCGGCGACGTCATCGCGCTCAGGAAAGCCGAACCCCTCCGCCTCCGGAGCGGCCCCCAGCCGCAGCACGTCGTCCGGCATCGACCCGTCACGGTAGTAGTCGAACCCCGCACGCACCGAGCTCTGCCCGAACACGACCGCGTCCCCCGGCCGCGCCTCCACCTTCCGCACGGCCCACGGAAAGTCCTCGAAGCGCCCGTTGGCCTCCCGTACCTCCACCTGCTGCGGTACGCCCACCGCCACGGCGACCACCACCAGCCCGCAGCAGGCCACCACCCCTCCACGCGGAACACTCGCAACCGCGATCCCCGCCAGCAACGCCAGAGCGGGCGCGGCGACGAACAGGTACCGATCCACATAGACCGGCGTCACCAGATGCGACACGGCCAGCAGCAGGACGGGCGGCAGCACCAGCCAGCCCAACAGCGTCCCCGCCCACGCCCTGTTGCGCAGCAGCACCACACCGGCCAGCGCCACCACGAACAGCACCACCCCCACCTCGGTGCTCCCCGCCGCCATCTTCGGGAACTTCAGCAGCACCTCCGGCCCGCGCTGCGGGATCCAGCTGATCGCATGCCGCTCGCCGTACCCGACCAGACCGAGAACGAGCGCGGGCAGGCAGCCGACGGCGACCGCGGGCGCCCACCTCAGGAGCACGGCGCGGCGGGGGAGCAGCGCTACGGCGGTGACCAATTGAGCGGGCAGCACGAGCACCGCGAACAGGTGCGTGCAGCACACCAACGCCACCGCCGCCGCATAGACCACCCAGGGCGCGCGCTCGGCCTGCTCCTGGGCTCGCGTGGTCTGTTCCTGTTCCTGGGCTCGCGTGGCGCGGTGAAGGGCCCAGAACGAGAAGACCACCGCGGCGGCCGCGGGCGCGTACGAGCGGGCGAAGGCGCCGTAGTACGACACCGACGGCAGCGCCGCGAACAGCAGGCCGGCCGTCACCCCCGCCC
Source organism: Nonomuraea sp. NPDC049129 (assembly GCF_040648495.1). Classification (NCBI taxonomy): domain Bacteria; kingdom Bacillati; phylum Actinomycetota; class Actinomycetes; order Streptosporangiales; family Streptosporangiaceae; genus Nonomuraea; species Nonomuraea sp. NPDC049129. The sequence continues at coordinate 3,854 of NZ_JBEZDU010000021.1, read as the reverse complement.
ACGTACTGTGCACCCGCCGCCCCAGGTCCACCAGGAACCACGCGGCGACTCCGATGGCCAGCGCCGATGGCAGCCGCAGCCACAGCTCCGCGGTCCCGGCCTTCGCCCAGAGCTGCATGAACAGGTAGTACGGCAGGAAATGACCGTCGATGTGCCTCGCCAGCTCCCACAACCCCGGCAGCGACCGGGACGCGGCGCTGATCGTGGCCAGCTCGTCACCGTTGAGAGAGGCGGATCCCGAGCCGCTGAACGCCACGACTCCGGCGATTCCGGCCACCCACCACGGGCTTGACGTGCGCGAACGTATGACTGGCCGGGCTGGAGGGGCGAGGGTGGAGGCGGTGGTCACCGGGGCAGAATACGCGCATAGGCTCAGATTTATGCCTGAAGTGATCGTGTTTGACCTTTACGGAGTTATCGCCCGCGTTCAGACCGCTGACGCCAAACAGGGCCTCGTCGACCTCGCCGGAGTGCCGGGGGAGAGCTTCTGGGAGGCGTACTGGGGGTGCCGGCCCGACTATGACGCCGGTCAGGACGCCGTGGCCTACTGGGCGGCGGTCGCCGGACGGCTGGGCACGCGGTTCGCCGACGTGGACGCGCTGATGGCGGCCGACCTGGAGAGCTGGTGCCACGTGGACGACGAGATGGTCGCAGTGGTGCACGAACTGGCCGATCAGGGACGGACGCTCGGGCTGCTGTCGAACATCGTTCCGGACCTGGTGCCGCTGTGGGAGGCGCGGCACGGTGACTGGCTGGGCCGGTTCGCGTCGCTGACGTACTCGTGCCGGATCGGGGTGGCGAAGCCGGACCGGCGCGCGTACGAGATCTGCGCGCAGCGGTTGGGAGTGGAGCCGGGGGAGGCGCTGTTCTTCGACGACAACGAGGTCAATGTGGTCGCGGCTCGGGAGGCGGGGATGGCGGCGGAACTGTTCGTCTCGCCGGCGCAGGTACGCGCGCTCACGCTTTCCGGTGGGTCTTGACCGTCCACCGGGTCTTCGGGTGGGTCTCGATCCGTCGGCGCTGAGCGTGACGTCCCGCAGAGCGGTGTAGTTTCTCACCCGGTCAGCCCTGTGCGTCCACGTAGGAAACGAACAACAAGATCGTTGACCCACCGCTGGGGGGACATCACTTGATTCGTTCGAGCAGCGTCGTTCGCGTAGTAACAGCCGCGGCGCCGGTCTGCGGGACGCCGGGCTTGCCTCTCGCGTGGGCCTTGGCCAAGCCGGCACCCGCCCTGGGCGGTCGCGGGCGAGCCTGACCAGCACCGCTCACCCGCAGCGGTCTCGCCCACTCGCAGGTTTCGCCCAGCTTCGGCCATCTCGCCCACCCTCGGCCATCTCGCCCACTCGCGGTTCTCGCCCATCCGCAGCCGTCTTGCACCCCCGCAGCTCTCGCCACTCACTCGCGGCGGTCTTGTCTTCCCGCAGCGGTCTCGCGCTTCCAGGCCCGCTCGGGCGGCGGCGGCTCGGGCCATGGTGGCCGCCCCCGGTCTTCACGGGCTGGTCGCTGATCGTTTCACTGGTTGGTCGTATGTGTTGTCGTCACTGGCTGGTCGTACGTGTCGGCCGGGCGACGATGACCACCCGCCGCTCCGCGTCGCCCACCGGCCGGTCGTACTGCAGGCCGTAGCGGGTGGCGAGCACGTCGAAGAAGTCGCCCGACGGGTCGGGGTCGATCCGCTCCACCACGGCCCGGATCTCCAGGTACCGGTACGGCTTGTCGGGGTCGTTGATGGAGACCGCCAGGTTCCCATTTGCCGCGACATTTCGGTATTTCTGACGGTCCGTGGTCGTCGTGAAGCGCAGGAACTCGCCGTCCCACACCGTCCAGACCGGGTTCACATGTGGCTTCCCGTCTGGCGCGATGGTGGCCAGATGCGCGAACAGCGGCCTGGTCAACAGGTCCAGATGGCTCTCAGGAATCACGTGACGCCTCCTCATTCGTGTGTACGGCTCTGCACATTATCAAAGCTTTGATAGTCGTCAATGCTAGATTGCTTGTAGCATCTCGTGTCATGGGCATGCCCGCGGAGGAGCGCCTCGGCCTCGACATCAAGCGAGCCGAGCAGGAACTGATCGCCGCCAAGCAGGTCGCGGTCAGGCCCGCGGGGCTGACGGTGCCGCAGTACGCGACGCTCTACGTATTAGCGGCCAACCCCGGCATCTCGGCCGCCGCTCTCGCCCGAGCCTGCTTGGTGACCCCGCAGGCGATGACCGTGGTGCTGAAAAACCTCGAGGCACGTGGCCTGGTCGAACGTACGCCGCACCCATGGCATGGCAATGTCCTGGAGACCCGACTCACGGACGCCGGCCGCCTTGCGCTGGAGGAGGCGGACGAGCGGGCGGTGCGGATAGAGCAGGCGATAGCGGACGAACTCACCGCAGAGGAGCGTGACACCCTGCGCTCCCTCCTCCGACGCTGCGGAACGGCGATCGACCGGGCATCCTCGCAACTGTGAAGGTTTGCCCTCGGCGCCTACACCGGGCGTTCCGCAGTGATGACGTCCCGCGGTGTGGATTCTCGGCCGCTCGACCCCGATCATCCCTGGTAGAAGCCATGTAACGAGATCGTGGATCATCACTTAGTGGGATGTCATCCCCGCGGTACCACGTTCACCTGTTCGGTCCGCGCTCCTGTTCGGCTCGCCATCCGTCCGATCCGTCCGGTCCGTCCGGTCCGTCCAGTCGCGATCCGTCCGGCCGCCGTCCGGTCGCCATCCCTCTGGTCCTGGGTCCGTCCGGTCCTGGGTCCGTCCGGTCGTGATCCGTCGGGTCCTGGATCCGTTCGTGGAGGAGAAACCGCAGCACGCAAGAGCGACCTGACGCTGATGGGTGTCTACTTGTTCACCCCAGCCATGCACGAGGCCTGTCCCGCGAGCCGTTCGGATGACGTCCCGCAGAGCGGCGTCGTTTCTCACCCGCTCAGCCCTGTGGCTCCGCGTAGGAAACGCACGGCGAGATCGTTGACCCACCCCTGGGTGGGACATCACCTCCGTTAGGCCCCGCCCGCTCTCCCGGTCCGCGCTCTCTGCCTTCTGCCCGCTTCGTGGTCGGTCCGGCTCGCCCTCTGCTCAGCTCGCCCTCTATCTGGTCCGCGTTCTGTCCGGTGCGAGCTCTGCTCGGCCCGCCCTCTATCCGGTCCGCTGTCGGTCCGGACCGCTGTCGGTCCGGACGGTGCACCGGACTCAGGGTTGCCCGCCCCGCCCCAAAGCTCATCTTGCTCATCTTGCTCATCCGCATATCGGCAATGGGTTCCGAGCCTCGTCATGTCCCGCCATCTCCCTCCAGGAAACTAGGGATATGTCCCGCCATGTCGCTAGTTGCCGCGGCTTGGACGCTTCGTGTCTCCGATCTGCTCGGCGTTTGCGCAGATCAGAACCGGCCTTGCTGGAGGTCCCGTGGACACCTAGAGAGCGGGCGTGAACGCCGATTTGACGTGGGGCGAACGGCGACCTAATCTTCTCTTCGCCCCGGGAGTGAGCCGGACGCCGATCAGGCGGACGGGCCCCCAGGGCGAACCCCTTGAGAAACGAGCCACTCGGCCAGGCGCTTACATGCGCTCGCTGGCACGAGTCGTCTCGGGTGCGCTCAGATCACCGGAAAATCGGTTGATTCGACAAGCCCAGGATGGCACGGTAAGTTATGAGGGTTGCCCTGGAGACAGGGTGCACAATCTTAGACGGTTTGCGCAGCTTCCAGCAAGTCTCCGATTTGACGCGAAGCTGACAAGCTGGATAAGCTTAGGACACAACGAAATGAACGCCTCTCGCAGGTTGGGGAGTACGCGTCCGTTTCTTGAGAACTCAACAGTGTGTTAAAAGCCAGTGCATGATGCACAACCCCGTCATGTCTGCG
>NZ_JBEZDU010000020.1:0-200616 GCF_040648495.1 Nonomuraea sp. NPDC049129 | reverse complement strand
TTTTATGTGGGTTTTGTGCGGCTCTGCGCGTTAAGTCGGGGTGTGGGGGGGGGCCCGGGGGCCCCGGGGCCCCGCGCCGGTCAGATCAGACGCGCCGGTCGGATCAGAACAGTCCTCCGAAGAAGTCGTCGAGGCCGCTCTGGTCGAAGTAACGGATGAAACGGCCCGTGGTGTCGCTGACGGTGCCGGTCTTCGTCATCGGCGGCTCCTGCTCCATCGGCTTGTAGTCCTGTCTCATGCCCTGACCCGAATTCGAGGGCGGGACCAGGTTGGGCGGCGGTTCCCCATCCGGATACATCTTCCCGTTGCGGAACACCGAGACGGACTGGGTCGGCTGCGACACTCCGTTGTTGCCGTAGACCTGTCCCGGCCGCACGGCGGCCGAGCGGGTCGCCTTGGGCGGCGACTGCCGTTGCGCCGCCCGGTGGCTGGTCGGTCTCCTGGCAGGACGCGCACGTGATGCTTGTCTGGAGGGGAGCCTGGTCACCCGCCCGTTGGTCACCTTCTTCACGTGCCTCCTGGTCTGCCTCGCGACCTTCTTGGCCTGCCGTGCGGCTTTCGCGGCTCTGCGCTTGCGCGCCTGTTCGGCGGCCTTCTTGCGCATCTCCTCCGCCTTCTTCTTGGCCTCCTCCGCCTTCTTCCGCCTTTCCAGTTCCTTCGCCTTCTTCTTGGCCTTCGCCGCGGCCTCCCTCGCCTCCTTCAGCGCCTTTCTCTTCTTGGCCAGTGCCTCCTTCAACTTCCTGGCCGCTTTGGCAAGGGCCCGCAGTAGGGCCCGGCGGGCCGCGATCGCCCGTCTCAGCGCCTGCTGGGCGAGCTTTCTGGCCAGCGCCCGCGCCGCGAGCCTGGCGATGACGGCGGCGGCGATCCAGACCCACTGCCCGTCGGGGTCGCTCATGGTGACGGGGCTGTTGTTGGCGTAGGCGTAGGCGTTGAACTGCTGCGGGTCCTCCTCGTCGATGACGGGGTCGACGGACAGGAACCGCCCGTTCTTGGCGTCGTACTCGCGGGCTCCGAGCTGGACCAGCCCGATCGAGTGATCCTGGACGCCGCCGACGAATCCGCGCTGGCCGGGCCACCACGGTGGCGGGGTGCCGCGGTCCTCGCCGAACGGCGTCATCCTCCGGACGGCGACCTCGCCGGTGCCTGCGTTGACGGCGGCCTGCGCCGTGCCCTGGTGGTCGGAGGCCAGGAAGTAGACGTTGTTGTCGGGGGTGCGCACCGCCACCGGCTCGCCGTTGATGGTGTAGTAGCGGGTGCACTCGACGACGTCCTTGGCGTTGTCGAGGCGCAGCTCCATGTCGTCGATGTAGAGCGTCGAGTCCGTCGGCGTCTTGCGCAGGAGCCGGTCGCCGTCGGCGTCGTACACGAACGAGGTGGTCTTGCCCGCCTCTGTCACCGACTCGAGGTTGCCCTCGGAGTCCCAGACGAGGCTCTGGTCGGCGGTTCCGACCTTGCGCCTGGTGGTGTTGCCCGTCTCGTCGTAGGCGAAGGTGTCGGCTCCCACCGACTGGAGGGCGTGCGGCTGCTTCTCACCGGGCTTGGGGTAGGTGGAGGTGCGGACCGTCTCGGCCGCGCCGCCCCAGGCGTGCTTGGTCTCCTTGATCCGGTTGCCCGTGACGTCGTAGGCGTAGCTGGTCGCGTACGGGGCCACGCCGCCGATCTTGTCCGACTGCGGGGTGCCACTGGCGCAGTCGTCGGTGGCGGTCCATGCCGAGGTCAGGCGGCGCAGATAGTCGTAGGTGAAGCACTGGGTGTCCGGCGACTGGCCGCCCGCCCTGTCGGCGATCTTGGTGATGTTGCCGGCCGGGTCGTAGGTGTAGTTGAGATCCAGATCGCTCTCCGGGGCGTTCTCGCGGTCGAGTCGCGTCCGGGTCAGCCGCTGGGTGACCTCGTCGTGGGTGAAGGTGAGCCAGCTCTTCTTGCCGCCGGCGCTCAGCTCGTACTGAAGGGTCTCGCCCATCTTGGAGTAGCGGGCGGCCGTGACGTACGACGACAGGCCGGCGACCTTGGTCGGCTGACTCAGCTCGTCGTAGGTGTAGACGACCGACTCCTCGGCCAGCCCGCCCGCGGCCGGGAAGCTGACCGACTGGACCTGGTCGTCGAGGGTGTAGCGGGTGTTGAGCACGTACGAACCGGCCAGCTTGCCTTCCCGCTCCGGGACGGTGACGGTCTCCCGCAGGGCGCGGTACTCGGCGTCGATCGCGTTGATCTCCGCCTTGTACGCCTGCCCACCGACGTAACGGATGCTGGCGTTCTGGTGCCCCTTGGCCAGTTCGTCGTACTTCCACTCCGCGAGCAGCGGGCCGTCCTTGGAGCCCTCGTGGGTGGCCACCTTGCGGCCCAGCACGTCGTAGTCGTAGGCGAGGGTCTTGCCGCGCGCGTCGGTGGAGGTGAGCAGCTCGTCGGCGTCGTTGTAGGTGAAGGTGGTGACGCCCTTGTCCGGGTCCTCGGTCTTGATCTCCCGTCCGCGCAGGTCGTAGGTGTGCCGCCAGACGTTGCCGGCGGCGTCGGTCACGGTGGACAGCCGGCCCGCGTTGTCGTAGGCGTACTTGGTGGCGTCGTACTCGCCGGTCGGCGTGGCGCCCTTGTACTGCCGCAGCTCGATGAGCCGGTCGTCGGCGTCGCCGATGCGGGTGACGGCGGTGCCGCCCGGCGGAGGCGTGATGTGCACCCGGTCGCCCTCCTGCGTGACACTGGCCCGCCACTTCTCCACGCCCTTGGCCCTGAGAACCTGGGCGCTCATGTCGCCGGCGCCGTCGTACAGGTAGCCCATCTGGGTGGGCACGTCCGTGTCGGCCACCCCGAGCAGGTCGGTGGACGGCTCGCCCGGGCTGAAGTAGCCGCTGTTGTTCTTGGTCACCTCGCCGAAGGAGTTGTAGAAGGTGTCGGTGATCGTGCGCCCGTCGCGCAGCGCCGGGTCCTGCGTCTGGTCGTCGCGCGGGGCGGGCTCCTGGGTCTGCCGGTCGCGCAGCAGGCCGTCGTACAGCTCGTAGCTGGTGGTGTAGCCGCCGTCGCCGCGCAGCGTCTTGGTGGTGACGACGTTCGGGCCGTCGGTGCGGGTCAGGTAGGAGTACTCGGTGTTGGGCGACTGGCCCGCCGCCTTGCTCCGGTCGGCCTGCCACACCTTGACCAGGCGGCCCAGCGCGTCGTGCTCCATGTCGGTGCGCCGGTCGTTGGCGTCGATCTCGGCCACCGGCTCGCCCCAGGCCGGTTCGAGGAAGGTGCGCTCCATGTGCCCGAGCGGGTTGGTCTCCCTGACCTCGGTCGCCGGGGCGCCGGAGGCCGGTGAGTAGGTGGTGGTGACCTTGGTGCCGACCGCGTCGGTCTCGCTGGTCGTGCGCCCGTAGGTGTCGTAGGTCAGGACGGAGTTGGTGATGGTCGTGCCGTCTCCGGACGTCTGCTGGATGGTGGTGACGTCGCCCTTGACCGGCCCCTGGCCGTAGGGCTTGCCGTCGTACTGCACCCGCTCGTCGGAGATCACGTCACCGGCGGCCAGCTTGGCCACTCCGGCGCCGCAGCCGGCGGCGACCTTCTGGATCCTGCTGGTGTAGTCGAGCATCCAGGCCGTGTCGTTGCGGGCGTAGGTGAAGCGCGTGCACTGGTCGTCGTCGGAGGTGCCCAGGTCGCCCTGCTCGTCCACCTGGGTGAGCAGGCCGTGCTCGTCGAAGGAGCGGGTCTCGCCGACGCGCCGCCACTTGCCGCCCGCCAATGCCTCGCGGTTGACCATCGACTTCTTCTCGACGATGTACGCGGTCTTGGTGACACCGTCCTGGGTCGACTGGGCGGTCTTCAGCGACCACGGCTCCTCCGCCGTCGCGGAAAGGATCGCGCCGCCGTCGCCGTCGTAGAGGATCTCCTCCCGTTGGATGGCGGCGTACTGGTCGAGGTCGTCCAGCTTGCCGCCCTCGGAGTCCACCACCTGCACGTCGCGCTTGGACCCGTCGGCCAGGCGGTCGCCGTCCATGCCGCGGAAGTACCTGAGCTCGGTGAGCGTGCGCTTGCCGTCCTGGCCGTTGCCTTCGCGGACGCGCACCCGGCCGAACCCACGCCAGTCCGACCAGGTGCGGTGCGCGGGCTTGACCAGGATGTTGTCGGCGTAGCGCCAGGCGGCCCCGTCGAGATACTCGTAGTCGGTGACCACCGGCGGCGAACCGGCGACCCGGTCCACCTCGAGGGTCTGCTTGACGACGTACTTGTGGAACCAGTCGGTGACCTCGCCCTCGTCCGGCGGTGCCCACCGTTGCGGGAAGCAGAGCCGGGTGTTCTTGTCGGCGGCCGGCAGGTCTCCCGGCTTGCAGTCGGCCGGGGCGTAGTTGATCCGGAGCTCGCCGCCGCTCTCGTTGTTCACCGCCTGGACCCGCCACTTGACCAGCGGCGCGCGGCCCTCGGTCGCGTCCACCCTGTTGGGCAGCTGGACACCGATGAACGTGATCTTCGGCAGCGTGATCGTGCCGCCCACGTGACCGCTCTGCTGGATCGAGGCCAGCCACAGCGCCGGGCTGAGGCCGTCACCCGTGGCGGGGAACTGGTGCGCGAGCGCCCAGGAGTCCACCGGACAGTACTGCGCGCCCGAGCACTTGGCGGTGTCGGTGTTGAGCACCTGCGTGGTGACCTTCGCCAGCCGCTTGCGGCTGAAGAACGTCGGCGCGAGCCGGTCGGTACACTTCTGGCCCGAGCCGCAGATCTGGTCGAAGGGGACGTCCGGCCAGTGGCTCGCCGTCTCCTTCTTGAGCTGGTCGGCGGCGCAGGTGACGGTCCCGCCGGGGACGCACCGCTCGGCCACGTCGAAGACCGTGCGGGCCGCGGGCGCCTTGGTGAACAGCTCGTTGCGCAGGTAGCCGTAGTCGATCCGGGTCAGGTAGCCGCCGCGCACGTACTCCGTGCCCAGCTCGGGCTTCATGTTGCGGCCGTAGAAGTTCTTCTCGGCCTCGTACCAGTAGGTGATGGCGTTGCCGTGGGTGTCGACCTCCAGGTCGAGGTTCCACCGGTACGCCTGCTGGCACCAGGCGTTGGCCGGGGTGCTGGAGTAGCAGGGCTCGCCGCTGTTGTTGCCGAACACCGGATGCGTCCAGGTGGACTTCGTCTCCGGCTTGCCCGACGCCCAGCCGGGCAGACGGTTGAGCCCGAAGCTGTACTGGGTGCCGTCGGCGGTGGTGACGCGCCAGTACTCACCGTTGTTGTCGCCGTTCACGGCTCCGGTGAGGTATTCGATCCGGGTGCCGTCGTCGCGCTTGGGCCGCCACTGCTTGGTCGTGGCGTCCTTGACCAGCTCCACGGACGAGCTGCCGAGGGACAGCGTCGCGTTCTCCTGGTCCCAGCACAGATCGCCGGTCTTCTTGCCGTCGATCATGCACGACTTGTAGCGACGTTCGATGTAACCGCCCGGGGTCAGCTCGAAGCCCTCCCCCACCCACGACGGCTGGTTGTTGGTGGAGGCGGTACGGCCGTCCACGCTCTGCGAGGAGTAGGCGATCGACATCTCCGGCTCGTCACCGCCCAGCGCCGGCGGCGCCCGCAGCTCGTAGCTCCAGCTGAAGTCACCCGACTGGGTGCCGACGCTCCAGTCGGCGGAGGGGGCGAGCGAGGTGGCGGAGTGGTCGCCGGACGAGCCCGACGGCGCGGCCGTCACCGCGTACAGCGCCGGCAGGTCGACGTCGGCGGACAGCTTGCCGGTCTTCGTGTCGTTGTCGCTGGGTACCGGCTCCGGCCGGGGACACCCGGCCGCGGCGGTCAGCGCGCATTCCGGCAGCCGCACCATGCGCAGCCTGGCGCCGTAGTCGCCGCCGAACGCGTAACGGAACCCGGAGTAGTCGATCTCCAGACGGGTCTTCCCGCTCTTGGCCGCCAGGCCCTGACCTGGCGAGACCCGCAGTGCGAGCCCGAGCAGGCCCGTCGGCGCGGTGTCGAGCAGTTCGACGCGGACCCGATCAGGAGTGGCCACCTCGGCCTCAGCCGTCTTGGCCGTCTTGTCCGTCTTGGCCTCAGCCGTCTTGGCTGCCGACTTCGGTGTGGCGAGCCGCACCGGGAAGCCGGCGGTCAGGGTCTGCGTCTTGCCGGTCGCGTCCAGCTCGACGGCCTGTGGTTTCGGCCAGGTGATGCCGGGTGGGGCCTTCCACGCCTGTTTCGCCGCCTGATCGGGCGTCATGGGCAGCACCGGGACCGCCCGCCCGCGGACCGGGGTGTCCTTCTGCGTGACCGGGGCCGAGCGCGGCGCGGCGCTCGCGGGCATCGCGTGCGTCAGCGGCACGACCATGATGACGGCCAGGATGGTCGCCAGCCGCCGCGGCCATGGCGATGGACGTGCTGGTTGCTGAAAACGATTCCAGTGGGATTCGGGCAGATCTAACTCGGACGGTTCATCCATTGAGCTCACCCATTCTGCGGGACGAGTCGGGACTGGTGTGCGGCTATTGGGGCAATCTGTGGGGGGTTCAGCACGCCGTCGTGACGCGGGGTGAGCCGGAGGGTCCCCGTCCCGTCCTGGCCGGCCGCGATGGCCATGCGCCCGATTTCCATCTTCATCCGGTGCCGCCATGAGGCACCGGCCCTCGGTCATCGCTTCGTCTACCAGGTCGTGGCCGACGTTAAGAGAATGATCTTCCGCTTTTCTTCCGTTCTTCTTCCGTGCCGGTTCCGCGAGCGGGAAGCTGCGATTTGTCGCCCGGCGCGCCGATTGCGGCACCTGCTCGCCGGTCGACCGGCGCACCGTGCGAACCTCTTACACGAAAGCGGGCCCGGCGCCCGTCCGAGTGTGAGGAGCCCGACGTGTCCCCCGTGATCCTTTCCGCCGCAGGCACCTGTCTCGTCCTTGACGTCGCGGGCTCCGGCCTGCCGCGGGTGCGCCATTTCGGTGCCGACATCGGTGCGGTCGCCGAGGAGCAACTCCTGCCCGCGCTGGCCTCTCTGACGCCGGCGCCGCCGCTGGTGCCGCTCCAGGGCGACAGCTGGTACGGCCGGCCGGGCCTGTCAGGAGCCCGTACGTCCGCGCATCGGCCGGTCAGGTGGAACCTCTACGGCCCGGTCGAGACGCGGGCCGTACCCGGTGCGGGCGGCAGTGTGACCGTGACCGCGACCGACGATCGGGCGGGGCTCCGGCTGGTGAGCGAGCTGGCCATGGACGCCAACGGCGTGGTCACGATGCGGCACGCGCTGACGAACACCGCCGCCGAACCGTACCGCGTGGAGGAGCTGACCTGCGCGTTGCCGCTGCCCGCGCGGGCGGATGAGCTGCTCGACTTCACCGGGCGGTGGGCGCTGGAGAAGGTGCCGCAGCGCCGGCCGCTGGCCTACGGCGTCTGGTCGCGGGAGAACCGGCGCGGGCGCACCGGGCACGACGGCACGGGCCTGCTGGTGGCGGGAACGGGCGGGTTCGGGTTCCGGCACGGCGAGGTGTGGGCGGCGCACGCCGGATGGAGCGGCGACCACATCCACTACGTCGAGCGGCTGCCGGAGGGCGTGACGCTGCTGGCGGCCGGCGAGCTGCTCGCGCCCGGCGAGATCATCCTGGGCGAGGGCGAGACGTACGAGACGCCGCTGGTCTATTTCACCTGGTCGGACTCCGGGCTGGACCCGGCGGCCGGGCGGCTGCACGGTCACCTGCGCTCGCGCGGCCCGCGCCCGGCCCGCCCGGTCACCCTGAACAACTGGGAGGCCACCTACTTCGACCACGGCCTCGACCGGCTGCTGGCGCTGGCCGACCGGGCCGCGGAGGTGGGGATCGAGCGGTTCGTCCTGGACGACGGCTGGTTCCGGCACCGCCGCGACGACAAGGCCGGGCTCGGCGACTGGTACGTGGACGAGGGGGTGTGGCCCGACGGCCTGCACCCGCTGGCCAAGCACGTGCGCAAGCTCGGTATGCAGTTCGGGCTCTGGTTCGAGCCGGAGATGATCAATCTCGACTCCGACCTCGCCCGCGAACATCCCGAATGGGTGCTCGGCCGCGCCGACCGGCTCCCGCCGCCGCAGCGCAACCAGCACGTGCTCGACCTGGCCCGGCCGGAGGTCTTCGCCTACCTGCTGGACCGGATCAGCACGCTGGTGGGCGAGTACGAGCTGGACTACATCAAGTGGGACCACAACCGCGACATCGCCGAGCCCGTCCACGACGGCGTGGCGGGTGTGCACGCGCAGACCGTGGCCGCGTACCGGCTGATCGACGAGCTGCGCCGCCGCCATCCCAGGCTGGAGATCGAGTCGTGCTCGTCCGGCGGCGCGCGGATCGACTACGGCATCCTGGCCCGTACCGACCGGGTCTGGACCTCCGACAGCAACGACGCGCTCGACCGGCAGGCGATCCAGCGCTGGACCGGCCTGCTCGTGCCGCCGGAGCTGATGGGCAGCCACGTCGGCGCGCCCCGCGACCACGTCACCGGCCGGTCGCTGCCGCTGTCGTTCCGCTGCGCCACCGCGCTGTTCGGCCACATGGGCGTCGAGTGGGACCTGACCTCGACGAGCGAGGCCGAACGCGAGGAGCTCGCGGAATGGATCGCCCTGCACAAGCGGCTGCGGCCGACGCTGCACGGCGGGACCGTGGTCCGCGCCGACCATCCCGACCCGGCGGTGCTGCTGCACGGCGTGGTCCGGGGCGGGCACGCGGTGTTCGCCTGCGTCCAGCTCGCCTCCCGGGTGGCCATGGGGCCGGCCCCGCTGCGCCTGCCCGGACTGGACCCCGAGGCCGTCTATGAGGTGCGGGTGACCGGCCGCCTGCCCACGGGTGTCGGGCTGCCGGAGTGGACGGCCGCCCCGGTACGCCTGCGGGGCTCGGTCCTGGCCGGGCTCGGGCTGCCGTCCCCGGCGCTGAAGCCCGCCACCGCACTGGTCATCGAGCTGGAGGAGGTGCGCTGACCCTCGCCCGCCACCGCGCTCGTCATGGCGCTGATCATGGCGCTGATCATGGCGCTGGTCACGGCGCTGGTCACGGCGCTGGCGCAGGTGCGCTGAACCTGGCCCGGTAGCCGGACGGGCTCATCGCGAAGAACTGCCGGAAGCGGCGGCTGGCGTAGTTGGGGTCGCTCCACCCCACCTGCCTGCCGATCGCCGCGACCGGCAGGTCCGTCTCGATGAGCAACGCCGCCGCCCGCTCGGCGCGCAGCCGGTTCAGGTACGCCATCGGCGAGATGCCGAGCTGGGCGGTGAACGTCCTGGCCAGGTGCGCGGCCGAGACGCGCGCGAGCGCCGCCAGGTCGTCCACCGACCAGTCCCGCCGCGGGTCGCCCTCCAGCTCCCGTACGGCCAGCAGCACCGCGGGGTGCGTCCCCGCGCTCCCGGCGGCGGGCTCACCGAGCGAGGCCAGTGAGGCCGCCGCCCCGCCCAGCAGGCACAGCAGCGCTCCCACCTGCGTGATGTGCCCGCCCACCGCCGCCGGAAGCGCGGCCTCCACCACCGCGAGCGCCCCGTCGTCCAGCCGCGACACATGCCCCGAGCGGTGCAGCAGCCTGCCGATGTGGGGTTCGGCCCGCAGCCAGGCCAGCTCCCGCTGGAACATCTCCGGACCGACGTACACGTTGTGCACCACCAGCCCGCGGCAGTCGTGGTAGCCGTGCCAGTCGCCCGGTCGCAGCAGCGCGACCGAGCCGCGGCTCAGCTCCTGCTCCCCGATGGCCGAGACGTGCGTGGCCGTGCCCCTGGTGACCACGGCCAGCTCCAGGAAGTCGTGGCTGTGCGCGCTGTTGTCGGCGGCCAGCTCGTGCCGCTCCGCCACCACGGGCGGCCGGTCGGGGGTGAAGACGTCGTCGCGTCGTACGCGGTGCACATCAGGATTGTGCTACATGCGAGCAACCCCCGTCCTAGCCCGCCCCGGCACCGCCCGGCAAGAGTGGAGGCACCACCGACAAGGGAGAAGAACATGCTTGACGACGCTCAGGTGTCCGCGTACCGACGTGACGGTTTCATCCACCTGCCGCAGGTGATCTCGCGTGCGGAGGCCGCCCGGTACGCCAAGGCGGCGCTGGCCGCGCAGGAGACCGTGCGGGACAACCGGGAGGGCGACATCTTCGTCCAGCTGCTCCAGCTCTGGCAGCACGACGAGACGCTGCGCGAGCTCACCCTGCACCCGGGGCTCGCCGCGCTCGCGACCCAGCTGGCGGGCGTGCCGCTGCGGCTCTGGCACGACCAGCTGCTGATCAAGAAGCCGCACAACGGCGCGGCCACCGAGTTCCACCAGGACCAGCCGTACTGGCCGCACACCGGCTCGCGGCACGCCCTGTCGGCCTGGATCGCGCTGGTCGACGTGCCCGTCGAGCGGGGCTGCATGACGTTCGTGCCCGGCTCGCAGGATCTCCAGGACCTGCGCGCCCAGGACTTGACGGACGGCCAGGACCTCTTCCGGATCGCGCCCGAGCTGCGGTGGCGGCAGCGGGTGACCGTCCCGTTGAAGGCGGGAGACTGCACCTTCCACAACTCGTACCTGGCGCACTGCGCCACGCCCAACTTCACCGACGACCCGCGCATCGCGCATGTGGTCATCTACATGGACGCCGACGCGGTCTTCGCCGCCGAACCGTCGCACGTGCTGACCGACCCCCTCGGCCTCACCCCCGGCCTGCCGCTGCCCGACGAGCACTTCCCCAGCTTCGCTCGCTGATCGACCCCGACGTCACGCGAGTCGGCGCGTCGCGCTGCCTCTGGACCCCGGCGTCACCCGGGTCGGCGCGTCGCGCTGCCTCTGACGATGAGGCTCGTGGCGAGCTCGATCCGGGTGCCGGCCGAGCCCCTGCGGTGGGCCAGCTCTTCGGTGATCAGCCGGACCGCCTCGTTGGCCATGTCGTCGAGCGGCTGACGGACCGTGGTGAGCGGCGGGGACAGCATCTCGCACAGCGGGGAGTCGTCGAAGCCGACCACGGACACCTCGTCGGGGATGCGGATGCCACGCTCGGCCGCCGCCTGGTAGACGCCCGCGGCCTGCAGGTCGGAGCCCGCGAAGATGGCCGTGGGCCGGTCGGGGTGGTCGAGCAGCTCGGCGCCGAACGTCTTGCCGCCGGAGACCTGGAAGTCGGCGAACCGCGTGAGGTCCGCCGACGGCTCGACGCCGAAGGTGCGGTGCGCGGCCAGATAGCCCTCGTAGCGGTCGAGGGTGCACTGCGTGTCGAGCGGCCCGCCGATGAAGCCGATCCGCTCGTGCCCCAGCTCCAGGAGATGCGTCGTCGCCATCACCCCGCCCGACCAGTTGGTCGCGCCCACGGTCGAGAGCCGGGGGTCGCGCTTGCCGACCGGATCCAGGAGCACCATCGGGACCCGCAGCAGCTCTTCGACCGCCGCGATCTCCTCCTGGTTGGCGCGCGAGAGCACCAGGACGATGCCGTCGGTGCCGCGCTTGCGCACCATCCCGATCCAGCGCCGCAGGTCGAAGTCGGCGCGCGCGGAGGAGGTCACGACGAGTGAGAACCCCCAGCGCGCGGCCGCCTGCTCCGCACCCTTGACCAGGACCTCAGCCCAGGGCGAGCCGAGCCCGTCGATGAGCAGGTCGACCAGGCCGACTTGCGGGGCGCTGGGCGGGCGGAGCGCTTCGTACCCGGAGGCGCGGACCGCTTCGAGCACCTTGCCGCGGGTGGCGGCGGAGACGTGCTTCTTGCCGCTCAGCACTTTCGAGACCGTCGGGACCGACACCCCGGCCGCCGCCGCGACATCGGAGAGCGTGGGTCGGGGCACAGTACCTCCCGTTTGCCGACTTTCGGAAAATTGTCTGGCCCGCAGACGCTTATCCAACTGGGCTGATGAGGCGCATGCGGCAAATGTTGACACGACTACAAGTCGGAATCTACCGTAACGAAACGGCAATGTCACGGCATTCTTTCGGAAAACTATCCGGAAACTTTCCGATGCGATGACGGAAGCCCGCGCCGAACCGGGCGCGCCGGATCAACAGTGAGGGTGCGTGCATGACGATCGATGAGCGTCGAGCGCGACGCGTCGGCGACCTGCTGGCCGACATGTCGCTCGACGAGAAGCTCGCGCAGCTCGTGGGCGTGTGGCTGAACGTCAATCGCGAAGAGGGTGTCGTCGCGCCGCTGCAGGATTCGATGCAGGGCGAGGACGTCGCGTTCGAGGAGTTCGCCCGCCACGGACTCGGGCAGATCACCCGGCACTACGGGACCCGGCCCGTCGATCCGGAGTGGGCGAGCACCCTGCTGGCCGCGCGGCAGCGATGGCTCCTCGACCACACCCGCCTCGGCATCCCGGCACTGGCGCACGAGGAATGCCTCACCGGGCTGGCGGCCTGGCAGGCGACGACCTATCCGGTCCCGCCGGCCTGGGGCGCGTCCTTCGACCCCGAGCTGGTCGAGCGGATGGGCCGGCGGATCGGGGCGAGCATGGCCGCGCTCGGCATTCATCAGGGGCTCGCTCCCGTGCTCGACGTGATTCGCGACCAGCGGTGGGGGCGGGTCGAGGAGTGCGTGTCCGAGGATCCGTACGAGGTCGCGACGATCGGGGCGGCGTACGTGCGGGGGCTCCAGTCCGCGGGCGTGATCGCCACGTTGAAGCATTTCGTCGGCTATTCGAACTCCCGCGCCGGGCGGAACCTGGCCCCGGTCCACGCGGGGCCGCGTGAGGTGGCCGACGTGCTGCTGTTCCCGTTCGAGGTGGCGATCCGGGACGCGGGGGCGGGCTCGGTGATGAACTCCTACGCCGAGATCGACGGGATCCCGATCGCCGCGGACGACCACTACCTGACCCGGATCCTGCGTGACGAGTGGGGTTTCGGCGGCACCGTCGTCGCGGACTACTTCGCGGTCGCCTTCCTGCACACGCTGCACGCCGTCGCCACCGACGCCGAAGACGCCGCCGTGCAGGCGCTTACGGCGGGGATCGACGTAGAGCTCCCCACCGGGGTGGCCTATCTGGCGCCGCTGAAGCAGGCCGTGTCGAGCGGGCGGATCGCCGAATCGCTGATCGACCGGGCGTTGAGCCGGGTGCTGCTGCAGAAGGCGAAGCTCGGCCTGCTCGACGACGGCTACGAGCCGGCTCCTTCGGGACCCGTCGACCTGGACGGCGCCGAGTCCCGGGCGCTGGCGCGGCGGCTGGCGGAAGAGTCCATCGTGCTGCTGACCAACAACGGCCTGCTCCCCCTCGGCGACGGCAATGGACAGCGCATCGCCGTCATAGGCCCGAACGCGGACAGCGTCACCGCGCTGTTCGGCTGCTACTCCTTCGTCAACCACGTCCTGCCGCACTTTCCCGAGGTCGAGCCGGGCATCGAATCGCCCACGCTGCTCGACGCCCTGCGGGCGGAGTTCCCGGACGCGGTGCTGCGGGTCGCGCACGGCACGGGTGTCGACGACGGCGACCGCACGGGGTTCGGCGCCGCCGTGGACCTGGCGGCCGCCTCCGACGTGGTGATCCTCGTGCTCGGCGACCGCTCCGGCCTGTTCGGCCGGGGCACCTCCGGCGAGGGCTGCGACGTGGACACCCTCGACCTGCCCGGCGCCCAGCAGGCACTCGCCGACGCGGTCCTCGCCATGGGCACTCCGGTCGTGGCGGTGCTGCTGACCGGCCGGGCCTACGCCGTGCCGGGCATCCTCCGCGAGGCCGCCGCCGTGGTGCAGGCGTTCTTCCCCGGCGAGGAGGGCGCGGGCGCCATCGCCCGGGTGATCAGCGGAGCCGTCAACCCGTCGGGGCGGCTGCCGATGAGCATGCCGGGCTCGTCCGCCGGCCAGCCGTACAGCTACCTGCATCCCCGGCTCGGCGCGGCCAGTTCGGTGAGCAACATCGACCCCGCTCCGGAGCTGGGGTTCGGTCACGGGCTGAGCTACACGAGCTTCGCCTACGACGAGGTGTCCGTGGCCGGGACCGCCCCGGCGGCGGACGGGTCGATCCGCTGCTCCGTCGTCGTCCGCAACGCGGGCGAGCGGGCGGGCGCGGAGATCGTGCAGGTCTACGCGTCGGACGTGGTCGCCTCGGTGACCCGGCCCGTCGCCCAGCTGGTCGGATACGCGCGCGTCGAGCTCGCGCCCGGCGAGCGGGTGTCGGTCGGCTTCGAGGTGCCGACGCGGCTGCTGGCCTTCACCGGGCGCGACGGCCGGCGCGTCGTCGAGCCCGGCGAGGTGACGGTGACCGTCCGCCGCTCCGTCACCGACGTCGTCGCCGAGAGGTCGGTGACACTGACCGGGCCGGTGTACGAGATCACCGGCGCCGAACGGCGGCTGACCACGGTCGATCAGACAAGCATCCTCCTCCGGTGAGTGGCGGGCTGACCGCCGTCGTTCAGACGAACGTACCGACCGGCTGACCACCGTCGATCAGGCGAGCGTCCTTCTCCGCTGAGCGGCCCGCCGCCATGACGTCAGTCGTACCACCGGTGCCACGAGCACCACGACCGCGCCGACCAGCACCGTCAGCCCGGCGGTCCGCTGGTCGGCGGACAGGTCCGACACCCCCGGCGGCGACACCAGCGTGAACCAGTCCACGCCCACCCCCGGCCCGAACCGCAGGGCCAGCCCGAGCGCGAGCTGCGCCACGGCGACCACCGCGAGCAGCCGCACCCGCGCCATCCAGGTGATCGGGCGCGGCAGCGGATCCACCCCGGCCAGCACCCAGAAGCACAACGCCCCGGCGCAGAAGAGCACCGCCAGGGTGAGCAGATGGAGCGCGTAGCTGTACAACGACTGCCCCAGCCAGCCGGTCCCGTACAGCACCGCCATCGGCACGATCTGCGCGGCGGCGACGGTCACCGGGTGGGTGAGCCGCGAGGCCAGGCGGCTGTCCAGGATCGCGCGGGTCACGTCGCCGTACTGGGACCGGTCCGTGGTGGTCTGGGCGGCGAGCGTCAGCGGCGCGCCGAGCGCCAGGAGCAGCGGCGCCACGAGCGCGACCAGGCCGTACTGCAGCGCCTGCGCCGACAGCATCGCGCGGGCGTAGCCGCCCACCCCGCTGAGCAGGGCGAACGCCAGCACCGCGAGCCCGGCGAGCCACGCGGCGGTACGGCCCGGCGGCCACACGATCCCGTCGCGGGCCAGGCGGCGCAGCCCGACGAGGTAGCCGATCGCGAGGCCGGCCAGCACGAGCAGGATCAGCGGGTCCAGCCTGATCTCGGTGAGCAGGCCGCCGATCGAGAAGGGCGGCAGGTTGTACTCCAGCAGGAGGTGGTCGTGGCCGCCGCCGCCCTCCGAAGGCGGCGGCGGGGTGCGTGACAGGGCGACCGCGAGCCCGACGGCCGCCGCCATGACGATCGCCTCACCGGTGGCCAGGCGGACGAACGTGCGCCGCACCGGGCGTTCGGCCAGGCCCGCGACGGTACGGCGGCGATGGTTCTGGCCGAAGACGCCCAGGGCCACCAGCGCGGCCGCCTTGGCCAGGATGAGCAGGCCGTAACGGGTCTGCCACAGCTGCGCGACGGCGTCGAGGCGCACCCAGGCGCTGGCCACGCCCGACACGGCCACCGCGCCGAAACAGGCCAGGGCCAGCGTGCTGAACCTGGGCACCACCTCCGTGAGCCGGTCCGACCGCCGGAAGTGGACCAGGACGGCGGCCAGGCCGCCCACCCACACCGCCACCGCCGCCAGGTGCGCCATCAGCGCGGAGATCGCGATGTCGTGGTCGCCCGCCGAGGCGGCGTGGCCGACGTAGGCGGGCGGCAGGATCGCGAAGACGGCGACCACCAGCAGGAAGGCGTTCCACCAGGGCGAACACCACAGGCTGGTGCCGATCGCCACCACCCCCGCCGCCGCGGCCACGATGAGCAGCGCCTGGGTCTGCGGGACGGTCGTGCCGAACGACAGGATCGACGGGCTCTCGAACAGGTCGGTGAGCGGCAGGCCGACGACCTCCGAGATCGTCAGCAGGTACGTCACCACCGCGGCGGCGGCCCAGCCCAGCCCCCAGCGGCCGGCCGCGCGCAGGCAGGCGGCGGCCTGCGGCGTGCCGCGCGGCGCCAGGATCACGGCGGCCACCAGTGTTCCGACGGTGGCGAAGGCGCACAGGTCATAGGCGAACCGGGCCAGGGGCATCCCCCAGTCGGTGAACGGTCCCGCCTTGGGCAGGCCCGGGATCGACGGCTGCGGCACGCTTCCGCCGAACAGCAGGGCCGCGACCAGCACCAGGACTCCGGCGGCCACGGCGACGACGGCGTATCGGCGGGCCGGCGTCGCCCCGCCTCGGAAAGTGGACACGGCTGCTCAGGTGCCGAAGGGCAGGGGTCGACGGCGTTGGGGGGTTGACGGCATGGTGATCTCCACGTGGCTGCGGGACGGGGTTCAGAGGGCAGCCGGGAGCGGGGGTCCACGCCGGACGACCGCGTGACGCAGGACGCTTTCGTACGGTCCGCCGGGTGAGCGATAGGCGGGCGCCGGTGGAGTGAGTGGGTATGCGGGGCACGACGGCAGGACCAGGAGCAGGCGTACGGCCAGCCGCCGCAGCACCGCCCACAGCGCGGTCTCGCCCCTGGCCACCCACCATCCGGTCACCAGAGTGGCGGTGAGGTGGCAGAGCACCATGCCCATGTCGGCGGCCGGTCCGTGTCCAGGCGGCATGGGCGCGGGTGCGTCGTGCCAGGAGAACAGCCCGTGCAGGAGGACTTGCGCCGAGCCGAGCAGGACAGCGATCAGGACCGGTTCGCGCTCCCGGCCGGCCAGCGCGGCGGCGCCCGCCGTTACTAGCCCGGCGCCGAGCGCGAGATGGCCGGGGCCCGGCAGAGTGCCGTCGGCGAACCAGTGGGCCAGGGCGGCCAGCGTCACACAGACGGCCGCGAAGAGGGCCGACCGCGCTAATCGCAACGGCAGCATGGCTCGCATGGTGCCCAAATGCTCCCACACCAGCAGCTCGCCGTGAGGCGCGTTCCCACCTATAGCGTTTTATCCGAAATTTCAGCTTTTCCAGGCTTATAACGGTGACGCCGAGCGGCCCGCTCAACGCATGAGAGCGCGCCGGTGGCACCCGTATCGGCACCACCGGCGCGCTGATCAGGTGAGCGTCAGGCGTGCAAGCCCCGACAATTGATCTTGAACGAGTCGCCGTAGCCTTCCCAGACCCCTACCAAGGTCCATCCCTGGGCGACCTTGTCAGCGTGCTGCCAGGTGCAGGCCGCATGCAGGTCGAGGCGGATCTGACCGTCGTTCCTGGTGCAGACCCAGCCGGTCACGTTGTCGCCCAAGTGCTTCGCGCCGTTGTAGCCGATCGACTGGCAGAAACCGGCGAGGTTCATGCCCTTGTAGAACTCGGTCACTCCCGGCGTGGCATGGCACTTCCACTCGCCGGCGCTGGTGCCGTTGGTCGACGCGGTGACCGGATAGCCGGCGGCCACGAGCGGGCTGAACTGCCACTGGCAGGCACTGGCCACCGAGAGGCCGACTTCGTCGTTGCCGCTGACGCACCGCCAGCCATCGAAATGGGTGCCCACCAATTTGGCATGGTCGTACCCGATCGACCTGCAGTAACCGTTGAGGTCGACGCCGCCCAGGTAGGCGTCGACCGATTGGACTGTGAGCGGTGCGGCTTGGGCGGGTGAGGCGCCCAGCCAGGTCGCGCCCAGGCACGCCAGCAGCACGGTCAGGACGAGATGACGCAGTCGCATACCGATCCCTTCGTCGAGCGGTCGATGGCGCCGCAGCCGAACCACGCCGCGGCCTGCCAAGTATCAAATCCGCCCGGCGAGCAGGTCTTCGTGGCGGCGACACAAGGTCACACGCGCTGTTGCGCGTTCGCGTAAGGAGCATTGATCCACGACGAGCGGGCCGACGAATACGCGGGGGGCAAGCACCGAACCTGACCGTTGAAGGGGGCACGGGTTGACGGGGAAAACGGGGAAACGGAACGTGGGCGGACTGTTCGCGTCGTTACGTGAGCAGGTGGAGGACAACGCGCGAAACGCCGTGTCGGCGTATCTGCGCGAAATCCCTGAATACCAGGACATTCCGACTATTGGCGGCGAGCGCGACCACCAGGCGAGCATGTACGATTTCGCGGTCTTCATCCGGTCCCGCAGACTCGACCTGGCGCCGGCGCGGCTGCCGCTCAACGACGAGGACCTGTCGACGATCTCGTCGGTGGGCCGCCAGCGTGCCGAGCTGGGGCTGTCCGTCCTGTCGCAGCAGCGGGTACTCGGGCTGCACACGCACCTCACGCTCCAGGAGATCCACCGGGTGGCCGGCCCGGAGGACGGCGACGACCTGCTGCGGATGCTCGGCTGGATCGGCGCGCAGGGCGTCCGCGCCAGAAGCGCGTACCTGCACGGGTACACCGATGGGGTGGGCCGGTCACGGACGCTGGCCACCCGCAACGAGCTGCTCGCCCGCGCGCTGCTCGCGGACGAGCCGGTGGAGCCGCGGCTGGCCGACTCGCTGCGGCCATTGGTGGCCGCCCGCTACGCGCTGACGGTGGTGCGTGTCCCCGCCCCCGCCGTGCCCGAGCAGGACCGCTCCGCCGTGGTGAGCGCGCTCGCCGCCGGCTCGCTGGTCGCCTGGCTGAGCCGTGGCGAGCTGGCCATCCTGACGCCCGGCACCGTGGACCGTACGGTGGCGCTGCACCAAGTGCGCTCGGCGGTGGCGCTGCTCGGGCGGGCCTGCCAGATCGCTTCCGTGGAGGGCGTGACCGGCCGGCTCGCCGAATCCCTCACCTGGGCGCGGCAGGCCAGCCGGGTCGCGCCGACGGAGGACCGGCCGGCGCGCCTGTACGTCCTCGCCGACCTGTTCGTCGAGATGGCCGTCGCGAACACGCCGGAAATCGACGCGTGGCTGCGCGCGTTCGCCCGGCGGCTGTCCAACGGGCCGGATCTCGTGTCGACCCTGCACGCCTACTATCGGCACAACATGAACCGCGCGGCCGCGTCGGCGGCGCTGCGCATCCATCCGCGTACCTTGGACTACCGGCTGCAGCGCGCCCGCAAGGTGACCGGCCTCGAGCCCGGGTCGACTCTCGGCGTACGGATGCTCAGCACGGCGGTGGCGCGCCTGCTGGCCCGGTGAATCGACTGGGCAGGCGTGACCGCCCGACGCCTGCCCATCGACCCGTGACCGCCGTCAATCGTCCAGTCGCTCGGCCGGTCAGTCGTCCAGGCCGCGGGCGCTGAGGGCCTCGCCCAGCGCGTCCGCGTGCCGCAGCGCGCTCACCACCAGCGGCACGGCGAAGGCCCGCACGCTCCACTGCACTCCCCTGGCGCGCTGCGCCTCCCGTACGCGGGTCGCCAGCTCGGCCATGACCGGCACGCTGCGGATCGTGAGGGACAGCAGCAACGACAGCCGGAACGGGTCCAGCCCCACCCAGCGCGCCGGCGACAGGCAGCGTTCCAGGAACGCCATCATGGCCTCCGTCCGCGTCGTCAGGGTGACCAGCCCGGCCAGGGCGACGGCCAGGACGACCCGGGACACCGAGGTGATCGCCGACGGCAGGTCCGCGAAGACCGCCTGCACGGCGAACAGCGCCACCGCGAACCAGCGGACCGGCCGCACCTGCGCCCAGGCCGCCGCCGCGCCCACCCCCGAGACGGCGAACAGCACCCCCACCACAAGCGCGGCGACCGCCATCGACACCGGCGCGCGCAGCAGGACGAGCACCGTGCAGCACGCCGCCAGGCCCGCGAGCTTGGCCCCCGCGGGCAGGCGATGCAGCGGCGAGCCGCCTGGGACGTAGGCGCCGGTGAGCCCGTTCACGACATGAGCTTCCGGTAGTGGTCGATGGCCGCCGGCGGCGGGGCGTCGGCCACGATCCGTCCCTCGTCCATGACCAGCAGGCGGTCGAAGTCCGCCAGCAGTGCCAGGTCGTGGCTGATCACGACCACCTGCTGCGGCAGGTCGCGCAGCACGTCGGCGACCAGCCGGGAGTGGCGCAGGTCTAGGAGGGTCGTCGGCTCGTCCATGACGAGGATCTCGGGTTCGAGCACCAGGACCGAGCAGAGGGCGAGCAGCTGCTTCTGGCCGCCGGACAGCTGGTGGGCGGGGTGGTCGGCGTGGCCCGCCAGGCCGTACCTGTCCAGTACGTCCGTGACCCGGCGCTGGACGTCCTCGCGCGGCAGTTTGTGCCGGCGCAGGGAGAACGCGACGTCCTCGGCCACGGTCGGCATCACGATCTGCGCGTCCGGGTCGGTGAACAGGAACCCGACGCGCCGCCTGATCCTGGCCGCGTGGCGGCGGGTGTCGTCGCCGAGGACGGTGACGGTGCCGGAAGTCGGCAGGACCAGGCCGTTCAGCAGCCGGGCCAGCGTGCTTTTGCCCGACCCGTTGGCCCCGATCACACCGATCCGCCGCTCGGGCAGGCGGGCCGTGACGCCGCACAGCACCTCACGCTGCCCGAGCCGGACCCGCACGCCGTCCAGCTCGATCACCCACACCACCCACGCATCTCGACCGGCTCACACCGCTCAGGCATCTCAACCGGCTCGCTCATTGGCTCACACCACCTCGAACAGGGCGGCGACGCCGAGGCCGCCCCCGACAGCCGCCGTCGCCAGCCCCAACGTCCCCGGCGGCGCGCCCGACCGTACGAGCCGCGTGAACAGCCGGGTGACCACGACGGCTCCGGTGGCCCCCCACGGATGGCCGAGCGCCAGCGCGCCGCCGTCGGCGCAGACCCGGTCCCGGTCGGCGCCGAGCGGGTCGAGCCCGAGCGCGTCGGTGACGGCCAGCGTCTGGGCCGCGAACGCCTCCACGATCTCCACCGCCGCGATCTGTTCCATGCTCACTCCGGTACGGCCGAGCAGCCGTCGTACGGCGGGCACCGGACCCCAGCCGGGCAGAGCGGGATCACAGCCGACGACGGCGCCGCCCCGCAGCCGGAGGCCCGGCAGCCCGGCTCTGGCGCGCAGGCGTTCCGTGGTGAGGGCGACCGCCGCCGCCCCGTCGCTGACCGGCGAGGAGTTCCCGGCCGTCACCGTCCCTCCGGGGACGAACGCCGCGGGCAACCGCGACATCGACTCCGGCCGCAACACCCGGGGCCGCTGGTCCTCCGTCCGCCCTTTGACCTCGACGATCTCCGCCGTGAACCGTCCCGCCTCCCGCGCGGCCACCGCCTTGGCGTTGCTCGCGCGCGCGTAGTCGTCCTGGCGGGCCCGATCCACGCCGCGCGCCACGGCCAGCGCCTCGGCCGCGGCGCCCATGTCCGGGTCCGGGTGGCCGGCCGGGGTGAAGGGCGCCCGCTCGTACGGCACGGCGGGGCTCCCCCGGTACGCCCGCAGCGGCGCGGTGGAGGCGCTCTCGACCCCACCGGCGATGACCAGCTCCATCTCTTCGCTGGCCACGGCCTGACCCGCCATCAGGATCGCGGCCAGCCCGCTGCCGCACTGCCGATCCACCGTGGCGCCGGGAACGGCCTCGCCCAGCCCCGCGCCCAGCGCCGACACACGCGCCAGGTTCCCGCCCGGACCCATGCAGTTGCCGAGCACCACGTCCTCGATCGGCACGCCGAGGCCGGCGACGTCACCGGCCAGCGCCTCGATGACGGGCGAGGCCAGCATGTCGGCGGTCACCTCCTTGAAGGCGTGCCCGGCGGTCCCGATCGCCGTACGGCGCGCGGCCACGATGACCGGCGCGATGTCCGACCGCATCAGGTGAGCCGCCACAGGTCAGGGTCGCCGCCGGCCAGGCGGGCGGTGAGGAGGCCGCGGGCCGGCTTGCCCGCCGAGGTGCGGGGCAGGCTGTCCACCGCGTACCAGCGGCGGGGCCGTTGCGCCGCGGCCAGCCCGCCGCGGGCCACGGCCTCGAGCGCGGCTCGCGAGGGCGGGGTTCCGGCGCCCACCTCGACGATCGCCGTGACCACCGCGCCCAGGTCCGGGTGCGGCGAGCCGACCACCACGACGTCGCCCACCCCCCGAACGCTCCTGAGCACCTCTTCGACGTCCTCCGGCACGACCGTGGCGCCGCCGGTCTGGATCGCGCCGTCGCCCCGGCCGCGCAGCCGCAGGACCTCACCCGGCAGGTACGGCTCCGCCACGTCGCCGACGCTCATCCACCCGTCGCCGTCCACCCGCAGCGGGCCCGCCGCGCCGGCCAGATAGCCTTCGGCCAGCCAGGGCGACCGCGCCCACACCTCGCCGAGCGTCTGGCCCGGCAGGGTCCTGACCTGGAGTTCCACACCCGGAAAAGGGCGCAGCCCCGCGCCGTCGGCGTCGGCGGCCACGAAGGACAGCTCGGTCGCGCCGTAGTAGGACACCACCCGTACGCCGACGTCCGCCGCCCGCTCCCGCAGCCCGGCCGGCAGCGCCGCCCCGCCGATCACGACGGTCCGCAGCGGGGCGCCCTCTTCCAAGGCGTCCAGTACGGCCGGCAGGCAATGCGGCACCAGGTGGGCCACGGTCGCCCGGCTGAGCTGCTCGCCCAGGGCGCCGGGCGACCAGCGGCCCGGCACCAGGGCCGTGGCGCCGACGGCCAGCGCGTGCACGGCCGCGAAGCCGTACAGGGAGGAGCCCAGGGGTCCGGGCACCAGGACGACATCGCCGGGGCCGATCCCGGCCAGCTCGCTCACCCACGGGAACGACGCGGTCCAGGACGCGCGCGTGCGCACCACGGCCCGGGGACGGCCGGTGCTCCCGGAACTGAAACACGCCCAGGCCCGATCGCCGTCCTCCGGCTGCGGCCACGCCGCCGCATGAGAAACCAGCGTGCCCGTCTCAGCGGATGACCCCGCGCCCGCCTCGGCGGGTGACAGAACGTCGTTCGCCCCAGCGGGCGGGAGGCTGTCGAGGTGGCGGTCCGCGGGGATCACGGCCCGTACGCGTTCGTCCCAGGCCGGGTCGCACAGCAGTGGCGTACCCCCCGCCAGGTCCGTCGCCAGTGCGGCGATGAGCTGGTCCACCGGGTCGGCCAGACTGATCGCGACCAGCGCCCCGCGAGCCAAGCCCGGCGCGGTCAGGTGCGCCGCGGTGTCGCGGACGCGCCGGGCGAGCTCGGCGTAGCTCAGTTCGCCCGCCGGGCCGCACACCGCGAGACGGTGCGGGTGGTCGGAAGCGTGGCGCAATACCTGTGCGGCGACCGGCATGACCGGTTCAGCCCTCCTTGCTGGCGCGGAGCCGTTCGCGATGCACGGCCGGGACCGCGTCAGGGTATGCCCGTTGAGTACCTTTCGTCACAATCGCCGCCAGCACCGCCTTGATCAGGTCGCCGGGCAGGAACAACGTGGCGCTGAGCAGCGCCGTCCGGCCCAGCGGGACGCCGGTGACAGCCGCCTGCACGGGCAGACCGATCAGGTAGATCACCCCGATGCCGCCGACCACACAGGCCACCACCAGCCGGACGATGCCCGGCCGATGGCCGCCGCGTTCGACGATCCAGCCGGTCACGGCCGCGCCGGGCAGCCAGCCGATCAGGTACCCGGCCGACGGCCCCGCGAACACGCCCAGCCCGCCACGCCCGCCCGCCAGCAACGGCAGGCCGACGGCCACCAGCACGAGCAGTACGGCGACGGCCAGGGCGGCCCGCCACGAGCCCAGGATCGTGCCCGCCAGCATGACGCCGAACGTCTGCAGCGTGATCGGGACCGCGTTGCCGAACAGGTTCAGGGTGCCCGGCAGGCCGAGCGCGGCGATCAGCGCCGCGAAGACGCTGATCCGGGCGATGTCGCCGGTGGGGAAACCCTTTCCCCCGGTGAGCCTCGGCATGTCGCCGCCTCCACTTCTCATAGGTGCTTCTCGTGGGTGCGTGGAACTTCTCGTAGGTGCGGATCTGATCTCACACCACAACGTCCCGGGACACGCATGGAGGGATGCCACAACATTCGCCCGCGAGCGTCGTCACCGCTCAACTTGAGTAGGGGTCTACTCTCGCCAACGGGCGGACCTGAGCGCACGATCCGCTCATGACGGGGTTCCGTTGGCGTCCCGAAGAACGGGCGACCGCTCCATTATCGCGGGCGGAATTCGCCACTCTCCAACCCGTAGAACGCGCTGAGCTGCACCGCGCGGCCCAAGACAGCCGGCGCCAGTTCATCACCACCCTGCTGCAGATCCCGGCGACCATCGCCGTGCTGGGCGGACTGCTGCTGACGGCGCAGGGACTGGCGCAGACCGCGAAATCGGTGAGGCCTCCCGTGAGGAGTTGCTGATCGCCAGGAAGGGCCTCGAAGTCGCGCAGAAGGGCCTGGTCACCGACCGATTCACCAAGGCCGTCGAACAACTCGGCAGCGCGAGCATGGAGGTGCGGATCGGCGCCGCCTACGCCCTCGAGAACATCGGCAGGGATGTCCCCGACTACCGGCAGACGACCGTTGACGTTCTCGCCAGCTATGTCGTGGGAAACGGCCGCACGTCGACCAAGAAGAACTACGGGCAGGCCAGAGATGTTCGGGCCATGCTCACCGTGCTGGGCCGGGTCCGTCCGGCCCACCCGAAGCAGGAGTGGATCGACCTGTCACACGCCCGGCTCGGCGACGCCGACCTGAGCGACGCCTACCTGCCGCGAGCCAGGATGTACGGCGTGTTCCTCGCCGGAGCCGAGCTTTTCGGAGCAAATCTGTCCGACAGCATCATGCCCTTCTCCGACTTCTCCTCTGCCTACCTGACAAAGACCGGTCAGCTCCGGGGAGTGGCCGAAACCCCGCCACGCCAGGTGGGCAGCGGCCGGTGACCGGCCGCGACCTCGTACGCGGCGACGGCCATGAGGCGGGTGGAGTCGAGGGTCGGCAGCGGCGACGCCTCGGGTGTCACCAGGAGCGGGATCTCGGTGCAGACGAGCGCCACGGCGTCACACCCCCGCTCCGCGAGCCGCGAGATGACACGGACGTACTCCCGCCGCGACTCCTCGGTGAACACCCCGCTCACGAGCTCGGCGAAGATGATCTCGTTGATGATCCGCCGGTCGTCCGGATCCGGCACCTCCGCCGCGATCCCACGCGCGGCGAGCGCCTCCGGATAGAGCCGGCCGTCCATCGTGTACGCCGTACCCAGGACACCGACCTTCGTCCGCCCCTCACGAACGGCCTGGTCGGCGACCACCTCGGCGATGTGCAGGCCGGGCAGGGCGAGGTCCTCGCCGGGCCGTTCGAGCGCCAGGTGGGCGGTGTTGTCCGGGCAGGCGAAGAAGTCGGCCCCGGCGCGGGCGAGGCGCCCGACGCTGACGGCCAGCGTGGCCCTGATCGAGTCGTGGTCGCCCGCGTCCCAGGCGGGCATGCTGTAGCCGAAGGCGATGTAGTCGAGGGTCACGTCGGGATGCTCGTGCCGGCCCACCCGGCGAAACCCCTCCTGGCAGTAGGCCAGGAAGCACAGGGCCGCCCCTTCGGTGCTGTGGGCGAGGATGCCGAGATGCCGCATAGTGATCACTCCTCCGATGGCGGGAACCTTCGCCCACCACCGCCCAAGGTGCCACAGCCGACCGCCCCGAGCGCGGTTGGCGGAGCTCCGTCCTCTCCGTGGTGGCTCGCCGCCCAACAAACCAGTAGCGATCACCGCACTCCCGTCGAATACGCTGCTACGAGATCATCGACCAGAAAGGCCGCCCCTCATGCCGCAGCGGGTAGCACCCGGACTCATCTCATGGGCGAGCGACATCGAGCCGGACGCCATCGAACAAGCCGCCCGCGCCGCCCGCCTGCCCTTCGTCCCCAGCCACGTCGCGCTGATGCCGGACGCCCATGTCGGGATGGGCGCCACCGTCGGCTCCGTCATCCCGACCCAGGGCGCCATCATCCCCTCGGCCGTGGGCGTGGACATCGGCTGCGGCATGGTCGCCACCGAGACCGACCTGACCGCCGCGGACCTGCCCGACACCCTGGCCGCGCTCATGCCGCTCATCGAGCAGCGCATCCCGGCCGGCGTCGGCCAGGGCCATGACGACCCGTCCACCGACGCCTCGCTCAACGCGATCGGCACACCCGGCACCTCACTGACGGGCAAGCAGGAGCACACGGTCATCGCGCAGTTCGGGACGCTCGGCTCCGGCAACCACTTCGTCGAGGTCTGCCTGGACGAGCGCGACCGTGTGTGGACGGTGCTGCACTCCGGCTCGCGCGGCATCGGCAACCAGCTCGCCACCATGCACATCACGCAGGCGAAGAAGCTGATGAAGCAGTGGTTCATCGAGCTGGCCGACCCGGATCTGGCCTACCTCGTGCAGGGCACGCCGCAGTTCACCGCCTACATCGAGGACATGCTGTGGGCCCAGCGCTACGCCATGGCCTCACGCGCCCGCATGGCCGAGGTGCTGGTCGCCTCCCTGTTCCAGGTCGTCGGTCATGGTGCCGCGCTGCGCACGATCAACGCCCATCACAACTTCACCCAGATGGAACGCCACCACGGCCGCGACATGTGGATCACCCGGAAGGGTGCGATCAAGGCGGCCAGCGGAGACGAGGGAATCATCCCCGGCTCCATGGGTACCCGCTCCTACATCGTGACCGGCCTGGGCAGCGCCGCTTCCTACAACTCCTGCTCCCATGGTGCGGGACGGCGCATGTCCCGCACCGAGGCGCGCAAGAAGCTCACCGCCGCTTCGCTCACCGAGGCGATGGGCAGCCGCGTCTGGAACGCCGACCGCGCCGGGGCGCTGGTGGACGAGCACCCGGAAGCGTACAAGTCGATCGATCAGGTCATGGAAGATCAGAAGGACCTGGTCACCGTGCAACACACGCTGCGCCAGATCTTCAACTACAAGGGCTGATCCCTCGCGCCCGCCACGGAGATCATGGGGCTTCGAGCATGGAGGTGATCCGCTGGAGCATCGCGTGACTCGCCGGCACCTGTACGACCATCACCAGGTCGGGGCGCTCGACCAAGCGGACCTGGAACATCTCCAGTTCGATCCGCCCGGCCTCGGGGTGATCGAGTTCGATCGTCGCGGGTCTGAAGGAGCGGATCGGGTATTCGTTCCACCATTCCCGGAACTCCGAACTCGCCGCGGTCAACCCGGCCACGAGGTCGGCGAACCGTGGGTCGTCCGGACGCTGCCCCACCATGGCCCGGAATTGGCTGAGGACGGCCCGCGCCGCCGGCTCCCACCGGGTCATGCGGGCCCGGTTCTCCTCGTCGCTGAACATCATCCACAGCAGGTTTCGCCGATCGGCGGGAAACCTGTCTGGATCGTGGCGGACTAGCGCGTACGCCCGGTTCCACACCAGGTAGTCGAAATGGCCGTCATAAATGGAGGCGATGTTCGGAGCCACGGCGTCGACCAAGCGGCGCAGTCGCGGACGTACGTCATCGGAGGGGGTTTCCCGGTCCGGGGCGGCGAGACCGGCGAGGTACCGAAGGTGCCGGTGGTGGTCCGGGCCGAGCAGGAGCGCGCGGGCCAGCGCGTCGATCACCTGGGCCGACGTGGAGATGTTCCGGCCCTGCTCCAGCCAGGTGTACCAGGTGACACCGACGCCGGACAGCTCGGCGACCTCTTCGCGCCGGAGGCCGGCGGTCCGGCGTCGCCCCGGTATGCCGTCTTCCGGCAGCCCCACGTCTCCCGGCCGCAGCCGGGCTCGCCGGGCGCGCAGAAAGGCACCCAGCTCGGCGCGCCGCGCCGCCTGTCCGTTGTCGTGGCCGCTTTCCACACAGCTCCCGTGGACGGTGAACCGACCGGCAGGTTAGCAGTATCTGTACCAGGATCGGCCGCCTCTTCGTCGTTAGCCTGATCATTGTCACTTTCGGGCGAAGGAGGGCATATGGCACAGCAGAAGGGACCGGTGCTGGTGATCGGGGCCACCGGCCAGCAGGGTGGCGCGGCCGCGCGCCAGCTGCTCGATCGTGGCTGGGAGGTGCGCGCCCTGGTGCGGAATCCCGGCTCGCCGGGCGCTGAAACGCTGCAGGCGGCGGGAGCCACCCTCGTCACCGGCGACCTGGACGACGCGGCGTCGCTTCGGGCGGCGATGGACGGCGCGTACGGCGTCTTCCTGGTGCTGACCATGCTCACCGGGCCCAAGGTGACCCCTGAAGGAGTGATCGCCGAGGAACGGCGTGGCAAGGCGGTGGCGGAGATCGCCAAGAAGTCCGGCGTCGGGCATCTCGTCTACAGCTCGATCAGCGGCGCCGGCCTGGTGAGCGGCATCCCTTACTACGACAGCAAGGCCCGCATCGAGGAACGCGTCGACTCGCTCGGGCTACCGGCCACCGTGCTGCGGCCTGTCATGTTCATGGAGAACTTCACCTCCCTCACCCGCCCGGTCGTGGACGGCGACGAGCTGGCGGTCAACCTCGCCGTACGGCCGGAGACGCGGGTACGGCTGATCGCGACGCAGGACATCGGGGCTTTCGCCGCGATCGCGTTCGACCAGCCCGACGAGTTCATCGACCGGAAACTCGAGATCGCCGGGGACTGCCTGTCCGCTCAGGCGATCGCCGAGGCCTTCGGCCGGGCCGGCGGCCTGCCCAGCCGCTTCCATCAGGTGCCCATCGAGCAGGTGCGGGCCTTCGACGAGCAGGTGGCCGGGATGTTCGCCTGGCTCGGCGACCGCGACGACGACGAACCCGACTTCCCAGCGCTACGGGCCGCCCACCCGGGCCTGATGACGCTGGAGAACTGGCTGGAGGCAACCGGATGGAAGCCATGAACGACCCGAACCCGACCGATGGACTGCTGCTCGGGCCTGGCGCCGGACACCGGATCCAGACCGCCGGCATGACGGTCAAGTTAGGTGCGGAGCGGTCGAACCGCTGGTCCATGTTCGAGGCGGACATCGCACCGGGATTCGATGTCGGGGCGCATCTGCATCATGCGGCCGAGGAGGTGTTCTACATCCTCGACGGGGAGCTCGACCTGCTCGCCTTCCACCCACGCGAGAAGGCCGACGGCGACTGGCGGACGTGGGAGTCGGACACCGGCACGCCGGTGTTCAGAGGCGGTCCGGGGAGCGTCATGTTCGTACCCGCCGGCTGCCCGCACGCCTTCTTCAACCCCGGCCCCAAGCCTGCGCGAATGCTCTTCCTCGTCTCCCCGTCCGGCCACGAGCACTACCTCCGCGAACTCGCCGATCTGATAGCCGCCACCCAGCCACCCGATCAAGAGGCGATCGCGGCCCTGCGGGCCCGCCACGACATTCACCAGCTGACCTCCCTCATGAACCGCCCCTTGACGTAGCGGTAGACCACGGCCCGGCCAGATGCCACCGGAAGGCCTGTTCCCACCGATGGCGTTTTATCCGACATTTCGCCCTTTCTCGCCTTATGGGGTTGTTGCGATAGGTTGAGGCCGTGACGTACAGGTGGCCGTGGAGAAGGCGCGCGACCGGCTGGAGTGCGTGATCACCTGGCATCGGCGTAATCAGATGGCCCTGCTGCTGGCCCACTCCGTGGGAACGCAGGTGGTGACGTTCGTGCTGCGGCCGACCATGTCGTACGGGGCGATCGAGCTGCACGTCTCTGCGGCGTGGCTGGGCGTGCTGGGCGCCAGCTTCGCCGTCGCGCCGCTCCTCCTGGCCATCCCCGCCGGTCAGGCGGCCGACCGGTACGGCGAGCGGCGCATGGCCGTGGCGGGCGCGATCCTGCTCACGACCGCCTGCGCCGCCTTCCTCGCCTTCGGCCACACGATCCCCGGGCTGATCGCCGGCGGCGTCCTGCTCGGCACTGGGCATCTCGGCTGTGTCATCGCCCAGCAGGCGATGGTGGCCAACATGACCGAGCGTGGCCGCCACGACACCGCCTTCGGGCACTACACCTTCGCCGCCTCGCTCGGGCAGGCCATGGGCCCGATCCTGATCATCGTGTTCGGCGGCGCCCACGCCATCCCGGACACCGGCCGGATCTACCTGTGGACCTGCGGGCTCGCCGCCGCGCTCGTCGGGCTGTCGGCGCTGCTGACCGGCAGTCCGCGGGCCACCGCGCGGGCCGGCGGCGAAGCCACGGGGGTGCGCTCGCTGCTGCGGCTGCCCGGTCTCGCGCACGCGCTCGTGACCAGCTGCGTGGTGCTGGCCGCGGTCGACATCACGCTCGTCTACCTTCCGGCGCTGGGCGCCGAGCAAGGGCTCGCCTCAGGCGTGGTGGGTGTCCTGCTGGCGATCCGCGGCGTGGCCTCCATGGGGTCGCGCTTCTTCCTCGGCCGCCTCTCGCACGCCTTCGGCAGACGGCGTCTCCTGGTCGCCGGCACCGTCGCGGCGGCCCTGGCCATGGCGCTCACGCCGCTGCCGATGCCGCTGTGGCTGCTGGCCTGCGTGCTGCTCGTCCTGGGGTTCGGGCTCGGGGTGGGACAGCCGATGACCATGTCGTGGCTCGCCGAGTCCGCGCCCCCCGGTCTGCGGGGGCGGGCGATGTCGCTCCGGCTCGCGGGCAACCGTACCGGGCAGATCCTCATCCCGGGCGCGGCCGGGCTGGTGGCGGCGGGCGCGGGGGCCGCGGGAGTGCTCCTGATCACCGCGCTGGGCCTCGGCTGGGCGGGCGTGGCCGCCCGCCGCCTGCCCGTCGACACCTGACCGGCGCAGCACGGACAAGTCAACACCTGACCGGCGCAGCACGGACAAGTCAACACCTGACCGGCGCAGCACGGACAAGTCAACACCTGACCGGCGCCCCACGCCTGCTCGCCGGGCGTGCCACGCCGCCGGACCGCCGCAGCGCCTAGACTTCGCGTCCGTGGCAGGCATTGTTTTCAGGCAGCTCACCGGAGTGCTGGCCGGGCTGGTCACCGGAGCCGCCGCCCTCGCCCTTTGGACCTTCGCCTGGCCGTACCGGAACAGGTGGGCGCCGGGAATGGTGGCGCTCGAACGGGCCCGGCTGGCCGCCTGGTTCGGGCAGGAGACCGACGGGGCCGCGTCCGGTCACGGCTATCTCGCGCTGCGTGCCCTGGTCGGCGTGCTCGGGGGCTATCTCGCGCTGGCGCTGCTGTTCCTGGCCCTGCTGTTCCTGGGCGGCAGCACGTGGGTGCTGTTCTCCGGCGACTACGCGCCGGTGGCGCTGGACCTGCCGGGCATCAAGCTGTCGATGCACAGCTGGGCGGTCGGCCTGGCCTGCGGGGTGCTGATGCTGGCCCTGGGCGGGTTCTGGTGCCGCCTGCTGGTGGCGACCGAGCGGCGGCTGGCCGTACGCTTCCTCGGTCCCGGGCCGCAGGAGCTGATGCGGCGGCGCATCGCCGAGCTGACCGTCAGCCGGTCCGGCATCGTGCGGGTGGTCGACGACGAGCGGCGCAGGATCGAGCGGGACCTGCACGACGGCGTGCAGCAGCGCGGCGTGGCGCTGGCCATGCTGCTCGGGCGGGCCCGGCACAGCCCCGCCGGGGCGGCCGAGCTGGTGGACCAGGCGTACGCCGAGTCCCGGCAACTGCTCGACGAGCTGCGCAGCGTGGCGTGGCGGATCTACCCGACCGCGCTCGACGAGCTGGGCCTGCGCACGGCGCTGGCCGGTGTCGCCGAACGTTCGTGCGTGCCGGTGACCGTCGACTACGGCCTGGCCGGACGGCCCGTCTCGGAGGTGGAGACCGCCCTGTACTTCGTGGCCAGGGAGGCGATCACCAACGCGGTCAAGCACGCGCGGGCGCGGGACATCCTGGTCGTGCTGAGCGAGGACGAGCGGGCGGTCCGCGTGGTGATCTCCGACGACGGCCGCGGCGGCGCCGACCCGGCGGGCGGCGGACTGTCGGGGCTGGCCAGGCGGGTGATGGCGCTCGACGGCCGGTTCGAGGTCGACAGCCCGCCCGGCGGCGGCACCAGGATCTGCGCGACCCTCCCGAAGGCGGCATCGTGCGGCTGATCCTCGCCGACGACGCCGTACTGCTGCGTGAGGGCCTGATCAGGCTGCTGGAGGAGGCCGGGCACGAGGTCGTGGCCGCGATCGGCGACGCGGAGTCCCTGATCGAGGCGGTGGCCGAGCACCGGCCGGAGGTCGCGGTGGTGGACGTGCGGATGCCGCCCACCCATTCCGACGAGGGCCTGCGCGCGGCGCTGGAGATCCGCGCGCGCTGGCCCTCGGTGGGCGTGCTGGTCCTGTCGCAGTACGTGGAGAAGACGTACGCGGCCAAGCTGCTCGCCGAGGCCACCGAGGGCATGGGCTACCTGCTGAAGGACCGCGTGTCGGAGGTGGCGGACTTCCTGGGTTCCCTGGAGCGGATCCGCGCGGGCGGCACCGTCATCGACCCCGAAGTGGTCAGGCAGCTCCTCGCCCGCACCACCCGCGTGGACCCGCTGCGTACGCTCAGCGAACGCGAGTCGCAGGTGCTGCGGCAGCTCGCCGAGGGCTTCACCAACGCCGCGATCGCCACGAACCTCCACGTCTCCCTGAGCACGGTGGAGAAGCACGTCAACGCCATCTTCGACAAGCTCCACCTGCCGGTGACCCCCGCCTACAGCAGACGGGTGCTGGCCATCCTGCGCCACCTCGACGGCTGAGGCGAGGCCGGTCAGAGCCGGGCGGCGCGTGACTCCAGATAGCGCTGTTCGGGGAGGCTGAGCGTGCGGCGGGCGGCCAGCTCGTACTGGGTGCGCGCCGCCTCCCGGTCGCCCACGAGGTCCAGCAGATGCGCGCGTACGGCCGGCACCCGGTGATGCCCGGCGAGCGCCGGATCGGTCTCCGCCTTCGCCAGCCCCTCCAACCCAGCCTGCGGCCCGTGGACCATGGCGACGGCGACGATCCGGTTGAGCGTGACCATGGGCCCGGGCGCGATGCCGTCGAGCAGGTCGTACAGGGCGAGGATCTGCCGCCAGTCGGTGTCCTCGGCCCGCGGCGCCTCGTCGTGCACGGCCGCGATGGCCGCCTGCACCTGGTAGGGGCCGAGCGGCGCGGCGGCCAGCGTCTTGGTGATCAGCTGGACTCCTTCGGCGATGGCCTCGGCGTCCCATTCGCCGCGGTCCTGTTCGGCCAGCGGCACCAGCCCGCCGTCGGGCCGGGTGCGGGCCGGGCGGCGGGCGTCGGTGAGCAGCATCAGGGCGAGCAGCGCGGCCACCTCGCCGTCGCCGGGCAGGCGGTCGTGGAGCTGCCGGGTCAGGCGGATGGCCTCGCTGGACAGCTCCACGCGGTGCAACGTACCGCCGGAGCTGGCGGTGTAGCCCTCGTTGAAGATCAGGTACAGCACGTGCAGCACCGCGGCCAGCCGCTCGGCCTGCTCGTCCTCCGGGGGCAGCGTGAACTC
Source organism: Nonomuraea sp. NPDC049129 (assembly GCF_040648495.1). Lineage (NCBI taxonomy): Bacteria > Bacillati > Actinomycetota > Actinomycetes > Streptosporangiales > Streptosporangiaceae > Nonomuraea > Nonomuraea sp. NPDC049129. Next base: position 167,734 of record NZ_JBEZDU010000020.1, on the reverse strand, counting down.
GGCGCCGCTGCTCTTGATGCGCTGCTTGGCGCGGCTGATGCGCTGCGCCACGGTCGGCTCGGGCACCAGCAGCGCGCGGGCGATCTCGGCGGTGGTCAGCCCGCCGACGGCGCGCAGTGTCAGCGCCACCTGGGAGACCGTGGTGAGCGCGGGATGGCAGCAGAGCAGCAGGAGTGTGAGCGTGTCGTCCACGGCGGGCGAGGGGTCCGGCTCCGGCGGTGCCAGGGCGGCGGCGGACTCCTCCCTGCGCCGCCGGGCGGACTCGCTGCGCCACAGCTCGATCCGCCTGCGGGCGGCGACGGTGATCAGCCAGCCCTTGGGATTGGCGGGCACACCCTCGTCGGGCCACTGGACGGCGGCCGCGAGCAGAGCCTCCTGCACGGCGTCCTCGCACAGGTCGAAGTCGCCGTAGCGCCGGACGACCGCGCCGAGGACCTGCGGCGCCAGCTCTCGCAGCAGCCCGTCCAAAATTTCCCCCTCGAAACGTGTCGAATTCGGCGGCCCGGGTTCTACGTCCCCTGTGACGGAAGGAAACCATCATGTTCGAGAACACCAGAGCCTTCAGCGGCTTCTCCACCGACGACATCCCGGCCGCCAAGCGGTTCTACGGCGAAACGCTCGGCCTGCGCGTCTCCGAGGACCACGGGATCCTCACACTGCACATCGCGGGCGACCGCGACACGATCGTCTACCCGAAAAAGGATCACACGCCGGCGACGTTCACGATACTCAACTTCCCGGTCAGTGACATCGACAAAGCCGTGGACGAGCTGGTGGCGCGCGGCGTGGTCTTCGAGCGGCTGGAGGGCACCGACGACAAGGGCGTCAACCGGGTGAGCGGCCCGCTGATCGCCTGGTTCAAGGACCCGGCGGGCAACTGGCTGTCGGTGATCCAGCTGGACTGAGCTCACGAACCGTTCGAGTATGCCAGTACGGCCGGCACCCGGCGATGACCACCGTCGGCCTGAGGCAGGCCGAGCCAGCACACTCCACCTTCCACTAACCGAGGCGGGGCACGGCGTCCACCAGGGCGCGGGTGTAGGGGTGCCGGGGCCGCTGGAACACCTGCTCGACCGAGCCCTCCTCCACCACCCGGCCGTCCTTCATGACCAGCACCCGGTCGCTCACGTGGTGGACGACGCCCAGGTCGTGGGAGATGAACAGCAGGGCGGTGCCGTACTCGGCCTGGATCTCGGCGAGCAGGTCGAGCACCTGGGCCTGGATGGAGACGTCGAGCGCCGAGACGGGTTCGTCGCAGACCAGCACGTCGGGGCGGGGGGCGAGGGCCCTGGCGATGGCGACGCGCTGGCGCTGGCCGCCGGACAGCTCTCTGGGGTGGCGGTCGGCGTACGCGGCGGGCAGGCCGACGCGCTCCAGCAGGTCCAGCGCCCGCGCCCGGCGTTCACGGCGGGGCAGGGCGAGCGGCTCGGCGACCAGGCGGCCGACGGTGTGGCGGGGATCGAAGGAGTCGAGCGGGTTCTGGGAGATGAGCTGGACGCGCTGCCGCATCGGGCGCCGCTTGCGTTCCGGCAGCCCGCTCCACTGCCGCTGGTGCAGGCTCACCCGTCCCGTCTCGGGTTCGAGCAGGCCGAGGACGAGCCTGGCGAGCGTGGTCTTGCCGGAGCCGGACTCGCCGACGATGCCGAGCGTTTCGCCTTCGTGCAGGGTGAAAAAGACGTCGTCCACGACCCGGCGCGGTCCGTACGACCTGGTCAGGGCGGTGGCGGCGAGGACCTGGGCGGACGGGTTCGGGGCGCGGCGCGGGAGCGGCGGGCCGCCCGACAGGCGGGTGCCCCTGGAGGCGGCGGAGGGGACGGCGGCGAGCAGCGAGCGGGTGTAGTCGTGCGCGGGCGCCGACAGCACGCTCCGGACGGGCCCCTCCTCGACCACCCGGCCGTCCTTCATGACCAGGATCCGGTCGGCGATCGAGGCGACCACGGCGAGGTCGTGGCTGATCAGCAGCAGTGCCGTCCCGGCGGCCTTGCGCTCGGCGAGCAGCCGCAGGATCTGGGCCTGCACGGTGACGTCGAGCGCGGTGGTGGGCTCGTCCGCGATGATCAGTTTGGGCTCGGCGGCGATGGCCGAGGCGATCAGCACCCGCTGCCGCAGCCCGCCGGACAGCTGGTGCGGGTGCTGGCGGGCACGGGCGGGCGGGTCGGGGACGCCGACCGCGTCGAGCAGCTCCAGCACCCGTTCCGGGCGCCGGGCGCGGGGAACGACCTCGTGTACGGCCAGCACCTCGCCGATCTCGGCGGCCACGGTACGCAGCGGATCGAGCGACACCAGCGCGTCCTGCAGCACCAGCCCGGCGAACCCGCCGCGCAGCCGCCGCCAGTCGGCCGGGCGGAAGTTCCGGGCGTCTCTGCCGGACAGGTCGAACGTACGGGCCTCGACCCGGGAGCCCGGCCCGGCCAGGCCGAGCAGCGACCGGGCAGTGACGCTCTTGCCGGAGCCGGACTCGCCGACGATCGCCACGCACTCCCCCGCAGCGACCGACAACGAGACGCCGCGCACCACCTCGGTCCCGCCGAAGCTCACCCGCAGATCCGCCACGGACACCAGTGGGATGTCCGAGACGGGCGCGCGGCCGGTCTCCGCGTGCTCTTCCTGGAACGTGGTCATGGCGTCCTTCCCTCGAAGCGGCGCTGCAGCCGCCGGCCCAGCACGGTCAGGCAGACGACGGTCAAGGTGATCGCGACGCCCGGGAACAGCGCCTCCCACCAGGCGACGCGCAGGTAGTTGCGGGCCTCGGCGAGCATGGCGCCCCACTCTGCGGCCGGCGGCTGGGGTCCCATGCCGAGGAAGCTGAGCCCCGACGCGCCGATGACGGCCTGACCGAGCCCGATGGTGGCCAGCACCGGGATCGGGCCCAGCACGTTCGGCAGCACGTGCTGGGCGGTGATGACCGCGCGGGAGCGGCCGAAGGTCACGGCCTGCTCGACGTACCCGGCGTGGCGGACCACGAAGGCCTGGGCCCGGATCACCCGGGCGTAGTTGGGGATCTGCGCGACGGCGATCGCGAAGATCACGCTCCCGGTGCCGGGCCCGGTGATCGCGATGACGAGCAGCGCCAGCAGCAGCTCGGGCAGGGTCGACAGCACGTCGAACGAGCGGGCCAGCGCCTCGTCCAGCCATTTGGGCGACAGCCCGGCGGCCAGGCCGAGCAGGATGCCGGAGGTCACGGCCACGGCGGTGGCCGAGACGCCGATGCTGAGCGAGTGCCGGGCGCCGTACACCACCCTGGACAGCACGTCCCTGCCGAGGTGGTCGCTGCCGAACCAGTGCGCCCCGCCGGGCGGGGTCAGCGCGCGCAGCGGGTCGGCCGACAGCGGGTCCACGCCGGTGAGCAGGCCGGGCACGGCGACGGCCAGCGCCAGCAGGATCAGGAAGACAACGGGTACGAGGATCCTGGCCGGCACGCTCAGCCCCCGATCCTGGGGTCGATGGCGCGGTAGGCCAGGTCGAGCAGCGTGCTGATGGTCACGTACGCGATCGCCGACAGCAGCACCACGGCCATCACGACCGGCATGTCCCGGCCGGTGACCGCTTGCATCGCGACCTGGCCGAGCCCCGGGCGGCCGAACAGCACCTCGGTGATCACCGTCCCGCCGAGCAGCGTGCCGGTGAACCACCCGGCCAGCGTCACGGCCGGGATCAGCGCGTGCCTGAGCGCGTGCCTGGCGACCAGGGCCCGCTCGGTCAGCCCGCGTGCCCTGGCCGTGACCGCGAACGGCTGCTCCAGCGCGCGTTCGAGCCCGCCGCGCAGCACCTGCCCGAGCACGCCGGCGATCGGCAGGCCGAGCGCCAGCGCGGGCAGGACGAGCGCCTGCGGCCCCGAGGCGCCGGAGACCGGGAACCAGCCGAACGTGAACGAGAACACCGACAGCAGCACGATCCCGATGAGGAACGGCGGCACCGAGACCGACACCAGCTCGACGGCCGAGGCCGTGCCGCGCGACCAGCGGCCCCGGCCCGCGGTGGCCAGGGCGATGACCCCGGCGAGTGTCACCCCGGTCGCCGCGGCGGCGAGCGTGAGCTGGAGCGTCGGGCCCACCTGGGTGGCGAGGATCTCGCCGACACCGCGCTGGAGCTGGTACGAACGGCCGAGGTCGCCGTGCAGCAGCCGCCACAGGTAGGACAGGTATTGGACCACCTCGGGACGGTCGAGCCCCCATTCGGCGACGATCCTGGCCCGGATCTCCGGGGTGTCGGCGCCGTCGCCGATCAGGATGTCGATGGTGTCGCCCGGGGCGAGGAGCAGCGCGACGTAGGAGGAGGTGGCGGCGGCCCAGAGCACGGCCAGCCCGGTGCCCAGACGTTTGATCATGTGCCGACCTGGACGTCGTAGGCGTTGCGCGGCGTCCCCGAGCCCGGGTCGAAGCCGAGGCCGCGCACACCGTTCTGGGCGGCCAGCTGGTCGGCGGGCACGTAGATCGGGAAGGCGACGGCCTTCTCGGTCACCACGGCGCGCTGCACCCGGGTGTAGAGGTCCTTGCGGAGTGCCTGGTCGGCGGTGGTGGACGCCTGGGTCAGCCACTTGTCCACCTGGGGGTCGGAGAAGTGGGTGCGGTTGATGGCCCCCTTGCTCGGCAGGATGAGGTTGAGCGCGGCGCCGACGTCGGAGTCGCCGCGGGAGTTCTCGAAGATCTCGTACTGGTTCTCGTCCACGGCCTTCTGCGCTGTGCCCTGGTCGACGATCTTCACCTGGAAGTCGATGCCCGCGCTCTGCTTGACCTGGGCCTGGATGGCCTGGGCGAGGATGTCACGGCGGTCCCTGACGTACGGCGCCGCGGAAACGCTGCGTACGGTGAGCCGCTTGCCGTCCTTGACCCTGAAGCCCTCGCTGTCGCGCTGCCGCCAGCCGGCCTCGTCGAGCAGCGCGTTGGCCTTGGCGGTGTCACCGCCGAAGGTGTGCTCGAGCGACGGGTCGTAGAACGGGCTCGCCTTGCCGACGATGCTCCACGCCCTGGTGGCGGTGCCCTGGTAGACGGAGGCGAGGACGGCGTCGACGTCCACGGCCTCGCGGAAGGCCTGCCGTACGCGCTGGTCGTCGAACGGGGCGTGCGAGAGGTTGAAGTAGTAGATGAAGGAGGTGCCCGAGTTGAGCGCGGTCTGGAAGGCGTGCTCCTTCTTGATCAGGTTCACGTCGGTCGCGGGGACGCCCTCGATGACCTGCACCTGGCCGGAGGTGAGCGCGCCGACGCGGACCGCGGCCTCGGGCAGGAAGCGGTAGGTGATCTCGGAGAGGTAGGCGGGCCCCTGGTGCCCGGCACTCGGCGGCGCCCACTTGTAGGCGGGGTTGCGGTGGTAGTGGAGCTCCTGGCCCTGTACGTACCGGTCGAGGATGAACGGCCCGGTGCCCACCAGGTCGGTGCCGCCGAACTTGAGGTTCTTGGCCGTCTTCAGCGACTTGGGCGAGACCTGCCCGCCGTACGGCGAGGACAGGAAGTCGAGGAACAGCCCGTCGGGCTTCTTGAGCGTGACCTTCACCGTGGTGGGCGAGACCACCTCGGCCTTGTCCAAGGCGGCCAGCTGGATCGCCGCGACCGCCGCGTTGTAGCCCGGTACCAGGAACTGCTCCAGGTTGGCCTTGACCGCCGCCGCGTCGAACTTCGTGCCGTCGTGGAAGGTCACGTCGTCGCGCAGCTCGAAGGTGTAGGTCAGCCCGTCGGCCGAGACCTTCCATGACTTCGCCAGCCACGGCTGGAACGAACCGTCGCGACCGCGGGACAGCAGCGCGTCGAACTGGTTGAACACCAGCAGCCTGACCTTGTTCTGCGCCCACTGCTGCGGGTTCAGGGTGATGGGCTGCGTCTCGATCGCCCAGGTCAGGGTGGTGCTCTGGGCCTGCTGGGCGGACGGCTGGGAACCGCAGGCGGCCAGGGCGAGCATGAGGACGACCAGAATCCGCTTCATGCGCGGCCGTCCCAGGCGTCGGCCAGCAGCTCGTAGGAGCGTACGCGGGCGGCGTGGTCGTGGGTGATGGTCGTGACCAGCAGCTCGTCGGCGCCCGTCACCCGCCGCAGCACGCGCAGCCGCTCGGCGACGGCGTCGGGCGTGCCGACGAACCGCGTGTCGATCCGGTCCTTCACCAGCGCCAGGTCCTCGGCGCTCCAGACGTGCGCGTCGGCTTCCTCGGGTGTCGGGTACGTCCTGGCGCCCGCCCCGGTCCTGATGCTGCGTACCCACAGCCCGTACGGCTTGGCCAGCTCGCGCGCGGTCGCGTCATCGTCGGCCACGACGACGTCGGCCGACACGATCACATACGGCTCGGCCAGGGCCTTCGACGGCTTGAACGCCTTCCGGTAGCCCTCGACGGCTTCGAGCACGCTGGACGGGCTGACGTGGTAGTTGGCCGCGAACGGCAGCCCGCGTTCGCCCGCCACCTGGGCGCTCTGGCCGCCGCTACTGCCGAGGATCCACAGCTCCACCTCCGCCCCCTCGCCGGGGACGGCGTGCGCTTGGTGGTCGCCGTTCAGGAACGCGATGACGTCGTCGATCTGCTCGGCGAAGTCGGGCGTCTGAGCGCCGGGCTGCTGGAGCAGCGAGGCGTGGAAGGCCAGCTGCGGGTGGGCGGCGAGCCTGGACCAGTCGAACGGCGGCGGAATGAGCAGCCCATCGACGACCCGCCCCGCCTCCCCGTGAGGTGGGGGCTTCGCCAGGGTGGCGGGCGCGGGCTTGGCCGGTGCGGCCTCGGCGGCGAGTTCGGCCCGGCGTTGGCCGGAGCGGCCGATGCCGAGGTCGATCCGGCCCGGATACAGCGCGTCGATCAGCCCGAACTGCTCCACCACCGACAACGGCGTCTGATGCCCGAGCTGCACGGCTCCCGATCCGACCCTGATCCGCTCGGTGGCCGCCGCCACCAGGCCGATGAGCACGGCCGGGGCCGAGCTGGCCACGCCGGGGGCGAAATGGTGCTCGGCCAGCCAGTAGCGGCGATAACCGAACGTCTCGGCCCGCCGGGCCAGGTCGAGGGTGTTGAGCAGCGCGTCACGCGCGGTGCCGCCGGAGGGGATGGGGGCGAGGTCGAGGATGGACAGCGTCACGCGGCACCTCCGGGGAACGGCCTGCTGGGGATCTCCTGGCGCAGTACGGGCGCGATCTCCGCCTGGAACAGCTCCAGCGCGTCCCGGTGCTGCTTGGGCGTGAGCCCGTCGGCGTCGGCGTGCAGGTGCATGACCTCGTGCCCGAACCGCTGGTGATAGCGCAGCACCTTGTCGATGATCTGCTGCGGGCTGCCGACCAGGATCGAGCTGCGTTCGATGGCGTCCTCCAGCGTGGCGAAGACCGGCTCGATCCCGAGCTTGGCGAACAGCGCCAGCCGGGCGTCGAAGATCGGCCGGTAGGTCTCGATCGCCTCCTGCGAGGTGCGGGCCGCGTAGTAGCCCGCCGTCCCCGCCCCGACCAGCGCGTCGGCCGGGTCGTGCCCGTAGCGGACCCACTGCTTGCGGTAGTAGTCGATCAGGTCGGCGTACGGCTCGATGGGGTTGGTGACGTTCGCGGAGAACAGCGGGTCGCCGTAGTAGGCGGCCAGGTCCACCGACTCCTTGCTGGTGGCGCTGCCGTGCCAGACCCTGATCGCCCGCTGGAGCGGCCGGGGCCAGGTCTCGGCCTCGGTCAGCGCGGGACGGAACCGGCCCGCCCAGGTGACCTTGTCCTCCCGCCAGAGGCGGCGGAACAGGTCGTACCCCTCGCGGTTGCGGTCCCACTGGTCCTCGGCGGTGACGTGGAAGAGTTGCGCCTGCGCCGCCCCGTTCCCCTTGCCGATGATCAGCTCCAGCCTGCCGTCGGAGAGGTGGTCGAGCGTGGCGTAGTCCTCGAAGGCTCGTACGGGATCGAGCAGGCTCAGCGTGGTGACCGCGGTGAACAGCCGGATCCTGGACGTCTTGGCCGCGATGTGGCTCAGCACCACCGGCGGCGAGGAGGAGATGAACGGCCGCTCGTGCCGCTCCCCCACCCCGAACCCGTCGAAGCCCAGTTCCTCGGCCAGCACCGCGTTGTCGACGACCTCGCGGAACCGCTCGGTGTGCGACCGCTGGTCGTTATGGACGATTAACGTGATGGCCAGAAATTTCATGACACCTCCGCGTAGCGGCTGGCCGGGCGCGGCAGGCCGAGCAGCCCGCGCAGCGTCGTGGCCTCGTACGAGCGCCTGAACGCCCCGCGCCCGCGCAGCTCCGCCGTCAGCCCCCGAGTGATCGCCTCCAGGTCGTACGGCAGCGCGCCAGGACGCAGCCGGAACCCCTCGATCCCGGCCCGCCGCCACTGGAGCAGCAGCTCCGCCAGCTCCTCCGGGGTGCCGGTGAAGATCGCGGCGTCGGAGCGCAGCTCGGCCCCGTCGAGCCCGTCGAGACGGGCCTTGCGCTCCGCCGCGTCGTCGCCCAGGAACACCACCAGGTCGGCGAAGACCCGCAGCTCCGCCGACAGCTCCCTGACCTCCTCGACGATGGCGCGTGCCTGGTCGGCGGAGTGCGGCGTGACGTACACGACGTCGGCGCCGCCCGCGGCGAACTCATACGGCAGGCGGGCATGGGCGAGCGCCGTGACCACCGGCTGGCCCTGCGGCGGCCGAGGCGTGATCGACGGCCCGCGCACCGAGAAGAACCGCCCGGCGAAGTCGATGTAGTGAAGCTTGTCCCGGTCGATGAAACGGCCGGTCGGCAGGTCGCGGATCTCCGCGTCGTCCTCCCAGCTGTCCCAGAGCCGCCGTACGACCTCGACCGCGTCGGCGGCCTCCTCGAACAGCGCCCGGACGTGCTCGTCATCGATCGAGACGGGCCCGTCCAGCCGGGGGAACGGGCGGCGCCCGAAATGCGCCGCCTCGGTGCTTCTGACCGAGATCTGCGGCCGCCACCCGGCTCGGCCGCCGCTGATGTGGTCGAGCGTGGCGATGCCGATCGCCACGTGGAACGGCTCGGTGTGCGTGGTCGTGGCCGTCGGCACCAGCCCGATCCGGCTGGTGAGCGGCGCCAGCCGGGCGGCCAGCAGTACCGCGTCGAAGCGTCCGCGCACCTGGTCGGCCCGCGCGTCGGGCCCGTCCGGCAGGGTCGACTGGAGGCTGAGCGAGTCCTCGATCGTGACGAAGTCGAGCAGCCCCCGCTCGGCCTCGGCCACGAGCGCCGCCCAGTAGCGGGCCGAGAAGATCGCCTCAGGCCGCGCGGACGCCTCGCGCCAGGCGGCGGGATGCCAGCCGGCGCCGTCCAGCGCGACGGCGAGATGCAGGGTCACTGGGGCACCATCCTTCTGGTGGGCATGGTCACGGTGCTCGCTGTCACGGTGCTCGCTGTCACGGCAGCTCCAGGTGCTCGCGCAGCGTGGTGCCGGTGTAGTCGGTACGGAAGGCGCCGCGTTCCTGCAGCAGCGGCACCACGCGGTCCACGAACTCGTCGAGCCCGCCGGGCGTCAGATGCGGCACCAGGATGAACCCGTCCGCCGCGTCCGCCTGCACATGCTCGTCGATCTGCCGGGCCACGCCCGCCGGAGTCCCGACGAACGTCTGCCGCCCGGTCACCTCGATCACCAGCTCGCGGATCGTCAGCTTCTTCTCCTCGGCCAGCGCCCGCCATTTGGCGGCCACCGCCGCCCGGTCGCCGAACGGCACCCGCCCCTGCGAGACGCCCTCCGACAGGTCGGGCTCGACGTCCGGCAGCGGCCCGTCCGGGTCGTAGGCCGACATGTCACGACCCCACACCTGCTCGATGAAGGCGGTCGCGGTCTGCGGGCCGACCTGCTGGCGGCGGATGGCGGCCGCGTTCTCGGCGGCCTCCTCCTCGGTGTCGCCCAGCGCGTACGTGGCCGCGGGCATGATCTTCAGCTGGTCCGGCTCCCGGTGATAGCGCGCCAGGCGGCCTTTGACGTCGGCGTAGAAGGCCCGGCCGTCCTCCAGCGTGCCGTGGCGGCTGAAGATCACGTCGGCCGTGGCGGCGGCGAACTCCCTGCCCTCGTCGGAGTCCCCCGCCTGGATGATGACGGGATGCCCCTGAGGGCCGCGCGGCAGGGTGAACTGCCCTTCGACGGTGAAGTGCGGGCCCTCGTGGTGGACGGTTCCGATGGCGGCGGGGCGGACGAACTGGGCCTGGCTCTTGTCGACGAGGTGCGCGCCCGGCTGCCAGGAGTCCCAGAGCTCGCGCGAGAGGCGGACGAACTCGGCGGCGCGGGTGTAGCGGTCGGCGCGGTCGAGGTAGCCGCCGCGCCGGAAGTTCTCGCCGGTGAAGGCGTCGGAGGTGGTCACCACGTTCCAGGCGGCCCGGCCGTCGCTGAGGTGGTCCAGCGTGGACAGGCGCCTGGCCAGTTCGTACGGCTCGTTGAAGGTGGCGTTGACGGTGCCCGCGAGCCCGAGGCGCTCGGTGACGGCGGCGAGCGCGCTCAGCACGGTGAGCGCCTCGGGGCGGCCGACCACGTCGAGGTCGTGGATGCGGCCTTTGAGCTCGCGCAGCCGCAACCCTTCGGCCAGGAAGAAGAAGTCGAACTTGCCCCGCTCGGCCGTCCTGGCCAGGTGGGCGAACGAGGCGAAGTCGATCTGGCTGCCGGAGCGGGGGTCGGCCCAGACCGTGGTGTTGTTCACGCCGGGGAAGTGGGCCGCGAGATGGATCCGCTTGCGCGTCACTGGTCGCGGAGGTTCGGGTGAGTGGAGTGGGACATCGCGCCTCCCTTGAATGCCTACATAAACAGTAGGAAAAGAGGGTTTTTATGTCAATGGCCACACAGGAACTCCAGGCGGGCGGCTCTATCCGGGTGGGGTCAGCAGGCCGCGCAGGATGCGGGTGAGCTCGGTCGCGTCGTCCGGCGGCAGGCCGGCGGCCAGCCGGGCCAGGTTGGCGGCGTGCTCGGTGAGCGGGGCGTCGATGACCCGCCGCCCCTCCTCGGTGAGCACGATGCGGAAGCTGCGCCGGTCGGCCGGGTCGAGACGCCGCTCGACCAGCCCCGCCGCCTCCAGCCGGTCGAGGCGATTGGCCATGCCGGCCCGCGACTGGGCCCGCGATAGTCGGCCCCCGAACCCACCACGGTGCAGTGGGCCCCCGAACCACCCACGGCCCTCTGGGCGATGGCTTGTTATGCGCAACTTTATTTGCGCAATTTTTCTTTCGCTTCTAGGGTGGAGCCATGGCCAAGCACGAGACCCGCCGCCTCAGCGATCTCGACGAGCTCAAGGCGTTCACGCACCCACTGCGGTTGAAGCTCTACCGGGCTCTGATCGTGGCGGACACGGCGACCGCCTCCCAGTTGGCCGACCAGGTCGACGAGGCCGTCTCCCTGGTCAGCTACCACCTGCGCAAACTCGCCGCGCACGGCCTCATCGAAGAGGCCGCGCCGCAGACCGGCGACGGCAGGGAGCGCTGGTGGCAAATCGCCGCGCAGCACGTCAGCGCCCGGGCCCCGGCCCCGGAGGAGGGCCCGGAGATCGTCGCCGCCCGCACCGCCCTGTCCCGCGTGGCCTCCCGGCTCCAGGACGAGATGTACCAGCGCTACCTCGACGAGCAGCCCGCCTGGCCCGCCGAGTGGCGCGGCGCCGCGTTCGCCAGCGAATACCTGGCCTCGCTCACCGCCGAGGAGCTGCGACTGCTCGGCCAGGAGATGGACGCGGTCGCCGAGAAGTGGTGGGCGCGCGGCAAAGCCGCCGAGGCGGCGGGCGACACCGAGGGGCGCGAGCACGTCGCCCTGCAGTTCTTCGGATTCCCGTTCCGGGCCTGAGCGTCATGGCCCCCGAGACTTCCAGGAGGTCGGCACATGCACCCCGACATGCACCTCTACACCGAACGCCACAGAGCCACCGAGTTACGGGCCGAGGCCACCAGGTGGCGCCTGCTCCGAGACTGCCGGCGTGAGCTCCCGCCCAGGTGGGCGGCCGGCGTGACGGCGCTCGGCTGGACCATGGTGTCGGCCGGCCTGCGCCTGATCAGCCTGCCCCGGCAGCCACCGCGCACCGTTCCGCGCTTCGGTGATCACCGCTGATATCCTTATGGCGTAAGGAGATTATGGCGTTAGGGATTATCGCGTCCGCAGGGGGTTGTCAGGTGGTGGTCTTCGCCGGCCAGGGAGACGCGCGCCGCTCAATGGCCCTGCTGTGGCGGGCGACGGGGCCGGAGCCGCGCACCGGTCCCGGCCCCAAGCCGGGGCTGAGCGTGGACATGATCGTGGACGCCGCGATCGCGGTCGCCGACGAGCAGGGCATGGCGGCCCTGTCCATGCGCGCGGTGGGCGAACGCCTCGGCCGTACGGCGATGGCCCTCTACACGTACGTGCCCAGCAAGAGCGAGCTGATCGACCTGATGCACGACCGCGCCCTGGCCGAGCTGCCCACCGGCTACGACCTCGGACCGGGCTGGCGGGCGGCCGTGACGTCGTGGGCCGAGGACGTCCGGGCGTTCTACGTACGTCATCCGTGGGTGCTGCAGGTGTCGCAGGCGCGGCCGGTGCTGGGGCCCAACGAGTTCGTGATGATGGAGACGATGGTGGGCGTCCTGCGCGCGACCGGGCTGCGCGCCGGACCGCTGCGGGGCGTCGTCTCGCTGCTGACCGACTTCGTCCGGGGCGCGGCCAGGACGGTCGCGGAGTCACGGCAGGCGCCGGCGGCGACCGGGGTGTCCGACGAGGAGTGGTGGTACGCCCGATCGGCCCTGCTCGAAGAGGTCGCCCCCGGTTTCGCCGAACGATTCCCGATGGTCGCCTGGATCGAGACCGACGACCCGCCTCCCCCACCGTCCCGTGAAACCCCGCGCTCCGGGCAGGCCACGACATACCTGGAAGACAAGGCACGACCGGCCTTCGCCGCCGGACTCACCGTGGTCCTCGACGGGATCGAGGCGGCCATCGCTCGCGCGGGCGTCAGACCAGCAGGCTGAGCTTCGGGTCGCCGCCGGTGTACCACTCGGTGGCGAGCAGCCGGTCGCGTGTCGCCTCGGGCAGCGCGGTCAGCAGCCCCATCGACGCGCCGCGCTCGATCTCCGACTCGTGCGCCCGCACCGCCGCCCACTTGCGCTCCACCCATGGCTGGACGTCCACGGTGGCGGTGATCTCGTCGTCGGGTATCCCGGGAAGCGTCTGGTCGCCGCCGGGCGCGGCTCCGAAGAGATCCTCCCAGGCGGACCGTACGATCGACCGGGGCAGGGTCACCAGATAGAGCGCACCCGGCCGCCACGCTGGGCCGGCGGTGGGATAGAGCTGGTCGTACCCGGCGGCTTCGACGGCCGCCAGGGTCACCCGGTGCGTGTGGACATGATCCGGATGGCCGTAACCGCCGTACCCGTCATAGGTGATCACCACATCGGGCCGGAAGTCTCGGATGTGCCCGACCAGCCGCCCGACCGCCTCGTCCAGCGGCGCGTCGACGAAGCGGGCGGCGCCCGGCGCCGACAGCCCGGCGTTGCCATCGGCGTACCCGAGCAGTCGCGGCTCGCCCGCGCCGAGGATCTCCAGCGAGCGCGCCAGCTCGGCGACCCGGCGCGTGCCCTCGGTCCACGTGCAGGTGACGACGCCCGTCCTGGCGCCCGCGTCGGCGAACCGGGCAAGCGTTCCACCGGTCCACAACGCCTCGTCGTCAGGATGCGCGTGCACGCACAGCAGGCTCGGCTCGGTCACGGATCCCCCTAGATCATCGGCCCGACGCCTGACGACGATACCGGCCTAAACCCGATACCGGTCCAAAACCCGATACCGGTCCAAAACCTGATGCCGGTCCAAAACCTGATGCCGACCGAAAGCGGTCACGACCCGAAAGCGGTCACGACCCGAATTGCCCCGCCCACCGGGCTTCTCCGCACCGGCGGACAAATGCGTTGCTCAGCCTTCCCCGGCTGTGGCAGCGTCGGCCAGGACGGTGCCCCGCGATCCGGCAGGAGGTGTGGCACATGGCCACCAAGGTCCTCGGCGAAGTCTCGGCTCACACTCCGACGCGAGAGGTCGCCTGAGGCGTACCGGGCTCCTCGCGTTGGAGTGATCTCCCATCACGATCACGAGGAGCAAGAGTGTCTTCCCAATCATCCTTCGAGCCCCTGCTGGGCGCCGAGGGCAATCCCACGCCGGTGGTCCGGCACGGCGACGTCGTGCTGCGCCCGGCCGGGCCGTGGACGGACAGCGTCCACGCGCTGCTGCTGCACCTGGAGAACGCGGGCTTCAGCGGGAGCCCCCGCCTGGTCGGCGACGGTTACGACGAGGAGGGACGAGACGCCGTGACCTACATCGACGGCGACTTCGTCCACCCGCACGCCTGGTCCGACGAGGGCGTGTGGCAGGCGGGCTGCCTGCTGCGCGAGCTCCACGACGCGACGGCCGGGTTCCGGCCGCCGCCGGACGCGGTGTGGCAACGGTGGCCGTTCCACAGCTCCGCGCCCGATGCGATCATCAGCCATCGGAACACGGGACCGTGGCACACGGTGGCCCGCGACGGCCTGCCGGTCGCGTACATCGACTGGACCAGCGCCGGTCCGATCGACCGGCTGGACGACGTGGCGGGTGCCGCGTGGTGGAACGCCCAGTTGCACGACGACGACGTCGCCGAACGGCAGGGCCTGCCCGGCGCGGCGGCGCGCGCGGGCCAGCTGCGCCGCTTCCTCGACGGCTACGGGCTGCCCGCCGCCGAACGCGACGGCTTCGTCACGCGGATGATCGAGTTCGCCATCCGTGACTGCGCGTTCGTGGCGGTCAAGTCGCGGATCACGCCCGAGAGTACGGACCCGGACCCGCTGTGGGCCCTGGCCTGGCAGGCGCGGGCGGCGGCGTGGATGCTGCGCCACCGGCCACTCCTGGAGAACGCCCTCGCGGCGTAACGAACAACGGTGGCTGCCGTTACCGAACGGCAGCCACCCATGACCCGGTTCACCCGGTACGTCGCTCCTCGATTCACCGACCGGCGACCGCTCTCCACGCCGCTCCCCGATTCGCCGAACGGCGGCGCCCAGGGGGCTCAGGCCCGGTCTGGCGCGCCCAGGTGGCCCAGCCCGTTGGCCAGCAGGGCGTATGCCCGCTCGGCGTCGCTCACCGCGCCCGGGTAGCGCTCGTCCGCGCTCTCGCCGCCCGCCAGCCGCATGGCGTTGTCAATCGTCAGCGTCCAGTGGACCGCCTGGATCTGGACGGCCGCCACGCGGGCGCTGAGCTCATCGACGCCCGCCGTCTCCCGCAGCGCATTGGCGAGTGCCTGCTCGGCCGCCGCCTGGAACCGGTGCATCCGGGCCGCCAGCGACGAGGTCTCGAAGACCATCCGGTAGAGCGCCACGATCGCGGGTATGTCGTTGAGCCCGCTGGCCGGATCACGCCTGGCCAGCGCGTCGAGGTAGTGCACCCGCAGCGCCTCCAGCGGTGTGACGTCCGCCGCGCGGGACTCGACCACCCGGGCGCTCTCCGTCTCGTGGTCGGCGAACCGCTGCACCACGAGATCTTCCTTGGCCGGAAAGTAGGCGAACAGCGTGCGCCTGGACACCTCGGCCGCCTCCGCCACCTGGGCCACCGACACCTGGTCGTACCCGTGCCGCAGGAACAGCTCGATCGCCGCCTCGGAGATCGCGGCGTGTGTCCGCTGCTTCTTACGCTCGCGCAGTCCGGGCTCGTTCGTCACGCTCGTCACCTTACCAGAAATCTGCACTTGGACTTTTTCTGCACTGGGTATATATTCGCACTCAGACGATCAAACCACGGGAAGAGGGCGGGTCATGAAGGACTTCGAGGTGGTCATCGCGGGTGCCGGGCCGACCGGCCTGATGCTGGCGTACGAGCTGGCGCTGGCCGGGGTCGACACGCTCGTGCTGGAGAAGCTGCCCCAGCGCATCGAGCAGATGAAGGGCGGCGCCGTCCAGCCCCGCACACTGGAGCTGCTGGAGCTGCGCGGGCTGGTGGAGCCGCTGCTGAGCCGGGCTCTGGTACGCGAACCGATCGGTGGCCATTTCGCGGCCCTGCCGGTGCCGCTGGACTGCGAGCCGTGGCGGACCCGGCATCCGTACCCGATCGCGGTTCCTCAGTGGGAGATCGAGGAGGTCCTGGAGGAGGCCGCGACCGCCCGGGGCGCGCGCGTCCTGCGCGACGCGGGGGTCACCGCGGTCGAGCAGGACGGCGACGGGGTGACGGTGAGCACCGGTGAGCGGCGGTTCAGGGCCGACTACCTGGTGGCGTGCGACGGCGGGCGGAGCACCGTACGCAAGCTGCTGGGCCTGCCCTTCCCCGGCCGGGACGGGACGTTCGTGGCGGTGCTGGCCGACGTCCGGCTGTCCGCCACGTCGGCGTCGGTCCCCACGGCGCTGGGCCACATGAGCAGCCTGGTCCGCGAGGGCGGCGGCTACTGGGCGATGCTGGTTCCCATCGGTGGCGAGCGTTACCGGCTGACGTTCGGCAGCGAGGAGCAGGGACACTACGACCGCGACGCGCCGGTCACGGAGGAGGAGGTCGCCACCGCGCTACGGGCCGTCTACGGCGAGGAGACCGTGCTGCGCGCGGTGGACAACTCCTCGCGCTTCACCGACGCGACGCGGCAGCTGGCGGACTACCGGGCGGGGCGCGTGCTGTTCGCGGGCGACGCCGCGCACATCCACCCGCCGTTCGGCGGGCAGGGCCTGAACCTCGGCGTGCAGGACGCGATCAACCTCGGCTGGCGGCTGGCCGCGACCCTCCAGGGCCGGGCGCCCGAAGGCCTCCTGGACCGCTACCAGGCCGAACGGCATCCGGTGGCCGCCCAGGTGCTGCACCACACGTCCGCTCAGCGCGTACTGAGCATGCCTCGGCCCAGCGCGGACGTGGCCGCGCTGCGCGAGATCTTCAGCGACCTGCTGCGGCTGCCGGACGCCAACCGCCACATGGCGGGCCTGATGTCCGGCCTGTCGCTGGGCTACGACCTCGGCGGCGAGCATCCGCTGGCCGGGCAGCGGGTGCCGGACGCCGACCTGCTCGTCGGCTCGGCGTCGACCCGGCTGTCCGGGCTGTTCGGCGCCGGGCACGCGGTCCTGCTCGACCTGGCCGGGATCGTCCCCGCCGAGTTCCGGCTGCCCGCGCGGGTCGATCTCGTACGGGCCAAGTGCGCGGACGACCTGGGCGCGGCCGCCCTGCTGCTGCGGCCCGACGGCTACGTGTGCTGGGCCGCCGACGACGCCGCCACCTGCGAGCGGACCCTGGCGGCCGCGCTGGCCGAGCACGTGGCCGCACTGGACTGAGCGTCACGCGACCGCCGTAGGTGGAATGAACTCCGCTCGCCGGGCACCGCCTCCCCCGCCGCGCAGGGCCAGGGCGGCGCCCGACGACAGGTCCTCTACGTGGGCTGTGACCTTGTTCAGGCTTTTCGCTCGGCGAAAAGATGATCGAGCCAGGCGTGCCAGGCCGGTCCTTGGTCGCCGGGGCCGGCGAAAAGGTGGTGCGCGGCGACCATCGAGCCGCCGAACCCCTGCAGGAACCGGTAGAGCGCGTCCGGGGTCCGAACACCGAGCGTCTGGGCGTTGGCGTAGTAGACGACGCCTTCGATCGGGGGGAGCCCGGCGGGCGCGAACCGTACGGTGTCGCCCGGCTTGGCGTGGCCCGGGGTGCCGAGCGCGTCGTACAGGATCTCCCAGGCGCGCGGCCAGTCGGCGACGGGCGGCCCGAACTCGGTGACGGGCGTGGCGGTCCGGCCGCGGAAATGTGTCAGGTAGGCGACCAGGGTGGCGAAGAACATCTCCAGCCCTCTGGACATGGCCTCGAACTCGGCCTCCCAGTCGTCGCCCGGCAGGAAGCCGCTGGTCACCATGCGCAGCGTGGTGCTGCCCTGATCGCGCCCCTCGACGAGGAACTCGTAGGCGACGAACCGGCCGTCCTCCGCCGTCGCGCTGGTGTGCGCGAACCGGGCGGGCGGCTCCTCGGCGGTCACGGTCGATTCGGGGATGTACTGGCCGAAGGCGGTACGCACGACGCCGTCGGCCACCTCGTTGCGGCCCATGAACCACGAGTCGATGCCGGGGCCGGTCGCGATGGCCGCCCACACCTCCTCGGGGGTCGCCCCGACCTCGGCCTCCTGGGGAAGCTCGAAGGAATGTCCCACCTCAGCGCTCCTTCAGCGACGGGTGCACGGCGACGACCAACCGATGGTCGCGACCGCCCTCGGCCGTCTCGTCGTGGTATTTGCTCACCAACGCGGTCACGGCGTCGGCCAGTTCCTCGGCGAAGGCCGCGCGGTCGGCCGCCGAGGCGAACCGTACCTCGCCGTCGATCGCGAACGTCGCCACCCGCTTGCGAGCCTCGGTGGCGCCGGTGATGAGCGTCCCGACGTCGCGGACCAGCTGAGCGGCGACGGCGAGCAGCCAGCGGGCCGACAGCCGATCGGGCGCCTTCTCGGGATCGGGCTGCACCGCGGCCAGCGCGACCGGGGAGATCACGAAGGAGGCGGCCGTGGCCTGCATCACCCGCTCGGTGACGTTACCCTTCTTGCGCTCCTCCACCAGCTCGACCAGCCCGTGCCGCTCCAGCGTGCGCAGATGGTAGTTGACCTTCTGCCTGGCCAGGCCGACCCTGGCCGCCAGCGACGTGGCCGAGCCGGGCTCGACCAGCTCGGCCAGCAGCTTCGACCGCATCGGGTCGAGCGACGCCTCGGCTGCCGCGGGGTCTTCGATCACCGCCACTTCGTACATGGTGAAACGATGGCACCGAAAAAAGTTGTTGTCAAGAAATTCTGGATGCTCGGCGATCGGCCATGCCTCGCCGACCGCCGGGCAGAAGGCGTCACGCCATACGGACCACCGACCATGCCCCATAGCGACCCGCCGCTGGAGGCGTCAGGCAGGCGGCAGCCAAGCGTGGAAGGCCGCCATCAGGGTGGTGGTGTCGGCCGGGCCGGGGCCGGACGCCCAGGCGACCGTGCCGTCGGGGCGGACGAAGGCGGCCGACAGGCCGTCACGGTCCTCGACGGTCGCCTCGACGATATCCAGCGCGCCTCGCCAAGCGGCCGCCGCCTGCGCGATCTCGGGCTGCGACGGCGCGTGGACGAGCAGCGGCCGGCCCGACGTGGCGAGCTCGGCGAGGGCCCGCGTGCCGCCGGAAGGCAGCGTGAGCCGCAGGTCGGGGCAGGGGCGGCCGGCCAGGGGATGGGTTGCCGGGTACGGGAGGTCGTAGCGGGTGCCGAGCCCGTTCAGCAGCCGCCCGAAGTAGCGGTTGACCTCCGGCAGGTCGAGCAGGTCCGACACGATGTCGCGCATGGCCGCCGCGTGCGCTCCGGGTCGCAGCAGCGCCGACTGGGCGCGGGTGTTGTGCAGGACGGCGGCGCCTACGGGGTGACGTTCGGCGGTGTAGGTGTCGAGCAGGCCGTCCGGTGCGCGCCCGGTGACCGTGGCGGCCAGCTTCCAGCCCAGGTTGACCGCGTCCATCAGCCCCAGGTTCAGTCCCTGGCCGCCGTTGGGAGAGTGGACGTGGGCGGCGTCGCCCGCGAGCAGGACGCGGCCGAGCCGGTAGGTGGCCGCCTGACGGGCGACGTCGGTGAAGCGCAGGGTGTCGCGGACCGCTGTCACCTCAACCTCCACGCCCGTCACCCTGAGCAGGCTGTCGCGCATCTCCTCCCCGGTCAGCGGCACGTCGCGGTCCTCGGGGAAGCCGTCGTGCTCGACCGTCGCCACCATGCCGGGCGCGCTCATGAACATCCCCGCCGGCTGCCAGCCCGGCGCGGGCAGCCGCTCCATGCCCGAGATGTCGCCGATCAGCCGCCGTACGACGCTCGTGGGGGCGGTGCCGGGGAAGTCGAACCCGGTCAGCTTCCGTACGGTCGATCGGCCGCCGTCGCAGCCCGCCACGTACGCCGCGCGGACGCGCCGCTCCCCCTCCGGCGTCCGTACGGTCAAGGTGACGCCGGAGTCGTCCTGGTCCAGGTCCGTCGCCTCGTGTTCGCGCCGGACCGTGACGCCGAGCGAGGCCAGGTGCTCGGTCAGGATCCGTTCCAGGTCCGGCTGCCAGATCAGCGCGCCGATCCGCTCGGGTTCCTCCTGGAGGTCGGGGTCGATCTTGTGGATCTGGGCGAAGTGCCCTTTCTCACTTCCGTGGTCGCGTGCCTTGTCGGCGAGCCCCTGTTCCTGGAACTTCGCCAGGTCGTCCCCCAGCCCGCGGCGGCGCAGCGCCTCCGCGGCCAGCGGCCCGATTCCGCGTGCCTTCGGCTCGCTCGTCGGCCGGGCGAGCCGGTCGAGCACCAGCGGCGTTACCCCGGCCAGCCGTAACTCGGCGGCGAGCAGCAAACCCACAGGTCCGGCTCCGACCACCACAACATCGGCGTCCATGCGCCCTCCAAACTAGACTAGACCGTCTAGTCTCGTAGACTAGTACCTATTCGACGAAAGTGGGGACAAGCCATGGCCGACCACGGCCCGCGACGCTCACCGGCCAAGCGCCGGGCCATCCTCGACGCCGCCATCCAGGTCTTCACCGACCTGGGTTACGCCCGTGCGAGCGTCGACGCGATCGCCGCGGCGGCGGGCGTGGGCAAACAGACCGTCTACGGCCACTTCGGCGACAAGGAACAGCTCTTCCTCGCCACCATCCAGGAGGCAAGGTCAGCGATGGGAGGCACACCGGGCCAGGCCGTAGCCCTCACCGGCGATCCGGGTGCGGACCTGACCGCGCTCGGGGAGCGGACGCTGGACATCGCTCTGTCGCCGCGAGTGGCGGCGCTGCACCGGCTGACCATCGCGGAGGTGGGTCACCACCCGGAGCTGCAGCGCACCTGGCGGGCGAGTTCCTCGTCGCTGGACAGCGACGTCGGGGACTACCTGCGCGCCTGCGACGGTGACGGCAGGCTGCGGGTGCCGGATCCGGCCAGGGCGGCCCGCCAGTTCCTGCACCTGGTGATCACCGACGCGCGGGTCGAGACGGCGTACGGCATGCTGCCCCTGCCACCCGCACGACGGCACGCCATCGCCGCCGAAGCCGCCGACCTCATCGTCCGCGCCCACCGGCCCTGAGCCCGCTCGTAAAGCGGAACGAAACGGCCCTCGGACACAATTTGGTACATGATCGCCTGAGCTGAGCTCTGGCGATCACTGTTTTCTGGCCTGGGTCGTAGGTCATACGTAGGCCGAGCTGCTCGTACACATCAGCCTTGTCCTGCGGATCGGCGCTGTGGAGCAGTTTTCGAAGGTCGCCGAGCTTCGTGACCATCGCAGCGATCTCCTTCTCGGTGAGTCTTTTAGGAACTTCGGTGATCGCCTGGTCCAGGCGCATCTACTCGGGGGATCGCTCCGTTAATAGCAAGCAGGAGGAGCGTGGTCCACTGCGCTCCTGCGCCGAGCGACAGCAGTCGTAGCGCCGACGTCTGGGAGGGTGCCGCATTCCGCCACCGGGGGAGCCGTGGATCTGACCCTGGTGGACGCATACAGGCGCGAGCTCGACATGGGCACGCCGTATGACCATTTCGGGCCGGAGTCGGCCGCGCTCTACTTCGAAGACAACGCCTGGAACACGATCGCGCGGAGCAACCGGCGGATTCTCCGGGACGCGATGACGGGCGCCGGCTTCCGGTGCGACGCCGATGAATGGTGGCACTTCGATTTCGGCAACCAGATCTGGGCTGCGCACTTCAGCGCGTCGGTCGCGCGTTACGGCGAGATCGAGCAGCCGAGGCTGGAGCGCGGGGTCTCGGCTGAGCTTTGGGGTGGCTAGGCTGCTGGTCATGTAAGCGGCCATGAATGCACGTTGCGATCCCTCCAGGGTGATGAGTGACCCTAGGGTAAAGTCCCAGGTCAAGGCTCGCACAGCAGGGCATCAATAACGCCATAGCGATGTCCTTTCCGGATGGTAGACCTCCGTCCGGGCGTCGGTTCTCCTGCGCCCACCGCCAGGCAGAACGGTGAAGACCTAGAGCCTCGATATCACTGCGACCCACTCCGCGCACAGGCAGATCACCGATGGCTTCGCCTGCACATTCACGAACAGCTTGATTCTGCGGCCGATAGGTCTTCCACAGCGTCCGCCACGCGCTTCGACGCGGCTGAGAACCGACGGATCTGAGACATCAAGAGTTTGTAGCTACCGATGAGAGCCGCACTTGGCCATGCAGCGATAATCCGGCCGATCAGGCTGGGCTCCGCGACCGCGACGTTAGCGGCGAGGCTGGCGAGGCTGCCGACCCCGAGCATGATCCACGCCAGCACGCCACCGCACGAACCGTACCGGTTGGCCAAGAGGATGGACATCGAAGCGACAACGATCGTGCCGTCCACCGCGAGCGGGATGAGCACCACCGCCAGGCGATCCTCACCGTGCCGGAGACAGAGCTCATGCATGTGACGGAACGACACGACCGCCGCGATGTCCGCAAGGAAGAGAACTCCCGTGATCGTCGTGCGCCGGATGTGACACACGGCCCGCACATTCGGCTCCATCCCTGCTCAGCCTTCCCGACCCGGGAGAACGAGCGTCGTAGAGGCGCTGAACACATGTACGTATCGAGTGTGTCCCCCTGCGACACCGCTCGAAACGCGGAACGAATCTTGCCGCATTACTCCATAGGGTCGGTCTCATGATGAAGATGTCGTGGTCCCAGGTCAGCGCCAGGCGGTTGGAACGGCACGGCCTGGCCGCCCCCGCGAAGGACGCCACTCCGGCAAACGTGGTCGCCGCCATGTGCGGCGCCCATGCCCAGGTGATGTCGGCGGCCGAGCTGTCGATCGGCCTTCGCCTGGAGGGCGTCACGCGCGCCGGGGTGCGCGAGGCGCTGTGGGGCGAGCGCACTCTGGTCAAGACGCACGGCCCGCGCGGCACCGTACACCTGCTGCCCGCCCGCGACCTGCCGATGTGGGTGGGAGCCCTGTCGACGCTACCGGTCGCGCACTCGGTATTCGCCCACGACGTACGCCTGACCTCCGCGCAGACCGACCAGGTCGTGGAGGCGATCCGCGAGGTGCTGATGACCGGAGCGGCCCTGACGATCGACGAGCTGAGCGACGCGGTCGTGGCCACCACGGGACCGTGGGCCGGAGACCTCGTCATGCCGGCCTTCCAGACCATGTGGCCGCGCTGGCGGCAGGCCATGGCGACGGCGGCGCACCGGGGGTCGTTCGTGTTCGGCCCGGCGAGGGGGCGCAAGGTCACCTATATCGCCCCGCCCACGGATTGCCACACAGTCAAGCCGGTCGACGACTGTCTGGTTGAGCTGGTCAACGCCTATCTGAGGGCGTACGGTCCCGCCACGCCCGAGCAGTTCGCCAAGTGGATCGGGGCGCCGGTCAAGTGGGCGGCCGCGGGCTTCGCGGCGGCCGAGCCGGAGCAGGTGCTGTTCGATGGTGTTCCGGCCTGGGTGGCGGCCGGTGACACCGAGGTACCGGACGAGCCGCCGAGGGGTGTACGGCTCCTGCCGTACTTCGATGCCTATGTCGTGGCCGGGAGGCCGCGCGAGCTGCTGTACCCGGGCCCGGCCGCCGCGCGGGCGCTGAACGGCGGCCAGGCGGGCAACTTCCCGGTGCTGCTCGTGGACGGGCAGGTGGCGGGGGTGTGGCACCAGCGGCGGTCCGGCCGCCGGTTGGCCGTCACGGTGGAGTCGCTGCGCGAGCTCACCCCCGCCCAGCTGCGCGAACTCGACGAGCAGGTGGCGCTCACCGGACAGATCCTGGAGGGCGAGCCGCAGCTGACGCTCGGCCCGATCACCGTGGGCGGCCACGCTTGACGTTGACCGATCTCATCGCCGTCGGTGTCACGCTGAGGCCGACAGCCGGCTGCTCGCGTGAGGATCCATCGAAAGGTGGACTGCGAAAAGGCCGGGAAGGGAACGTCCTAGCCGAGGAAGACCACCTGGAAGCTGGTGTTCGACAGCGCCGCGAAGCTGCAGGGCTGGGTGCCGAACACGTACTGGCAGGGCCCGGGACCCCAGGAAGTGATGTCTCCGTCGGGGGTCAATCGCACGGTTGATCCGACGGGCACCATGTACAGGCAGTTCGAGACGGAGCAGGTGCCGGTCGGTGATCCGTTGACGCGGATGCTCACAGAGCCGTAGGCGCCGCGCAGTTGCAGGTTCACGGCGACGTCCGCGAAGGCGCGGGCCGCGTCGGCGGGGAGAACGGCCGCGACGATCAGCGCGGATGCGATGAACGATGCCGCTCGCCGCCGTATCCGCCGTATTCGCCGCACGTCGAGCCGGCCGTGAGCGGAAGTCGATGCTGTCATTGGCGTGGACCCTCCGTGAATGTTCGACTGACTTGTCCGGGACCAGGAGTGAGGGTGGTCGGCTCCGGATACCGGCCGCCGATATGCCGACCGTGAGGCGTCATGCCCCCGCTCCGCAATGGCCGCCGAATCATCCGTACAAGCCCGTACAGGGCGGCTGTAACCAGTTGTGATCAGTCAGCGACATAAAGGTGGCGCCGGCCTATGGCGCGTAGCCGCATGACTGCAGAGGAGGCCGTGTGTCCGAGTCCGCCGACGCCGATCCGGGCCGTCCTGATCCGGGCAGGATCGCCACCCGCCAGGAGTTCGCGCGCGAGCTCTCGTCGCTGCGCGAGCGGGCTGGTCTGACCGTACGGCAAGTGGCGACCAAGGCCGGCGCGTACGGCGCGCACAGCACCCTCGGCGACTGGTTCGCGGGCCGCGGACTACCGGCCACGTCGTCGCGTGACCTGCTGGTACGGGTGCTGGACGTGTGCGGGGTGGCCGATCCAGCGGAGGCCGGCGCGTGGCTGGCCGCCTGGCGGCGGGTACGGCGGGCTCCCGGCCGCCGCGTCGCCGGTCCCGAGCCGTATCGGGGGCTGGCCGCCTTCCAGCCGGAGGACGCGGGCTGGTTCTTCGGGCGGCGCGCGCTGACCGGCCGGCTGCTCGAGCAGGTGGCCGGGATGAGGGCGGCGGGCGGAGGCGTGCGGCTGGTAGTGGGGCCCTCCGGGTCGGGCAAGTCCTCCCTGCTGCGGGCCGGCGTGGTCGCGGCCCTCCGCGATGGCGCCCTGCCCGATTCCGCGCACTGGCCGATGGTCGTGACCGTCCCCGGTGCGCGGCCGGTGGCCGAGTTGGCCGCCCGGCTGGCGGCCCTGGCCGACGTGCCGGCGGGCGAGATCGCCGCGGTCGTCCGCGAGGATCCCGGGGCCGCCGCCCGGTACGCCGGCCGGGCCGGGGCCGGCGACCGGCCGCTGGTGCTGGTGGTGGACCAGTTCGAGGAGGTGTTCACCGAGTGCGGGGACGAGGCGGAGCGGCGCGGTTTCATCGCCGCCGTGCGTGCCGCGGCCGCGCCGCCCGGCGGCGCGCTCGTGCTGCTGGGGCTGCGTGCCGACTTCTACGCGGCGGCGTTGCGGCATCCGGAGTTGGTCGCGCTCGCGCAGGACGGCCAGCTCGCCGTCGGCCCGATGGAGGAGGCCGAACTGCGCGAGGCCATCGTGGAGCCGGCCAGGCGTGCCGGCGTCGAGATCGAGGACGGCCTGGTCGAGCTGCTGCTGCGGCAGGTCGCCCCGTCCGGGGGTGTCGCCGCGGACGGCGGGGCGCACGAGGTCGGCGTACTCCCGCTGCTGTCGCACGCCCTGTACACCACCTGGCGCCAGGGTCAGGGCCGGAGCCTGACCGTTGCCGCCTACCACGCGGTGGGCGGCATCGAGGGTGCGGTGGCGGCCAGCGCGGACGCCGTCCACGACGGGCTCATCGGCCGCCGCCGCGAACTGGCCCGCCGCCTCTTCCTGCACCTGGTGCATGTCGCGCCCGATGCCGCCGACACCCGGCGCAGGGCCACCGTGGCCGAGCTGCTCGACGGCTGCGACGGCGAGGAGGCGGCCGAGATGGAGGAGGTACTCGACCGGTTCGTCGCGCGGCGGCTCATTACCGCGGGCGAGGACACTGTCGAGATCAGCCATGAGGCCCTGCTGCGCGCCTGGCCCCTGCTGCGGTCCTGGGTGGACGCCGACCGTGCCGGGCTGGTCGTCGCGCGCCGGCTTGCCGCCGACGCCGCGGCCTGGGCACGCCTCCATCGCGACCCCGACGCGCTGTATCGCGGCGGGCGCCTGGTCGCGGCGCAGGAGTGGGCCGCCGGCTATGGCGGGCGGCTCCCGGCGGACGCGCGGGAGTTCCTGGAGGCGGGCGTTCGCCAGTCCCGGCGCCGGACCCGCCGGTTGCACCAGGCCGTCGCCACGCTCGCGGCCCTGCTGGTTCTGGCCCTGGTCGCGTCCGGTGTGGCGGTACGCGCGCAGCGTGCCGCCGCCGACGCGGAGCGCACCGCCACGTACCAGCGCGACCAGGCGCTCTCGCGGAAGACGGCGACGGACACCGGCGCACTGCGCGTCGCCGACCCGGGCCTGGCCGCGCAGCTCGCCCTGGCCGCCTACCGGCTGCTCCCCACCGCCGAGGCCAGAGGCGGCCTGCTCAGCGCGGTGGCCGGAATGCCGGCGACCCTGCTGACCGGCCACGAGAACGCCGTCTACGGGGCCGCGTTCCAGCCCGGCGGGCGCCTGCTGGCCACGGCGAGCACCGACCAGACAACGCGCCTGTGGGACGTGCGCCGTCCGCATCGTCCGCGGGCTCTGGCGGTGCTCCGCGGCCACCTCGGGGCGGTGCTGGCGGTGGCGTTCGCCCCCGGCGGCCGCGTGCTGGCCACGGCCGGTGACGATCGCACGGCCCGGCTGTGGGACGTGGCCGACCCGCGCGCGCCGCGCCCGCTGGCCGTGCTGACCGGCCACGCCCAGGGCATCCGGCACGTGTCGTTCAGCCCGAGCGGCCGCACCCTGGCGACGGCGGGCCATGACGGCGTTCCGAGGTTGTGGGATGTGTCCGACCCCTCGCGTCCGCACCTGGCCGCCGAGTTGCCCGTCGAGCCCGGCACGATGACCACGGCGGTCTTCGCCCCCGCCGCGGACGTCCTGGCCACCGCCGGGCCCGGGAACACCGCGCGTCTGTGGGACGTCGCCGACCCGCGCCGTCCCCGGCGCCTGGCCGACCTCGAAGGCCACACCGCCGCGATCCTGGCCGCGCGGTTCAGCCCGGACGGCCGCACGCTCGCCACCGCCGGCTTCGACAACACGGTACGGCTGTGGGACGTCGCCCACCCGCGGGCGCCGAAGCCGATCGGCACCCTCACCGGACACACCAACGGCGTCGCGGCGCTGGCGTTCAGCCCGGACGGCCGGCGCCTCGCCAGCGGCGGCTACGACATGACCGTACGGCTGTGGGACCTCCAGCGGCCCGCGAGCATCCCCCTGACCCTGACCGGGCACGCCGACACGGTCCTCGCCGCAGAATTCCAGCCCTCCGGTGAAACGCTCGCCACCACCTCCAGAGACGGAAGCATCCGGCTGTGGGACCTGCGGGCGCCGCTGATCGGCGGGCAAGACGGCACCGTCTACACGGTCGCCATCAGCCCCGACGGCCGCACCCTGGTCACGGGGGCCGGCCGGACAGCGCGGCTGTGGAGCCTGGCCCCCGGGCGCCCGCCCACGCCACGGGCCGTCCTGGTCGGCCACACCGATGGCATCGTCCGGGCGGTGTGGCGACCGGACGGCAAGGTACTCGCCACCGCCGGCCTCGACTTCACCGTCCGGCTCTGGCAGGTGCGCGACGGCCGGCGCGCCAGCCCACTCTCCACCATCAAGGCCCACACCGACAACGTGTACTCGGCCGCCTTCGATCCGTCCGGGCGGACCCTGGCCACCGTGGGCGCTGACCGCACCCTGCGCACGTGGGACGTCGCCGATCCGCGACACCCGCGGCCGCTGGCGACGGTCACCGGGCACGGCGACACGGTCCTCGCGGTGGCCTTCTCGCCCGACGGCCGCACCCTGGCCACCGGAGGCGCCGACCGCACCGTACGGCTGTGGGACGTCACCGACACCCGCCACCCGGCCGTCACCGCCACTCTGACCGGCCACCGCAACGCCGTCAACGACGTGGCGTTCAGCCCGGACGGCCGCCGGCTGGCCTCGGCGGGCGCCGACGGCGTGGTCCTGCTCCACGACATCGCCGCCCGGCCCGCCCGGCGGCCGCCCGTGCCGTTGATCGGCCACACCAGCGCCGTCGCCGCCGTGACCTTCCACCCGGGGGGCCAACTGCTGGCCTCCGCCGGCTTCGACGGCACCGTGCACCTGTGGGACCTCACGCGTGCCGGCCAGCCGGACGCCACGGTCACGCTGAGCGGCCACACCGACCGGGTGTACGCCGCCGCGTTCAGCCCGGACGGCCGCACGCTGGCCACCGGCGGCGTCGACGCGACCGTCCGGCTCTGGGAGACCGACGCCGGCCGCGCCGCCCGGCAGGCATGCGCGCTCGCCTACCCTGTGATCAGCCCGGCGGAATGGGCCCGCCGGATGCCCGGTCTGCCCTACCGTCCCCCCTGCCCGTGACCGGGACGAACGGGGTCATGTCCCGGCAGCTTCCCAGCCCGCCTCAGGGCTCGACGAGACCGACCGTGAACGCGTAGTCGTCGAGGATGAACTGACTGATGCCCGACATGCGCAGGGCCTGCACCCGGACCGTGTAGGTGCCGGGGCCCAGAGAGGGGGAGAAACGCTCGAGGGCATGCGCCTCCTCGGCGCCGTCGGGGCTGTCGAACTTGTAGTCCGTGCCCGCGACCGGCTGCAGCTCGGTGGTCGTCCCGGCGGAGTTGACCACGACGATGCGCGCGGAACACCATGCGCCGGCTGTGCCGACGCAGACGGACTCGGCGGTGAAGCGGGCGTCGACGAACCGCGTCGTCCCCGTGGGCACGGTGATGTTGACGGACGCCGTCGGGATGTTCCCCCAGGCGCCGATGGTCTGGGCGGTCCAGGGGCCGCTCTCGCCGGTGAAATACTGCGCGCTGGTCTGTGTGCCTGTTTGGGAGCTGGCCACGGCCTGGGCCGCCGTGACCGTCAGCGCGAGAACTCCGGACAGCGCCGCCGCGGCGGACGCGACCTTGACGAGTCTGGACAACGGGGTTCCCCTCTCTGCTCGCGCGAAGCCCATGCGCTCCGCGACGGGTGGTTGCCGGAACCACGCTGACGAGAACGCGGTGGCCGGTGAAGCCCTGGCCGAATCATCCGTACAAGCCCGTACAGGCACCGGGGCGTGCTGGGCCGCGCGGCGGCCGGTCTGCCCTACCGATGGCCGGTGACGGGAGGCTTGGGCG
Organism: Nonomuraea sp. NPDC049129; assembly: GCF_040648495.1. Lineage (NCBI taxonomy): Bacteria > Bacillati > Actinomycetota > Actinomycetes > Streptosporangiales > Streptosporangiaceae > Nonomuraea > Nonomuraea sp. NPDC049129. The sequence goes on along the minus strand of NZ_JBEZDU010000020.1, from coordinate 138,753 downwards.
GTGACGTGGTCCCGGCGCCAGATCAGCGTCAGAGGGCGGCCCGGGGCGGGGTGGCGCAGGGGGAGCGTGACCAGACGCGGGCCCAGACGCCGGGCGGCCGAGCGCGGCATGACGGCGATGCCGAAGCCGTGCTCGACCAATTCGGCCAGCAGGGCCAGGTCGTCGGTCTCGGCGCGTACGTCGGGGGCCAGGCCCGCTTCGGCGCAGGCATGCTCCAGCGCGGCGCGCAGCCCTGGCACTGGTCTCCTGCATCATCTCCACACGGCGGTGCCATGGTGACGTGTCAGGCGGGTGTGGAGTCCGCCGTCACGTTGTCGTCGGCCAAAAGCTCGGCCGAGGGCGCCGCGAGCTGGTGTTCGATGACCTCGGCCAGGCTGGTGTCCATGTCCGGCCCATAGAGGTCTCCGGCGATGTCGAGGTGCCGTCGCATCGCCTCGCGGGCCCCGTCGGGATCGCGGTCGAGGATGTGTTCCAGGATCACGGTGTGCAGGGGCTCACCGGCGGCGCGTACCTCGCGGTCGCTGAGGCTGCGCAGCATCAGGCCGTAGGTGAGGTCCTGGATCGCGGTGAACATCATGTGAATCACCGGGTTGCCGGAGGCCCGCGCGATGGTCTCGTGGAAGGTGAGGTCGACGCGTGCCCTGGCGTGCACGTTGCCCGGCTGGGCGAACAGCTGGTGGATCCGCAGCAGGTCGGTCCGGTCCTGCTTGGTGGCGTTGGTCGCGGCCAGGCCGGCGGCCTCGGTCTCCAGCATGACGCGGGCCCGCATGAGCTGCCGGGCCGTGACGCCCGCCGCGCGGGCCGCGAGGTTCATCGGCCGCATCAGGTTCTCGGCCGTGTACTGGCGGACGAAGCTGCCGCGCTGCGGCGAGACCTCGACCAGCCCGCGCTCCTGCAGGGCCTTCAGCGTCTCCCTGATGACGGGGCGGCTGACGGTGAACTCGGCCGCCAGGTCGCGTTCGGACGGCAGCCGGGCACCGGGTGCCCACTGTCCGGTCAGGATCCGGTTCTCGAGTACGGCGATGAGTGTGCCGAGGTTCGTCGTCGACGGTTTTTTCCCCCGCCCAGCGGTCATGCCGACCACGGTAGCGGCTGGCCGTCGTCAGCGAGTTCGGTGCCGTGCCAGCACGCCCGCCCATCAGGGCCGAAGAGATGAAGATCGGCGAGCGGCACCTGGAAGGTCGCGTGTTCGCCGTCGCGCGGCCCGCTGCGGGGCGGGAGGCGGGCGATGATGGTCCGTCCGGTGCTGTCGCGGAGGTGGAAGATGCTCTCGTTGCCGAGGTTCTCCCGGTACGAGACGGTCGCCGCCAGCTCATAGGCGGGAGTACCGGTGCTGACGGGCAGCCGTACCGACTCGGGCCGGAAGCCGATCCGCACCGACTCGGGCAGGTCCGCGGGCAATCCCTCGCGCGGCAGCCGCCAGCTCAGCTCGCCGCTGGTCAGCTCCATGTGCGCGTCGGCCGGGCGTACGGTGGCGTCGAGCAGGTTCATCCGGGGGCTGCCGAGGAACGTGGCGACGAACACGCTGGCCGGCTTCTCGTAGATCTCGGCCGGGGTGCCGATCTGCGCGAACTCGCCCTCGTTGAGCACCGCGACCCGATCTCCCATGGTCATGGCCTCGACCTGGTCGTGCGTCACGTACAGGACGGTGCCCCGGGTGCGGCGGTGGAACTCGATCAGCTCGGCCCGCATCTGCACGCGCAACGCGGCGTCCAGGTTGGACAGCGGCTCGTCCATCAGGTACGCGGCCGGCTCCCTGATCATGGCGCGGCCGAGCGCGACCCGCTGCCGCTGGCCGCCGGAGAGCTGACCGGGCTTCTTCTTGAGCTGGTCGGTGAGCCCGAGGGCCTGGCCGGTGTCGGCCACCCGCTGACGGATGACCTCCTTCGGCACGTGGTGGGCGCGCAGCCCGAACGCCAGGTTGCCCTCGACGCTCAGATGCGGGTACAGGGCGTAGTCCTGGAAGACCATGCCGATCCCGCGGTCGCCGGGGTGAGCGTGGGTGACGTCCCGCCCGCCCACCGTCACCCGGCCGGCGCTGACCGGCTCGATGCCGGCGACGATGCGCATGAGCGTGGACTTCCCGCAGCCGGACGGGCCGACGATCACCAGGAACTCCCCGTCCCGTACGTGCAGGTCGATGTCGGCGAACAGCACCTGGTTGCCGTAGCGCTTGGTGACCCGCTCGACGCGGATGCCGTCGGTCATCGTTTGACCCCTCCGAGGGTGAGACCTGAGACGTAGTAACGCTGCAGGAAGGAGAACAGGACGAGCGGGGGCAGGATCGAGATGAGCGCCGCCGCGGTCTGGAGGTGGTAGACGATCCCGTGTTCCCCCTCGAAGGACGACAGCGCCAGCGGCAGCGTCCACAGGTCCTGCTCACTGGCCGCGATCAAGGGCCAGATCAGGTTGTCCCACTGGGCGAGGAACTGCAGCAGCAGCACGGTGAGCAGCGCCGGCCGCAGCAGCGGTACGGCGATGCGGAGGAAGATGCGCAGCTCACTGGCGCCGTCCACCCGCGCGGCGTGCAGCATCTGCACGGGAATGCCCAGCGCGAACTGCCGCACCAGGAAGACGCCCAGCGCGCTGGCGGCGAACGGCGCGATCAGCCCTTGGTAACTGTTGAGCCAGCCGATCTCGCTGAGCATGACGAACACCGGGATCATGACGACCGCCGGGGTCAGGGACAGCGCGACGACCACCAGGTTGAGCAGGGCGGCCCGGCCGGGGAAGCGCAGCCGGGCCAGCGCGTACCCGGCGGCGGCCGAGATCGCCACGTCGAGCACGGAGACGGCCGACGCGATCAGGACGCTGTTCATCAGGTAGCGCGGGAACCGGCCGTCGGACATGATCTCGCCGATGTTGCCGAACAGCGCGAAACCGGTGAACCGCAGCCCGGACAGGTCGGTGTCGTCCGGCGCCGACGCGAGCACGATCATGGAGTAGAGCGGGAGCAGCATCAGCGCCACGAAGCCGATGAGGGCCACGGCGCTGAGCGACCGGCCGATTCTCATTCGTCCGCTCATTCCTCGTCACTCCTGACCAACGTGAACTGGGTGAAGGCGAACACCAGCAGCACGACCAGCAGCACGATCGCGATCGCGGAGGCGTAGCCGAAGCGGGAGAAGGAGAACGCGTTGTTGTAGAGGTACAGGGGCAGCACCTGGGTGGCGTTGACCGGTCCGCCCTTGGTGAGCAGGTAGGCGGGCACGAAGGACTGCATGGCCCCCGTGACCGCCACGACGATCACGAAGGTGAAGGTCCGGCGCAGCAGCGGCACGGTGACCAGGAAGAAGGTACGCAGCGTGCGGGCGCCGTCGATGGCCGCGGCCTCGAAGACGTTGGCGGGCAGGGCCTGCAGCCCGGCCACGAAGATGATCACGTACAGGCCGACGTACTTCCAGATGACCATCACGAGCAGCGCCCAGATGGCGTAGTCGGAGTCGGTGAGCCAGGGACGGGGGCCGACCCCGGCCGCGCCGGCGAGCGCGTCGGCCAGGCCGCCGGTCGAGTAGATCACCTGCCACAGTACGGTGGCGCCGACCAGCGGCATCACCGCGGGAATGAAGACCAGCCCGCGCAGCCAGGCACGGAACCTGCCGGGTTTGGCCAGCGGCACGGCCACGACCAGCGCGATCACGATCGTCGGGCCCACCGCGAAGACCGTGTACAGCAGCGTCACCCACACGCTGCTCCAGAACTCGTCGCTCGTCACCATCTCGCGGTAGTTGTCGAGCCCGACCCACTGCGGGGTGCCGGAGAGGTCGTACGAGGTGAAGCTCAGGTACAGGGCGGCGAGCGCGGGCAACGCCCAGAACAGCACGAAGTACACGATCGCCGGGGCGGCGAGGCCCGCGCCGGCGCGGGCCTCGACCGCGCTCATGGTGCGGGCCTTGCTGCCGATCACTTGAGGATCCGTCCCACCGCGGCGTCGAAGGCGGTCGCGGCCTGCTGGGCGGGCGCCTGCTTGTGGATCACCGATTCGAGCGCGTCGAGCAGCGCCTTGATCGTCTCGGTCCATTGCGGGAGCACCGGGCCGAAGTCGGTGTACGGGATCTGCTGCTCCAGCTGCTGGCTGGCCTTGTCACTCGCGGCGGGCAGCTTCTGCCAGCCTGCCGTCGGCGTGACCAGGCCGGTGGCGGCTAGCTGCTGGTTGACGTTGTCCCCGTTGAGCAGCCAGTTAATGAAATGCCACGCCGTGTACGGATTTTTCGCCTTTTTGGCGACGAACCATCCCCAGGAGTAGCCGGCGGCCACTTTCTCCTTCCCCTCCCAGCTGGGCACGAGGGCGCTGTCGAAGGTCTGGCCGAGCTTGGCGTTGGGGTTGATGGCCGGGATGAGGCTCGAGGTGAACCGGCCGGACATCAGCATGGCCGAGGTGCCCTTGGCGAACAGGCCGAACGCGCCGACCGGGTCGCTCAGCTTCGGGTTGCCGAGGCTGCCGTAGTATTCGAGCGCCTTGATGCCCTCCGGCGTGTTCAGCGTGCCGCGCCGGGAGCTCTCGTCGATGATCTGCCCGCCCAGTCCGCGGATCAGCGGGATGAAGTTCAGCATCGCCCAGATGTTGTCGGCGAGCTGCCACTGGAGCCCGACCTGGGAGGCGTCGGCGTTGGTGAGCTTCTGACTGAACTCGGCGACCTGCTCCCAAGTGGTGGGGGGCTTGTCGGGGTCGAGCCCCGCCTTCTCGAAGCGGTCGCGCCGATACCACAGGTGGACCGAGTTGAAGTCGATCGGCGTGCCGTAGACCTGCTCCTCGTAGGTCAGCGCGGCGAACGCGTTGGCCTCGAACTTCCCCTTGAGCGCGTCGATGGACGCGGCGCCGAACTCCGCCGGCGGCAACGGCGCGAGCTGCTGCTTCGAGGCCCGCTCGGCGAGGGTCCAGGCGCCGACCTTGATCAGGTCGGGCGGCGCGCCCGTGGTGAACGCCGTGGAGAGCTTGGTGTCGAGGTTGGCGATCGGGACGTACAGCGGCTTGATCGACACCTTCGGGAACTGCTTCTGGTACTCGGCGATCTTGGCGTTGAAGTACTTGGTGTTGGCGGGCTCCTCGTGCATCCAGACGACGACCTGGCCCTGTGGCCCGGTCTTGCTGGAGCCGGCCTGCTCCTCGGACGACCCGCACCCGGTCAGGGTGAGCTGGCTCGCCGCGCCACCGAGCGTGAGCAGGGCGGCGCCGCGCAGGAGGTCTCGACGGGGGATGGCACTCATGTGTTCGTTCCTCTCAGGACACGAGCCGTTGTGGGGTGAGACCGCTCAGGGAAGGGGCCGCTCAGAGAGAGAGGGCCGCTCACGGAGAAGGCCGCTCACGGAGCGGCGGTGAATTCGGTTGCCCCCGCGTGTATGGCGTCGGTCATGCCGCGGTGCCAGGCCACGTCACGCCACATTCCGGCGAACTGCGGCCCGCAGAAGTTGCTGGTCGACAGCGCCTCCCAGCGGCCGGTGGCCAGCGCGGCGCGTAGCCCGACCTCGCACAGCTCCTTGATCCAGCCCCAGTCCCGGCCCGGCCCGTCCTTGTAGTTGACGATGGCCCAGCACTCGGTCGTCACCAGCGGCTTGCCGGCCGACCGCGACCACTCGGCGACGCGCTGGATGTGGTCGGTGAGGCCGCCGGCCCACCGCCCCGGGTCGGCTCGGTACAGGCGTTCGGCCGGGCCGGACAGCGGCTCGTAGGCGCGCGGGTCGAACTGGGAGTGCTCCAGGTCGTAGCCGATCTCGTCGTAGAAGCCGGTGGCCTGCGGCGTCATCCACACGTGTGGTTCGAGCAGGTCCAGCTCGGTGAGGTCCTCACCGTCGGCGCCGGTGGTCTCGGTGGCGAAGGACAGCGTGTAGCGGTGGCGCGGATGCTTGGCGCGCAGGGTGCCGATCGCCTCGCGCGTCCAGCTTCGTACCCGCTCGTCCGCTCGGGACAGCGCGGCGGCGTCCGCGTCGTTGCCGTACAGAAAGGGCGCCCACATCGCCAGCGGCCACTCGTTCACCAGGTCGACGAAGTAGATCGCGTCGGCCAGACCGGCGTCCTCGATGGCCGTGAGCGTGACGTCCCAGACGGCGGCCAGGTCGGCGGCCGTCCGAATCCGGGACCGGGTGTCGAGCTCGTCCCGGCGGAACCAGGAGGACAGCGCCACCCGCAGACCCCTGCTCGCGCACGCCTGGATGAACTCCAGCAGCTCGGGCAGCACCCGCACGGACACCGGCTCGGTCGCGCCCCACTGCTCGAAGTGCCAGACGGGCAGCAGGCGCCAGGTCCGCCGCGGATCGGCCGCCACCAGGTGGGGGAAGGCGTCGATGCGCACCGCGTCGTAGCCGCGCTCGACGAGCTCGTCCAGCGCGCGGTCCCAGTCCTCGTACCCGGCGCCGTCCCAGCGCCGTTCGAGCCAGGAGAAGTCCCACATGGTGATCGCCAGAGGTCTGCCGGTCAACGTCATAGTTCTCAACATCCGTCCGGACTGTGGTCTTACCAGATTGCTAGAGCTTTGCTGGCAGTAGCGCCACTGTCAAGGGAGTGATTTGTTTCTTGCGGATTACTGGTCTTACCAGATACGGTCCTGGAATCATGAGTACCCGAGCCGTCGTGAGCGGACTGGAGACCATCCGCTGTTCGATTCAGCCCAACGTGCTGCTGGTGCGGCTGCACACCGACGACGGGCACGCCGGCCTCGGCGAGTCGTTCTTCGGGGCCGAGGCGGTCGAGGCCTACCTGCACGAGACCGTCGCGCCCCTCCTCGTCGGCGCGCCGGTGCCCGGCCCGGAGCGGCTGCGCCGGCTGCTCACCGGCCATGTCGGCTTCCAGGGCAGCGGCGTGGAGACGCGCGGCAACGGCGCGGTCGACCTCGCCGTGTGGGACCTGCTGGGCAAGACCACGGGGCAGCCGGTGTCCGGCCTGCTCGGCGGGCCTTTCCACGAACGCCTCCCCGCCTACAACACCTGCGCCGGCTCCTCTTACATCAAGAACGAGCCGCGCCAGGCCGTGTCCAACTGGGGGCTGGCGGCGGCGTCGGCGTACGACGATCTGCGGGGCTTCCTGGAGCGGCCGGCGGAGCTGGCCAAGTCCCTGTGGGAGGAGGGTTTCCGCGCCATGAAGGTGTGGCCCTTCGACCAGGCGGCCGAGCGTACCGGCGGCATGCGGCTGGACCGGGCGGACCTGCGCGCCGGTCTGCGGGTGCTCGACGAGATCAAGAACGCCGTGCCCGAGATGGAGGTCATGGTCGAGTTGCACGGGCTGTGGAGCCTGTACGCGGCCGTCGGGCTGGTGCGCGAGCTGGAGCGGTTCGATCCGTTTTGGGTGGAGGACCCGTTGCGAGCCGACAGCCACGACTCCTACGCGACGCTGCAGGCGTCGACGTCCGCGCCGCTGGCCACCGGCGAGACGCTGACCGGGCAGCGGTCCTTCCGCGCGCTACTGGAGCGATCGGCGATCCGGGTCGCGATCATCGACATGGGCTGGGCGGGCGGGCTCACGGAGGCTCGCAAGATCGCCGCGCTGGCCGACTCGTACGACATCCCCTTCGCGCCGCACGACTGCACCGGCCCGATCTCCTTCGCGGCGTGCGTCCATCTCGCCCTGAGCCAGCCCAACACGCTGATCCAGGAGAGCGTGCGGGCGTTCCAGCGCACCTGGTACCAAGAGCTGGCGACCGGGCTGCCGCTGGTGGAGGATGGCTGGGTGAGCCTGGAGGGACGACCGGGGCTGGGGGTGGAGCTCGCCCCCGGTCTCACCGAACGCGCCGACGTCACCACCCGCCTGTCCGGGACCCGGCCGTGAGCGTGGTCGGCGAACCGGCCGCGAGCAGGGGGCGGATGGCGGCGCTGCGCTGGTACGGGCGCGGCGACGTGCGGCTGGTCGAGACCGAGATGCCCGCGCCGGGTCCCGGCCAGGTCCTGATCGCGGTCACGCTGTGCGGCCTGTGCGGCAGTGACATCGAGGAATACCGGTTCGGGCCGGTCGTGGTGCCGGTCGAACCGCACCCGCTGACCGGCCGGACCGCGCCGCTCACCCTGGGGCACGAGGTCGTCGGCGTGGTGGCGGAGGCCGGCCCCGGCGTGAGCCTCGCCCCCGGCACCGCGGTCGTGCCGGACGTCGTGCTGGGCTGCGGCCACTGCTGGTGGTGTACCCGCGGCGAGTACCCGCTGTGCGAGCGTGGCGCGGCGCTCGGGTTGCAGGACGACGGCGGCCTGGCCGAATACCTGGTGGCGCCGGCCGCGCGCTGTGTCCCGCTGCCCGATGGCCTGCCCCCCGCCGTCGCGGTCTTCGCCGAGCCGGCGGCGGTCGCCGTCCGCGCGCTCGACAAGGCCGGCGACGTGTCCGGGGCCGTGGTCGCGGTCGTCGGCGCCGGGGCCGTCGGCCTGCTGGTCGCCGAGGTGGCCAGGTGCCGGGGCGCGGCGACGGTCGTCGCGGTCGACCCGGATGCGGGCCGCCGCGCGCTGGCCCGGTCGTTCGGCCTGGTCGGCGTGGCGCCGGAGGCCGCCCTCGAAGCCGTACGGGAGCTGACCGATGGGCGCGGCGCCGACGCGGTGGTGGAGAGCGCGGGGCCGGCGGCCGCGGTGGAGAGCGCGTTGTCACTCTGCCGGCGCGGCGGGAGCGTGGTCCTGCTCGGCGTGTCGCCGGACCCGGCCGCCTTTCCCACCCTGGACGTGGTGCTGGGCGAGAAGCGGGTCGTGGGGTCGGCCTCCCACCGGTGGGACACCGACCTGCGGGCCGCGGTCGCTCTGCTGCACGGCGGGCAGATCCGGGTCGATCGGCTGCCGACGCAGACCGTTCCGTTGTCCCAGGCCGTGGCACGCGGGCTGGCCGACCCGCCGCGCGACATCGTGAAGACCATCGTCGGCATGGGATGATTTGCGAATTATGCAGATCGGTCTATTCTCGGTGGCGTGGCGGTCAAGGGTGATGAGACGCGGGCGCGGCTGATCGAGGCGGCTCGGACGCTGGTGGAGGCCAAGGGCTACCACGGCACCGGGCTCAATGAGGTGCTCGCGGTGGCGGGAGCTCCTCGGGGGTCGCTCTATCACCACTTTCCCGGCGGCAAGGACCAGCTGGTCAGCGAGGCCCTGGCCGCCGCCGGGCGCGAGGTCGACGGCATCGTGGTCGAGCTGGCCTCGACGGCGCCCAGCTCCCGCGATCTTGTCAGGGCGCTGATGGCGGCGCTGGCCGACAGGATGGTGGCCGCCGACTACGCCAAGGGGTGCCCGGTGGCGACGGTGGCTCTGGAGGTCGCCGCGACCAACGACGTCCTGCAGCCGATCTGCGGGGACATCTACGCGGGCTGGCAGCGGGCGCTGGCCGACGCCCTCCGGGCCGATGGTCATGACACGGCCGAGGCGGATGAGCTCGCGGCTACGGTGCTCGCCCTGATCGAGGGCGCGCTCGTGCTGGCCCGCGCCGGTCGCAGCCGGACCCCCATCGAGCAGACCAGCCGACGTATCGCCAAACTGCTCGACACCGCCTGATCCTTTTCGCTGGAGGTCGGGCGTTTTTTGCTGTCCACACATTATGTAGATCGGTCTAGAGAGGAATGCAAGATGGGCGAGACTTCGGGGGGCGGGCCGGACGCGGTGGTGTTCGGGGCGACCGGCTTCATCGGCCGGTGGACGGTGCTGCGGCTGCTGGAACAAGGCCGCACGGTCGCGGCCGTCATCCGCGAACCGACTCGGGACCGTACGGGTGCGGGTGGCGGAGGCGAGTTGCCAGCCTGGCTGCAAGGTCATGGCGCGGACGTCGAGCGGCTCATGGTCGTGGCCGGTGATCTCACGGGCGGTCCGGGTCTGGGGTTGAGCGCGGTGGACGACGAGCGGCTTGCCAGGGTACGGGATGTCGTCAACGCCGCCGCCGTCTACCGGTTCGGGCTGGGGCGCGAGGAGGCCAGGACGGTCAACGTCGAGGGCGCCCTCAACGTGCTGCGCTGGGCCGCGACCCGGCCCGGACTGCGCAGGCTGATCCACGTGTCGGGCTACCGGGTCGGGCTGGGCCGGCGAGAGCGGTACCCGCTCCCGGAAGCCGAGCTGGCGGAGCTCTACCGAGGCCAAGGGGCCTATGAAGGCTCCAAGACCGAGGCGGACGCCGCCGTACGGGTCGTCGCGGAGCAGTTGGGGGTCCCACTGACCGTGGTGAATCCAAGCACCGTGATCGGTCACTCGACCACGGGCGAGGCCGGGCAGTACATCGGCCTGGCCGAGGTGGTCCGCGACCTGTGGAACGGCCGACTTCCCGCGCTGCCGGGAACCGCCCGCACGTTCGTGCCCGTGGAGACCGTGGATCACTTCGCGTCGTACATGGCCGCGATCCCCGAGCACGACCCGAAGCCCGGCGGCCTGCACTGGGTGCTCGACGAGAACACCCCGAACCTGCCCGAACTGGTGCGCCTGCTCGCGGCCCACCTGGGCGTACGCGCGCCGAAAACCCTCGTGCCCGTGTCCCTGATTCGCCGCCTCCCGGCCGCGCTGACCGGAGCCAACCCCGAGACTCTGGCCTTCCTGACCGAGGACCGTTACGACACCGCCTCAGCCGAGCGGGTCGCCGAGGCGGCCGGGCTCCGGCAGCCGCCTGTCGAGACCGCGCTGCGCCGCTGGGCCGATCGGCTGGTGGCGGACCGGTTCGGGACGGCTCCGGCCGTGCTTCCCGGCGGCTTCCACGATGTCGGCGGATCCCGTACCTACGTCGCCGGGGACAGGACCTCGCCCGGCTTCGTACTCCTGCACGGACTCCCCCTCGACGGCGAGTCCTGGCAGGGCGTGCTCGGCGAACTGGACGGAGCACCCGCCCTCGTCGCCGACCTGCCGGGACTCGGCCGCTCGGCCCCCACCTCGGCCACCCCGCTGGCCTGGCTCACCGATCTGCTGGCTCCCGTACGGACCCGGCCCGTGATCGTCGCCCACTCCGCGGCCGCCGCACCGGCGCTCCGCTACGCTGCCGCCCATCCCGATCGCCTCAGTGCCCTGGTCCTCGTCTCCCCCTATTTCCTCCAGGAGGCGGCCCCGAGACCGCTCCGCACACCGGCGCTCGCCACGCCGCTCCTCAAGAGAATCTCCGCCGACCGTCTCGCGACCTCGCTCCTCGGCGATGGCACTTCCTCGGACGAAGCCCGCCGGGCCGTGGCGAGCGCCGCCGCCCAGCTGCACCGGCCTGGCGTCGCCCGCCGTACGGCCCGCCTGCTCCGGGACGCGAACCAGCCCGCCGAACGCGCCGCTCTCCAAGCCCTGCTCAGCGAGACGGTGTCGGTCCCGGTCCACCTCCTTGCCGGGCAGCTGGATCCGCTGGTCGCCGACCCAGGCCCGGCCACCGTCACGACCATCCCCGGCACCGGTCACCACCCGCACCTCACGCACCCGGCCGCCATCGCCTCGATCATGCGGCGCGCCGCCGGGGCGCTGAGCTGAGGTCACAAGGTCGGCGCGCCGCTCCACACCGCGGGATCGTGGAGCATGATGATCGTCTGCGTGCCTTCCGCGTCCACGATGTCGAAGGCCCGGGGCATGTCGGGCGCCACGGTATCGGCGAATATCGTCTGCGGCCGCTGGATGAGGTGAGCGAGCACCACCGGATACCGCCCGTCCCGCCCGCCTATCGCCACGGTGAAGATGTCGTCCTTGTCGTCGTACTCGAGATAGGCGAGCGGGAGCTTCTCGGCCTGCATGAGATCGCCGAACGTCCGGCTCAGCACCTCGACGGTCACGTCCGAGCCTTCGTACTGCCTTGACAGGTTGTCGAAGAACTGGCGCCATTCCTCGCGCGGCAGCTCGGGTCGCTCCTCGGTCATCTGACGGTTCCTTCCCTCCGGGTACGGGCCCGCGATCTCCTCCATGCTGGTCGGACCGCACCCGCTCGCACATCACACGGTCGGGTAGGTCCTCCCTCAGCCCCTGCTCTGAAGAACCGCCCGCAGCAGCCCGGTGACCAGCGGATGCGGCTGTTCCGGTGTCGATCGGGCCTGCGGCACGAACAGCGTCGCCACGTAGAAGGGATGTCCGGGAAGCTCCAGCACCCGCGCCTCCTGCTCCTCATCGACGCCTGTCACCCGGAATCCTCCGTCGTGCAGGGTTCGCCGATGGCCGGGCTCCAGGCCGAAGTCGCAGTAGTACTGCTCCTCGACCTCCGTGAGGCCGTACAACTCGGCTGCCCGCGAGCCCTCCACGAGGCTGACGGGCATGGTCTTGCCGGCGAGCGAGCAGGTCAGCGCGGAGACGAACAGCTCCGAGGCGTAGGGGTCGTACTCACCGTGCTGGGCGTCCTCGAACCCGAGCACGTCGCGGGCGTACTCGATCACCATGTGCTGGAAGCCGCCGCAGGTGCCCAGCGTCGGGACGCCCTGCTCGCGGCCGTGACGCAGGGCGGCGACGGCCCCGGTCAGGCTGCGGTACGGGCTGCCGGGCGCGCACAACAAGGCGTCGGCGGCGCGTACTGCCGACAGATCCCGTTCCAGCGGCTCGGTCGCCTGCCACTGGATCTCGATCTCGATCCCCAGCTCGGCCGAGGCGTGACGTAGCGCGTCGTTCGTGGCCGCGTGCGTAGGGAATGTCGGGTCGAAGTCGCCCACGACGGCGACGATCAAGGAAGGAGCCATGGCGCCCACTATCGGATACGGCGGGCCGGACAGCCAAGTCCGCGCCGCGGCGGCGGTCATGTCGTTCGCACCGTTCGACCTGCGGAAATGATAAGTGTCGCCATATGACTAAAACGATCATCGGGGGCGCTCTGGCCGGCGCGGCGCTGCTTGCGGCGACCGCCTGCGGGGGCGACGCCCGTCAAATGACCGAGCCGTTCGGCGCTCCTCCCACGCCGTACATCGCCGCCACCGAGACGCCCAAGTACGGCGCCCAAGCCGACTCGCAGAAGAAGAAGCTGGAGGAGGTGGGGCAGGCCGCGATGAAGGCCGTACCCGGCTCGACGCTCGTCTCGATGGAGACCGAGGAGAACGGCGGCCTCTGGGAGGTGCAGGTCGTCGACGACAAGGGCGTCGAACACCAGATGGACGTCGAATCGGACAAGGCCAAGGTCGTCAGCGGCCCACGGGCGGAGGACGACGAGAACGCCGGCGACAAGGCCCGATACCTCGACCGCGTCAAGGCCGCCAAGCTCGACTACGCGCAGGCGGCGGCCAAGATCCTGGCGGCCGTGCCGGGGGGCCGCATCACCGAGATCAACCTGGACAGCCACCGGGACAAGATCGTCTGGGAGGTGGACGTGGTTCCGCCCAACGGGTCCAAGCAGGACATGACGGTTGACGCGACCGACGGCGCGGTGACAAAGGACAGCCACTCGGACTGATCGGGGACGCCGAGCGCTGACCGCACCCCCGACGGTCAGCGCACCCCTCCTCAGCGTCAGCGAGCGCGGCGGGTTATCGACCCGAGGCCGAAGCCGAGCCCGAGTCCGAGCCCGAGCCCGAGTCCGGGTCCGGGTCCGGGTCCGCCAGCCAGGCGTCCACCCCCGCCCGCAACTCCGCCTTGAGCTCCTCCTCGGCGAACGAGGCGTCGATCGAGGCCCGGGCGAACCCGGCCAGTTCCGCGTCGTCGTACCCGAAGACCTCCCGCGCCAGCGCGTACTCGCCGGCCAGGTCGGTTTCGCCGTCGGTGTTGAGCGTGACTGCCAGCCCCGCCGCGCTCAGCCGCCGCAGCGGGTGCTCGGCCAGGCTGGGGACAACGCCGAGCAGGACGTTCGACGTGGGACAGACCTCCAGCGGCACCCCGCGCTCCCGCACCTCGGCGACCACCGCCTCGTCCTCCAGGACGCGGACGCCGTGCCCGATCCGCTCGGCGTGCCCGATGGCGAGCGCCTCGCGGATGCTGTCCGGCCCGCCGAACTCCCCCGCGTGGTGCACCAGGCGCACCCCGGCGTCGCGCGCCGCGTCGAGCACCTCCGCGAACGGCGCCACCGGGTGGCTCTCGTCGCCCGCCAGCCCGATGCCGACGACCGCCTCGTAACGGGTGGCCAGCCGCAACGTCTGCCAGAGCCGGTCGACGGAGCGCCGCCGGGAGTGGTCGAGCAGCACCCGGCACTCGATTCCGTAGCGGCGCGACCCCTCGGCCAGCCCGTCCAGCACCGCCTCCAGCGGCATCTCCGGCGCGCCGAGCCGTTCGCCGTGCGAGGCCGCGGTGAAGGACACCTCCGCGTAGCGGGTGCCCTGGGCCGCCTCGTCCTCGCAGAATTCCAGCGCGACCCGCCGGAAGTGCTCGGCCGTGAGCAGCCGCCCGCGCACCAGCGCCCGATGGTCGGCGAACTCCCGGAACGTGGCGAACGGCCCGCCCCGCCCGGACGGCCCGCCGAACTCGCGCGAGGTCTCGGGGCGTACCGTGCTCTCCAGGTGAACGTGCAGGTGGGCTTTGGGCAGCAGCCGTACGTCTCTCACTGTCAGCACCCTAGATGGGGAAACGGACAGACCGCATCCCGATTTGGATATTGACTGACTGGTCAGTCATAATGATCATATGTCCCCCAGGACGGTCGACAAGGCCGCGCGACGTAAAGAGATCCTCACCGCGGCGGTGCGGGTGTTCGCCCGCAAGGGCTTCGCCGCCACCCGCATCGACGACATCGCCGCCGAGGCGGGCATCGCCAAGGGCAGCGTCTATCTCTATTACGACAGCAGGGACGCGCTGCTGGAAGCCGCCTTCGAAGGCTACCGGACCATGTCGGCCGCCATCTTCGACCGGGCGCTCAACGGGCGCGGGCCGGCGCTGGAGCGGCTGGCCGAGATGGTACGCGAGGTGCTCGGCGTGCTGACCGCGCGGCGCGAGCCCGCCCGGATCATGGTCGACCTGTGGGCGGCCTCCCGTGACGCGGAGGGGTCGCTGGTGGACATGGCGGCCGTCTACGGCGACGCGCGGGCCGTGATCACCGAGCTCCTGCGCCAGGCCGCGAAGGAAGGCGTGCTGCGTGAGGGCCTGGACGAGCGCCACGCGACCGTCATCGTGGGGACCATCGAGGGCTGCCTGCTGCAGTGCCTGGTGGATCCCGGGCTACCGGCGGCGGAGCTGGCCGAGCCGATCATCCAGATCTTCCTGGAGGGGCTGCGCCGACCGGCCGCTTGACAAGCCCGGAGGGCTGATAGAGCCTCTCTTGCAGAGATCTCCGGTACACCAGCCACTTCGCCTCTCTCACAGGTGAGGAGACGATGCCGGAAGAACACGAGCCGATGCCGTCGCCCGCACAGCAACGGCTGTGGTTTCTCCAGCAGCTCGCGCCGGATTCGCCGCAGTACAACGTCTTCCGGGGCTACGAGCTGCGCGGGCCGCTGGACGTGGCGGCGCTGCGCCGAGCCCTCGGCGCGCTGGCCGACCGGCACGTCGCGTTACGCATGAGGTTCCCCGCCGACGGCGGGGTGGCCCGCGCGGTGGTGAGCGGCACCCCCTTCGACGTCGAGCTGCCCAGCACCGATCTCGGCTTGGAGTCGACGGCTGCCGATCTCGCGGGCGAGCCTGGTTGGGACGCGGCGGCGACGGAGTTCGCCCGGCTGTGGTCGGCGCGGCCGTTCGACCTCGCGCGGGACGACCTGATCCGGGCCCACCTCCTGCGCGTCACGCCCGAGCTGCACGTGCTCCTGCTGTGCGTGCATCACATCGTGATCGACGGCTGGTCGGTGCCGATCATCGACGAAGAGCTCGGGCTGCTGTACGCGGGCCGGCCCCTCGGCCCGCCGCCGGCCGGCTACCTCGAGTACGCCCGCCGGCAGGAGGAGCTGGCCGGCTCCCCCGCGGCCGAACGGGTGCTCGCGTACTGGCGGCGGCGGCTGGCGGGCGCGCCCGAACTCGTCACGCTGCCCGCTGACCGGCCGCGGCCGAGGATCCAGGACTTCCGCGGCGGCCTGCTCGTCAGGCCCGTGCCGGTGGACGTGACCGCCACGCTGCGGTCTTTCGCCGCGGCGCACCGGGTCACGCCGTACACCGTCGCCTACGCCGCCTTCGCCGTCCTGCTCGCCCGCTACGCCCGCGCGAGCGACCTGGTGATCGGCGTGGTCGTGGCCGGGCGTTCGCGGCCGGAGTTCGCCGGGACGGTGGGCTTCTTCGTGGGCACGCTGCCGGTACGGATGGATCTGTCCGGGGATCCGAGCTTCCTCGCGGTGCTCGCCGCGGCCCGCGAGGCGCTGTTCGACGCCTACGACAACGACCTGCTGCCCTTCGACGTCCTGGTCGACCGGCTGTCCCTGCGGCGCGACCCCTCCTACATCCCGCTGGTCCAGGTGATCTTCCAGATGCTGGTCACTCCGGCGTACGGCACCGAGACGCGCTGGGGCGACCTCGGCGCCCGGCTCTGGGGCCGGGACGTCTCGCAGCCCGCCACCCGCTTCGACCTGGAGGTCCACCTCCTGGACCAGGCCGACGACGACATGGTCATGGAGGTCTCCTTCAACGCCGACCTGTTCGACGAGGAGACGGTCACGGGGCTGGCCGATGACTACGTGCGGGTGCTGCGACTGCTGTGCGGCGACCCCGAGCAGCCGGTGTCCGGGGCGTACGCGCTGCTCGGCGGGGGTGCGCGGCAGGTTCGGGTGTCGGTCCGCGACGAGCATGGGGTGTCGTTGCCGTACGGGGTGCCGGGCGAGGTCTGGCTCGACGAGACGCCCACGGGGCTGCTCGGCCGCATGGGGGCCGTCGGCGGGTTGGATGTTCTGGGGCGTACGGACGCCGAACTCGTGGTGCGTGGCTGCCGGGTGCCGGCCGAGGTGATCGAGCGGGCGCTGCTCGACGAACCGTCGGTCGCGGCGGCCGAGGTGTCGATGGGAGACGGCGGCGAGCTCACAGCCCGCCTCACCGCCGTGCCCGGTGCGACCCGCCCGGCCCGGCCCGAACTGCGCGCCCGGCTCCGCCGGCGGCTGCCCGGCTTCCTGGTGCCCGGCACCTTCCTCTGGAACGGCGAGCCCTCCCCCGCCGAAGCCCCGTCCCTGAACGTACTGGATCTGACCACACCGGCCCCGAACGCACCGGAGCTGACCGCACCGGACCTGACCTCAACGGGCGCGACCGCACCCGGCTCGACCGCAACGGACCTGGACGCACCCGACCCGACCGCACCGGGCCCGAATGTGTCTGGCCCGGTCGCGCCGCTTCCGGGCGAGCCGATGGTGTTCTTCGTGGCCGCCGAACCACCGGGAGAGGCTTCGTGAGCACGTCAGCGGCGGCGGCCTGTTTCTGGACGCCGCGCCGCAGACCCGGCGCGGCACTGCGCGCGGTCTGCTTCCCGCACGCCGGCGGTGACGCGCTGTCGTACGCCTCCCTCGCCCGCGCGCTGCCCGACGACGTCGAGGTCCTGGCCGTACGGATGCCCCGGCCTGGCGACCGGTCCGGACCCCCCGTGGCCGATCTCGCGACGTTCACCGCCCGGATCGCGGCCGCGCTCACGGACGTGGCGCCGCCGTACATGATGGTGGGCCAGAGCCTGGGCGCCCTGCTCGCCTTCGAGACGGCCAGGGCGGCGCCGGGTACGCCCCCCACGGCCTGCCTGTTCATCTCGTCGGCGCCACCGCATCGCTGGGCGGAGACGCTCGACCTCTACGCCGCGAACGGCGCGGATCGGGCGCTGCTGTCGTACCTGCGTGACGGCGATGGGGGTGTGGCCGCGGCGCTGGACGATCCGGCGGCTGAGGCGCTCGTGCTCCGGGATCTGCGGGTGGATCTGCGGCTCTTGAAGGGGTACGCGGCATCCGTGGAGCCGCGGCTCACCTGTCCGGTCCGCGTCCTGGTGGGCGCCGAGGACCCGGCATTGTCGCCGGACGACGTCACCGCGTGGCGCCGCTACACCACTGGCGCCTGCTCGGTCGGGTCGGTGCCCACCGGCCACTTCGTCGTACGGCAAGGAGAGGCTTTCGTCGTCCAAGAGATCACCCGCGTCGCCGCCGCGGGACTCATCGCCGAGGGAGAATGATGTTCGACGCGGAGATCGGCCGACGGGTCGCGGAGCACGCCGCCCAGGCCCCCGGCAGCCCGGCGGTCGTGTCCGCCGAGGGCGTCCTGACCTACCACGGTTTGTCCACGCGGATGGAACGCTACCGCGAGGCGCTGGTGGCGGCGGGCCTGCGTCCGGGCGACGTGGTGGCGATGGCGCTGCCCGACGGCGCGACCGGCATCGCCGCGATGCTGGCCGCGTTCACCGCCGGCGTCGCCTTCGTCTGGCTCGACGAGGACCAGCCCGCCGCCCGCCACCGCGCGATCCTGGAGGACTGTCACCCGACGGGCCTGGTGACGACGCCGAACGGCGCGGAAGGGGCCGCAGGGTCGCCTCCAGCAGGGGTGACCGTCCAGGGCAACCGAGCGGCAGGGTCGCCTCCCGCGGTGGTGACCGTTCAGGGCGACGAGGCGGCGGTCGTCTCGGCCGCGCCGTCCGGGCCGCGAGCGGAGACGGTGCCACAGGACACCAGCTGCCTGGTCTACACCTCGGGCTCCACGGGCCGGCCCAAGGGCATCGTCCAGCGCAGCGGGAACCTCCTGCACTTCGCCCGCTGGCTCGCCTCGGAGACGGGGCTGCGTCGCGGATCCCACATGCTGCAGCTGGCCCGCCTCAGCTATGACGCCGCCTACCTGGAGATCCTCAGTGCCCTGGACGCCGGCGCCGCGATCGTCATCCCGCCGCCGACGGTGAAGCCCGACGGCGCCGAGCTCCTGCCGTGGCTGGACGGACGCGAGGTGACGCACGTGTTCTGCGTGCCCACGCTCATCCGCCGCCTGCTGCTGGCCCGGGAGAGCGCGGGCGAGCCGCCCGACCTCGGGATGCGGGCGGTCAGCCTGTACGGGGAGCCGTTGCACAGCTCCACCGTGGACCAGGTACGCGCCCATTTCCCGCGAACGGCGGTCTACAACATGTACGGCCCGGCCGAGACGACCGTGGCGACGTTCCACCTGGTCGAACCGGACTGCGCCGGGGACATCCCCATCGGCCGCGACATCCCGGGGGTGGAGACCCTGCTGCGCGGAGCCGACAACGCTTCGGATGCTTGGAATGCTTCGGATGTGTCCGATGCGTCAGATGTGTCCGATGCCTCGGATACCTCCGATGACGAGGGTGAGGTCTGGATCAGGACCCGGTTCCTGGCCCGCGGTTACCTGGGACGGCCCGCGGAGACCGCCGCGGTCTTCTCGGCGATGGACGAGTCCGGCCTGCGTACGTACCGGACCGGGGACCTGGCGCGCAGGCGACCCGACGGCGCGCTGGTGTTCCTCGGCCGCCGCGACCATCAGGTCAAGATCCGGGGCGCCCGTGTCGAACTGGCCGAGATCGAGGCCGTGCTGCGGGCCGAGCCGGGCGTGGCGCAGGCCGCCGTCGGCGTCTTCAGCGACGAGCAGGGCACCGTGCATCCCGCCGCCTATCTGGAGCCGGTCTCGGCGGCGAAGGTGGATGTGCGGGGCCTGCATCGCCATGTGGCATCCGTCCTGCCCGCGTACATGGTGCCCGCCGCGTACGTCATGCTCGACAAGCTCCCCCTCACCGCGACCGGGAAGATCGACCGGAACCGGCTGCCGGACCCGAACACGCTCACCTCGGGAACCGGCTCCCGGGGGGCGTTCGAGACCGAGACCGAGCGGCGGCTGGCCGCGATCTGGCGTGAGGTGCTCGAGCGCGAGGAGCTGGGCGCCGATGACGACTTCTTCGAGCTGAAGGGCCACTCGCTCATGGCCGTCCGGATCGCGGCGGCGGTGATCGGGGAGTTCGGGGTGGAGATACCCGTCCGGGCCGTCTTCGAGCATCCCACCGTGCGCGAACTGGCCGCCTACATCGACGATGATCCGTCCCGCTTGTAGGCGTCCTCCTGCATCGACGAGGACCCGTCTCACCTGTAGGTGTCCTCCTGCATCGAGGAGGAGCCGTCTCACGGTAGGCGGCCGTTTTCCTTGTAGGCGGCTGTCTCACTTGTAGGCGGCCTCCTGGGCGGGGATGCCCCGGATCCGGCAGGGGCGTTCGGCGCGGAGCAGGAAGCGGTGCAGCTCGGCCCGGACGCGCCGTACCGCGTCATCGGTGGCGTCGCGCATGTACAGCTCCAGGACGAACCGCTGCCCGTCGTGCTCGGTGTGCTCGTCGTCGCCCGCGTACCTGCTGCGCCGATCGTCGCCCGCGTACGTGCCGCGCCCGTGCTCGCCCGCGTGCGTGCCCTGCCCATCGTCACTGGCGTGCCCAGTCCGGCGGCCGGGGCACAGGCGGGTGGTCGCGGCCACGACTCCGGGCAGCCCCATGGCCAGGCGGCGTACCGACGGCAGCGACACCTTGACCCCGTCCACGACGCAGGAGTCCCCCATGCGGCCGCCGAAGTAGAGATAGCCATCCGAGTCGAGACGGAACAGATCCCCGGTGGCGATCTGCGCCGAAGCGGTATGGGGGTCAGGAGCGCGGCCCTCAGTGGCGATCTGCCCGGGAGCGGTATGGCGGTCGAGAGCGCGGCCCTCAGTGGCGACCTCCCCTGGAGCGGTACGGCCGTCGGTGGCGCCGACCCGCCGCACGAGCACGGTGTCGGAGGTCACCAGCAACTCCCCCACCCCGTCGCGTACGTTCCGCAGGGACACCCCGACGCCGGGCAGTGGGCGGCCGACCGAGCCGTGCCGGTGGGCGGGTTCGAGATGCGCGGCCAGGGTGCTGACCCGTGGTCCCGCCTCCGTCAGGCCGTACGTGATGTACACCTCCAGGTCGCTCCGCGCCCGCACCAGCGCGGTGACCTCCTCCGACGGCAGGGCGTCGCCGCCCACGGTGAGCATGCGCAGGCCCCGGGGCGGCGCACCGGGCACCAGGTTCCGCAGGAGGAAGGGGGTCAGCGAGGAGCTTGTCACGCCGTGGCGGCGTACGGCGTCGAGGTAGCCCCGCGGGCTGAACGGCGGCCCGGTGACCACCAGGCGGGCACCGGTGACCAGGCCCGCCAGCGCCTGGGCCACCAGGGCGTAGGAGAAGTTCAGCGGCAGCGTGACCAGCATCGTGTCGTCGCTCCGCAGCCCGACCGCCCCGGCGTGCCTGGCGGCGTTCCGGAACAGGGACGAGGCCCGGTGGAGGCAGCCGCTGAAGATACCGGAGGTCCCGGAGGTCAGGATGATCACGTGGCCGGGCTCGTGGTACTGCCAGGGACCGGGGAGCGTGGCGACAGCGGTACGGCCGAAGCGCCTGACCGCCGTACCGGGAACAGCCCTGCCGTACGGGGTGACCAGCAGGCGCGCGCCGAGACGACGGGCGACCTCCACGAGGCGACCTGCGGGCATGGCGGGCGGGACGGCGACGGGCACCGCTCCGCCGTGGAGCGCGCCGAACAGATACCGCAGCAGCGCCGTCCCGCTCGGCAGAGCGAGAACCACCACGTTCCCCAGCCGATCGGTCAGCTCGGCGAACACCTCGGCGAGGGCCGCGACGGGCGTCGCCGAGCCAGGCTCTGCGCCGCGACCGCCGTCGCGACCGTCACCGTCACCGCCGTCGACGTCAACGGCTCGCTCGGCAAGGTAGGTCTCCACCTCGCCGAGCGTCGGGCCAAGGTCGTCGGCGCTCATCCCGGACCTGGGATCTGGCCATCGGCATCGCCGCGCCTCGCTGCTCGCGCCCGCGCGGCGGCGTTGCGGCGATCTGCTGCCGGGGCCAGGATGCGGGCGGCGACGGTGTGGTGACCGTTGTTCTCGCTGTGCTCGGCGACGGCGACGTAGCGGCACTGGCCCGTCGCCAGCCAGCCGGCCGCGATCAGCGCCACGACGGGCCCCGCGCGCTCCGGCGGCATGCACACCAGCAGGCTGGGGCCGCGGAAGCCGAGCGTGATGCAGAGCAAGCCGGCGAGCGAGCCGGGGTTAGCGCCGGCGAAGCGTAGCGGAGAGATGCGGCCCCGGGCGGCCGTGTCGGCGACCGAGCGCATGGTGTGGCGGGTCCCGTGGTCGCTGACGGCCAGGGCGCCGATCTCGGCCACCCGCCGACGCACCGCCTCCGGTGCCCCGGCCAGCGCCGCCTCGACCGCGGCCACCACGAGCCAGGCCGCCGGGTCGGCGTAGAAGGAGGCGGTCCGGCGCCCGGCCGCCGCCAGGTCGCCGGTCTCGCACAGCTCGTGTGCCAGGGTGGCCAGGCCGGGGCGATCCCCGTACATCCCGTACTCCCCGGGCGGGCGATCACCGTACATGCCGCGCTCCCCGGGTGAAGGCCAGGCTCGTGATGAACCCGCCGAAGCCGAGCGTCAGGCTGAGCCCCGCCCCGGGCCGCAGCCCGCCAGGCCGACCGGCGGGGACCGGAAGGGGGAACCCCTCCAGCACCTCTTCCAGGCCCGCGACCGGCGGCACCGTGCCGTAGTGCAGCGCCAGCACCACCGCGATGGCCTCCAGCACGCCGGTGGCGCCGAGGGTGTGCCCCAGCGCCCCCTTGGTCGCGAACACCACAGGCGGCGCCGCGCACCCCGCGAACAGCCCGGTCAAGGCGGCCGACTCGGCGGCGTCGTTGACGGGTGTACCGGACCCGTGGGCGTTGATCACGGCGATGTCTTCCGGGGTGATCCCGGAGGCGGCCAGGCAGCGCCGCACGGAGAGGCCGACTCCGCTGCCGGCCGGGTCGGGCGCCGTCATGCCCGCTCCGTCGTTGGCCACCCCTGTTCCGGCCAGCACCGCGTACGGGTCGGCGCCTCGGGCGCGGGCGGACTCCTCGCGTTCGAGTACGACGAATCCCGCGCCCTCCCCCAGCAGCGTCCCGTCGGCCCGGCGATCGAACGCGCGCAGCCGAGTGGGCGACATCGTGCCCAGTACGGTGTGCGCGAGCCGCTTGGCCGGGGTGACCACGTCGGCCGCGCCGCACACGCTCACCTCGGCGGCTCCCGACCGGACCACCTCGGCGCCCACCGCGATCGCGTCGGACCCGGACGAACAGGCCGTACTGACGGCGACGGGCGGCAGCCGCAGCCCCACGGCGGCGGCGACGTCGACCGCCCACTGGTACAGATCCCCGTCCTCATCGTCCAGGTGCGCCCCGAAACTGGTGCCCAGCACGGGGTACGGGTCCACCACCGCGCCAGGGACGACCCCGGACGGCCCGCCGACGTCCAACGAGCGGGGCGTGAGCCCGGCATCGGCGAGTGCGCGCGACAGTGTGCTCTCCGCCAGGGCCCGCTGCCGTGATGACGGCTTCAGCTCCGGCGACGGGTCGGCCAGGGTCGCGGCGAGCGGGTTGCGCAGCCGGTGCTCCGACGGTACCTCCCGGAACCCGTCGTCCCCGTCGAGCAGCCGCTGCCACACCCCGGCCAGGCTGTCGCCCAGGGCGGTGGACCAGGCCATGCCGGTGACCCAGACGTTCACCACAGCCGCCGCCCGAGCTGCTCGACCGTGACCCGGATGAGGGAGCCGCGGAAGGCCGCCACCCGTTCGCCCTCCACGGTCGCCCGGCAGGAGAAGTGGAAGGTGTTGCCGATGATCCTGTCGCTGCGCACGTCGAAGATCACCTGGTCTCCGACCACCACGATGCGGTGGAAGCGGCTGTGCGCCGAGCCGATGAGCGTGAGTTCGTCGTCGGCCAGCTTCGACGTGCTCATCTGGTAGAGGATGATGCCCGACTGGGCGATGGCCTGGACCAGGTGGCTGCCGGGGTAGATGCCCCGCTCGGGGAAGTGCCCGGCGATGGCGTCCATGCTGCCGGACACCGACAGCATGCTGCGCAGGTACTCTCCCGGCGCGTAGTCGAGCACCCGGTCGATGTAGATCATGGGGTGGCGGTGCCGCAGCCACTGCTTGATCTCCGTGAATCCCAGGGTCGACTCACCCGTCTCGGCCATCGGCCCTCTCTTCGCTCAGCTGGGCGCGCAGCGCGGCGCGTAAGGCGGCGGGCAGCGGTGCCGGACTGCCGTCGGCCGCGTTGACCAGGCACAGCACGAGCGTGCCCGAGGCGAGCAGCGGCCCGGCCCCGTCGTCCGGAGGATCGGGCAGGCGGCGTACCGTGCCGGAGACCCGCCATGAGGCCCCGCCCACATGGTCGACGTCGGCGCGTACCTCGATCCGGTCGGGGAAACGGGCGGCGGCTCCGTAGCGCATGCGTAGTTCGGTCACGGCCGGCTGCAGCTGGTGCTCGCTCATCAGGCGGGTGCCGACGCCCATCGCCTCCAGGTCCTCCAGCAGCGCGGTCTCGATGAGCGAGGCGTAGCGGGTGAAGTGGACCACCCCCGCGGCGTCGGTGTCCACGTGCTCGACACGGCGGCGAAGCGGCCGCGGCCCACTCACCGGCCCGCTCGTCGGCCCGCTCACCGAGCCGCCGCACCGAGGAACGTCGCCGTTCCCCGCCGAATCGCGGCGACCAGCTCCTCCACCTCGGCTGGGCTGGTGACCAGGGGCGGCGCCACGCGCATGGTGGGGAAGACGTACGGCAGGCCGTGGGAGCGGCGCCCCGCCCCGGCCATGAACTCGATGTAGCAGCCCGCCCTGATGATATGCGACCGCAGCTCGCGCAGCCGGTCCGCGGCGTCCTCCGTGAGCTCCAGCCCTTGCAGCAGCCCCGTACCCCGCAGCCCGCGATAGGTCTCGGGGAAGCGGTCGAGCACCTCCCGGCCGAGGAGCGCGGTCAGCCGCGCGCCGAGCTCGGCCGAGCGTTCGAGCAGCTTCTCCTCCTCGATCAGCCGCAGGCCGTCGTGGATCACCGCGCAGGTCAGCGGACGCAGGTCGGAGGTGGCCACGGCACCGGACGGCCGTACGGACAGCGACCGCCTGGCGATCACCATCGAGGTGGACAGCACGCCCATGCCGAGGCTCTTGCCGATGACGGTGATATCGGTGGGAATCGGGCCGTCCTCGTCCGCCATGGCGAAGAACCGGCCGGTCTTGGCGAACGTGAGGACCTCGTCGGCCACCAGCAACACCCCATGCTCGGCGGCGAGCCCGGCCAGGGTCCGCAGGTAGCCGGGCGGGGGGACCAGCAGGCCCGCGTCACCCTGGACCGGCTCGACGACCACGGCCAGCAGGCGCTCTCCGTGGCGGTCGAAGAACTCGCGTAACGGCTCCGGGACACCGAACGGAAGGTGCTCCACCGTCAGCCCGTACTGGCCGTCGGCGGCCATCCCCGGGAGCCCGGCGCGGAAGTGGCGCCGGTTGAGCAGCGGCGTGAGCGCGCCCGTCCATCCGTGCCACGCGCCCTGGAAGGCGAGCACGAGATCGCGGCCGCCCCGCTCCGGGTCGGGCCGCGTCCGTCGATGGTCGTATCTCGACTCCAGGACCAGCCGCACGGCCAGTTCCATGCCCTCGGAGCCGGAGTTGCGGCCGGCCGCGTGGTATTCGCCCGGTGGGAAGTGGTCGCGCCACAGCCCACCGGGGCCGAGCGTCGCGGCGAGGAGGCGGGTGCGTTCGGCGACCTCGATCTCGTCCGTCGCGTACCCGAGATCCGTCGCCGCGCGCGTCAACGCGCCCAGCACGGCCGGGTGCCCGGCCCCGAGGCAGGCGCTGGCGTACCCGCCGGAGGCGTCGATGACCTCGAACGGCTCCCCGGCGCCGCCGCGCTCGGCCAGCCGCAGCCGCACGCCCCGGCCGCCGACCGAGACGAACGGAAGCCGGCTGCCACCGTAGTGATCCAGGTGCAGGCTGTGGGACGGCGACGCGGCGGTCAGGCCCGCGTGGTTCACGTCCCGCCGCCCTGCAGGCGCCGGATGAGCGCGGCGAGGGCGGCGATGGTACGGAAGTTCTCGGGTACGAAGTCCTCGTCGGAGACGCGGACATCGAAGATGTCCTCACATTGCACGCGGAGTTCGGTGAATCCCAGAGAATCGAGCCCGTAGATGTCGCGCAGGCTCTCGTGGTCGCTGATTTCCTCGGCCGGCATCTCGACGAACAATTCGGTCGCCAGAATCTTCTTTATGGTGCTCTCGATTTCCATTACACCTCCGGACAAAGCGCATGGTAAAGAGAACGGCACAGGACGTGGCAGCTTCGTCACGGAATAGCAGGTCGGCCGCGGAATCCCGGGGCCGTTGGCCGCCAACACCGCCCAGCATGAACCAACCGATGTTGTTCGTCAATTGCATCCGGCGTCACGGAGTTCACAGGAATTCAACAGGATGAAGCGGAAATGGGAATTACCCCGGTGGGCCGCCTTTCCGATCTACAGTGCGGTTATGAACACGGGTACTGGACCGGGGGTGTTCACCTCCGACGGCTCACCGGTGGAGTTCTACGCCGCGATCGACGCCGCGGGCGAACCGGAGATCATTCAGCGGGGTGTGCCCGTGGGCGGGTCGATCCTCGAACTGGGCGCGGGCACGGGCCGGGTCACGCACGCCCTCACCGCCCTCGGCTACGACGTGGTGGCCGTCGACGAGTCGGCCGAGATGCTGGCCAGGGTCGAGGGCGCCGAGCGGGTACACGCGCGGATCGAGGACCTCGCGCTTGAGCGGCGCTTCGACGCCGTGCTGCTGGCCTCGCTGCTCATTCATGTGCCGCTGGTCTCGACCAGGCGGCGCTTCCTCGACTGCTGCCGCCGCCACGTGTGTGACGACGGCGTGGTGGTGATCCAGTGGATTCCGCTGGACGTACGCGCCACCTGGTCAGTGGGGACGACCTTCGGGCGGTCCGGGTTCACCACCACGATCACCGAGTTCGCCCCGTCAGGGCGGGATCTGGTGAATCTCACCCTGAGGTACGAGACCGACGGCCGACTCTGGACCCAGTCGATCGTCGAGCGGCCGCTCAGCGACGACCAGCTCACCACGGCTCTGGCCGAGTCCGGGCTGGTCGTGGACCGCTTCCTGACCCCCGACCGGACATGGCTGACCGCCCGTCCCAGCTGAGCCGCCCGTCCTAGCTGGGGTACGGGCCACCCGTCCTAGCTGAGGTATTCGCGCAGCGCCAGAGCCCTCGACGGGTGGCGGAGCTTGGACATGGTCTTGGCCTCGATCTGCCGGATCCGCTCGCGGGTCACGCCGTAGATCCTGCCGATCTCGTCGAGGGTCATCGGCTTGCCGTCGTTCAGGCCGTACCGCATGGAGATGACGCCCGCCTCGCGCTCGGACAGCTCGTCGAGCAGGGCCCGCAGCTGCTGCTGGAGCAGGGTGAACGAGACCGCGTCGGCCGGGGAGACGGCCTCGGTGTCCTCGATGAGGTCGCCGAACTCGCTGTCGCCCTCCTCGCCCAGCGGCGTGTGCAGGGAGATCGGCTCGCGGCCGTAGCCCTGCACCTCGGCGACCCGGTCGATGGGCAGCTCGGTCTCGACGGCGATCTCCTCGGGCGTGGGCTCGCGGCCGAGCTCGCCGGACAGCCGCCGCTGCGCCCGCGCCACCTTGTTGATCATCTCGACCATGTGGACCGGGATGCGGATCGTCCGCGCCTGGTCGGCCATCGCCCGGGTGATGGCCTGCTTGATCCACCACGTGGCATAGGTGGAGAACTTGAACCCGAGCCGGTAGTCGAACTTCTCGATCGTACGGATCAGCCCGAGGTTGCCCTCCTGGATCAGGTCGAGGAAGAGCATGCCGCGGCCGGTGTAGCGCTTGGCGATCGAGACCACCAGGCGCAGGTTGGCCTCCAGCATGCGTTCCTTGGCCCGCAGGCCGTCGCAGGCGATCCATTCGAGGTCGGCGCGGAGCTGACCGGGCAGATCGGCCTCCGTGCTGAGGCGCTCGGCGGCGAACAGTCCCGCCTCGATCCGCTTGGCGAGGTCGATCTCCTGCTCGGCGGTGAGCAGCGGCACCCGCCCGATCTCCTTCAGGTACGCCTTGACCGAGTCAGCGCCGGCGACGGGGGCGCCGTCGGCGATGTTTTCGTCTAGCTCGAGAACCTCTGCTGCTTGGGACAAGACACTCTCCTCGCTCGGGTCGTTCGACTGGCGAATATCGATCTCGGACCAAGAAGTCCCTCGGGGGCGAGGGAGCGGGAGACGCAGCGGGTCGTCGCCGACCACGCTGTCCGGCTGCTCCTGATGCGCGGGTCCGGCTGGACGACCGCGGCCCGGGGGGCGAAGATGGCCATCATCGGTTACTTCCCGCGCGCGGGTGATTCGGCACCTGTCCGTCGTAAGAGGTTCGCCGTGGCCGCGCGCGGCAGGGCGAGAGTGAACTCGCCGCCATACTCGTTAAGGCGACGAGACGCGTGTCCGGCCTCAGTCCCACCATCGTCTTCCACGCTACCCGCTGCCCGGCCATGCTCGGCGCCCGCCCGGCGACCGGTAAAAGCCGCCGGTAGAAAACGGGGCAGCGTGCGCTATTGCGGCAGGTTCCGTTCCGCGTTGAGCAGTTCGTCCAGCGCCCCGCGCAGATCGTCGGCGAGCTCCCACGCGTCGGGCACCATCTCCCGGTCGGTGACCACGCCGATGTCCAGGGAGCCGTCGTAGGAGAAGGCGGTGATGTTCACCCCGCCGCTCACGTCGGTGATCACCGAGACCGGGTAGTGGGTGAGCAGCCGGGCGCCGCACACGTACAGGGGGAACTGCGGGCCCGGTACGTTCGAGATGGCCACGTTGATGGGCGGCGCGGTCTGCCCGACCAGGCCGAACGCCGATCTGGAGGCCAGCCCCATGAGGGCGGCGGGCATCGACTCGCTCAGCTCGCGCAGCCACCGCGCGGGCGCCAGCGAGAACCTGTCCTTGATCCGCTGCATGGCGAGCCGCACCTGCTGCAGCCGCGCCACGGGATCCTCGAGGTGGACGGCCAGCGGCGCCGTCATGAACGTCACCTGGTTGCCGCCCGTCCCCGCCTCCCGCAGCGAGAACGGCACCCCGGCGATCAGCGGCTGACGCGGGACGCCGCCGTGCGCGGCCAGCCACCGGCGCAGCGCGCCCGCGCACACGGCCATCACCACGTCGTTCACCGTCACCCCGAACGCCTTGCGCACCTGCTTGATCTCCTCCAGCGGCAGCGAGACGAACGCGAAGCGCCGATGCTCGGAGACCGGCCCGCTGAACGGCGTCTTGGGCGCGGGCAGCGACGGCAGTTCCGGGGCCTGCCCGGAGCCGGCGACCCGGCGGGCCAGCCCCGACACCATCCGGCTGCCCGGCAGCGACGACACGACGGGGATCTCGTCCAGGTGCGGCATCGCCCGGGCGGCGAAGCGCACCGCCTGCGCCGGATTGCCGGCCAGCCTGGCGAGCCCGCGCAGGACCATCTCGGCCGCTCCCGGCGGCTCCGAGTCGCGCTCGGGCGCGACCGCGGGCGCCGGCGCGGGTATGGGGCCCACGTCGAGGAGGGCGGCCAGTACGTCGGCGCCGCCGATGCCGTCCACGGCCGCGTGATGGATCTTGGTGTAGAGCCCCATGCGGCCGCCGGACAGGCCGTGGATCAGGTAGATCTCCCACAGCGGCCGGCGGCGGTCCAGGCGGCGGGCGTGCAGCCGGGACACCTGGTCGGCCAGCTGCCGGTCGTCGCCGGGCGGCGGCAGCCCGATCTCCCGTACGTGATAGTCGAGGTCGAGGTCGTCCTCCTGCACCCAGTAGGGGTGGTCCAGCCCGAGGGGCACGAACGCGAGCTTGCGCCGCAACGCGGGCACGTACGGCAGGCGCCGTTCCAGCAGGGCCTGGAGGTCGGCGCGGTTGAGATCGCCGTCCAGGATGGCCAGGCCGGCGATGTTGGCGATGTTCGTCGCCGTCTCGAAATGGAGAAACTGGGCATCCAGGGCGGTCAGCTGCGGCATGGCTCATACCTCCGCCCCGAACAAATCAGAATCAGCTCATTACTTCAAGTGAGCGGGCCTCCGCGTCCGGCTCGGCGAAGGCCAGCAGGGCCATCGCCTCCTCCTCCAGCGCCTCGGTCGGCACCGGGGTGAAGGGCGTGAGGAGCAGCTTGGCCTTCTTACCCGTGCGCCTGATCTGCCAGGTCCCGGCCACGAAGCCGTCGACCAGGTAGGTGGCGCGGACGCGCAGGTTCTTGGTGACGACCTCGCCGCGGTGCTCCTCGGCCAGCACGCGGGTACGGTCGGCGTGGCCGAGCATCAGATTGTCGAAGTCGGGCAGGAATCTGACCGGCGCCGGCAGGTCCCCCTCCGGCCTGGGCGCCTCGGGCAGGTCGAACAGCTCCCGGCCGCGCTCGTCCACCAGCACCTCCAGCCGGTCGCGCATGCCGTTCAGCACGGCCTTGAGCCCGCTCAGCCCCGACCACGTCTGCATGTCGGCGGCGGTGGCCGGCCCGAACGCGGCCAGGTACCGCTCGACGAGCGTCCCGATGTCCGGCTCCGCGGCGAGCTCGATGCCCGGCAGGGCGAAGGCGGCCTCGCGCGGGAAGCTCCACCGGTCCTCGGTCGGCACCATGATCAACGGGACCATCATGCGCACCGCGTAGCCGAGCGCCCGGTCGTAGGCGCCCGGGAACTCCCTCTCCAGCCTCGGCCGCAGTTCGTTGAACGTGTGCGGCCCCTCGGCCAGCAGCCGCTCCGCCGCTACCGCGACGGCGGCGAAGTCGACCTCCGGGAAGCGGCGCGCCGCGGCGGCGAGCAGCGGCTGTAACAGGGGCCGGAACTCGGCGAAGTCCGCCGCGGTCACCAGGTGCAGGGTGGCGCGCATCATGGTGGCGCGCACGAGCGTCCGCGCGCGCAGCGCCGCGTGCAGGTCGGCGCGGGCGAACCCGTCGAGCCGGGTCCACAGTCCCAGGTACGGCGGGCGCGGCTCCTGCGCCTGCAGCCCGGCCAGGCGGTGCACGACGGCGGCCACGCCGCCCTGGTGGCGGCGCAAAAGATGCTGCCGCGCCAAGGTGGCCCGGTTGAGCTCTCTCAGGGTGAGCATGAACACATCATGCCCTTTGCCACTAAATTTCCGGTCGCTAAATTCCCTGTTCAATCGGTACGCGCGACCTATCCCGCGCTGGACGACGGCCACGCCTATCTCGACGGCGCGGCGGGCACTCAGGTCCCGCAGTCGGTGATCGACGCCATCGTGAGCGCCTACCGTACGGGTATCGGCAACGCGGGCGGCGCCTTCGAGGCCAGCCACCGCGCCGACGAGATCGTGGCGGCCTGCCGCGCGGCCGTGGCCGACCTGGTCGGCGGCCTGCCGGACGGGGTGATCCTCGGGCCGAACATGACGACGCTGACCTATCGCCTGGCCGGCGCGCTGGCCCTGGGCTGGGGCCCCGGCGACGAGGTGGTGGTCTCGCGGCTCGACCACGACGCCAATGTACGGCCCTGGATACAGCTCGCCACGCGCGCCGGGGCGACGATCCGCTGGGCCGAGGTGGACCCGGCGACCGGGGAGCTGCCGGTGGAGCAGTACACGAACCTGATCGGCGAGCGTACCAAGCTGGTGGCGGTGACCGCCGCGAGCAACGTGCTGGGCACCCGCCCGGACGTTGCCGCGATCACCACGCTGGCACACGCGGCGGGGGCGCTGACCTACGTGGACGGCGTGCACGCCACCGCGCACGGCCCCGTAGACATCGCGGAGCTGGGCGCCGACTTCTACGCCACCAGCGCCTACAAGTGGTCGGGCCCGCACATCGGCGCGGTCATCGCCGATCCGGCGCTGCTGGAGACGATCAGACCGGACAAGCTGGCCTCCTCCCCCGACACCGTGCCGGATCGCTTCGAGTGGGGCACGTCCCCCTTCGCCGATCTGGCCGGCGTGACTGCCGCGGTGAACCACCTGGCCACCATGGTCCCCGGCACCGGGACGCGCAGGGAGCGGCTGCTCACCTCGCTGTCCGCGGCCGAGGTGTACGAGCAGGAGCTGTTCGCCGTGCTGATCGCGGGCCTGGAGGCGATGCCGCACGTCACGTTGTACGGCAAGCCCGCCAGGCGTACCTCGACCGCCTACTTCACCGTCGCCGGGCGCACCCCTCGCGAGGTCGCGGAGGCGCTGGCCGCGCGCCGCGTGAACGTGTGGAACGGTCACAACTACGCCTGGGAGCTGACCGGCGCGCTGGGCATCCGCGACTCCGGCAGCGCGGTGCGGGTCGGGCTGGTGCACTACAACGACCATTCTGACGTCGACCGCCTGCTGAAGGCCGTGACCCGCCTCGAAGAGTGATCCCGGGGCTAAGATCGCCGGGTGAGCCTGCCCGCCGTACCGGGCCTGCCGACCACGCTCGTCGAGCCGGCCCGCGACCCCTATCACGTCTATCTCGACTCGCTGACCAGCCCCGAGTCGCGCCGCACGATGCGCGGCTGCCTCGACCGGCTGGCCCGCCTGCTCACCGGCGACGAGGCGGCCAGCGGCGCGGGCCAACCGTGGCATCTGCTGCGTTACGAGCACACGGTACGCATTCGCACCCTGCTGACCGATCAAGGCTGGTCGGCGGCCTACGTCAACAAGCACCTGGTGGCGCTGCGCCGGGTGCTGAAGGAGGCGTGGCGGCTCGGGCAGAGCAGCGCGGAGGACTACGCGCGCGCCTCCGACCTGGCTCCGGTACGCCAGAGCCGCCTGCCCACCGGTCACCACGTGCCACCGGAGGTCGTGGGGGCGGCCCTGTCGGCCTGCGACGACTCACCCGCCGGGATCCGCGACGCGGCACTGATCGCGGTGCTCTACTCCACCGGCTGCCGCCGCGCCGAGATCGGCGGCCTGTCGCTGTCCGACTACGACCCTGGCGCCCGCTCGCTCCGGGTCCGCGGCAAGCGCGACAAAGAGCGGATGGTCTACCTGACGACCGACGCGATCGGGCTGGTCGAGCGGTGGCTGGCGGTGCGGGGCGATGAGGCGGGCGCGTTGTTCAGCCCGATCAGCAGGATGGGCCGCGTACGGATGCGCGAGGGCCGCCCCGTCGGGCTGACCGGGCAGGGCATCGCCGACATCCTGGCAAGGCGGCTGGGCGAGGCGGGGGCGTCCCGGCGTACGGCGCACGACTTCCGTCGCACCTTCATCGGCGAGTTGCTGGACGCGGGCGTCGACCTGGCCACCGCCCAGGCGCTGGTCGGCCACTCGTCACCGGCGACCACGGCCCGCTACGACCGCCGCCCGGAGAAGACCCGCCGCGAGGCCGTCGACCGGCTCCGCCTGCCGGCCGCGCGACCGCTCCGCTGAACCTTCCAGGTGCTGTCCCTGCCCACCGTCCTGGCCGGGCGGCAGGCAGGGGACGGCGGGATCAGGTGTTCATGTTGGACACCACGATGTAGCCGATGACCATGCCGAGGATCATCGCCACACCCGAGGTGACCGCGGCCCACTTGCCCAGCGTCTCGCCGCGCGTGTGGCCCGCGATGCCCAGCCCGATCCCGGCCAGGCCGAACAGAATAGGGATGAACAGCAGGGATATCGCCGCGCAGACGAACGCGATGATCGACAGCAACTGCCCGGCCGACTTCTGGCCGGACTGCGCGTACGGCGCCTGCTCGTAGGGGGGCGGAGGCGGCGGCCCGGGGGGCGGCTGCTGCGCCCACTGGGCCTCACGGCGGGACGGATCGTCGCCCGGGGGCTGATCCTGGGGGGAGGTCACGATCTGGGCTCCTCTCGAGAACACAACCAAGTCGGCGGCCCGTTCCTGACGTGAGGCCATCACACACCGTGTCGGTCGTCCTGTCGAGCGGATCAGGCTACGACATCTGGTAATTCAGGTGATTTCGGGGGCTGTAAAGACATCGAGAGGTAGCGGCCGGGAGTGCACCACATCCAGCCGGGAGACCGCGCGGGTGAGCGCGACGTACAGGCGGTTGAGGCCGCGCGCCTCGGCCTCGACGATGGCGGCGGGCTCGGCCAGCACCACGTGGTCGTACTCCAGGCCCTTGGCCATCGAGGCGGGCACCACGCTCAGCCGCTCGCCGATGTCGAGGCCGCCGTTCCAGAGGGCGTCGGTGAGCGGGCCGGCGTCGGCGTCGGCCGCGATGACGCCGATCGACCCCTCGAAGGTCAGCGCCTCACGGGCGGCCGCGACGACCCCCTTCTCCAGCTCGGTCACCTCGGTGACGAGCAGCCTGCCGTCGGTGCGGTACGACGTGGTGGCGGGCACGTCCACGTCGAGCGCCGCCAGCAGCCGGTTGGCCGGGCCGACCACCACCGCGGGCACCCGGAACCCGGTCGTCAGCGCGACGATCCCGGCCTCCGGCTTGCCGAGCAGTTCCAGGTGCCGCGGCCAGGACACGGCCGCCCATGGCGTGGTGCCCTGCGCCAGGTCGCCGAGCACGGTGATCGAGCCGTGCTCGCTGCGCCTGGCCACCGCCCTGCACTGCATCGGCGACAGGTCCTGCGCCTCGTCCACGATGACGTGGCCGTAGCCGCGCGGCCGTTCCAGCAGCCCGGCGATCTCGTCGAGCAGCACCAGGTCGGCCTCGGACCACTTGGCGCTCTTGTAGCCGCGCGGCGGCCGGGCCCAGGTGATGGCCGCCCGTTCGTCGGCCGTCAGGATCGGGGCGGCCGGTTCCGGGTCGCTCAGCAGCGCGCACAGGAGCTCCTCGGGGCGTACGGCCGGCCAGATCTCATCCAGGAACGGCGTGAGCGCCTTGCCGATCTTGCGCGTCCAGACGGCGTTGCCCGTGTGACCGCGCAGCTCGGCCTGGCGCCGCATCAGCTCGGTGATCCGGGCGCGCACCCGTTCACGCCCGATCGCGTACGGCATGGCCTCGCGCCGCGTGTCGTCGACGATGCGGCGCAGTTCGTCCTCGCCGACCCGCCACCGGTAGGAGCCGTCGGCGACGGCGACGGGTTCGACCGGTTTGCCGATGCGCCCGTACAGGGCCTTGCGCAAAACCTCGGCCATCCGCGCGTCGTGCTTGACCAGCGCGGCGGCCGGGCTGTCGGTGGCCGTGACCGCGACCGTGCCCAGCAGCCGCTCCAGCGTGGTCTGCTCGACGTCGACCTCGCCCAGCGCGGGCAGCACCGCCGAGATGTATCCGAGGAAGGCCCGGTTGGGACCCAGCACCAGCACCCCCGAGCGCTCCAGCCGCTGCCGGTGCGCGTACAGCAGGAACGCCGCCCGGTGCAGGCCGACGGCCGTCTTGCCGGTGCCAGGTGCGCCCTGCACGCAGATCGACTCCTCCAGCCCGGCACGGACCAGGTCGTCCTGCTCGGGCTGGATGGTGGCGACGATGTCGCGCATCGGGCCGACGCGCGGCCGTTCGATCTCGGCGGCCAGGATCCGGCTCTCGGTCTCCTGGCCTTGGGCGAGCCGTTCGTCCTCGAATGACGTGAGCGTGGTGCCGGCCCAGCCGAATCGGCGGCGTACCTCGACGCCCAGCGGGTCGCGGGCGCTGGCCCGGTAGAACGCCCGAGAGACGGGCGCCCGCCAGTCGATGACCACCGGCGGGCCGCCGTGCTCGCCGGTGATGTGCCGCCGGCCGATGTGGTAGCTGCGCCCCCGGTGCTCGGCGGAATCGCCGCCGAAGTCGAGCCGTCCGAAGAACGGCGGGCCCTCGGGCTCCTCGCTCAGCTCCTTGGCCAGGCTCTTGAGGTGGCGGCCGAGCCGTTCGGCGCTGTAGCGGTCGCCCGCCACGCTCTCGCCGACGATCACGTTGTCCCGTGCCGCGTCGAGCATCCTGCGCAGCCCGGCTCCGCACTGTTCGACGTATCGCCTCTCCTCGTCGAGCGTGGTCATTCCACCTCCAGTAAACTCGGTTAATACTTTTACCAGGTTAACACTTTGGTAGAGTGGCCTCATGACAGGACTTCGGCAGTTGCAGAGGGAACACGTGCGCGAGGCCATCTCCACGGCGGCCATCTCGCTCTTCCTGGCGCGTGGTTTCGACGAGGTCCCCGTCACCGAGATCGCCGCCGCCGCGCGGGTGTCGAAGCCGACACTGTTCAAGTACTTCCCGGCCAAGGAGGACCTCGTCCTGCACCGCATCAGCGACCACCAGGGCGAGTTCGCGCGGGTGGTGCGGCAGCGCACGGCCGGCGAGCATCCGCTGACGGCGCTGCACCGGCACTTCCTCGACGCCCTGGCCCGGCACGACCCGGTCACCGGGCTGAACGACCAGCCAGAGGTGATCGCCTTTCGCCGCATGGTGTTCGGCACGCCCAGCGTGGCCGCCCGCCTGCTGCATCACATGTCGATGGATGAGGACGCCCTGACCGCCGCGCTCGCGGAGGCCCCGGAGATCCCCGACGCCCTCACCGCCTCGCTGCTGGCGGCGCAGGTGCTGGCCGCGCACCGGGTACTGGCCAGGTACAACTGGCAGTCCCTGGCCGACGGGCGCGCGCTGGCGGAAGTAGAGCCGGAGGCCGTACACCGCGCCGACCGCGCCTTCGCCCTGCTGCGCCACGATTGAGGAGCGACATGCCAGATCTCGAAACGGCCGTCGCCACGGCCCTCGAAACGGCCAGGGGCCGGCTGCGGCACGAACTGCTGGACACTGCCTCCGGCACCACCGCAGTCGGCGCGGCCACCGGCCTGGCCGACCCGGCCCTTCTAACCGGCCCCATCCCCGGCCTCCCGACCAGCCTTGTCGCCAACCCACCGGCCGGTCCCGGCGCCGACGGGCCCACTCCTCTGGTGAACCGGCTCGGGGCTGATGGCACTTGGCCGGACCTCGACTACGCCGACCGGGGCGACGGCCGGAACTGGGCACCGCTGGAACACCTGTCCAGGACCCTCTCCCTGGCGCTCTCCCCGCAGCACCATCCCAGCGCGCTCACCGCCCTGGACGCCTGGCGCCGCCGCGGGCCGCGCAGCGCCAACTGGTGGTACAACGAGATCGCCGCTCCCCAACTGGCCGGAGACGCCCTCCTGCTACTCGCCGACCGGCTCGACCCGGCCGAGCGCACGGCCTGGGGCACCTGGCTCGCGGGCTGCGCGGGCCATGGGGAGATGACCGGCCAGAACCTCGTCTGGACCCAGGCGGTCGTCCTGCGCCACGGCCTGCTGGTGGACGACGCCGACCTGGTCTCCTCGGCGGTCGCGCGGATGGCGACGACCCTGCGGCCGACCCACGGCGAGGGCATCCAGGACGACTTCAGCTTCCACCAGCACGGCGCGCAGCTCTACTCCGGCGGCTACGGCTTCGCGCTGGCCGCCGACCTGGGCTTGTGGATCTATGTGGTGTACGGCACGCCGTGGGCGTTCGGCGGCACCGAGGTGAGCTTCTTCACCGACTTCCTGCTGGAGGGCCTGCAGTGGGCGATACACGGGGGCGTCTTCGACTTCACCACCATGGGCCGCAACATCACCCGAGCGGACGCCCACCGACCCACCCCCGACCTGCGAACCGCGATCCGCCGCCTGCGCGTGTCCGGCGCGCCCCGGCAGGCCGAACTGGCGGCGTTCGAACAACGCCTGGCCGAGGCCGAACAACCGACCGCGGAACGCACTGCCGGGACCACTGCGGAGCCCGCTCCCAACTCCACTCCCGGGGCCACTGCAGGACCCGCTCCCGGGTCCAGTGCCGGGTCCAAGGCGTCACGGCTCCCTACCGGGACCGAAGGCGTACAGCCCGCTGCCAGGACCGAGGCCGCACGACCCGCTGCCGGGCCCGTTGGGTGTCGTTATTACCCACGTTCCGACTACCTCGTGCACCGGCGGCCCGGCTGGTCGGTGTCGGTGCGCATGTCGTCCACCCGTACCGCGCCCACCGAGAGCATGAACGGCGAGAACCTGCGTGGCCGCCACCTCGGCGACGGCGTCGCCCCCATCCGGGTCGGCGACGGGCCGGAGGACGGCTACCGGGGGGTCATCCCACTGTGGGACTGGGCGCGCCTGCCCGGTGTGACCGCCGAGCAACCCCCCGACCCGGCGGCGCTCCTCCCCCGTCCCAACGACCGGCACGGCGCGTCACCGGACGTCGGCGGCTGGACGGACGGCCACCACGGCATGGCCGTGATGCGCCTGGCGGGGACCGACCGGATCACGGACGGCTGGAAGGCGTGGTTCTGCTTCGACGACGTCTTCGTCGCGCTGGGGGCCGGGATCACCGCGCCGTCGGCCGCGTACAGGGTGGTGACGACGATCGACCAGCGCCTGGCAACCGGCCCGTTGACGATCGGCCCGTTGGCCACCGGGCCGAGGACCACCGGGCCGAGGACCACCGGGCCCTTCGTGCATCAGGGGCAGATCGGTTACCTGCCGCTGTCCGACCGGGAGCCCCTTTCGGCGCGGGTGGAGCGCCGGAGCGGCAGTTGGGCGGACATCACCGCGACCGGGTCCACCGCGACGCTGGCCGCCGAGGTGTTCACCGTCGGCTTCGACCACGGCCCGCGGCCGGCCGACGCCACGTACGCGTGCCTGGTCCTGCCCGGCGCGGACGCGGCGGCCACGGCCGCGCGCTGGGCGGACCCCGGTGTCACCGTCCTGTCCAACACTCCCCTGCTGCAGTCGGTCCGCTGCGACCACAGCGGCGTGACCCTCACCGCCCGCCACGACGCACGGGGGCTGGCCTTGACGCGGAGCTGAGGTTTACTTAGTTATATCGTTCGATATAGCATCCGAGCCATGATGAACGCACGCCGCGCGCCCGGCGGAGGCGGTCTCGGGCCGACCGGGCGCTTCTTCGGGCCCGGTGAGCTGCGCCTGGCGATCCTGGCCCTGCTCGCCGAGCAGCCCGGCCACGGCTATCAGGTGATGAACCGCCTCGCCGACCGGTTCAACGGGACGTACGAGCCCAGCGCGGGCTCCATCTACCCCACGCTGCAGATGCTGGAGGACGAGGGCCTCGTCCGGGTCGAGGCGGACGAGGGCCGCAAGGTGCACCACATCACCGAGGCGGGCCAGAGCGTGGTCGGTGAGCAGGCCGAGGAGATCGACCGGCTCTGGGCGCGGGCGGCCAGCCGGGGCGAATGGGGGATGTTCCGCGAGCCCGAGGCGGCCGAGATCATCGGCCCGGCCCTGCGCCTGGTGAAGGCCGCGGTCAAGACGCTCGCCCACGTGCACGGCGATCCCCGGGTGGTCGACGAGATCCAGACGATCTTCATCGAGGCCCGCCGCCGGATCGAGCAGCTGGACCCCCGCCGCCGCTGACCATCCGCGCTCAGCTTCACAGGTCCGCGCTCAGCCCGGCCACAGGTCCGCACACAGCCCGCCCGCGCGTTCTCGCTCAGCCCGTACGCACACAGCCCGTACACACACAGCCCGCACGCACTTAGCCCGTACGCGCGCAGCGGCCCGTACGCGCTTAGCGCGTAGACGCGCAGCCCGTACGCACTAAGCCCGCGTCCGCACTCAGCAAGGAGTTGGAAATGAAGACGACCATCACCCGCGCGCTGCGCGACCGGCTGTTCGTCGTCGGGGAGGTGTTGGAGACCGAGCAGGTGACGCCGCGTATGCGGAAGGTCAGGATCGGCGGCGAGGCCCTGAGCGGGCTGAAGTGGACCCCCGGCCAGCACGTCCGGCTGGCGGTCAACGACATCTTCGCCGCCCGTACGTGGTTACGGGGCGAGATCACCGACGCCCTGCGTACGTACTCGATCTGGCACCACGACCCCAGCTGGCAGACCATCGAGCTGATCGGCTTCGACCACGGCGGCGACGGACCGGGCACGACCTGGATCAGGAACGCCCACCCCGGCCAGGAGATCGCCTTCACCAAGCCGGAAGGCAGCCTCGTGGTACGCCCCGCGCCCTACCATCTGTTCGCCGGGGAGGAGACGGCGTCGGTCGCGTTCGGCGCGATGCTGCGCGCGCTGCCGCTGGGCGAGACGGTGTTCGGGGCCGTGGAGGCCGATGGGCCCGGTGACCATCTGGACCTGCCGCGCGAGCTCACCCGGGTCTGCCGCGACGGAGCGTCCGCCGCGAGCTCCGAGC
The DNA here is from genome assembly GCF_040648495.1 of Nonomuraea sp. NPDC049129. Classification (NCBI taxonomy): domain Bacteria; kingdom Bacillati; phylum Actinomycetota; class Actinomycetes; order Streptosporangiales; family Streptosporangiaceae; genus Nonomuraea; species Nonomuraea sp. NPDC049129. The sequence continues at coordinate 99,289 of NZ_JBEZDU010000020.1, read as the reverse complement.
TGCTGGTGGAGGCCGTCAGGAAGCTCGACCTGCCGGACGAGCCCGGGGTGGCCTACCTCGCCGGGGAGGCCCGGACGATCCAGGCCGTCCGCGCGCATCTCGTACGCGAACGGGGCTGGCAGCGCGGGGACGTCCGGACGAAGCCCTTCTGGACGCCCGGCAAGCGCGGACTCGACTGACACCTTCCGGACGCCCGGCAAGCGCCGTCTCGAGACACCTTCCGGACGCCCGGCAAGCGCCGTCTCGAATGACATAGGTGGATATAGCGGGCGTGAGATCCTGTGCTGGTGCTTCCTCCGATCGATGAGTTGCGTGAGCTGGTCGCCACCCGCCTGACCGCCTTCGACCGCCGGGAGGTGCCGCCGGCCGAGGGGGTGCGCCGGGCCGCCGTGACGGTGTGCGTGCTCAGGGACCCGGCCGGCCTGCCGTACATGATCCTCATCAGGCGGGCGCCTCGCGGACGCAATCCCGGGCAGTGGGCGCTGCCGGGCGGGCGGCTCGACGACGGCGAGCAGCCTGTCGAGGCGGCGCTGCGGGAGCTGGCCGAGGAGACGGCCGTCACCGGTGTCGAGGTGGCGGGGCTGCTCGACGACTTCGTCACCGACTCGGGGTTCGTCATCACGCCGGTGGTGGCCTTCGGCGGGGAGCAGCGGCCGGTCGCCGACGCGCACGAGGTAGCCTCGGTGCACGCGGTGCCGCTGGAGCGGTTCCTGGCGCCGGGGGTACCGCGCTGGCGCGGCGGGCTGCTGCAGATGCCGCTGGGGCCCTCGATCGTCGTCCACGCGCCGACGGGGGCGATTTTGTGGCAGTTCGCGGAGGTCGCTCTGCGTGGCCGTGAGCTGCGGGTCTTCGACGTCGCCCAGCCACACTGGACCAGAACCTGACCGTTTCTTTTAGGCCGGTGGAATACGTGCCGCCGGATGTCCGTTAGCATCGAATGGCCGATGTGGTCTGTGTCCCCCGGGCCGCAAATTACCGCCTTCACGGAATACCGTTCGGCTGGAGCCGTGTTGTGCATCTCGCCGAGGAGGCGACCGCCACATCGGCCTTAGGCTTTTCAGGCGCCCCGGTTCCGGCCGGGGCGCCTGCTCTAGGGTGGGTGGCCGGACCGCCGATCATCCAGGAGAGCCCGTTGCTATATGAAGTGGTCAAGTTCGCCGCTACGCCGATCGCCCATGCGATGTGCCGCCCGCACATCTCCGGCGCGGCGCACGTGCCGAGGACGGGACCGGCGATTCTCGCCGCCAACCACTTGTCGGTGCTCGACTCCTACCTGCTGCCCGCGCTCCTGCCGCGGCACGTGACGTTCGCCGCCAAGAAGGAATACTTCTCCGGCAACCCGGTCTCCGGCTGGTTCATGCGCCTGGGCGGCAGCCTGCCCACCGACCGCGACAGCGCGCACGCCGCGCAGGAGATGCTGGACGCCGCCGCCGACCTGCTGGACCGCGGCGAGTTGTTCGGCATCCACCCCGAGGGCACCCGCTCCCCCGACGGCCGCCTCTACCGCGGCAAGATCGGCGTGGCCTGGCTGGCGCTCAAGACGGGCGCGCCCGTGCTGCCGGTGGCCCTCAGCGGCACCGAACGCGTGCTGCCGGTCGGCGCCAAGGTGCCGCGCCCGGCCAGGATCGGCATCACGATCGGCGCGCCAATGCGGTTCGAGGGCGACCACAGCAAGGCCCGCGACCGCCGCCGGGTGACCGACGAGATCATGGCCGCGATCCGGGAGCTGTCCGGCCAGGAGTACGTGCCGACCTATGCGTCGAGCTTCAAAGCTGCCAGCAATATGTCCTAATTTGTCGCTAAGCTCTGCAACCTGTCGATGACCATGGGGGCTGACCAGTGGCGCGTGGCCGCACCATCGCGATCGTGTCCTGCGTCACCGTGCTGGCGGCGGGGGCCGCTGCCGGTGGCGCGTACTACGTGCTTCATACGAGAGGCACACCCGCCGAGACGGCGCGGCTCTTCGCCGCCGCCTGGCAGTCGGGTGACAAGGCGGCCATGAGCGCCACGCTGGCCGCGCCGCAGCAACTGACGGCGTACGACCAGATGCGCACCGGCCTCGCGGTCGAGTCGACCTCGGTCAAGCTCGGCACCGTCACCAAGTCCGGCGACGACCGGGCCCACGTGCCGTACACCACGACCTTGAAGCTGAAGAACATCGGCGACTGGACCTACGAGGGACAGATCGACCTGAAGGTGGCCGATCGCGCCTGGAAGGTCGACTGGACGCCCAAGACCCTGCACCCGTCGCTGACCGCCGGCGCCACGTTCGCGCTCAAGACGCGCTGGCCCGACCGGGCGAAGATCACCGACGCCGACGGCGGCCGCATCGACGACGGCTCGGCCGGCGGGTCGGTGCAACAGCTCGTCGGCTACCTCGAGAAGGCGACCAAGAAGGACGTGGCCAAGCTCGGCTCCTCCTACCAGGTCGGCCAGGCCATCGGCCGGGACGGGCTGCAGGCGACGTTCCAGAAGCAGCTGGCCGGCACCCCGGCGACCGAGATCAAGGTCGGCGACAAGACGCTGCAGACGATCGAGGGCAGCGAGGGCGAGGATGTGAAGACGACGCTCGACCCGCGCGCGCAGGCCGCGGCGGTCGCCGCCGTCAAGGACGTCAAGAAGCCCACCTCGATGGTCGCGATCAAGCCGAGCACCGGCGAGATCCTGGCCGTGGTCAACAACCAGGGCGGCTTCAACCGGGCGCTCGACGGCCGATACCCGCCGGGCTCGACGTTCAAGGCCGTCACCGCGATCGGGCTGCTGGCGGCCGGGATGTCGCCCGAGGACAAGGTGACCTGCCCGATGTACGCGACGGTGGGCGGGTTGAAGATCCGCAACTCGGAGAAGGAGGAGTTCGGGTCGCTGTCGTTCCTCGACTCCTTCGCGCACTCGTGCAACACCACGTTCGCGCCGCTCGCCGAGACGCGCCTGAGCGCCGACAAGCTGCTCAAGACGGCTGAGGACGTCGGATTCAACCAGCCGCTGAACATCGGGGTGTCGGCCACCAAGGCGAGCTTCCCCAAGGCGGAGTCGGACGCCGAACTGGCCGCCGAATCGTTCGGGCAGGCCAGGATCACGGCCAGTCCGCTGTCGATGGCCTCGGTCGCGGCGGCCATCGCCGACGGCACCTGGCGGCCGCCCACGCTGGTGCCCGACCTGAAGCAGAAGGCGGCCGAACAGCCGCTGCCCGAGGGCGTCAAAACCAACCTGCACGCCATGATGGCCGCCGTCGTCTCCAAGGGCACCGCCAAGGCGTCCGGGCTGCCCTCGGGCACGCTCGGCAAAACGGGCACGGCGGAGTACGGCACCGGCGACAAGCTCAAGACTCATGCCTGGTTCATGGGGTTCAAGGGTGACGTGGCCTTCGCCGTGGTGGTGGAGGGCGGCGGCACCGGGGGCAAGGTCGCGGCCCCGGTGGCGGCCACCTTCCTGCGCCACCTGTGACCCGATCTGCCCGCCTATGCCCGGGCGGTCACATTCCTCTGTGACCGCTTGGGCATCGGGTCACATTCCCCTGTGACCCGATCAGCCCGCCAGGCCGCCTCTGTCCAGTCGGGCTCTTTCCGCCGTGCCGATCTCGTCCGCGTGGCCCCTTGTCGCGGGGCCAGTCGCGACCGGTGCGGGGCGGGTGTTCTGGTGGTAGACCCGCCACTGGTCGATGCCGGGGAACGTGCCGATCGTCAGCTCCGCCAGCAGCGCTCCGGTCCACGCCTCCTCGGCCATGCTCATGGCCAGGGCGTATTCGGACTCGATGAGGAACAGCCGCGGGATCTCGCCGCGCTCGACCTCCAGAGTCTCGCGCTGGACGGCGATCCGGTCACGAAGCAGGGCGAGCCGCCGCCGGAGCAGCGCGGTGACCTCTTCGGGGTCGAGCCCGCCCATCACCGACAGCCCGGCCTCGAACCCCGTCGGCTCCCGTTCAGGAGTCCCCAGAAGCTCGCGCGTCCAGTCCTCGGCCTCCTCGCGGCCGTCGGCGGTGATGCGGTAGACGGTCCGCTCGGGCCGGCCCCCTTGCCGGGCGCTCTGGGTGGCCCTGATCAAACCGTGCTTCTCCAGATTGCGTACCACTGTGTAGAAGGAGCCCCACTTGATGGGCGTCTCGCGGTCTTTACCACGGGCCCGCAGGACGGATGCCATCTCGTACGGATGCATCGGCCGTTCCGCGACCACCGTGAGCACGGCGAGGGCCAGCAGATTGGCCACCCGGCGTCGTTGCGCCACCCACACCATCCTCGTAGACGAATATTCGTGGGCGACTATACGCATGCGAGTATTCCGGGAGCAATAGGACTTGTGTCTCCAGCGGGCGAGATCACGGCCTGCGGGCACGGCACACGGTGTCTGGCATCCGACACACTGCGTCAGGCGTCTACCGCACTGCGCACGGCGTCTCGCGTCTGACGTACGGCGTCTGGCGCACGGGCGTCACAAAACGCCGGATATTTCGGGAGATGCGTTAGAGCGAGGCGGCCAGCGCCAGTGCCGTGGCGGCCTCGTGGCGCAGGACCATGATCAGTAGCGTCGCGACCAGAGTGGCGATCAACAGCCAGCTGATCAGGATGATGACCGTCGAGCGGCGCGGCCTGCGCCGGCGGCCGGACTGCCCGTCGACCTTCTCCTCGCTGCGACGAGCCCGCTCGTTGAACGACTCCAACCTCGCCACAAGTCGCGGATCGTCGTCGACGAGGTGCTGCTCGATCTGCGCCAGCATCCGCTCCTCGTCCTGCGACCAGGCCATGGGTGCACCTCCGGAACGCAAGCTCTGTGCCGGGTTTCTGCCCAACCATGAAGATCATTAGCCCCCGCCCAAGCAGGTAATTGCCACCTCTTTTCATTTGCGATCTTCGTCGAACCTTTGTTCTAATCATGGGATGCGCTGGGACAACCTGCGCCTGGCCGACTCCGGCCGGGACGATCCGGCCGTGCCGCTGTTCGCCCGCGGCGCGGTCACCCGCACGTTCGACACTCCCGAGTTCAAGGGGATGACCTTCTACGAGATCCAGGCCCGCTCGATCATCAACCGGGTGCCGGCGGCCAGCCGGGTCCCGTTCGAGCACACCATCAATCCCTATCGGGGCTGCGGCCACCGCTGCGTCTACTGCTTTGCCCGCAAGACCCACCAATATCTCGACCTCGACGCCGGCGCCGATTTCGACTCGAAGATCGTGGTCAAGGTCAACGCCGCCGAACTGGCCCGCAAGGAGCTGGCGGCGCCGCGCTGGCACGGCGGCCCCATCGCCATGGGCACGAACGTCGACTGTTACCAGAGGGCCGAGGGCCGTTACCAGCTGATGAGGGGCATCCTGGCCGCCCTGCGCGACGCCGCGAATCCGTTCTCGATCCTCACCAAGGGCACGCTCATCCTGCGCGACCTCGACCTGCTGACCGAGGCCGCCGAGGTCACCCAGGTGAGCGCCAGCGTGTCGGTCGGCTTCGTCGACCCCGATGTGTGGCGCTCCGTCGAGCCCGGCACCCCCGCTCCGCGCCGACGACTGGAGGTCTGCGCCACGCTCAACGACCACGGCATCTCCTGCGGTGTGCTGATGGCGCCGATCCTGCCGTACCTCACCGACTCCCCCGACCAGCTCGAACGCACGGTCAAGGAGATCGCCCAGGCGGGCGCCACCCACCTCGCGCCCATCGTCCTGCACCTGCGGCCCGGGGCGCGCGAGTGGTGGCTGGAGTGGCTGTCGCGTGAGCATCCCCGGCTCGTGCCGCGCTACCTGGAGCTGTACGGAAGGGGCGCCTACGCGCCGCAGGCCTACCAGCAGCGCATCACCGACCAGGTCAAGGAGCTGGCCCGACGCCACGGTGTCGGCCGGGCGACCGCGGCTTCAGCCCGCCGCCTCCCGCCTCGTGCTGAGCCCGCTCCACCGGCCCACCCCGAGCCCGCACCACAGGCGCGGCAACTCAGCCTCCCCGGCCTGTGACAGCGCGGCACCTCGACCTCTACGGCTTGCGACGGCGCGCCGGCTCAACCTCTCTGCCTCTGACGGCGCAGGAGCTCGACCTCTCCGGCCCGTGGGGTGCGATCAGCTCTGGGCTCTCCGGCCTGTGACTGCTCGGCCTCTCCGGCCTCTCCGGGCCGGCGAGCGGGTGAGCCGCGAATAATCATTGGCAGCGCGGCCGACGCAGATGACATCATGAGGCCGTTTCTGACGCCGACCAGCAGGAGCATGTAATGCGGTGCCTTCGAGTCTCCCAGCGCCCCATTGGCACGAGAGTTCTCGAGGCTTCGACCACGCATGTACATCCTCAACATCGGCATCCTCGCGCATGTAGACGCGGGTAAGACGAGCCTGACCGAGCGGCTGCTGTTCCAGACCGGCGCGATCGACCGGCTGGGCAGCGTCGACGACGGCAGCACACAGACCGACAGCGGGGCCATCGAGCGGCGCCGCGGCATCACCATCCGCACCGCCGTCGCCTCCTTCACCGTGGGCGACCTACGGGTCAACCTCATCGACACACCCGGCCACGCCGACTTCGTGGCCGAGGTCGAACGCGCGCTCGGCGTGCTCGACGGCGCCGTGCTGGTGCTGTCGGCCGTCGAAGGGGTTCAGCCGCACTCGCGGCTGCTGATGAAGACGCTGCGCAGGCTGCGGGTGCCTACGCTGATCTTCGTCAACAAGATCGACCGGGCCGGGGCCCGGGAGCGGGAGCTGCTGGAGGACATCCGGCGGTGGCTCTCGCCGTACACCGTCGCCTTGAACACCGTCGAGGAGATCGGCGGTCCGGATGCCCGCACGCGCCGCATCATCGGCCCGGACGAGGCGGACGGTTCCGGCGATTCCCTCCTTGGCGGTGAGGCGGTCGGCGGCGAGGTGGCTGAGATGCTGGCCGAGCATGACGACGGCATCCTGGAGTCGCTCGTCGAGGGGCGGGCGCCGAGTGGCCGGCAGGTGTGGGCGGCGATGGCCCGGCAGTGCGCCGACGGAGTGCTGCATCCGGTGCTGTTCGGGTCGGCGATGACCGGGCGGGGTGTCGGCGATCTGCTCCACGGGTTCCGGCTGCTGCCCGCCACGACCATGCCGGACACGCCCGGAGCGAGCACAGCCATAGCGGGCACAGCCATAGCGGGCACGGCCGGGTCAGGCACGCCCAGAGCGAGCACAGCCGTGGCGGGCTCGCCTAAGTCAGGCACGGCCTCGTCGGGTGAGGCGCTCAAAGCGACCGTGTTCGCGATCGAGCGGGGCGCCGCCGGGGAGAAGGTCGCCTATCTGCGGATGCGGTCCGGCGTGCTGCGTGCGCGGCAGCGGGTGCCCTTCCATCGCCTGCGCCGTGACGGGACGGTGGAGGAGTACGGTGGGCGGCCGACCGCGGTACGCGTGGCCGGGTCGGCGGAGTCGCAGGCGGTGGCCGGGGACATCGCGAAGGTGTGGGGCGTGCCCGAGGTCCGGGTCGGCGACCACCTCGGCCTCCCACCAAGCGACCAGCTCAGCACCCCATCAGGCAGCCGCGTCGGCACCCCACCAGACGACCACCTCGACACCGCGCCGGACAGGCGCCTGGGCATCTCACCAGAGGACGCGTCCAAGGGTGGGCACTTCCCTGCGCCCAGTCTGGAGACGGTGGTCAGGCCGCGGGTTCCCGGGCAGGAGGGCCGGCTGCATGCCGCGCTCGCCGCCCTGGCCGAGCAGGATCCGCTGATCGGCACCCGCGCCCTGCCCGGCGGCCAGACGTCGGTCCTGCTCTATGGGGAGGTGCAGAAGGAGGTCATCGCCGAGACGCTGGCCGGGGAGTTCGGGGTGGAGGCGGTGTTCGAGCCGACCCGGCCCGTCTATCTCGAACGGCCCGCGCGCCGGGCGGAGGTCGTCGAGGAGATCGCCCGCCATGGCCGCAACGACTTCGTCGCCACCGTCGGCCTGCGGGTGGAGCCCGCCGCGATCGGGTCCGGTGTCGGATACCGGCTGGGCGTGGATCTGGGGTCGCTGCCGCTGGCCTTCCACCGGGCCATCGAGGACACCGTACGCGACACGCTGTCCGTGGGCCCGCACGGCTGGCCGGTCACCGACCTCCTGGTCACGCTGACCAGGACCGGTTACGACAGCCCGGTCACCACGGCGGCCGACTTCCGGGGGCGGACGACGAACGTGCTGCGGCGGGCGCTGCGCCAGGCGGGCACCCGGGTGTACGAGCCGTGCCACCGCTTCGAACTGGAGGTGCCGCCGGAGTCGCTGAGCGCGGCGACCGTACGGCTGGCGGCGCTGGGCGCCGTGGTGGCCGATGCCGTGCCGCGGGAGGCGGTGTGGCTGGTCAGCGGTGACATCCCGGCCCTGGCGGTGCGCGAGTTCGAGCTGGCGCTGCCCGGCCTGTCGCATGGCGAGGGCGTGTGGTGGTCGCGGCCCTTCGGTGATCGTCCCGCCCGAAGGTAACGATATGTCACCAGTCGTCCGCCGACAGTTACTTCACATGTCGGTTTTCTTCCGGAAATGGGTACTAAGGCGGTTGATGTACTAATCCCACATCATCCGTTCAGGGGGAACCAATGGCACAGACGAACAAGAAGCCGGCCGCCAAGACCGGCAAGACCAAGAAACAGACGATCAAGCCCGCCCGCCAGGACAAGGACGCCAAGGACGCCAAGAAGGAGCCCAAGAAGCCGGACATGGCTTGACGCGGTGAAAGGATCAGGCAGCCGCGGCCGGAGTCCCGGCTGCCTGATCACGGAGCACACATGTCCGCCTACCTGCGCTTCCCCTCTATCTTCCAGGACGTGGTCGTTTTCGCGGCCGAGGACGACCTGTGGATGGTCTCCGCCCTCGGGGGACGCGCCTTCCGTCTGACCGCCGGGCTCGCTGAGGCCGGTTACCCGCGCATCTCGCCGCGCGGCGACCAGCTCGCCTTCGTCGGGCGCGAGGAGGGCCCGGAAGAGGTGTACGTCATGCCCGCCGACGGCGGCGCGGCCCGGCGGGTCACCTATCACGGAGCCCGCTGCACCGTGACCGGCTGGGACCCCGAGGGCCGCATCCTGTACGCCAGCGACGAGTGCCAGCCGTTCGAGGGCCGCAAGTGGCTGCACCGGGTCGCGCCGGGCGGCGTGCCGCACCGCCTGCCGTACGGGCCGGCGAACTCCATCGCCCACGGCCCCCGCGGCATGATCGTCCTGGGCCGCAACACCGCCGACCCCGCGCGCTGGAAGAGGTACCGCGGCGGCACCGTCGGCGACCTGTGGATCGACCCCGACGGCGAAGGCCGCTTCCGCCGGCTCATCCGGCTGCCCGGCAATCTGGCGTCGCCCTGCTGGAGCGGTGACCGCGTCTGCTTCCTGTCCGACCACGAGGGCGTCGGCAACGTCTACTCCTGCACTCCGGACGGCGACGACCTGCGCAAGCACACCCACCACGACGACTACTACGCGCGCAATCTGTCCGGTGACGGCCACCGCCTCGTCTACCACGCGGGCGCCGACCTCTACCTGCTCGATCCGGAGGACGCGCCCCAGCGGATCGACGTACGGCTGGCCAGCTCCAGGACCCAGCGCAACCGCCGGTTCGTGGAGGCCGACGACTACCTCGAGAGCGCCACGCTCACTCCCGACGGCAGCGCCCTGGCCGTCACCGCGCGCGGCAAGGCGTACACCATGGCCGGTTGGGAAGGGCCGGTCCGGCAGCACGGCGAGCCCGACGGCGTCCGCTACCGCTTCCTGACCTTCCTCAACGACGGCCGCCGCCTCATCGCCGCCGCCAGTGACGACGGTGACGAGGAACAGCTGGTCATCCTCGGCGACCCGGCCGCCCCGGAGATCGCCCGGCTCGGGCGGATCACCGCGCTCGTGCCCGATCCCGCCCATGACCGCGTCGCCGTGACCAACCACCGCGACGAGCTGCACCTCGTCGATCTGGCCACCGGGCGGGCCGTACTCGTCGAGGCCAACCCGCACGGCCCGCCGGCGGACCCCGCCTGGTCGCACGACGGCCATTGGCTCGCGTACGCCACCCCGCTGAACGCCCACACCGCCGCGATCATGCTGCACCACCCCGCGACCGGCCAGACCGTCGCCGCCACCGAACCCCTGCTCGAAGACTCCCGCCCCGCCTTCGACCCGCGCGGCCGCTATCTCTACTTCATCGGCCAGCGGGTCTTCTCCCCCGTCTACGACCAGCTTCAGTTCGACCTCGGCTTCCCCCTCGGCACCCGCCCCTACGCCATCGCGCTGCGACGGGACGTCCCCGACCCGTTCGTCCCGCAGCCCCGCCTCCTGGGAGCGAAGGACGAGGAGGAAGAGGAAGAGGAGGAGGGCGAGCCCGAGCCGCTGCGCGTCGACCTCGAGGGCCTGGCCCGCCGCGTCACCGCGTTCCCCCTGCCGGAAGGCCGCTACGAGCGGGTCGCCGGGCTGCCGGGCAAGGCGCTCATTCTCAGCAGCCCGCTGCAGGGTGAGAGCATCCTGGACCTGTACGACTTCACCAAGGGTGAGCGCGAGACCTTCGCCCGCGGCGTCAGCGACTTCGAGCTGTGCCGCGATCACAAAACGCTCCTGTACCGGGCGGGCGACCGGCTGCGCGTGCTGAAGGCCGCCGAGACGCCCGACGACGACGGCGACACCCCGGGCCGCGAAACCGGGTGGATCGACCTGTCCCGGATCAAGGTGTCGGTCTGCCCGGCGGCGGAATGGCGGCAGATGTTCCGTGAGGCGTGGCGCCTGCAGCTCGAGAACTTCTGGACCGAGGACATGGCCGGCGTCGACTGGCACGCCGTCTACGAGCGCTACCTGCCGCTCGTCGAACGCGTCAGCACCCGCGGCGAGTTCTCCGACCTGCTGTGGGAGCTCCACGGGGAGCTGGCCACCAGTCACGCCTATGAGAGCGGCGGCGAGTACCGGCCGGGCCCCGACTACACGCAGGGCAAGCTCGGCGTCGACTGGGACTATCGCGACGGCGTCTACCACATCGGCGCCATCGTCACCGGCGACGCGTGGAACCCCGAGGCCACCTCCCCGCTCAACCGGATCGGCCTGGACGTACGGCCGGGCGACGCGGTCCTGGCCATCAACGGCGCCCCCATCGGCGAGACCGCCACCCCCAACGAACGCCTGGTCAACCAGGCCGACGAGGAGGTCGAGCTCACCCTGCGGCGCGGCGAGCGCGTCTTCACCGCCGTCGTCCGCGCCATCGCCGACGAGGGGCCCGCCCGTTACCGCGACTGGGTCAACCTCAACCGCGCCCGTTGCCATCAGCGCTCGGACGGCCGCGTCGGATACGTACACATTCCCGATATGGGCACCGACGGGTTCGCCGAGTTCCACCGCGGATTCCTGGCCGAGCACGACCGTGACGCGCTCATCGTCGACGTCCGCTTCAACGGCGGCGGCAACGTCTCGGCGCTGCTGCTGGAGAAGCTGGCCCGCCGCAGACTCGGCTACGACTATCCCCGCTGGGGTGATCCCGAGCCCTACCCGCCGGAGTCGACGCGCGGTCCGCTGGTCGCCATCACCAACGAATGGGCCGGCTCCGACGGCGACATCTTCAGCCACACCTTCAAGCTGCGCGGCCTCGGCCCGCTCGTCGGCAAGCGAACCTGGGGCGGGGTCATCGGCATCTGGCCGCGGCACCGGCTGGCCGACGGCACTGTCACCACACAGCCAGAGTTCTCCTTCGCCTTCGACGACGTCGGCTGGCAGGTCGAGAACTACGGCACCGACCCGGACATCGAGATCGACATCACCCCGCAGGACTACGCGGCGGGCACGGACACCCAGCTCGAGAAGGCCATCGACGTGATACTCGGGCTGCTGGCCGAACACCCCCCACACACCCCGGATCCAACACATCGGCCACGGATGCAACCTTAAGAGGATTTGCAACGTCTATAGATCATGCGTGGGGTTAGTCCTCGGGGATGGACAGGACACTCCACCGAAGCGGGACAATAAGCCGGTGGCGAATTCGCACACATCGCCATTGGCCACTTGTGTAGTGACACTCTCGGTTCAAGGGGGACTTCTCAGGTGCGCGCACTGGCACGCAAGGGCAGGTCGGCGATGGTCCGGCTGTACAAGGGCTACAACCGCCGCAAGGTGCGCAAAGCGCCGCCGCCGTCCACGGACAAGGTCAGAATCCTGATCCTGCACGCGTACGGCATGGGCGGCACGATCAGGACCGTCTTCAACCTCGCCAGTTATCTGGCCGAGAACCACGACGTGGAGATCGTCAGCATCCTGAAGGAGGCCGAGGAGCCCTTCTTCCCGATCGACCCGCGGGTCAAGTTCCGCTTCCTGGACGACCGGCTGAACCCGGGCCCGGACCCGGTACGCGCGATGCTGTCGAAGCGGCCGAGCAAGCTCATCCCGCCGGAGGAGTCGGCGTTCCACCGCTTCAACCTGTGGACCGACCTGAAGCTGGCCCGCTACATCCGCTCGCTCGACACCGGGATCCTCATCTCCACCAGGCCCGGCCTCAACCTGGCGATGGCCCAGTTAGCGCTGCCGAGCGTCATCACCATCGGCCAGGAGCACGTCGCGCTGCGTACCCAGCCGGAGGCGGTGCAGGAGCTGATCAAGTGGCGCTACCGCCGCTTCGACGCGCTGGCCACCCTCACCAAGGCCGACCTGCGCGACTACCGCGCCGCCCTGCCCAAGAAGCCGAAGCGGCTGATCCGCATCCCCAACGCCGTGCCGCCGATGACCGGCGACGTGGCCAAGCTCGACTCCAAGGTCGTCATCGCCGTCGGCAGACTGACCCGCCTCAAGGGCTTCCACCGGCTCATCGTCGCCTGGGAGGAGGTCGCCAAGACCCACCCCGACTGGAAGCTGCGCATCTACGGCGCCGGCCCCCAGGAGGACAACCTGCGCCAGCAGGTGATCGACGCGGGTCTCGAGGGCCAGATCGAGCTGCCCGGCGCCACCTCCGACGTCGGCGCCGAGCTGGAGAAGGCGTCCGTCTTCGTGCTCAGCTCGCGCCACGAGGGCTTCCCGATGACCATCCTGGAGGCCATGGCCAAGGGGCTGGCCATCGTCAGCTTCAACAGCCCGCACGGGCCAAAGGAAATGATCACCGACGAGGTCGACGGGCTGCTGGTCAAGCCGCGTACCAACGCCAACCTCGCCACCTCGCTCCTGCGCGTCATCGAGGACGAGGAACTGCGCCGCCGCCTGGCGGCCGGGGCGCTGGAGACGGCGCGCACGTACGACGTGGACGTCATCGGCGCGCAGTGGGACGCCCTGTTCGAGGAGCTCCTGGCCCGCCGCAACGGCACCTACGTCAAGCCGACGCCGCCCACGCCCGCGGAACCGGCGTCGGCCGAACCGGCACCCGCGGAATCCGCACCGGCGCCGGCCGAGCCCGCGCAGACTCCGTGGTCCTCCTGACGGCCGACTAAGCGCGGCTCGTCAGCTCGACCGGCTCCGCGATGACGTCCACCAGCGCCCCATTGCGGTGGACCGTGATCGGCAGGGGCCGCCCGATCGCCTCGGCGAACATCAGCCGCTGCAAGCTCTGCGCGTCGCCCACCGGATGGCGGTCCGCGCTCAGCACCAGATCCCCCGCCCGCAGGCCGGCCCGGTCGGCGGGCGATCCGGGCATCACCTCCACCACCCGCAGCGCGCTGTCCTGCCCGGTCCGCCGGCGGAGCGGCTCGCTCAGCGGCGCCGGCGAGGTCACCAGTCCGAGGTAGGCCCGCCGTACCCGGCCGTCCTTGATCAGCGTGGCGATGATCCCCCGCGTCGTGCTGTTGACCGGCACGGCCAGCCCCACCCCGACGCCGGCCACGGCCGTGTTGACGCCGACCACCCGCGCCCGCGAGTCGGCCAGCGCTCCTCCCGAGTTGCCGGGGTTCAGGGCCGCGTCGGTCTGGATCACGTCCTCGATGAGGCGTACGGCCTGACCGCTCCGGGCCGGTAACGACCGTCCCAGTCCCGACACCACGCCGGCCGTCACCGAACCGGCCAGCCCCAGCGGGCTGCCCACCGCCACCACGAGCTGTCCCACCACCAGTTCGTCGCTGTCGCCCAGGACGGCGGGCTCCGGCGTGGGCACCTGCGCCCTGATCACCGCCAGATCCGACAGCGGATCGCGCCCCACCACCAGGAACTCACCCGACGACCCGTCGGCGAACGCCACCGTGCCCGCCCTCGACGAGCCCACCACGTGCGCGTTCGTCAGCAGGAACCCGTCGGCCGTGAAGACCACCGCCGACCCGCTGCCCCGATCCGCCCGAACACTGGCCACCCTCGGCAGCAGCTCGGCCGCCACCGAGGAGACGACGCGAGAGTAATCATCCATGACGACACCCTTCTCAGTTGCTTACATCATTACTCCGCAACTGAGAAAACGGCCACCGCCCATGAAGATCCGCATCCGGATCAACAGGACCGCGCGCCACACACCCCTCTCTCTGCCGCCTCAAACCTCTCACTGTGTCAAACACCACAATGTCGGGAATTGATCTCTAGAGAACCTGTGCCCAAGAATCCCCGGAGGCGTACTTGAGCACAAAGGAAACGGTCGCCCTCCTGGCAGGGGGCGTCCTGGTCGTCTCCCTCATCGGCGGCACCAAGACCAGCCCGGCCACCGCGGCCAGCCCCCTCACCAACACCAGCGGAACCCGCCCAGGACTCGCCCCCATCGCCACCGACGCCGACCGGGCCAGCGCCCGCACCCTCATCAAGCGGCTCCGGGTCAAGGGACGCGGCCCCAAGACCGGCTACGAGCGCACCAGATACGGCGACAACTGGGCCGACACCGCCACCGGCGTCCCGTACGCCCGCAACGGCTGCCGCACCCGCGACGACCTGCTCGCCCGCGACGGCCAGGACGTCAAGTATCGCCAGGGCTCCCGCTGCGAGGTCGTCTCCCTCGTCCTGACCGACCCCTACACCGGCCGGACCATCGACTGGCGCAAGGACCACGCCGACGAGATCCAGGTCGACCACGTCATCCCGCTCGCCTACGGCTGGCGGATGGGCACACCGCGCTGGTCGATGTCCAAGCGCGTGGACTTCGCCAACGACCCGCTCAACCTGCTGCCCGTCTACGGTGCCGCCAACGAGCAGAAGGACGCCTCAGGGCCGGCGGGCTGGCTGCCGCCGCAACACCGTATCCGCTGCGCCTACGTCACCCGCTTCGCGCAGGTCGCGCTCAAGTACGACCTGCCCGTCACCCGTGCGGACAAGAACGCCATGCTCGCCCAGTGCCGCTGACCGCCGCTCAGATGACCAGCGCCGCTCAGAGCACGTCGATCCACTCGAAGCCGTTCTTGAACGTCAGCTGGGCCAGGGCCCGCTGCCCCTGGGGGTTGGGGTGGAAATAGTCCCACTTGCTGATGTGGTCGAGCGTGAACGGGTAGGCGAACACCGCGCCCCCGTCCGTACGGCACGCGGTCCCCAGCGTCGCGCACGCCTGGGCGGCCTCGTGGTTGTAGGCCATCACGCGCGCCCGCACCCGGGCCCGCCGCGCCACGTCCGCGGGCTTGGCCGACGAAGGGGAGGCCAGCATCGTGGGGCAGATCCGGCCGAGCGTCCAGAACGTGCGCGCCAGCGCGTTGCTCTTGCCGACCTGCCACAACCGGCGCAGGTCGGGAATGCTGGCGAAGAACACCCTGACCCCCGGCACCCCGGCCCGCAACTCCGCCAGAGCCGCGTCGAGCCGCTGCCGGTAGACGCTTACGGGCGTCATGTCCTTCTCCGCCGGCTTGCAGGCGTCCTGAGCGCCGATAAGGATTGTGACGTATGTCGCCTTGGCGGTGATCGCCTGCTTCACCTGACCCATCAGGTCCGCGCTCGTCGACCCGGGCACCGCGAAGTTGCGGTTGTGCCCCGTGATCGTCCGGCTCAGCCCGGCCAGCCGCAGGTAGTGGCTGGTCACCTCGGCGTTGTCCCCCGCCGACCAGGAGCGGGAGGTGCACGAGACGTACCAGCCGCACGCGTTGAACCCCGCCGAGATCGAGTCTCCCAACGCCGCCATGACCTCTGGGACAGGCTCCGCCGAGGACGACGCGTGTGCCGTACCGGAACCGAGAAGAACGAGGGCAGCGGCGAAGAGGGGTGCGAGACGAGTGATCATGCGGCCCAAAGTAGGGATGGGCGCGGAGGCCGACTATGTCGTCAAGGCAACATCTGCCATCTCGGGACCGTGTTCATATCGCTGCTTGACAGTCCTCATCCGATGAGGATGCTCCGAATATCATGCGGGTTCCCCCTTTATCTGGGTTCATTGACCGTAACCGGTCATTCACGGGGGTCCCAGTCGAACGTGTTCAGTTCCCGCATAGAGTGTCTGGGTGAGTGTCGCGCTCGGAACCACCCGCCCGCTACCGGTTCGCACCGCCCCCATAGGTGACCCCGGTGACCTGCTGGCCTCCCTGCCCCGGACCGCCGCCCCCTATGCCTGGATCCGGCACGGCGAAGGACTCGTCGGCTGGGGTGAGGCCGCGCGGGTGGCCGTTCCCGCAGGTCCCGACCGGTTCGCCTGGGCGAGCCGGTGGCTCGCCGACCTGTTCGGCGACGCCCACATGGACGGCTATTTCGACGGTACCGGTGGCATGCCCGGCGTCGGACCCGTCGCCTTCGGCTCCTTCACCTTCGACGAGAACGCCGCCGGCTCCGTCCTCGTCGTGCCGCAGGCCGTGCTCGCCCGGCGTGCCGGCCGCGCCTGGCTCACCACCATCGGCGACGCGCGCCTCGAACCCCTCACGCCCGTACGCGATCCGGGCCGCATCAGTTACGGCGACGGCAGCCTGTCCGCCCCCGAATGGGAGCATGTCGTCGCCCAGGCCACCCGGCGCATCCGCGAGGGCGAGCTGGAGAAGGTCGTCCTGGCCCGCGACCTGATCGCCACGGCCGAGCGGCCGATCGACGTACGCCTCCTGCTCGACCGCCTCGCACAGCGCTATCCCGACTGCTACACCTTCTCCGTCGCCGGCCTGGTCGGCGCCACCCCCGAGCTGCTCATCCGGCGCACCGGCAAGGAGATCGAGTCGCTCGTCCTGGCCGGCACCACGCCCCGCGGCACCGGTCCGGCCGACGACCTGGCGCGCGGCGCGGCGCTGTTCGCCTCGGCCAAGGACCGGCACGAGCACGAGTGCGCGATCGCGTCCGTACGCGAGACGCTCGCCCCGCTGTGCTCGTCGCTGCAGACGCCCGACGAGCCTGAACTGCTCATGCTGCCCAACGTCCAGCACCTGGCCAGCCACGTGACCGGGCGCCTGGCCGACGGCGCGTCGGTGCTCGACGTGGTCGCCGCCATGCACCCGACCGCGGCCGTGGGCGGCACGCCCACCGACACCGCCATCAAGGTGATCCGGGAGCTGGAGGGGATGGACCGCGCGGGCTACGCGGGTCCGGTCGGGTGGATCGATGCGCACGGGGACGGGGAGTGGGGGATCGCGCTGCGGTCGGGGATCGTCCGGGGGCGCCGGGCGCGGCTGTTCGCGGGCGCCGGCATCATGGGCGACTCCGACCCGAGCTCCGAACTCGCCGAGGCGCAAGCGAAGTTCCGCGTCATGCAGTACGCCCTCGAGGGATGACCTGCTGGTTTCTTGTTATGGTCTAATGTTTTGTTACGGCAAGCCTGGGAAGACCCACCCGCCGTACGTGGCTGAGGGCCTCCAGGGACACGGCCGCTGAGCCCGCACAGGGCCGGCCGCCGTTACGGCCGCATTCTTAACCGACTACGTGGATTCTGTTGCCCGGTGTCACCTGAGCCCTGCCCGCCGTCAGGGTGGCCAGCCAGTCCGTGAAGGCGGCCGTCTCGTCGTCCCCCACCGCCACTGTGAAGACGACCTTGCTGCCGTAGGAAACCTCCCTGATGGGGTGTCTCGATGCCCGTAGGTCGTTCTCTATGCGGCCCGCCTGGTCGTGGGCCACTGTCACCTCGAAGAGCGTCGCCGGGATCATGCGGATCGGTACCGCCTGGTCCAGGGTCTCCGTCACCGCGGAGCTGTAGGCGCGGACCAGGCCGCCGGCGCCCAGAAGGGTGCCGCCGAAGTAGCGGGTCACCACCGCCACCACATCGTTGAAGCCTCTGCCGGTCAGGGCCTGGAGCATGGGGGTGCCCGCCGTGCCGCCTGGTTCGCCGTCGTCGTCGCCCTTCCGGTCATCGCCGATCACGTAGGCCGTGCAGTTGTGGGAGGCGCTCGGGTGCAGGTGGCGGCGTTCGGCGATGAAGGCCGAGGCTTCCGCGGGCGTCCTCGCCGGGGCGAGCGCGCAGACGAAACGGGAGCGGCGGGCCTCCGTCTCGTGCTCGATGGCGGCGCTGAGAGTGAGGTAGGAGGACACGTCCACAGATTAGTGCTCACCGGACAGGCCGTCGGGGCGGGCTTCCCCCGTCCGGTCATGGGCTGCGGCTGCTCTCCGTACCGATGCTTTCGGCTGATGCCGGCGCGGAGGGCGAGCCCACGCCACGGGGCTGGTCCATCTGCCGCCATTCACGGCGCAACCCGGTCAGCCCGATGGTGAGGAAGTAGGCCGCCCCGCACGCGACCAGCACCGGCGACAGTCCGGCGGCGGCCACCGCCGCGCCGGCCATGAGCCCGCCCAGCGGAATCCCGGCCCAGGCCAGCGAGTCTCCCAGCGCGTTGACCCGCCCCAGCAGCCGTCGCGGCACCCGCTCGAAGAGGATGGCGCCCAGAATCGGGTTGATGAGCCCGCAGCCGAGCCCGCTCACCGCGAACACGACCAGCATCACCCACACCGGCGCGTCCATCGCCAGGACCAGGAACCTCGGCGGCCCCGCCACCAGGAAGGCCACGAAGAACACCGCCCGCCGCCGCATCCGGTGCGCCACCGCGGCGGCCACCAGGCTCCCGCCGACCGCGGCCAATCCCATGGCGGCGCTGTTCAGCCCGATCACGGCCGGGCCATGGCCGGACTCCCGGGCCCACACCGGCACGAGTACCTGGGCGAACGCGGCGTCCAGCAGGTTCGTCACGGCGACCATGAGGGTGAGGGCCAGCAGCATCGGCTCGGCCCGCAGAAAGGCGACCCCCTCGGCGAATCGCCGCCAGTAGCCCCCCGCCTCCAGCACCGGGGCGGGGATCGGGGCGCCCGCGTACCGTGCCTGGGTGCGTGGCAGCGCCCACACGATGACGACGGAGCCGAGCGCGAAGCAGGCCCCGCTGAGCGCCAGCCCCACCAGCGGACCGGCCAGCGCCACCAGCGCCCCGCCCATCGCCGGACCCAAGGTGGCGGCCAGCCGTTCGGTCACGCCCGACAGTGCCGCGGCCCGCTCCAGCGGTATCCGGCCACGTTCGGCCGCCTCCGGCACCATGATCTCCTTGGCCAGATCGCCGGGCCCACGAGCCGCGCCGATCAGTGCCACCAGCCCGAGCAACGCCGGGAAGGCCAGCAGGTCGAGCGCGTGCAGCAGAGCCACGGCCCCGGCTCCGGCGGCGCTCACCACGTCGGCGACCCACGAGACCCGGCGCGGGCCCAGGTGATCGACCAGCGGCCCCGCGAGCAGCTTGACCAGGACGTACGGCGCCATCTCGCAGAAGGCCACGAGCCCGGTCATGGCGGCGCTGCCGGTCGTGACGAGCACGAACCACGGCAGCGCGATGGCCGACACCCGGGTGCCGGTCAACGACATCGCCATGGCGGCCAGAACACCGGCCAGCGGGCGTAAGGACCGTCCGGTCGCAGGAGGAGTCATGACGGATCCACCTCCGATCCGTCCGGCTCCGGCAGCAGGTGCATGACCAGCGACACGCGTTCGGCACCCTCGGCCGTCTGCTCGGACGCGTCTCGCCGGTAACGGTCGATCACGGACAGCAGCTCCTCACGCATCCGCTCCGCCTCTTCCGGGGTGAGACGGAGCGCCCAGTGGCTGATGTCGAAGGCATCGAACCAGGGGCGGGGCATGGTCTGCAGTTCGTTCAGCGCGCGCTGTGTCAGCAGGCTGTGCGCGGCGGCCACGGAGCGCAGGTATGCCATCAGCGCCTCGGGCTCCTGCCTGGCCACGTCGCTGGAGGTCAGCCGGGTCACCTCGTGCACCGCGCGCCACCACCGCTCCCGCGCGTTCCCGCGTTCGGCGTCCTCCTCGACGAAGCCCGCCGCCGCCAGCCTGCGCAGGTGGTAGCTGGCCGTACCGGAGTTGACGCCGAGGCGCTCGGCCAGCCGGGTGGCCGTCGAAGGACCGTACTTGCGCAGCAACTGGACCAGCTCCACCCGCACCGGGTGAGCGAGGGCCCGCAAGCCCTTGGCATCGAGAACTACGACTGACGTCATGCCCCCACCCTAGATTGCCAACATCTCTTCGCAAAGAGTTCTTCGCGAAGAGATGTTGGCAATCGCTGGGCTCCGCCGCCGACGTGTTCGCGCTGGGAGGTCTGGCGCACGCGGCGCACGTTCGGGCTCGGCGTCGTGGCGGGGGCGGCCGTGGCCGCCGCGGTGGTCGCGACGGCCGCCACGGCCGGGCTGATCAGGCCGGGCGCCGCCGACGGCACTCCGCTCGCCCAGCCCGCCGCGATCGTCACGGTCACCGGACAGGCACCCGCCCACCCGACGGAGAACGAGGACGACGTCAGATACGGCGCCGCCGGCCTCGCCGCGGACAAGATGGCCGTGCTCGACTCCAGACAGACCGGCACTCATCAGGCGCGCGTCGACAACACCAAGTACATGAGCACCTACGAACCCGACCAGGCCGAAGGCAGGCTCGTGTGCGTCTTCGGCCGGAACACGATCGGCCTCGTCAAGGTGACGAAGGTCAGCGAGGGTGACAGCAACTACATCACTATGGACCTGACAGTCTGGCAGCGCTGACGCCTACTCTTGAAGTCATGTCCGTGACGCCCTTGCGGGGCGGGCCGGCGCGCGAGGCCGAACTGCTCGGCGTCGTGCTCGATGTGCTGCGCGAAACCGGCTACGACCGGCTGACCATCGACGCCGTGGCCGCACGCGCGAAGGCGGGCAAGCACACCGTCTACCGGCGCTGGCCGTCCAAGGCGGAATTGGTGGTCGCGGCATTCGTCAACGCCGTCTCCACCACGCCGGTGGCGCCCGACACGGGTGAGCTGCGGGCCGATCTGCTCGGGCTGATGGAGTCGCTGGTGGGCGAGCTGGCCCGGCTGAGCGACGTCGTCGCCGGGCTGGTCGGGGAGATCCTGCACAACGCCGACCTGGCGCGCGCGGTGCAGCAGAACTACGTCGCGACGCGCCGCCGGTTGACGCTGGAGGTGTTCGAGCGGGCCTGGACCAGGGGCGAGCTGTCCCGCAGCGCCGACACCGACCTGCTGTGGCAGGTGGGCCCGGCGGTCCTGTTCTTCCGCGCGCTGGTGAGCGGCGAGCCCGTCGACAGCGAGCTGGCCCGGCGCCTCGTGGACCACGTCGTGCTACCTCTCGCCCTCAACCGCCGGTAGCCTCCCCGCCACACCTGCCTACCCCCCAAGCCAAGCCCTCGCTTGGCCCGCCACTCCCCCAGCCCTGGCTCCGTTCTTCCTCCCCCGAAGGGGGTGCCCTTCCATGGGCCTCTGCCCCGAGGGACCACCTTCTTCCACCCCCTGAAGAGGATGTCCCTCCATAGGACCTCCGCCCCGACGGACCGCCCTCTCTCCACCCCCCGAAGGGGGTATCCCTCCAAAAGGACACCAGCCACCACGGACCGTCACACGGATGGAGCCCGGTTACGTGACAAACCACCCGGGAAACCATGGCTACCCTAGGTCCGCCGCCGGGCGCGATACGCGCTGGCCTTGGCGCGGTTCTGGCACGACAGCCCGCAGAACCGCCGCGAGGCGTTACGCGTCACGTCGAAGAAGACCAGCGAGCACCCCTCCGCCTCGCACGACCGGAGCCGTACCCCCTGCCCCACCCCGATCACCATGGCCAGCGCCGTGCCGATGTCGGCGGCCCACGCGTCGACCAGTGGGGCTCCCGGCTGGTGGAAGGCCAGCATGGGCGGCTCTCCGCCCAGGTGGGCGACGGCCGCGTACCGTACCAGCAGCGCGTTGAGCGACGCGACGGAATCGGGACCGCCGCCGAAGACGGGCCGCAGCTCGGCGGCCACCTCCGCCAGGTGGTCGGCGTCGGCGGCGGTCAGCCCCCCGGCGGGCGGCCGCTCGAGGCGGGCCGTGGCATCGAGTACGGCGGCACGGCGCGCGGCCCCGCCGGCCGGCGGCTCAAGATCGCGCCCATGCGCCTCGCCCACGGCCAGTACGTTCACCAGGAGGACGGCGAGCTCCACCCACCGGCCAACATAACTGTCTATTTGCGATTGACCAGTGATGCGCCAGGAGTCTATCGTCACTGTCATAGCTTACCTAGACAGTGAGGAATCGGCATGTCCATCGATGGCAGACTCGCCCGGCGCATGTGGCACCAGTTGGAGCCGATCCACGCGGCGCTGTACTTCTCCCCGCAGGCCTTCGAGGAGGCGGCGGCGATCGGCTACGACGTGGAGTCGCGCTGGCCGAGCTACTTCGCCTACCGCACCGCGCCGTTGGGCCGCGCGGGCACGAACCTGGCCTTCGCCACCTACTACAGCTTCAGCCCGCGGACGATCGCCGAACACGTTCCGGCCGTCTGGGACACCGCGAGTCCCGCAGAGGTGCTGCGCGCCCGCCATCGGGCCGTGGACCGTACCTATCGGACCCTGCTCGGCGACGGGGTCGGGGCGCTCGGCGAGGCCGCCGAGCTGGCCCGGCGGGTGGCGGAGAGCGTGACGGTGGGCGGACGGCCGTTCGCCGCGGCCAACCTGGACCTGCCCTGGCCCGATGAGCCGCACCTGGCGCTCTGGCACGCCGCCACCGTGCTGCGTGAGCACCGCGGCGACGGCCACCTGGTGGCACTGCAGGCGTCGGAGCTGGACCCGTGCGAGTCGCTGGTCTCCTTGGCCGCGATCGGCGGCGCCCCGGTGGCCAACTTCGCCGGGCGCGGCTGGAGCGAGAGCGAGTGGGCCGCCGCCCAGGACCGGCTGGCCGGGCGCGGCCTGGTGGACACCGAGGGCCAGGCCACCGACCAGGGCCGGGCGCTGCGCGACCAGGTCGAGCGGATGACCGACGACCTGGCCGCCGAGCCGTGGCGGCAGCTGGGCGAACAGCGCGCCGATCGGCTGGCTCAGCTCATCCAGCCCGTCCTGGGAGCCGTCTTCGAGGCGGGCATTCTCCCGATGACCAGCACGCTCGGCATCGCCACCGTGAAGGCCCCCGACTGACGGGCGCACCCTCCCCGAGCGGCCCGCCGGTCAGAAGCCGGGCGCGGACTGCCAG
This sequence comes from Nonomuraea sp. NPDC049129, assembly GCF_040648495.1. Lineage (NCBI taxonomy): Bacteria > Bacillati > Actinomycetota > Actinomycetes > Streptosporangiales > Streptosporangiaceae > Nonomuraea > Nonomuraea sp. NPDC049129. Next base: position 76,150 of record NZ_JBEZDU010000020.1, on the reverse strand, counting down.
ATGCTGATCTCGGTGCCCTGGTCGTCGGTGCATTCGGCTGCGACGAGGGACCGGAAGCGGTGAGGGTCATCGTCGCCGCCCTCACCCTGCGCAAACACGCGGGAAGTTTCGCCCGTTTGTGAAGCCCGTAGAATCCGCCTGTGAGTCGTGACGAGGAGGCCGTGCGCCACACGGTCGAGCGGATGGCGCGGATCTTCTCCGACTGGGGCTTGCCGCCCATGGCCGCGCGGGTGCTGTTCACGATGATGGCGGCCGAGGAGCGGACGCTGACGGCCGCCGAGCTCGGTGAGCGGCTCGGCGTCAGCCCGGCCGCCATCTCCGGCGCGGTGCGTCTGCTCACGCAGATGCACCTGGTGGTGCGCGAGCCGGTGCCCGGATCCCGCCGCGACGTCTACCGCCTGCCCGACGACGCCTGGTACGAGCTCACGCTGACCAAGATGCCGATCTTCCGGCAGATCACCGGCGAGGCGTCGGCCGCGGTCGAGGCGGTCGGCGGCGACGGCACCGTGGCCGGCGCGAACCTGGCCAGAATGCGCGACTACTTCGAGTTCGTGGAGCGGGAGTTGCCCCAGCTCCTCGACAAATGGCGCGCACGCTGAGGAACCGAACGCTAGCCCCTGCCGTACTTCTTGTGCACGGCCTGCTTGCTCACCCCGATCGCGTTGGCGATCTGCGCCCACGGTAGCCCGGCCACCCTGGCCCGGCGCACCTGCACCGCCTCCATGCGCTCGAGTTCGTGCCGCAAGGCAGTGGTGGCCTGCAGCGCCCGCAGCGGATCCTCGTCCTGCGCCTGCCGCATCAGCGTCGCCAGGTCGTTCGTCATCCCCTTAACGTAGCCCAGCGGCCCGTCATCGCGAATCCAGGACGAGCCTCAGGCCGAGGCCGATGAGGACGACGCCGGAGATCTGCTCCAACCGCCGCCTGACCGCCGGGCGGCCCAGAAACGCCTTGGCCTTGGCGACGGTCCAGATGAGCAGGCCGTACCAGAGCAGGTCCACGAGCACCCAGACGACGGCGAGCGTGACCAGGGTGAGCGGGACGTTCTGCCCGCGCGGCACGAACTGCGGCAGGAACGACATCGCGAACACCGCCGCCTTCGGGTTGGCCAGGCAGGTCCCGAATCCGGCCAGGAACGACCTGCGCCGCCCGCTGACCGCGTCCACCTCGACCGGCGGCGCGTCCTTGCGGCGGGCCTGCCAGAGCGACTGCGCGCCCATCACGACCAGCAGCACCGCGCCCGCGACGCGCATCACGTCGTAGGCCACCTGCGAGGCCAGCACCAGCGCCGACAGGCCGAACGCGGCGGCCAGCCCCCAGATCAGGATGCCGGCCTCGTTGCCCAGGGTGGCGGCCAGGCCGGAACCGCGCCCGGCCCGCAGGGTCTGTCTGAGAATGATCGCGGTACTCACCCCGGGAACCATCGCCACCAAGATGCACGCGCCAACGAATGCGATGAGATACATGTGGGGCATCGTGGCAGAATCGCCCGGATTCAGCCGTAGATTTTTCCGAGCTCCGCGATCGCCTCGGCCATCAGCGCGCGCAGTTCGGGCGGTCCGAGCACCTCGACGCTCGCCCCGAGCCGCAGCAGCAGCCAGCGGGCGTGCGTGAGCGACTCGATCGGTACGGTGAGCGTGCGCCAGCCCTCCGCGTCGGGCTCGCCGCCCTCGGCCAGCGCGGCGGTGACGACGTCGTTGCCCATCGTGTACGCGAGCAGGCTGTCGGTGCCGGGGGCGACCTTGATGACGGCCTCGGCGGTGTACATGCGTTCGCGGAACTCGCGCGAATAGTCCTGCCAGAAGTCGCCTAGGTCGAAGCCCTCGGGCCGGTCGAACCCGCCGGGCAGGGTCTCCAGTGTCAGAATGCGGGCCACCCGGTAGGTGCGCGGCGTCTGCCCGTCGGGGGCGGCGATCAGGTACCAGGAGCCGCCCTTGAGCACGAGCCCGTAGGGGTTCACCTCCCGCTCGACGTCCTGTTGGCCCCAGCGCCGGTAGGTCATCCGCAGCCGCCGCTGCTCCCAGACCGCCGCGGCCACCTCGCTGAGGTGCGGCACGTCGTCCGCGTCGCGGTACCAGCCGGGTACGTCCATCAGGAAGCGCTCGCGCATCCGGGAGGCGTGCGAGCGCGGCTCGGGCGGCAGCGCGGCCAGCAGTTTCAGCTCCGCGCTCGCCACCACCTCCGACAGCCCCAGCTCGGCCGCGGGCCCGGGAAGGCCGGCCAGGAACAGCGACGACGCCTCCTCTGCCGTCAGCCCGGTCAGCCGGGTGCGGTAGCCGTCGAGCAGTTGGTAGCCGCCCGCCGGGCCGCGATCGGCGTAGACCGGAACGCCGGCGGCCGACAGCGCCTCGACGTCGCGATAGACGGTCCTGACCGACACCTCCAGTTCCGCGGCCAGGTCGGTGGCGGTCATCCGGCCGCGCGCCTGCAGGAGCAGCAGGAGGGAGAGCAGACGGCTGGCGCGCATGGCCCCCATTGTATTGCGCACATTATTCGTGTTTGTATGAACACATGGAACGTGTGATGTCCATCATGAACGCCCTCCGCACCCACGACAGCGTCTCGGTCGCCGAGCTGGCCGCCGAGCACGGCGTGTCAGAGATGACGATCCGCCGCGATCTGGACGAGCTGGCCCAGCAGGGCGTACTCCGCAGGGTCAGAGGCGGCGCTCTGTCGCTGCTGCTGCGCGGCGAGGAGCCGCCGTTCGGGGTGCGGGAGCGCGAGGCGGTCGAGACCAAGCAGCGGATCGGCGCCGAGGTGGCCGGGCTGATCGCCGACGGCGAGGCGGTGCTGCTCGACGGTGGCACGACCGCGCTGGAAGTGGCGCGCGCGCTGCTGGACCGCCGGCTCACCGTGCTGCCGCTGGCGCTCCAGTCGGTGTCACTGCTGGCCGCGGCGCCGCGCGTACGTCTGGTGCTGCCCGGCGGAGAGGTACGGCAGGGCGAGCTGAACTTCATGGGCCCCCTGACCGAGACCTCCATCAAGGCCCTGCGCTTCGACACGGCGGTGATCGGCTGCTGCGGACTGTCCGCCGAGCACGGGCTGACCGCCCACGACCTGCCGGAGGTGGCCGTCAAGCAGGCCGCCATCGCCGCCGCCAGGCGGGTGATCGTGGCGTGCGACTCGGGCAAGTTCGCCAGGACGGCGTTCGGCGCGGTCTGCCCGATCTCGCGGCTCGACGTGGTGGTGACCGACGACGGCATTCCGCGCGAGCAGCACGACGCCCTGGCGGCCGCCGGGGTCGCCGTCCGCCTCGTACAGGAGTCCCAGTGAAGCGGCCCCGAGTAGCCGTCCGTCTCGTCCAGGAGTCGCCGTTGAACCGCGCCCGAGTCACCGCCCGTCTCGCTCAGGAGTCGCCGTGAGCCGCGCCCGGGTCGCCGTTTATCTGCTGTTCTTCCTCGCCGGGGCCGCCGTGGGCACCTGGACGGCCCGGATTCCGGCCATCAAGGAGAACCTCGGGCTGAGCGACGGGCGGCTGAGCCTGGCGCTGCTGGCCATCGCCGCCGGAGCGGTGGTGGGCATGCAGGCGGTCGGCCGCCTCGTCGACCGCTACGGCAGCAGCCGCGTCATGATCCCGGCCGCGCTGCTCCAGGGAGTCGTGCTCGTCCTGCCCGCCTACGCCGCGAACCTGGGCACGCTGGCCGCGGCGCTGTTCGGGTTCGGCGTGGTGCACGGGGTGCTGGACGTCTCGATGAACGCCAACGCGGTGGAGGTGGAACGCGCCTGGGGACGGCCGATCATGTCGTCCTTCCACGCGGTGTTCAGCATCGGCGGGTTCGCCGGCGCCGCGGCCGGCGGGCTGTTCGCGCACCTGGCGCTCTCCCCCGCCGTCACGTTCCTGTCCGTCGGGGCGGTGATCGCGCTCCTGGCCGCGTGGGCGGCGGCCTGGGCGCTACGCTCCCGCCCTGCCCCGGTGATCTCGGCCGACGGAGTACGCCCGGGGCTGCCCAAGGGCATCCTCTTCCTCGGCGTGCTGGCGTTCTGCTGCCTGGTGGGCGAGGGCGCGGCGGCCGACTGGAGCTCGGTCTACCTGCGGGAGGACCTGGCCGCGTCCGCGGGGTTCGCGGCGGCGGGATATGCGGCGTTCTCCATCATGATGACGGCGGGACGCCTGGCCGGGGACCGGCTGGCCGCCCGCTTCGGGCCGGTGGCGCTGGTGCGCGGGTGCGGGCTGCTGGCCGCCGCCGGGCTGGGACTGGCCCTGACGATCGGGCATCCGGTGGCGGCGGTGGCCGGGTTCGGGTGCTTCGGGGCGGGGTTGTCGTGCATCGTGCCGCAGGTGTTCTCCGCCGCCGGGCATCGTGACCCGGCGTTCGCGGGGCGGGCGCTGGCGAGGGTGGCGAGCATCGGCTATCTGGGGTTCCTGTCCGGGCCGGTGCTCATCGGGGGCATCGCCGAACTCTCCGGGCTGCCGCGGGCACTGGCCGTACCGGCGCTGCTGGCCGCGTTCGTGGCGCTGGCCGCGACCGCGCTACGCACTCGTACGACCGAGCCGGTCGGATCCTAAACGGTCGTGTCGGGACCGGTCGTGTCGGAACCGGTCGGGTCGGAACCGGTCGGGTCGGAACCGGTTGACGGTTGCCGGTCGGGTCCTAGCCGAACTGCTGCCAGCCCAGCCTGATCACCATGGCCACCACCACGCACAGCAGCACGACGCGGACGAAGCCCGTGCCGCGCTTGAGCGCCATGCGGGCGCCCAGCTGCGCGCCCGCCACGTTGCAGACGGCCATCCCCAGGCCCAGCCCCCACAGCAGGTGACCCTGCCAGCCGAACACGAACAGCGCGCCCAGATTGGTCCCGGTATTGATGATCTTCGCCGAGGCGGAGGCCGACACGAAGTCGAGCCCGAGGATCGTGGTGAACGCGATGATCAGGAAGGTCCCCGTACCCGGCCCCATGATGCCGTCGTAGAAGGCGATGCCCACGCCCGCGATCGTCACCGCCGCCACGACGCGGCCGTTCGTCCGCAGATGGGGCTGCGGCACCGAGCCCATAGCCGGACGCAGCGTCACGAAGGCGGCCACACCGACCAGCACCGCCATCACGGCGGGGCGCAGCACCTCGGCCGAGATCGCGGCCGCTGCCAGGGCGCCCAGCCCGGCGCTGACCACGGCCAGCCCCACGCCGGGCAGCGCGACCGCCCGGTCCAGCTTCGTGGTGCGCGCGTAGGTCACGGCGGCCGAGGCGGTGCCGAAGACGGAGGAGAGCTTGTTGGTGGCCATCGCTTGTACGGGCGGTATGCCCGTCACCATCACCGCGGGCAACTGCACCAGCCCGCCACCACCCACGACGGCGTCGACCCAGCCCGCGCACAGGGCAGCCGCCAACACCAACACCACATGCTCCAGCGGCACGCCACTCCCCCGATTTCCCCCGAGAACCGCCAGAAGCGTATATGTCCTGCTTTCGCAGTAGGTCAGGTGGGATGCCCCTTTGGTCCCGAAGGGCGCGGGACGGCCGCTACACACCAGGCTCAAAGCAGGCCGCCCCGCGCGTCCTCGTCCTCGCCGTCGGTGGCCGCGTCCGCACTTCACGCGTCCGCACTTCAGCAGGCAGCCGCCGGCGGCCCGCCTCGGTGGCCGAGGTGCTCGGCCGCCACCCCGAGGTGGCCGACGTGGCCGTGGTCGGCCGGCCGAGGCGGCCGGCGGCCACTGCGTGCTTCAGCGGGCGTGGCTGCCAGCGTCCGGTTCCACGCCTCAGCGGGTGGTGGTCAGTGTCCGTTTCCGGGAGGCGTAGATGTCGTCGATCAGGTGGTACGAGCGTGCCTGCTCGGCGGTGAAGATCCGGTCCCGCTCGATGTCCTTCCTGACCTCCAGCTCCGTCCTGCCCGTGTGCCGGGCCAGCATGGCCTCCTGCTGGTCGCGCATGCGCAGGATCTCCCTGGCGTGGATCTCCATGTCGCTCGACTGGCCCCGGCCGCCCTCGGTGGCGGGCTGGTGCAGCAGGATGCGGGCGTGCGGCAGGGCGGCGCGCTTGCCGGGCGTGCCCGCCGCTAGCAGGACCGCGGCGGCCGAGGACGCCTCGCCGATGCAGACGGTGTGGATCTCCGGCCGGACGAACTGCATCGTGTCGTAGATCGCCGTCATGGCGGTGAACGAGCCGCCCGGCGAGTTGATGTACATGTTGATGTCCTGGTCGGGGTCGAGCGACTCCAGCGTCAGCAGCTGCGCCATCACGTCATTGGCGCTGGTGTCGTCGATCGGCGTGCCCACGAAGATGACCCGGTCCTCGAACAGCTTGTTGTACGGGTTCATCTCCTTGATGCCGTAAGAGGTGCGCTCGGTGAACGAGGGCAGCACGTAACGTCCGCTCATGTCAGTTCATCCCCTCGGCCAGGTGGTCGACGAATCCGTATTCGAGCGCCTCCTGCGCGGTGAACCAGCGGTCGCGGTCGGAGTCGGCCTGGATCTGCTCCAACGGCCGGCCGGTGTGCTGGGCGATGATCTCGGCCAGCCTGCGCTTGGTGTAGAGCAGGCTCTCCGCCTGGATCTGGATGTCGCTGGCCGAGCCGCCGATGCCGCCGAGCGGCTGGTGCATGACGATCCGCGCGTTGGGCAGCGCGTAGCGCTTGCCGGGGGCGCCGGCGCACAGCAGCAGCTGCCCCATGGAGGCGGCGAAGCCCATCGCGACCGTCGCGACGTCGCACGGGACGAACTGCATCATGTCGTAAAGAGCCATCCCCGCGGTCACCGATCCGCCGGGCGAATTGATGTAAAGCGTTATGTCCCGATTCGGGTCCTCAGCCGCCAGCAAAAGGAGCTCGCCGCACAGCCGATTGCATATCTCGTCGTCGACCTCCTGGCCGAGAACAAGGATGCGCTCCTTCAGCAGGCGCTGGCTTACCTGGTCAGGCCAGGCCGCGCGCTGGGTCTCCGTCATGGAATCGCCTTTCTCTCGAACTATTCAACGACGCTAGACCCGGACCGCCGGAATTCCAGCTCCTTTTCGCTGGGGGCGCATTTCTCTAAAGGCGCATTCCACCGAGAGCGAATAACCATCGACATACAATCGCGAGTGTGAGATGGAACCTGCCCCGGCGATGGGCGTGCCTGATCCTCGGCGGCGCGCTGCTGATGCCGTACATGATGGCCGGGGTCCTGACGTCGGGCCTGCTCCAGGGCCAGTCGGTCAATATGTTCCTGCCCGCCCAGCTCGGGGTGTTCGTGGCGGTGCTGCCGGTGGTGACGCTGACCGGGCTGTTCCTGCCGGTACGGGCGCTGGAGGTGAGCGCCGCCCAAGGGCTGCTCGGCGTCGGCGTGGAGACGCCGCCCAGGCAGGCGCGCCGGTCGTGGGAGGAACGGTGGCGCACGACCGCCTGGTACACCCTCCACCTGGGAGTCGGCGGCGTGGCGAGCGGGTTCACGCTGGCCGGGATTCCGTTCACGGTCTTCACGTTCGCGGTGCCGTTCGTCGGCGGGCCCGCGCGCCTGCTGGGGTTCGACGTCGAGCCGGGCTGGGCGGCACTGGGCTGGCCGCTGCTCGGGCTGGTCGTGCTGGGCGCGGTGGTGCTGGTCGCGGCCGGTGGGGGCGCCCTGCTGGCCCGGCTGGCCCCCGCGCTGCTCGGCCCCACCCCGGGCGAACGACTGGCCGCGGCCGAGCGTCAGGCCCGTACGCTGGCCGAGCGCAACCGCCTGGCGCGCGAACTGCACGACTCCGTCGGTCACGCCCTGAGCGTCGTCACCCTCCAGGCCGCCGCGGCCGGGCGGGTGCTCGACCGTGACCCGGAGACGGCCAGGACGGCCCTGGCGGCCATCGAGCAGTCGGCCCGCGCCGCCCTGGACGATCTCGACCACGTCCTCGGCGTCCTGCGCGACGGCTCCCCGCCCCCGGAGGCCGGGCCGCCGCAGGCGACACTGGCCGATCTCGGCGACCTCGCCACCGCCACCGGCGCCGACGTGCGCCCCGAGGTGGGCGACCTGACCGGCGTGCCCGCCGTGGTCTCCAGGGAGGCCTACCGGATCGTCCAGGAAGCACTGACCAACGCCATCAAACACGGTCAGGGGCCGGTACGCCTGGCCGTCGCCGTACAGGACGACGACCTGAGAGTGGAGATCACCAACGGGACCGCCGCGACCGGCGCCCGGTTGGATGGTCGGTCAAGCGCACAGACCAGACAGACCCATCGGTCAAGCGCGCAGACCAAGCGGCCGGGCATGGAACCGGACAGCCGGTCGGCCGCCGGATCCGGCGGCCGGTCGGGTGGTCGGGGTGTGACCGGCATGGGGGAGCGTGTCCGGCTGCTGCGCGGCGATCTGGAGGCGGGACCGGTGGAGGGCGGCTGGCGCGTGTCCGTCCGGCTGCCACTACGGTCGGTTCCGTGACACCCCCATGCTCGGCCCCTTCATGGTCGACACCCTCATGGTTGACATCGCCACGGTCTGCGTCCCGGCGATCGGCACAGCCACGGTCGGCGCCCCGGCGGGCGGCGCCCCGGCGGGCGACGTTCCGGCGGGCGGGCTCGTGACGCTCAAGGTCGTGATCGCCGACGACGAGGACCTCATCCGGGCCGGTCTGCGGGTCATCATCGACGCCGAGCCGGGGCTGAGCGTGGTCGGCGAGGCCGGTGACGGTGCCGCGGTGGTGCCCGTGGTGCGCCGCGAGCGGCCCGACGTGGTCCTGATGGACGTACGCATGCCCGCCGTGGACGGCATCCAGGCCACCCGGCGCCTGGTGGCCATGGACGAGGCGCCCAAGGTGCTGGTGGTCACCACGTTCGAGAACGACGACTACGTCTACGAGGCGTTGCGGGCGGGCGCCAGCGGGTTCCTGCTCAAGCGGGCCAGGACCGACGAGCTGGTCCACGCGATCAAGCTGGTGGCGGCCGGGGAGTCGCTGCTGTTCCCGGCGGCGATCCGGACGCTGGCCGGCCGTCAGTCCCCTGCGGCCCGGCCCGCCTCGGTGCCCGGCATCGGGCGGCTGACGGGCCGCGAGGGTGACGTGCTGCGGCTGATGACCAGGGGGCTGTCCAACGGCGAGATCGCCACCGAGCTGGTCGTCAGCCAGGAGACCGTCAAGACGCACGTCGGCAACGTGCTCACGAAGCTGGGCGCGCGAGACCGCACCCAGGCCGTGATCGCCGCCTACGAGTCGGGCTTCGTCTCGCCCCGTTGAGATCGCCCCGTTGAGATCACCCCGCCGAGATCTGGCCTCACCCGGCTAAGACGAAGCCTCGCCCCGCCGTACGAGCTGCGACAGCGGTAGTGCCGTGCTCTCCGCGACCGTCATCCCAGTGGCGGCCAGGTGTGCGTCCACCAGCCGCAACCCCACCGCATATCCCGCCATGTCCGGAATACCGCGAGGCTCCTGCCCGAACCGCGCCACGGTGGTGTCCCCCAGCACGTACGCGGACGTGAGGTGCATCCCCTCCAGGTCGAAGTCGGCCATGATCTTCTCGTCGGCCCGCTCCAGCTCCTCGCCGCTGACCATCGACGACCACGGCCCCATGGCCTCGACCCCCGACAGCTCCCGTACGAACGCCTCCGCCAGCCCTTCGGAGATCACGTGCTCCCCCACCGTCGGGTGCCACGGCACGTTGGTGTAGCGCGCCTGGTGGTGGAACTCGTGGACGGCACAGTGCGCGATCCTGCCGATGATCTCCTCCGACGGCCAGCCGAGCAGGTACAGCAGGCCAGGCGAGCTGCCCATCCCGTAGTAGCCGCCCGTGACCTTCATCAGCTGCTCGCTGCCGGGATCGCCCAGCACGAACAGCACCCGCAACGACTCGGGCAGCTTGAGGTGGGACAGCCGATCGGCGGCCCGGTGCAGCTCGCCCTCGATCTGCCCCAGGACGTCCGCCTCCATCATGGCGTGGAGCGCGGGCAGATACCGCGGGTCCTCGGCGTCCACCCGGAAGCCGCTGCCCTGGTGGTGGATGTCGACGATGTCGCCAGGCACCGGGATGACCTGGCGGATGGGCTCGAGCAGCTCGCGCAGCAGGCCGGGGCGCCGCTCCAGCGGCTGCTCCAGCAGCTCGGCCATGGGCGTGAGCGTGTCTTGAACGATGAACTCCATGCCCACGGACGCTAGAACCTCACGTAACGTGAGGCTCAAACCCATTAACAGCGGTCAGAGCGGCGAGCCGTCTCCCGTGTCCTCGCCGGGCGACGGCCCCGGCGTGCCCTGCCCGCTCTTGCTCGGCGCCGGCGTCTGGCTGGGCGTCGGCTGCTGCGGCTCCGGCGAGGCCGGCGTAGGGGGCGCCGTCGGCTGGAAGTTCGTCGGCGGCAGTGGCCTGGGCAGCGGCTCGGCGTCCTCCCTGCCCATGATCAGCAGCAACGCGATCACCGTGGCCAGCAGCAACAGCACGGCCAGCGCCAGCGCGGCCAGCAGCACCCGCCGGCGGGTCTCGGTGAGCGGCCGGCGGCCGCGCGGTTGGCCGGGCAGGGCGGGAGCGCGGTCGGTCAGCCAGTACGGCACGAAGTCCGGGCCGTGCGCCTGGCCGATGAGGGTGCCACCGACCATCACCGGCTCCAGGAACCACTCGGCCCCCGGTCGGCCCGGCGCGTACGGCACCGCTACCCAGGGCGCCGTGCCGGTCTCCATCGCCAGAACCTCCGGCGCGCCGTCCAGCACCGCGGCGCGCGTCTTGGTGGCCCGGCCGAGCCAGCCGCGCATGCCGGCGGGCGCGGCCTCGCGCATCACGGTCACGAACCGTTCGCGCGCGGCGGCGTCGAAGGCGGCGCCCCGGGTCAGCACGGCCAGGGAGACGGCGCGCCCGTCCGCCCCCTGCCCGAGGTAGACGAAACCGGCCGGCGCCGAGTGCAGGCGGGCCTGCACCACGAACGGCCCCAGCCGGGGCGGATCTCCGTACTGCAGCGGACTGGCCACGTTTGCCATGAAAGCACAGACCGGCGCCGTGCACGTTTGCGGGACGTTTGGTGGAATGGCGTCATGAGCGTCGCCGAAGATTTGCCAGACGAAACCGATGCGGCCGTGCTGCGTCAGACCCTTGACGAGGTCCGGCGGGTGATCGTCGGCCAGGACCACATGGTCGAGAGGCTGGTCGTCGCGTTGCTGGCCCGCGGTCACTGCCTGCTGGAAGGCGTGCCAGGCGTCGCCAAGACCCTCGCCGCGTCCACCTTGGCCACGGTGGTGGGCGGCACGTTCGCCCGGATCCAGTTCACCCCGGACCTGGTGCCGAGCGACATCGTCGGCACCCGCGTGTTCCATCCCTCCAACGAGAAGTTCGACGTCGAACTGGGTCCGGTGTTCGTCAACTTCCTGCTCGCCGATGAGATCAACCGGGCGCCCGCCAAGGTTCAGTCGGCGCTGCTGGAGGTGATGGCCGAGCGCCAGGTCACGCTGGCCGGGGTCACGCACCAGCTGCCCAAGCCGTTCATCGTGCTGGCCACCCAGAACCCGATCGAGTCCGAAGGCGTCTACCCGCTGCCCGAGGTGCAGCGCGACCGGTTCCTGTTCCGCGTACGGGTGCCGCACCCGAGCGCGCACGAGGAGCTGGAGATCCTGCACCGCATGAGCGTCACCCCGCCGACGCCCGAGCGCGTGCTGGACCCCACGCGGCTGATGGCGCTGCAGGAGGCGGCCGAGCAGATCTCGGTCCACCAGCTCGTCGCCGACTATGTCGTACGGCTGGTCATGTCCACTCGATCGCCCGCCGAGTACGGGCTGGGCCAGCTGGCCGACACCATCGAGATCGGCGTCAGCCCGCGCGCCACGCTCGGCCTGGTCTCCGCCGGGCGCGCCCTGGCCCTGCTGCGCGGCCGTGACTACCTGCTGCCCGACGACGTACGGGACGTGGCTGTCGACGTGATGTCGCACCGGCTGATGCTCACCTTCGACGCGCTGGCCGACGGCGTCGATCCCGAACAGGTCGTCCGGCAGATCCTGCACGCCGTACCGCCGCCCCTCGTCGTGTGGAACCAGAACCGATGACGGAAACGGAGCGCGGCCGATGAGGACGGCCGAGCAGGCGCTGCGGCGGCTGGAGCTGACGGTGACCCGGCGGCTCGACGGGCTGCTGCACGGCGCTCACCTGGGGCTGCTGCCGGGAACGGGCAGCGAGGCGGGCGACAGCCGCGTCTACGTGCCCGGCGAGGACGACGTGCGCCGGATGGACTGGGCGGTCACCGCCCGCACGACCGTGCCGCACGTCCGCGACCTGATCGCCGACCGCGAGCTGGAGACGTGGGCGCTGGCCGATCTGTCGCCCAGCATGGACTTCGGCACCGCCGAGAGTGACAAGCGCGACCTGGTGGTGGCCGCGGTGGGCGCGATCGGGTTCCTGTCCAGCCGGATGGGCGACCGGTTCGGGGCGCTGGTGCTGCACGACGAGTTCGTGCACCGGATGCCGGCGCGCACCGGGCGGCCCGCCCTGTACGGGCTGCTGCACTCGCTGATGGACGCGCCGCGCGGGCAGGCCGTACCCGACGCGCCCGACCTGGCGGAGGGCATCGACGTGCTGGCCGCCACCCGCAGGCGGCGCGGCATGCGGCTGATCGTGTCGGATTTCCTCGACGCCAAGCCCGAGCTCGACCCCGGCGCCGAGCGGCCCTGGGAGCGGCCGATCAAGCGATTGTCGGCCCGCCACCAGGTGCTGGCCGTGGAGATCATCGATCCGCGCGAGCTCGAACTCCCCGATGTGGGCCGGGTCGCGTTCGCCGACCCCGAGAGCGGGCACGTACGCGAAGTGCACCTTTCCCCTAAAGTACGCCGAGACTATGCCGAAGCTGCAGCACTGCAACGCGAAGGCACCAAGGCCGCGCTGCGCCGCGCCGGTGTGGCGCACCTGGTGCTGCGGACCGACAGGGACTGGGTGTTCGACATCGCGCAGTTCGTCCTCCGCCAGCGGCGCATGACCCATCTCGCCCATCGGAGGGCACGTGCGTAGCGGGACCGCCATCGAACAGCGCGACAATGGCCCTATGCCGAAAAAGGAGGCAGGGTGACCTTTCTGTCGCCGGCGTGGTTGTGGCTGTTCGCGGTGGTGGCGCTGCTCGTGGTCGGATACGTCGTGGCGCAGTTCGCCCGGCGCCGCTACACCGTGCGCTTCACCAACCTCGCGCTGCTCGACCTGGTCGCGCCCGCGGGCCCCGGCTGGCGGCGGCACGTGGCGCCGCTGCTGTTCCTGGCCATGATGTCGCTCCTGGTCATCGGCGCGGCCAAGCCGGCCGACCAGGTGAAGGTGCCGCGCGACCGGGCCACCATCATGATCGCGCTGGACGTGTCGCTGTCCATGGACGCCGACGACGTCCAGCCCAACAGGATCAGCGCCGCCAAGGCGGCCGCCCAGGCGTTCGCCAGGGAGCTGCCCGACCGCTTCAACGTCGGCGTGGTCTCCTTCGCCCGCTCGGCCAACGTGGTCATCGCCCCCACCACCGACCACCAGGCCGTCGTGACCGCGATCGGCAACCTGACCACCCGGCCGGGCACCGCGATCGGCGAGGCGGTGTTCAACTCGCTCGACTCCGTGCGCTCCTTCGACCAGCAGGCCGCCACCGACCCGCCACCGGCCGCGATCGTGCTGCTGTCCGACGGCGACAACACCTCGGGCCGGGGCGTCAACGAGGCCATCGACGCCGCCCAGCAGGCCCGGGTGCCGGTCTCCACCATCGCGTACGGCACGCAGGAGGGCACCGTCTCCATCGACGGCCGGCCGGTGAACGTGCCGGTCAACAAGCAGACCCTGCAGTCACTGTCCGACGGCACCAGCGGCCGGGCCTACGCCGCGGAGTCCGGCAGCGAGCTGCGTGACGTCTACGAGCAGATCGGCACCTCGCTCGGCTTCAAGCTGGTGGACCAGGAGGTCACCCAGTGGTTCATCGTGGCCGCCATCGTGGCCGGACTGCTGGTGGCGGGTGCCGCGGTCCTGTTCGGTGCCCGGATCCCGTAACGTTTTGGCACGTGGCCCACTACTTCTCCGAACAGCCGCGGACCGCGAGCCGGCCGGGCTCCGTCGACCTGGTGCTGCCCGACCTGCACCTGCGATTGGAGACCGACCGGGGGGTGTTCTCGCCCGAGCGGGTCGATCTCGGCACCCGCGTGCTGCTGGAGAGCGTCCCGCCGCCGCCACAGGAGGGCGACCTGCTCGACCTGGGCTGCGGCTACGGCCCGATCGCGCTGACCATGGCCTCGCGGGCGCCCGGCGCGACCGTCTGGGCCGTGGATGTGAACCGGCGCAGCGTGGAGCTCACGGCGCGCAATGCCCAGGCCGCGCGCCTTGACAAAGTAAGGTCGCTGCATATCGACGAGGTACCCGATGACGTGAAATTTCGGGCTATCTGGTCTAATCCCGCTATCCGTATTGGCAAGCCCGCCCTGCACGAGATGCTCACCCGCTGGCTCACCCGGCTGACGCCCGACGGCGTCGCCTACCTGGTCGTACAGAAGCACCTCGGCTCCGACTCGCTGCAGCGCTGGCTCGGCGAGCAGGGCTGGCAGGCCGGCCGCGCGGCCTCCCGCGCCGCCTACCGAATCCTGAAGGTAACCCGATGAGAAGGCAGCTGCGCCCCACCGACGTCAAGCGGCTCAACCGCACCTGGCGCAGAAACACCTCGAACCGGCTGTCGCTGATCCTCGAGTCGGTCACCGGCCCGTTCAACGTCGGCTCGATCTTCCGCAGCGCCGCCGCGTTCGGCGTCGACCAGATCTGGCTGGCGGGCAACGCCACCCCGCCGACCAACCCGAAGGCGGGCAAGACGGCGCTCGGCACCGAGCGGCTGGTCACCTGGCACGAGCCGGTCCCCGCCGTCGACGCCGTGAAGGCCGCCCGCGAGGACGGCTACTCCGTGCTGGCCATCGAACTGACCGCCGAGGCCGTGCCCCTGCACCAGGCCGACCTGGGCCGCGACGTGTGCCTGGTGGTCGGCAGCGAGGACCACGGCTGCTCACCGGCCCTGCTCGACGCCGTCGACGGGGTCTGCTACATCCCGCAGGTCGGGCGGGTCGGCTCGTTCAACGTCTCAGTGGCCGCCGCCATCGCGCTGGCCGAGGCCCGGCGCCAGGAATGGCAGAATCTCCCTGATTCGTAACCTTATTTTTCACCCACGGAAGGCATACTTCAGGACGTGCTCAGCCGCCGCTTCGCGTTTCTCGATCATCCGGGCCCGCTGGCCTTCGCGCATCGCGGGGGCGCCGCCGAGGGCGCCGAGAACTCCGTCGCGGCCTTCGAGCAGGCCGTCCGGCTGGGCTATCGCTACCTGGAGACCGACGCGCACGCCACGGCCGACGGCGTGCTGCTCGCCTTCCACGACCACACCCTCGACCGGGTCACCGACCGGCGCGGCCGCATCTCGGAGCTGCCCTACAGCACGGTCAGGCGGGCGCGCATCGGGGGTGTGCACGAGATCCCGCTGCTGGAGGATCTGCTCGGCGGCTGGCCGGAGATCCGCTTCAACATCGACGTGAAGGAGGCCGCCGCGATCGCGCCGCTCGCCGAGGCGGTCCGGCGCACCGGGGCCTACGACCGGATCTGCCTGACCTCCTTCTCCGACGAGCGCCTGGTGCTGGCCAGGGCCGCGCTCGGCCGGGAGGTCTGCTCGGCGCTCGGCCCGCGCGGCGTCGCCGCACTGCGCGCCGCCGCGTCGACCTCCGGCTACGGCCGGCTGCTGACCCGGCTCAAGCGCGCGGGCGTGCCCTGCGCGCAGGTGCCGGTGGGCTTCCGCGGCCTGCGCGTCACCACCGGCCGTCTCATCCGTACGGCGCACGCCATCGGCATGCAGGTGCACGTATGGACGATCAACGACCCCGCCCGCATGGAGCACCTGCTCGACCTCGGCGTCGACGGTGTCATGACCGACAACGTCACCGGCCTGCGTGACGTGCTGGAGCGTCGCGGCCTGTGGCATCCGGGCCGCATGGCCGCATAGGAGCGACACGACACATGCCCGTACCCGCACCCCCCGCGGCTCCCGACGACACCGCCGACTCTCCCTCGGCACGCAGGCGCGAACAACGCGGCTGGTACGTCTACGACTGGGCCAACTCCGCCTTCTACACCACGATCATCTCGGTCTTCCTCAGCCCGTACCTCATCTCGGTCGCCAGGACCGCGGCCTGCGCCAAGGACTTCCCCTCAATCGCGGCCGCCACCTGCTCGACCGACTTCGACAAGCTGGCCGAGGCCAACCCGGGCCTGGGCTACGTGGACGTGCTGGGCGCCGACATCAGACCGGCCGCCTTCTTCGGGCTGACGCTGACCGTGGCGGTGCTGCTGCAGATCCTCTTCCTGCCGGTCGTGGGCGCGCTGGCCGACCACACCGGGCGCAAGAAGGAGATGCTCGGCGGCTTCGCCTACGTGGGCGCGCTGGCCACCGTGGGCCTGTACTTCCTCGAGGGCGACCGCTACATGCTGGGCGGGGTGCTGTTCATCCTGGCCAACCTGGCCTACGGCTCGTCCGTGGTGGTCTACGACTCGTTCCTGCCGCAGATCTCCACCGCCGAGGAACGCGACCGCGTCTCCTCGCGCGGCTGGGCGATCGGCTATCTGGGCGGCGGCGTGCTGCTCGCGCTCAACCTGGTCCTCTACCTCAAGCACGAGAGCTTCGGGCTGGACGAGGGCATGTCGGTGCGGATCAGCATGATGTCGGCGGGCCTGTGGTGGGCGATCTTCACGATCGTCCCCCTGCTGAGACTGCGCAACCGGCCGGTCGCGGCCCACGAGAGCACGGCGCTGCGCTCTGTCGGCGGCAGCTTCAAGCAGCTCGGCCGTACGCTGAGCGAGCTGCGCCAATATCCGCTGACGCTGCTGTTCCTGGTGGCCTACCTCGTCTACAACGACGGCGTGCAGACCGTCATCGGCAACAGCTCGGCCTTCGCCTCCGAGGCGCTCAAGCTGAGCAAGGAGACGCAGATCAGCGCGATCCTCATGGTGCAGTTCGTGGCGTTCTTCGGCGCCCTGCTGATGGGCTGGCTGGCCCGCCGGTTCGGCACCAAGCACACGGTGCTGGGCAGCCTGGTGGTGTGGACGGTGATCGTGCTGATCGCGTACTTCCTGCAGGAGAAGGCCGCCCTGCAGTTCTACCTGCTCGCGTTCGCCATCTCGATCGTGCTGGGCGGCACCCAGGCGCTGTCGCGCTCGCTGTTCTCGCTGGTGATCCCGAAGGGGCGGGAGGCCGAATACTTCAGCCTGCTGCAGATCAGCGACAAGGGGTCGGCGTTCATCGGCTCCCTGACGGTGACGATCGCGATCCAGCTCACCAACAGCTACCGGATCGCCATCATCTCGATGATCATCTTCTTCGTGATCGGCTTCGTCCTGCTGGCCATGGTCAACCTGCCGAAGGCCATCCGCGACGCGGGCAACGAGGTGCCCGCGCGGATCTGACGCCTTTGCCGTGTCTTACGGGGCCGCCTCGCCGTCTTGCGGGGCGGCCCCGTCGCGTCCGCCGGGGGCGAGCTCGTCGCGTCTGCCGGGGGCGGCGAGGACCATCGTGCCGGGCCCCTGAGCGGCGCCGGGGCCGCCTACGGCCCGCACCGTGTCCGCGTCGGCCCGCCCCCCGCAGTGCGGGCACGTCACGACCGGCGTGAACTGCTCGCCGCAGGAGTGCACCAGCAGTGCGGGCGGCCCGCCGGGCGGGGTCGCCCAGCGGTCCCCCCAGGCCATCAGCGTGAACAGCGCGGGCACGATGTCACGGCCCGCCTCGGTCAGCGTGTACGTGAAGCGCACCGGCCGTTCCTGATAGGGCCGCCGCTCCACCACCCCCGACTCCACCAGGCGCTCCAGCCGCCGCGTCAGCAGGTTGCGCGAGATGCCCAGATCCTCCGCGAGATCGTCGAACCGGCACACCCCCAGGAAAAGATCCCGCAGGATCAACGGCGTCCACGGCTCGGCGACCACGCCGACGGCCTGAGCGATGGAGCAGTGCATCTCCCCGAACCTGTTCACGACCCCAGCATAGTGGGTTGATAAAGTGAACTCATGACAGTTCACATTCAGGACTCACCTGCCCGCGCCTACCGCGAGGCCGGCGAGGCGAAGAACGTCAACGCGATCATGTCCGCCCTGGCGCCGGACGTGGTCTTCCACTCCCCCCTCAGCGCCACGGCGACCTTCCACGGCCAGGAGCAGGTACGCGACCTGTTCACGGCGGCGATGAGCGCCCTGTCCGATCTGCGCTACCACACGGACGTGGGCGACGAGCGAACCCGCATGCTCGCCGCCACCGCCCGCCTGGGCCGCCAGGAGATCGAGGAGTCGGCCCTGCTGCACCTCGACGACCAGGGCCTGATCAAGGAGATCACCATGTGGATCAGGCCGCTGCCGGGTCTGACCGCCATGATGGCCGCCCTCGGCCCCGCCCTGGCCAGGGCGACGGGCAAGCCGGGCCTGCCGCTACTGGTCGGCGCGGCCACGAAGCCGCTGGCCGCGATGACCCGCCTCGGCGACCGCACCCTCGTACCCCTGCTCGCTAAGCGAGAGCACCGCTCTTGACATCAACGCTCCAAAGGGAGAGCATTGCTCACACAAGAGAGCAATGCCCTTCCCCTTTGGAGTGACCATGAACGCCCGGCTGAGCTCTGCGGCCTTCGCCGCCGGCGGTGTGCTGTTCCTCATCTATCCGGCCGTGCGGCCGTCCGGCGACGACGCGGCCGCCATGGCGTCGGGCGCGTGGGTATACGGTCACCTGGCCGCCATGATCGGCTTCATCCTCACCGGGCTGGCCGTCCTGGGACTGCACCAGGTGCTGGGCGACCGGCTGTCGCTGCGGGCGGCGGCGGTGACGTGGATCGGCGCGGGCCTCACCCTGCCCTACTACGGCGCCGAGGACTTCGGGCTGAATGTCATCGCCCGCCGGTCGCTGCGCGACCACGCCCCGGCGCTGATGGAGCTGGCCGCGGAGTTCCGGTTCGGGCCGGTGGCGGTGACCATGTTCGCCGCCGGGCTCGCGCTGCTGGGCGTGGGGGCGGTCATGGCGGCGGTGGCCGTGTGGCGGTCCGGCACGCTGGCCAGGTGGAGCGGGGTGCCGTTCGCGGTGGGGTTCGCGCTGTTCATCCCGCAGTTCTTCGGGCCGTACTCGCTGCGGATCGCGCACGGCGCGCTGATCGCCGTCGGCGGCCTCTGGCCGGCCGTCGCGCTGTGGCGCGCACGATCCACGGCGCCGAGCTCCCCGACTCGCACGCCCGCGGCCGCCCATCGGTGAGCCCAGCAGTGAAGGGCGCGACATCGGCGTGAGCGCTCGTCGGTGAAGGGCGCTACGTCGGTGAAGGCGCTAGGGGGACAGCAGGAGGGCCGGGTGGCCGATGACGCGTTCGATCACCACGCCGGCCGCGCCGAGCACCGCGGCGTTCCCCGCCAGCTCCGAGGCGACCACCGGCGGTACGGCGGTCCGCAGCGAGCCGCTCCCCTCCCCCAGCGCGGCCTCGACCGCCGGGCCGATCCATGAGGCCAGCGGCGAGAAGATGCCGCCGAGGACGATCGCGCCGGGGTCGACCAGGTTGACGGCCGAGGCGAGGGTGGCGCCGAGTGCCCGGCCCGCGCCGTCGAGCGCGGCCAGCGCCCGCTGGTCCGAGCGTTCCAGCAGGTCAAGGAGCTCCCTGATCGGGCCGTCCGGCTTGGCCGCCGTGGTGGCCGTGACGGCGGGCAGCCCGGCGGCGCGCAGGATGGCGTCCTGACCGGCGATCTGCTCCAGGCAGCCGCGCCCGCCGCAGGTGCACGGCGCGCCGCCCGGCTCCACGACGAGGTGGCCGAGCTCGCCGGCGAACCCGTGCGTGCCGCGCAGCACCTGACCGTCCATGACGATGCCGGCGCCGATCCCGATCTCGCCCGAGACGTGGATGAAGCCGCCGTGCCGCGCGCCGTCGCCGAACCACAGCTCCGCCAGCGCGGCCAGGTTGGCCTCATTGTCGTGGGTGGCGGGGATCGGCAGGTCGGGCAGCGCGTCGCGGAGCAGGGTGCTGACCGGGACGTCGGTCCAGCCGAGGTTCGGGGCGCGGCGGACCAGGCCGTTCTCCCGGTCGAGCAGGCCGGGGACGGCGACCGTCGCCCCCGCCACCGCCAGGCCCTGCCCGGCGGCCGCGGCGACGGCCTCGGCGGCCAGCCGCCCCAGCGAGGAGATCACCGACTGGGGCGCACGCCCCCGGTTGTCGAAGGTCACGAGCTGGTGGTAGCGGGTGCGCCGGCCCAGGTCCAGTACGCACGCGGCGAGGTAGTCGACGTTGATCTCCAGCCCGAGCGCGGCGGCGCCGTCGCCGTTGACCGAGACGGCGATCCCGGGCCGGCCGCGCTCGCCGCCCTGGACCAGCGCGCCGTCCTGGACCAGCCCGGCGCCTTCGAGCACCGCGAGCAGGTTGGAGACGGTGGTCTTGGTGAACCCGGTCTGCTCGGCGAGCCGGGCACGGGTGACCGGCTGGCAGCGTACGACCTGCTCCAGCACCACGGCGAGATTGCGTTCGCGCATGGTGGCGTGCCGGAGCGGCCCTTCCCTGGGTTTTGTCACAATCTAAGACTAATGGGTCTTCCTGGTGATTCGCTGGTCTGTTAGGCTATTTAATCCATACAGTTGACTAATATGGAGTCCTGGTGACAGAGGCACTGGTGGCCGGGGTCGACTCCTCGACTCAGTCGACGAAGATCGTGCTGTGCCGGGCCGGTGACGGCACAGTGGTCGACGAGTTCGCGGCCCCGCATCCCGACGGCACGGAGTGCCATCCCCACCATTGGGAGAGCGCGCTCGACAAGGGGCGGCACCTGCTGGAGCGGGCCGCGGCAGTCGCGGTGGCGGCCCAGCAGCACGGCATGGTCGCGCTCGACGGTTCCGGCGAGGTGGTGCGGCCCGCCCTGCTGTGGAACGACACGCGGTCGGCGCCGCAGGCCACCCGCCTGACCGCCGAGCTGGGCGGCCCGGCCCGGTGGGCCGAGCTGACCGGCAGCGTGCCCGTGGCCTCGTTCACGGTCACCAAGCTCCGCTGGCTGGCCGAGCACGAGCCGGAGTCGGCCGCCCGCACCGCGGCCGTGCTGCTGCCCCACGACTGGCTGACCTGGCGGCTGGGCGAGCGCCGGGCCTTCACGACCGACCGGGGCGACGCCTCGGGCACTGGATACTGGTCCCCGGCGACGGGAGAGTATCTGCCCGAGTTCGTGTCGGCCGCGATCGGTCACGAGGTCGAGCTGCCCCGTGTGGCCGCGCCGAACGAGATCGTCGGGCACCTGCCGGGCGGCGCCGCGATCGGGCCCGGCACCGGCGACAACATGGGCGCGGCGCTCGGGCTCGGGCTGCGGCCCGGCGACGTCGCGGTGTCCATCGGGACCTCGGGCACGGTGTTCGCGGTGAGCGAGGTGCCCGCCGCCGACGAGTCGGGGATGGTCGCCGGTTTCGCGGACGCGACCGGGCGCTTCATGCCGCTGCTGGCCACGCTCAACGCGGCCAGGATCCTCTCCTCGGCGGCCTCGATGATCGGCTGCTCGCTGGCGGAGCTGTCGGAGCTGGCGCTGGCCGCCCCGCCGGGCGCCGGCGGCCTCACGCTGCTGCCCTATCTCGACGGCGAGCGCACCCCGAACCGGCCGGACGCCTCGGGCACGCTCACCGGCCTGACCACCCGCAACGCCACGCGCGAGAACCTGGCGCGGGCGGCGGTCGAGGGGCTGCTGTCCTCCCTCGCCGACGCCATCGACCACCTGACCGCGCAGGGCGTACGACCGCGCCGCGTGCTGCTGATCGGCGGCGGCGCGAAGTCCGAGGCGGTGCGCCACATCGCCCCCCAGATCTTCGGCAAGCCCGTCGCCGTCCCCGAGCCGGCCGAATACGTGGCGCTCGGCGCGGCCCGCCAGGCCGCCTGGGCGCTGGCCGGCACGCCCGAGCCGCCCGTCTGGACGGCCCAGCCGGTCCAGGAGTACGACGGGCCGCCCACTCCCCATGTCCGTGACCAGTACGCCGAGCTGCGCGACCGTACGGCCGGCTGGCAGCACCACCGAGAGGATCGATCATGAGCGTAGACCCCTACACGCCCACCCCCGAGGACCGCTTCTCCTTCGGCATCTGGACCGTCGGCTGGGCGGGAGTCGATGTGTTCGGACCGGCGACCAGGGCGCCCATGCCCGCCGACCGGGCCGTGCGCAAGCTCGCCGAGATCGGCGCGTACGGGGTGAACTTCCACGACAACGACGTGTTCGACTTCGACGGCCATGACCGCGACGAGCGGGTCGGCGCGTTCCGCAAGGCGCTGGAGGAGACCGGCCTGGTGGTCACCACGGCGACCACCAACCTGTTCTCGCACCCGATCTTCAAGGACGGGGCCTTCACCTCCAACGACCGCGACGTGCGCCGGTTCGCGCTGCGCAAGGTGATGGACAACATCGACCTGGCCGCCGAGCTGGGCGCGCAGGTGTACGTGTGCTGGGGAGGCAGGGAAGGCGCGGAGAGCGGCGCGGCCAAGGACGTCCAGGCGGCGCTCGACCGCTACAAGGAGGCCTTCGACGTGCTCGGCTCGTACGTGCTGGACCACAACTACGACCTCAAGTTCGCGATCGAGCCCAAGCCCAACGAGCCGAGGGGCGACATCCTGCTGCCCACCATCGGCCACGCGCTGGCGTTCATCAACGAGCTGGAGCACCCGGAGCTGGTCGGGCTCAACCCCGAGGTGGGCCACGAGGAGATGGCCGGGCTCAACTACGCGCACGGCATCGCGCAGGCGCTGTGGCACGGCAAGCTGTTCCACATCGACCTGAACGGGCAGAACGGCCCGCGCTACGACCAGGACTTCCGCTTCGGCGCCGGCAACGCCCGGGGCGCCTTCTGGACCGTTGATGTCCTGGAGTCCAACGGCTTCTCCGGCCCGATCCACTTCGACTTCAAGCCGCCGCGTACCGAGGACGACGAGGGCGTGTGGGTGTCGGCGGCGGCGTGCATGCGCAACTACCTGATCCTGCGGGAGAAGGTGCGGGCCTTCCGCGCCGACCCCGAGGTGCGGGAGGCGCTGGCGGCGGCCCGGCTCGACGAGCTGGCCGTGCCGACCCTCGCCGACGGGGAGAGCTGGCGCGACGTGCGCTCCTTCACCCCCGACATCGACGCGCTCGCCGCCCGCGGCGCCGCGTTCGAGCACCTGGACCAGCTCGCCATCGAGCACTTGTACGGCGTGCGCTAGACCCGCTGTCCCCCGCCGGTGGGCGCTCGTCCCCGGCGGGGCGGTCTTGTGGGCCCGCGTCCCTTGGCTACCGTCAGGCGCTACCGTCCCGCGACCACCACCCGGCCGATCGTGTCCCGGATTACAGGGAGCGAGCAAAGGGCGCCTTGCGGTCAGACCGATTCGCGAACTGTCTCAGGAACCACCATGGCCCTCACGTGGCCCGGAGCTCCAAAACGCCGACGGAAGCCCGGTTGCGGGCAACTCCTCGGGAAGAGAGCGATTGGATCACCCCGCAGGGGGGAATCCCATCACGGTACCAAGCGTTACACACCGTGGGAGACAGACCCCTCACGATGGGGGCCCTGTAGGAGGCATTTAAACATGGGCGAGCGCGCGCTTCGTGGCACCCGGCTCGGGGCAACCAGCTACGAGAACGACCGTAACACGGATCTGGCCCCGCGCCAGGACGTGTCCTACACCTGTCCCAAGGGCCATCGCTTCGAGGTTCCGCTTGCCGCCGAGGCCGAGATTCCCGCGACCTGGGAGTGCCGCATGTGCGGCGCTACCGCGGTTCGGGTCGACGGCGAGCAGCCGGAGTCGAAGAAGACGAAGCCCCCGCGGACGCACTGGGACATGCTCCTGGAGCGACGGTCCATCGAGGACCTGGAAGAGGTGCTCAACGAGAGGCTGGCGGTCCTGCGGGCCCAGCGTCGAAAGAGCGCCTGACACCTTCTCACGGTGAAAGCCCCCGGACACCTTGTCCGGGGGCTTCGCATTGCTCAGGGCCGGTCTCGTTTGCTCAGGGCCCGTCTCGTTTGCTCACGGCCCGTCTCGCGGCCAGTAGGGCTCGCCGGTCAGCAAGCCTTACCGGCCGTAGGGCGGCTCGCGGTCAGGACGGCTCGCGGTCTTCTCTGATCACTTCGCCGTGCACCACACCGGCGCCGCGCGCGTTGACGTGTCCGTCGACGGGCCCGCCGCCCGGCGCCGAGAAGAGGTGCGCGTACGGCGAGGCCGCCGCCATCTTCTTGACCCGGCGGTCGAAGAACCAGGACACCAGGCGCCGCATCGCCGGCCGCGTGACCGGCAGCACGCACAGGAACCCGAGGATGTCGCTCAGGAACCCCGGCGTCAGCAGCAGCGCGCCGCCCACCAGGATCAGGCCGCCGTCGGCGAGCTCCTTGTCGGGCATCCGGCCGGACTGCAGCGCGTCCTGCAGCGCCCGCCACGCCCTGCGCCCCTCACGCCGTACCAGCCACGCGCCCAGCAGGCTGTCGGCGATGAGCAGGGCCACGGTCGTCCAGCCGCCGATCACCGAGCCGACCTGGATCAGCAGCCAGATCTCCAGCACCGGGACGATCAGGAAGGCCAGGAAAAGCAGGAGCCGCATCGTCTTCCCCAATCCGCGCCCGCGACGTATCTACGCGACGTATCTGAAGGCGTACCCAAAGGACCGCGCACACGACGTACCTAAAAGACCGTGTACACAATGACAACGCCCGGCGCGCCCTAACCGTTCCGCCGCTACCTGAGGGTGGCCACAGGTTCTCAGCCGCGCTTGCCGCGCAGCCGGGCGGGCAGGCCGGACAGCCCCCAGACGGCGATGCGCCAGAACGACTCGGCCATGACGCGGCTGCTCATCTTGCTCGTGCCGACGGTCCGCTCCACGAAAGTGATCGGCACCTCGACCACCCGCAGGCCGTGCCTGGTCGTCCGCAGGGTGAGGTCGACCTGGAAGCAGTAGCCCTGCGACTCGACGTCGGCCAGCCCGATCTTCTCCAGCGTCGCGGCGCGATAGACGCGGAACCCGGCGGTCGCGTCGCGCACGGACATGCCGAGCATGAGCCGCGTGTAGATGTTGGCGCCCCTGGACAGGAGCTCGCGGGAGACGGGCCAGTTGACCACCTTGCCGCCGGGCACCCAGCGCGACCCGATCGACAGGTCGGCGCCGTCGGAGACCGCCTCCAGCAGCTTGTGCAGCTCCTCGGGCTGGTGGGAGCCGTCGGCGTCCATCTCCACCAGCACGTTGTAGCCCTCGTCGAGGCCCCAGCGGAACGCGGCGATGTAGGCGGCGCCCAGCCCTTCCTTGCCCGCCCGGTGCAGGACGTGGACGTGGTCGTCCTTGTCGGCCAGCTTGTCGGCGATCTCACCGGTGCCGTCGGGGCTGTTGTCATCGACCACCAGCACGTGGGCGGCCGGCAGGGCGGTGCGCACCCGCTCGGTGATCAGCGGCAGGTTGTCGCGCTCGTTGTAGGTCGGTATGACGATGAGTATCCGGCCAAGAGTCTCCATGATCAGTCATTCCTCACCGGTCGCCTTGCGCCTGACACGCCACGCGGCGACCCCGGCGGCCGCCACTCCCATCAACGCCAGCGCCCACTCTGGCAACGCGCCGATCTGGGTCGCGACCGTCGCCTGGGTGCGCACGGGCACCTTCACCACGTTCATGTCCGCCACGAGCTCGCGGGTCTGCCAGGAGACCTTACCGTCAGGTGTGACGTACGCCGAGATGCCGGTGGTGGCCGCCGTCACGACCGCCCTGTTGTGCTCGACGGCCCGCAGCTTCGACATGGCCAGCTGCTGCGGCGGCAGGTTGGACTCGGCGTAGGTGGCGTTGTTGGTCTGCACCACCAGCGGCGTGGCCCCCGTCTTGACGGTCCCGCGCACGGTGCCGTCGTAGGCCACCTCGTAACAGTTGACCGCGCCGATCGTCACCGGCCCCATCTTCAGGTCGCCCGGCTTGGTGCCCGGGACCGACTGCCTGCCCACCAGACCGGCCCGCTCCCACAGGGCCAGCACGAGCTCCTTGAAGGGTGTGTACTCGCCGAACGGCACCAGTTGCTGCTTGTCGTAGTAGGCGCCGGGTCCGGTCACCGGGTCCCAGACCAGGCTGCGGGTCGCGCGGTTCTCCTCGCCGATCGCCACGACCGCGCCGACCAGCGTGGGCACCCCGACGTCCTTCACGGAGTCGTCGATGATCTGGCGGGCGGTCGCGTCGCGGTAGGGATCGATGTCGGTGGAGTTCTCGGGGAGGACCACGATGTCGGGCTTGGCGAGTTTCCCGTCTCGTACGGCCTGCGCCAGCTTTTTGGTCTCGTTGGCATGATTTTTCAGGACAACGGCGGGTTCGTCGCCCATGACGTACATACCGCGGCCCGGCACGTTGCCCTGCACGATGCCGATGTTGACCGTCCGCCCCTCATCGCCCGGCCTCGGCACGGCCAGGGTCAGCAGGGGCACGACCAGAGCGAGCGAGAGCGGGACGAGCCGCCCGGTGACACGCCGGGCGTCCGGAGGCCGCCGCAGCAGCGTGTAGGCGAGCAGGGCCCCGCACAGCGCGACGGCGAACGACACGAGCGGCGCCCCGCCCAGCGCGGCGTACTCGGTGAACAGCGACTCGCCCTGGCTGAACGCCAGCCGCGCCCAGGGGAAGCCACCGATGGGGAACAGCCCGCGCGCCCACTCCATGGCCACCCAGAGCCCGCCGAACCACAGCGGCCACAACCGCAAGCGGAACACCAGCGCGGCCAGGGCGGCCATCACGGCGTAGAACAGGCCCTCGACGCCGACCAGCATCAGCCAGACGTCGTCGCCGATCGTGCGCACCCAGGCCAGGGTGGGGAACAGGAACACGGCGGCGGCCAGATAGCCGAGCCAGGCGGCGCGCCGGGGGCGCACGCGGTAGAGGGCGGCGACGATCAGCGCGACGCCGAGCGGCGCGGCCGGCCACCAGTCGATGGGCGGAAAGGCGAGGAACAGCAGTCCCCCACCGGCCACAGCGGCGGCCACCCGGGCCATGAGCACCCGCCCGGACTCCCGAACCCCACGCCCTACGGGAACGGACCCACCGGGGACGGAAGCGGACGTATCGGGGACGGAAGCGGACCCACCGGGGACGGAAGCGGACGTACCAGACGGAGACGCGGACCCGTCCGAGGCCGGCACGGGCGTGCCGGACGGAGACGCGGGCGGAACGGGCGGGCCGGATTCGGGCGTGGTCGAGTCAGGGGTGTGCGGGGTTCCGCCGCCAGTGGGCGGTGGGCCCGTCTTGTCCTGCACCACGCGGGATTCTCCTCGCCGTTCGCACGCCTGCTTGCGAAAACGCTACCGCCCCCGGGCAGCGATTCGGCCCTCGCGGCACCCGGTGATCCGCAAATAGGGGTCCCAGGCGCTGGACGACCCAGGATAGGGGTCGGCGAGAACGGCGAGGAGCGGCTGCGAAAGGAGCGGCGGCGAAAGGAGCGGCGGCGAAAGGAGCGGCAGGGTGATCCCGTGACCTGACGGGACCACCCGGCGCTGATGGCGATCCTGCGCACGAGAGGGAAGAGGGCCCGGAAACCCTTCGGACCGGACCCGTCTCGTCGGCGGCGAGCGCGGAATTCCGTTGTCTACTGGGCTCCCGGGCCCGTCCCGGGTCCAACCCCCCGCCCGGTTGGGGTGCCCCGACTCGACGGACCGACGGCCCTGCACCTGGCTGTGTGGACGGAGTCACGCTCCGTCACGGACGCAGGATCCGACGATGTCAGAGACGGCCAACCGGCCAAGTCCCGTGCTGGACTGCGCAGCAAACTACCGACTCCACCTCAGATGTCAACCGTGTCCCGATCAGCAGAAACATCAAGTTTCCGCAGGTAGGACATGCTTGCGTTGTCGCATTAAAGCGATCTAATGCCCATTTGTCGGCCCGGACGCGCGGCTTGGCAAGCCGCCCAGCGCCCCCGAAAGGAGGGCTGACAGCGGCCGCTCGTGGACGACGCCGAGCCGCTGGGTGGCCCGGGTGAGAGCGACATATAGGTCACTCAGGCCGCGCGGCGACTGCGAGGCTATCAGGTCCGGCTCGGCCACGATGACCGAATCGAACTCCAGCCCCTTCGCATCGGTCACACCGAGCACGGCCACGGGGGCGTCGAGCGCCGCGGTGCCCCGGGTGGCGCGGGAGGAGACCACGGCGGCCCCCTCCACCGTGTCGGAGATCACCTTGCCGAGCTCGCCGAGCAGCGTGTCGGGGACCACCACGGCGACCTTGCCGCCCTCCCCGACCTCGGCCTTGACCAGCTCCGGCAACTGCGACAGCGGCGCCGACCAGGGCTCGGCGCCGCTGTCGCGGACCGAGGCGGGCGCCTCGAGCGCCGGGTCGATGGTGGCCAGCACGCGGGCGGCGACCTCCATGAGCTCCACCGGCGTGCGGTAGTTGACGGTGAGCCGCTCCTGGCGCCAGCGACCCGCCACGTAGGGATCGAGCACCTGGTTCCACGAGCGGGCCCCGGCCATCGATCCGGTCTGCGCGATGTCGCCGACGATCGTCATCGACCGGGTGGGCACCCGCCGCATGATCACCCGCCAGGCCATGGCCGACAGCTCCTGCGCCTCGTCCACGATCACGTGACCGTAGGCCCAGGCGCGGTCGGCGGCGGCCCGCTCGGCGGTGGTGAGGTAGGGCCCCTCGCCCCGCTGGCGTTCGGCCAGGCGCTCGGCCTCCATGACGTCGGACAGGCCCGTCAGTTCGAGCACCTCGCGGGCGTAGGCGAGCTCGGCCTCGCGCTCGTGCTCGGCCGCCTGCCGGGCCGCGGCGAGCTCCTCCTCGGCCTGCAGGGCGCTGGCGCGCAGCACCTGCTCGTCGATCTCGCCGAGCAGTTCGGCCGCCTCGTCGAGCAGCGGCACGTCGGACTCGGTCCACTCCCCTCCCTCACGCCGCAGCAGCGCGCGCTCCTGCGGGGTCAGGGCCGCGGCCGCGTAGTCGAGCCGCTCCGGCGCGCCGTACAGGCCGAGGAGCAGGCGCTGCGGGGTCAGGTACGGCCAGAGCCTGTTCAGGGCGGTCTTGACCGGCTGTTCGGTGCGCAGCTCCTCACGCAGGTCGGCCAGCTCGTCGTCGTCGATGAGGCCCTTGCCGAGCTTCTTGGCCGCCTGCCTGGCCAGGGCGTTGAGCAGCGACCTGACGAACACCGCGCGCGCCTGGTTGTGCGCCCGGCGCGAGCGGGTGGCCTTGTTCTTGGCCGATTCGAGCATGTTGCGGTCGATGGTGAGGGTGTAGCGGCCCAGGTTCAGCTCGACGGGCTTGCGGGGCACCCGCTGCCGGTCGCGTACGGCCCGCTCGATCACCTCGGCCATGCGGAGGTCGCCCTTGATCGCGGCCACCTCCGGCCGGTCCCTGGCGGTGGCCGTCAGGCCGGGATAGAGCTCGCCGACCGTCGACAGCAGCACGTCGGTCTCGCCCAGCGAGGGCAGCACCTGCTCGATGTAGCGCAGGAAGGTGAGGTTGGGGCCGAGGATCAGCACCCCGCGACGCTCAAGGCGCTCCCTGTGGGTGTAGAGGAGGTACGCGGCGCGGTGCAGGGCCACGACGGTCTTACCGGTGCCAGGACCGCCCTGGACGACCAGCACGCCGTTGAGGTCGGCGCGGATGACGCGGTCCTGCTCGGCCTGGATGGTGGCGACGATGTCGCGCATCCGGCCGGTGCGCCGCTCGTCGAGGGCGGCCAGCAGCGCGGCCTCGCCGTTGAGCGTGGCGCGGTCCTCGTCGGTCAGCGTGTCGAAGTCGAGCAGGTCGTCGTCGACGCCGATGACCGCGCGGCCCTTCGTCTGCAGGTGCCGCCTCCTGGTGAGGCCCATGGGCGCGGCCGGGGTGGCGCGGTAGAACGGCTGGGCCACGGGCGCGCGCCAGTCGATGAGCAACCGCTCCTGCTCGTCGTCGGTGATGCCGAGCTTGCCGATGTAGAGCCTGCCCTCGTCGACGTGATCGAGCCGGCCGAACACCAGCCCGCGCTCCACCGCCCAGAGCCGGGCCAGCCGGGCGGCGTACATGCCGGCGAACGTGTCGCGCTCCGACCTGTTCTGCTGCGTACCGACGGCGCCGGCGCCGAGCACCTCCTTCAGCTGGCTCTGGGTGCGTTCACGCAACGCGTCGAGGCGGGCATAGAGGCGGGCGACATACTCCTGCTCCCTTGCGAGCTCTGTTTGACGAGTTGCCGCCTGACCATTATTGTTGTTAATGGGACACTCCGGGCCATTCTGCTTGTTGTTACAACAAACGACGACATTAGCATGCCTGTTGAGGCACTCCCATCTTCCCGCGCGACATCCCGGCCCGCATCCGGTCACGGCTTGGTTTCACCCCTTGACCGAAACCCTCCGGGCCTCTTAGGTTCGCATCAAGTTAGGAAAGTTTCCTAACTTCGGGTCAAGGGGTGAAAGTTGAGCGGTCCGGTACCAGGTACTCCCAGTCTGCTCCGCGCCATCAATGATCGCGCGGCGTTGCAGGCCCTCCTGGAGCGCGGCCCGCTGACCCGCCCCGAGATCGGCACCCTGACCGGCCTGTCGAAGCCGACGGCCTCGCAACTGCTGTCCCGTCTCCAGGAGGCGGGTCTGGTGGTGCTCGACGGCATCAGGGAGGGGCTGCCCGGCCGTACCGCGGAGGTCTACCGGATCAACCCGGCGGCGGCCTACGTGGGCGCGCTGGACGTCACCCCCGCCCGGATCGAGGCCAGGGTCGCCGACATCACCGGCACGACCGTGGGCTCGTACACGCTGCCCACCCCGCGCCGGCCGGGCGGCGAGCTGGTCGCCAGGCTGCGCGCGGCCCTCGACGGCGCGGGCTCCCCCGGCCCGCTGCGGCGGGTGGTGATCGGCGTGCAGGCGGCGATCGACCCGTCCACCGGCCGGCTCGGCTACGCCACCGCCAAGGACATGCCGGGCTGGCAGATCGGCGACCTGGTGCCGACACTCGCCAAGGGACTCGGCGTGCCGGTGTCGGTGGAGAACAACGTCAACCTGGTCGCGCTGGCCGAGATG
Organism: Nonomuraea sp. NPDC049129; assembly: GCF_040648495.1. Taxonomy (NCBI): domain Bacteria; kingdom Bacillati; phylum Actinomycetota; class Actinomycetes; order Streptosporangiales; family Streptosporangiaceae; genus Nonomuraea; species Nonomuraea sp. NPDC049129. The sequence continues at coordinate 45,352 of NZ_JBEZDU010000020.1, read as the reverse complement.
GCGCACGGGGCCGCGCGCGGCGACTCCGACTTCGTGCTGCTGTGGGCCGACGAGGGCATCGGCTCGGCCATCGTGCTGGGCGGGCGGATGCACCGGGGCGCCACCGGCGGCGCGGGCGAGGTCGGCTACATGCCGACCCCGGGCGCGCCGACGGCCCGCGAGGCGGGACGCTACGCCAACCACGGCTACCAGGCGCTCACCGGCGGCCCGGCCGTGCTGAAGCTGCTGCGCTCGTACGGCGTGCGCGGCACGGACTTCCGCCAGGCCATCGCGAACGCGGTGCGCGCGGCGGACGACCACCAGACGGGCCAGAAGGCCGACGACGCGAGGGCGGGGCTGCGCGACATCGCCGCGCGGCTGGCGGTGGGCCTGGCCGCCATCACCTCCGTCATCGATCCCGGGCTCATCGTGCTGACCGGCGGCGTGGTGCTGTCGGGCGGCGAACCCCTGCGCGAGCTGGTCGAGCACGAGCTGCACGCGCTGACCATCCCGCGGCCCCGGCTGCGCCTGTCGTCCGTCGAAGGCAACCCCGTCCTCGCCGGCGCGCTCGACCTCGCCCTCGACCTCGTCCGCGACGAGGTCTTCGGCTCTACGGTCCCAACCCCCTGAGCTCCACAACCCACATGAGTAACGTCATGAGGAGGCACCCCCCGTGCGCTTCGTCCCCTTGGCGGCCGCAGGGCTCGCCGTCCTGACTCTGGCCGCGTGTACCGCGGGCAAAGAGGGCGGTCCTGCTCTCGGCTCCCAGTCCAAGCCCAGCGGCACAGCGCCGACCGCGCTGCCGGCCGCCTCCATCGAGCTGTGGCACGGGTTCTCGGCGGACTCGGAGGTGAAGGCGTTCACCGACGCCATCGCCGGGTTCAACGAGAAATACCCGCAGATCAAGGTCAAGCTGGTCAAGGGCGTACAGGACGAGCAGATCACCCAGGCCGTACGCGGTGGCCGCCCGCCGGACGTGGCCTCGTCCTTCACCACCGACTCGGTGGCGACCTGGTGCAAGAGCGGCGTCTTCCAGGACCTCAACCCGGTGATCAAGCAGGACGGCGTCGACCTGTCGGGCCTGCCGCCGGTCGTGAACGACTACACCCAGTACGAGGGCAAGCGGTGCGTGATGCCGCTGCTGACCGACGCGTACGGCCTCTACTACAACAAGGCCCTGATGAAGGGCAAGCAGCCGCCCAAGACGCTGTCGGAGCTGACCAAGCTGGCCAAGGAGCTCACGGTCCGCAACCCCGACGGCACCATCAAGGTCGCCGGGTTCATCCCGAGCGGCCAGTACTACGAGAACACCGCGGGTCACTGGGGCGCGATGGTCGGCGCCAAGTGGACCAACCCCGACGGCACCTCGGCGATCGGCTCCGACCCCGCCTGGAAGACGCTGCTGAACTGGCAGAAGGAGCTCGTCGACTGGTACGGCTACGCCAACCTGGACAAGTTCCGCAAGAGCCTGGGCGACGAGTTCTCCGGCAAGCATCCCTTCTACCAGGGCAAGGTCGCCATGGGCATCGACGGCGAGTGGCGGGTGGCCATGATCGCCAACGAGGCGCCGAAGCTCGACTACGGCACCGCCCCCATGCCGGTCGACGACGCCAAGCCCGACCTGTACGGCAGCGGCTTCACCGCGGGCACCGTGATCGGCGTGCCGAAGGGCGCCAAGAACCCCGAGGCCGCCTGGGCTCTGGTGAAGTACCTGACCACCGACACCGGCGCGCTGGTCACGCTGGCCAACGCGATCCGCAACGTGCCGACCACCAAGGCCGCGCTGGAGTCGCCCGAGCTGAAGAAGGACGAGCACTTCCAGACCTTCCTCGACATCTTCGCCAACCCGAAGACGAGCACGATCCCGGCGCACGTCAACAGCGTGTTCAACCAGGAGGCGCTGCAGGGGTTCATCACCTCGTGGGAGAAGGGCTCGGTCAAGGACCTGGACGCGGGGCTGAAGGGCGTGGACAAGACCATCGACGCCAAGTTCAAGCTGTCGGGCGGCTGAGGTGGCGGGCGTACCGCTCAGGCGCCGGGAGGGGTTCCGTGCCCTGCTGTGGCTGTCGCCGTGGCTGGTGGGGTTCGGGGTGTTCTTCGCCTATCCGCTGCTGGCGACCGTCTACTTCTCCTTCTTCAACTACGACCTGTTCTCGCTGAAGTTCAACGGCCTGGCCAACTACCGCTACTTCCTGCAGGACGAGCGGGCCTGGATCTCGATCGGGAACACGGCCTGGCTGGTGGTCGTCATGGTGCCCGCCCAGGTGCTGTTCGCCCTGGGCGTGGCGCAGCTGGTGACGAAGCTGAAGGCGGGCGTGGGGTTCTTCCGCACGGTGTTCTATCTGCCGTCGCTGGTGCCGGTGACGGCGGGGACGGTGGCGTTCGTCTTCCTGCTGAACCCGGCCACCGGCCCGGTCAACCGGATCCTCGCGCTGGTGGGGATCTCCGGGCCCGACTGGTTCGGCGACAAGGACTGGTCGAAGCCGGGGCTGACGTTGCTGGCCATGTGGGGCGTCGGCAACGTCATGGTGATCTTCCTTGCGGCGCTGCTGGACGTGCCCAAGCACCTGTACGAGGCGGCGGCCATCGACGGGGCCGGGGCGTGGCGGCAGTTCCGCAGCATCACGCTGCCGACGATTCGTCCCGTGCTGATGTTCTCGGCGGTGACCGGGGTCATCTACACGCTGCAGTACTTCACCCAGGCGATGATCGCCTCCCGGGTCGCGGCCGGCGTGACCGACGCGCCGGGCACCTCGTTCGTGCCCGGCTATCCGGAGATGTCGACGCTGACGCTGCCGCAGTGGCTGTTCCAGACGGGTTTCCGCGACTACGCGATGGGCTACGCCTGTGTGCTGGCGCTGGTGCTGTTCGCGGCGTCGATGGTGTTCACGCTGATCCTGCTGCGCCAGTTCCGCGGGTTCGAGGAGGTGGCCGAATGACCGCCACGCTGGTGGCGCGCCCCACGCGGGCCGCCGGACGGCGCGCCCGGGAGCGGCGTGGCCGTACCAGGAGGGTGCTGTACTGGATCGCCACGCACGCGGCGGCCGTCGCGCTGGGGATCGCGTTCATCGGGCCGCTGGTCTTCGTCCTGCTGACCGCGGTGATGAGCGACAACCAGACGCTCACCGACGAACTATGGCCGCACAGCTGGAACTGGGGCAACTTCGGCGAGGTGTTCGCCAAGTCGCCGATCCTGCTGTGGCTGCGCAACACGATGATCTACGCGGTGACCGGCACGCTGTTCACGCTGGTGTCGTCGATCCCGGTGGCCTACGCGCTGGCCCGGTTCCGCTTTCCGGGGCGCAGGCTGGCGTTCCTGCTGGTCATCACCATGATGATGCTGCCGCCCCAGGTGGTCGCGGTGCCGATCTACCTGATCTGGGCGCGGCTGGACCTGACCGGGACGCTGCTGCCGCTGATCCTGCCGATGCTGCTCGGCGACGCGTTCTCGATCTTCCTGCTGCGGCAGTTCCTGCTGTCGATCCCGCGCGAGTACACCGACGCGGCGCGGGTGGACGGCTGCACCGACTTCAGGACGCTCATCCGGGTGATCCTGCCGATGGCCCGGCCGGGCATCGCGGCGGTGGCGCTGTTCCAGTTCTTCTACTGCTGGAACGATTACTACGGGCCGCTGCTGTACGCCTCCACCAACCTCGACAGCTGGACCCTGTCGGTGGGGCTGGCCTCGTTCAAGGCGCTGCACAGCGTGCAGTGGAACCTGACCATGGCGGCGACGCTGCTCGTCATGGCACCGGTGATCATCGTGTTCTTCTTCGCCCAGAAGGTCTTCATCGAGGGCGTGACATTGACGGGAGTGAAGGGTTGAAACTGGCCGTGGTGGGGGGCGGCTCGACGTACACGCCCGAGCTGATCGACGGGTTCGCGCGGCTCCGCGACGAACTGCCGGTCTCGGAAATCGCACTCATAGATCCCGATTTATCGCGACTTGAGGTGGTTTCTGGGATGGCGCGCCGCATGCTGGCACATGCCGGGCATCCGGCCCGGGTGCTGGCCACCTCATCCGTCGAGGAGGGCGTGTCGGGGGCCCAGGTCGTCCTGTTCCAGCTGCGTGTGGGCGGGCAGGCGGCGCGCGACGTGGACGAGACGCTGCCGCTGCGCTGCGGCTGCGTGGGGCAGGAGACGACCGGCGCGGGCGGGCTGGCCAAGGCGCTGCGCACGGTGCCGGTCGTGCTGGAGATCGCCGAGAAGGTGCGTACGCACGCGCCGCAGGCATGGATCGTCGACTTCACCAACCCCGTCGGCATCGTCACCCGCGCGCTCCTGGACGCCGGGCACCGGGCGATCGGGCTGTGCAACGTGGCGATCGGCTTCCAGCGCCACGTCGCCGGCCTGCTGGGCGTGCCGCCGTCGCGGATCTCGCTCGGCCACGTGGGGCTCAACCACCTGACCTGGGAACGGGCCGTGTACCTGGACGGCGAGGACGTGCTGCCATCGCTGCTCGCCGAGCACGCGGAGTCGCTGGCCGACGGCCTGGGGCGCCCCGAACTGCTCCGCCGGCTCGGTGTGGTGCCGTCGTACTATTTACGCTATTTCTACGATCATGACGCGGTCGTGGAGGAACAGCGGGCCAAGCCGTCGCGCGCGGCCGAGGTCGCGGCGATGGAGACGAAGCTGCTGGAGATGTACGCCGACCCGTCGGTCGTCGAGAAGCCGGCGCTGCTGGGCGAGCGCGGCGGCGCCTACTACTCCGAGGCGGCGGTCGCACTGATCGCCTCCCTGCTCGGCGACCGTCCCGGCACCCATGTGGTGAACGTCCGCAACCACGGCACCCTGCCCTTCCTGGCCGACGAGACGGTGATCGAGGTGCCCGCGCACGTCACCGCCGACGGGGCCGCGCCGCTGCCGGTGCCGCCGGTCGAGCCGCTGTTCGCGGGGCTGATCGCGCACGTGTCCGCCTACGAGACGCTCGCCCTCGAGGCGGCCCTGCATGGCGGCGCGGACCGGGTACGCGACGCCCTGCTGGCCCATCCCCTGATCGGGCAGGACGCGACCGCCGAGGAGCTGACCGGCCTGCTGCTGGAGGCCAACCACGCCTACCTGCCGTGGACGACTCGCTGTGGCCAGGTGAGGTAGTGGAGCACCGCAGGCTCGTCCTCGCGGTCGACGGCGGCAACAGCAAGACCGACGTGGCGCTGGTCACGGAGGACGGCGATGTGCTGGCCACCGGCCGCGCGGGCCCGTTCGCGCCGCAGAGCGACGGCGTTCCGGCTGCGCTGGACGCGGTGGAGGAGGCGGTACGGCAGGCGCTCGCGCAACTGCCGCCGGACGGCGCCCTCGGCCCGGACGGCTCGCCGGACCCCTCCGCCGCCCCCTCCCCGGACCGTTCCGCTGATCGCTCGCCGGACCCCTCCCCGGCCCACTCTCCCGACCGGCCTGTTGCCGTGGGCCGGTTCGATCATGTGGCGGCCTATCTGGCGGGGGCCGATCTGCCGGTCGAGGAGGAGGCCCTGGCCCGCGAGTTCGCCCACCGGGGCTTCGGCCCGGACATCTCCGTCCGCAACGACACCTTCGCCCTGCTCCGGGCGGGCGCCTCGAACTCCTGGGGCGTGGCCGTGGTGTGCGGTGCGGGCATCAACGCGGTCGGCGTCTCCCCCACCGGCGAGGTGGCCCGCTTCCCCGCCCTCGGGCGCCTCAGCGGCGACTGGGGCGGCGGCCAGGGCGTCGCTGAGGAGGCGCTGTGGCACGCCGCCCGCGCCGAGGACGGTCGCGGTCCGGCGACCGCGCTGGCGGAGCTGTGCACGCGGCACTTCGGCGTGCGCACGGTGGAGGAGCTGATCCTGGAGCTCCATTTCGGCCGCCTGGACGAAGGCCGCCTGCACGAGCTCACGCCGGGCGTCTTCGCCACGGCCGCGGCGGGCGACCCGATCGCCAGATCGCTGGTGGAACGCCAGGCGGAGGAGATCACCGTGCTGGCCGAGGTCTGCCTGCGCCGCCTGGACCTGCTGGAGACGCCCACGGAGGTGGTGCTGGGCGGCGGCATCCTCCGGGCCCGCGACCCGCTCCTCACGGCCCTCCTGGACGCCTCCTTCGCCGCCAGGGCGCCGCGGGCCAAGCTGGTGGTCGCCGACGTCCCGCCGATCGTCGGGGCCGCTCTCAACGGCCTGGAGCACCTGGGGGCGACAGACCTGGCCAAGACCCGCCTGCGCGCCCGCTACGAACAGACCTGACGGGCCCGCGAACCCGCCGCGCCTTGGCAGTGGGCGCTTTGGGAGCGGGCCTGGACAGCGACCGGCCCTGGCGGTGAGGGCCCTCGCGGTGAGGGCCCTCGCGGTGGTCAGGACGCGGGAACCGGGCCGCCCGTGAGAAGTGTCTCGACGCGGGTGCGGACCTCCGGGGTGTCGAGGCCGCGGACCGTGAGGGTGGTGCGGCGCCGTACGACGTCGTCGACCGTCGCCGCCCACTCGTGGTCGCGCGCGTAGACCGCCTGCGCCCAGATGTCCGGCCCGTCCGGATGGATCCGCTCGCCCAGCGCGGGCGTGTCGCGGATGAGCCTGGCCAGGTCGAAGGCGATCGAGCCGTAGTGCGAGGCGAGATGGCGGGCCACCAGCGGGTCCATCCGGGTGCCCGGCTCGCGGTCGGTCCACAGGCGCATCGCGACCGCGTCCGGGCTGGCCAGGCCGGGCAGCGGCATGGCGGGCAGGATGGCCGCGAGGTCGTCGCCGAGCGGGTGGCCCGGCAGGTGCGCGAGCATGTCGAGGACGAGCTTGCCGATGTGCCGATACGTGGTCCACTTGCCGCCCGCCACCGACAGCATGCCGCCCTTGCCCCGGCTGAGCACCGTCTCCCGCTTGGCCGACGACACGCCGCCGGGGCCGCCCGGCAGCACGCGCAGCCCGGCGAAGGCGTAGGTGATGTCCTCGCGCCGCAGTTGCGACTCGCGTACGGCGTGCCCGGCCTCGTCGAGGATCTGGGCCACGTCGGCGTCGGTGGCGCGCACGTCGGCGGGCTCGCCCTCGTAGGCCTCGTCGGTGGTGCCGAGCAGCAGGTGGTCCTCCCACGGGATGGCGAAGGACACACGGTATTTGTCGATCGGGGTGGTCAGGGCCGCCTTCCACGGCTCGTGGCGGCGCATGACCAGGTGGGCGCCCTTCGACAGGCGGATGCTCGGCGCGGCCCCGGGGTCCTCCATCCGACGAAGGTGGTCCACCCACGGGCCGGTGGCGTTCAGTACGAGGCCGGCCCCGATGCCGAACTCCGTACCGTCGAGCCGGTCGCGCAGCTCCGCCCCCGAGACCGTGCCGCCGCTCTCGCGCAGGCCGACGACCTCGGCGTGGTTGAGCACGACCGCGCCCGCGTCGACGGCGGCGCGCACGGTCATCACCGCGACCCGGCTGTCGTTCATCTGGTGGTCGCCGTAGACGGCGGCGGCGCGCAGCCCCTCGGAGCGGAGCGCGGGCACCCTGGCCAGCGCCTGGTGCGGGGTGATGACCCGGCCGAGCCCGTCGCCGAACACCGACAGCGCCGAGTAGAGGAACACCCCCGCGCCCAGCTTGGCGGCGCCGTGCGGGCCGCCCCGGTAGACCGGCACCACGAAGGAGAGCGGCTTGACCAGGTGGGGGGCGATGTCGCCGGCCAGCGCCCGGCGTTCGCGGTGGTTCTCGGCGACCAGCTTGACGTTGCCCGTCTGCAGGTAGCGCAGGCCGCCGTGGACGAGCTTGGAGGAGGCGCTGGAGGTGGCCCCGGCGAAGTCGCCGCCGTCGACCATGGCGACCCGCAGGCCCGCCTGGGCGGCCATCCAGGTGACGGAGGTCCCGAGGATCCCGCCGCCGATGACCAGCAGGTCGTAGGTGCCCCTGGACAGCTCCTCGCGGGTCTCGGCGCGGGAGGCGGTCGTGGTCATGGCGTGCTCCAGTCGAGGCTTCGGTCGATGGCCTTGCGCCAGTTGCGGTATTCGCGGTCGCGGACGTCCTGGCCGATCTTCGGCCGCCACTCGGCCGCCTTGTGCCAGTTGGCCCGCAGGCTGTCGGTATCGGGCCAGTAGCCGGTGGCCAGCCCGGCCGCGTACGCGGCGCCCAGGCAGGTGGTCTCCGACACCATCGGGCGTACGACGGGCACCGCGAGCACGTCGGCCAGGATCTGCATGAGCAGGTTGTTGGCGGTCATGCCGCCGTCTGCGCGCAGTGAGGTGAGCGCGAGCCCGGCGTCGGCGTTCATCGCGTCGACCACCTCGCGCGTCTGCCAGGCGGTCGCCTCCAGCACGGCCCGCGCGATGTGCCCCTTGGTGACGAACCCGGTCAGCCCGGCGATGACCCCGCGCGCGTCGGAGCGCCAGTGCGGGGCGAACAGGCCGGAGAACGCCGGGACGAAGTAGCAGCCGCCGTTGTCCTCGACGGTGCCCGCCAGGGTCTCGATCTCGGCGGCGCTGGAGATCAGGCCGAGGTTGTCGCGCAGCCACTGCACGAGCGAGCCGGTGACGGCGATCGAGCCCTCCAGCGCGTACGTGGCGGGGGCGTCGCCGATCTGATAACCGACGGTGGTGAGCAGCCCGTGCTTGGAGGCGACGGGCTCGGTGCCGGTGTTCATCAGCAGGAAGCTGCCGGAGCCGTAGGTGCTCTTGGTCTCGCCCGGCCCGAAGCACGTCTGGCCGAACAGCGCCGCCTGCTGGTCCCCCAGCGCCGCCGCCACCGGCACGCCGTCGCCGGTGGTGCCGTAGACCTCGGCGGAGGGGCGGATCTCCGGCAGCATCGCGCGTGGCACGCCGAGCGCGGCGAGCAGTTCGTCGTCCCAGCTCAGGGTGCGGAGGTTCATCAGCATCGTACGGCTGGCGTTGGTGACGTCGGTGACGTGGCGACCGGTCAGCCGCCAGATCAGCCAGCTGTCGACGGTGCCGAACAGCACGTCGCCGCGCTCGGCCCGCTCCCGCAGCCCAGGGGTCTCGTCGAGCAGCCACCGGATCTTCGGCCCGGCGAAGTAGGTGGCCAGCGGCAGCCCGGCCCTCTCACGGAAGAGCTGCTCGTGCTCGGACAGGGACCGGACCAGGGCGTCGGTACGGGTGTCCTGCCAGACGATCGCGTTGGCCACGGGCCGCCCGGTGTCGCGGTCCCACAGGACGGTGGTCTCGCGCTGGTTGGTGATGCCGAGAGCGACGAGCTGGCCGAAGTCGATGCCGCTGCCGGTGACGGCCTCGGCCACCACGCCCTGGACGGCCTCCCAGATCTCGGCGGCGTCGTGCTCGACCCAGCCGGGCCGGGGGAAGATCTGCCGGTGCTCCCGCTGCGCCACCGAGACGATCCGGCCGTCCTGGTCGAACACCATGCACCTGCTCGACGTGGTGCCCTGGTCGACGGCGGCGACGTAATGCGGTCCAGGCACGGCTTCCTCACTTCGATGTGTTCGGCATTACCGAACGGTTGCCAAATCCTAGCTGCGGTCGGGCCGGGCGTGTCAACACGTCACCGGCTCAGGTCGCGGGTGATGGCGCGGGCGGCGTCGCGGACGTAGGAGACGATCGTGATGCTCGGCTCGCCGCCCTCGGCCAGCCGCTCGACCGCGCCTCTGACGCCGATGGCGCCGACGGTGACGCCGCGCGCGTCCCGGATGGGAGCGGCTATGGAGACCTCGCCCTCGACCAGCTCCTCCACGTCGCAGGCCCATCCCCGGCCGCGCACCAGCTCCAGCTCCTTGGCCAGGTCGTCGGCGCGGGTGAGGGTCCTGGGCGTGAAGGCGGCCAACCCCTCGGCGGCGAGCTCGCCGCCTGCCGCCGCACTGGGCGCTGTGGCGGACGGCATGCCGGGTGTTGCGCTGGGCGCTGTGGCGGACGCCGTACTGGGTGATGCCGTGGGTTCCGGGGCGGACGGCGCGTGGAATGCCGCGCCCGCGTCGCCGTACGGGTCGTACGCCAGGAGGACCTTGCCCAGCGCGGTCGCGTGCGCGGGCAGCAGGGTGCCGACCTGCAGGACCTGCATGCTGTCGTCGGGCCTGAACACATGGTGGACCACCAGGACGCCGCCCTCGTGCGCGGTGCCGATCCACACGCTCTCCCTGCTGCGCCCGGCCAGCGCGTCGGCCCAGTTGAGCGAGCGGGTGCGCAGCACGTTGACGTCGAGGTAGCTGCTGCCCAGGTGCAGCAGCGTGCCGCCGAGCCGGTAACGGCCCGTGGCTTCGTCCTGCTCGACGAAGCCGACATGGACGAGCGTGCGCAGGATGCCGTGCAGGGTGCCCTTGGGCAGGCCCATCGCGCGGGCCAGCTCGGCCACGCCCAGCTCGCGCGGGCCGGAGGCGAGCAGCCTCAGTATGCCGGCGGCCCGTTCGACGGACTGGATGGTCTCTCCCACGCCCCACACCGTAGCGCAGTTCGGCAATGCCGAACAGATCCCGCTAGCTGCAGCGGGGGCCCGTCGTCGAACGAGGCGAGGCCATCCGGGTCTGGCGGCCCATCGTCGGACAGCGCGAGCCCGCCCAGGACCGGCAGCCCGTCGTCAGGCAGGGGAAGCCGGAGCGGGCGCCGGACCGTCGGCGCCGTCGCCCGCCACCTCGGGCGGCCGGTGCTCGTAGGGGGTGCTCAGCACGACGGTGGTGCGTGTGGAGACGTTCGCCGACGCGCGGATGTGCTGCAGCAGCTCCTCCAGTGCCAGCGGCGTGGCGACGCGCACCTTGAGGATGTAGCTCTCGTCGCCCGCCACGCTGTGGCATGCCTCGATCTCGGCCAGGTGGGCCAGCCGCTCGGGCGCGTCATCGGGGGCGGCAGGGTCGATCGGCTTGATGGACACGAACGCCGTCATCGGCAGCCCGATCGCGTTATAGTCGATGATCGCGGCATAGCCGCGCACGACTCCGCGTTTCTCCAGCCGGCGCACCCGCTGGTGCACCGCCGAGACCGAGAGCCCGGTCTCCCTGGCCAGATCGGTGAAGCTCATCCGGCCGTCCCTGGCGAGCAGCGTGACGATCTGGCGGTCGATCTCCTCCATCGGTCAAAGGTAGCCGGTGATGGTCACGACATGGTCCCGACCGGGGTGGCTCCCTGGCGCATGGCGTGCTCGACCAGCGTGATGAGCACTTCCCGGCCGGAGTCCTTCTTGCGGGCGTCGCAGCGCACGATCGGGATCTCCGGTTCGAGGCCGAGCGCCGACCGTACCTCGCCGACCGTGAAGGGGCGCGCGCCGTCGAAGCAGTTGAGCGCCACCACGAACGGCTGCCCGCGCCGCTCGAAGTAGTCGATGGCCGGGAAGGAGTCGGCCAGCCGCCGTGTGTCGGCCAGCACCACCGCCCCGAGGGCGCCCATCGCCAGCTCGTCCCAGACGAACCAGAAGCGTTCCTGGCCGGGCGTGCCGAACAGGTACAGCATGTAGTCGTCGCGGATCGTGATCCGGCCGAAGTCCATCGCCACGGTGGTGGTCGGCTTGGCCTCGACGCCCGACAGGTCGTCGATGTCCACGCCGATATGCGTGAGCGCTTCTTCCGTGCGCAGGGGACGGGTCTCGGAGACCGCGCCCACCATGGTGGTCTTGCCCACGCCGAACCCGCCCGCGATCAGAATCTTGATCGCGGTCGGCAACCGCCATCGATCAGAGCGACCGAAGTCCATCCAGCACCGCCTGTACATCCCTCCGCGGCCGTGCCGCGCATGCACAAATCCGCCCCGAGGAGCCGTGGTCAGTGGAACCTGTCAAGGCGCAGAGAAAAGGTCGAGCCACGTGCCTGGCATCGAGACACCCTAGCAACGCCACATATTCCACTCAAGCCACAATCATCCTCGGGAATCAATATGTCACGGTTTGTCGTATCTAGACCAGTTATTCGCATCCCGTTCATCCAAGGGTAAAGGCCCCTGTCATGGGAGGTTGCGAGACCGTAACGGCTTCAGAGGGCCTAGCCGGAAATACCGTACAAACCGGCGTTGAACCCGATCTGTCGCCGCAGGTAGGCGGCCGTGCGCGGACTGCGTTCGCGTACCGGCTTGAGCAGTTCCAGCGCCTCGCGCGCCAGCTTCCCCATCGCGTTCGTGACCTCGGCGTGGCTGACGCCGAGCATCAGCACGTTCAGGCCGCCCCAGCTGACGTCCCTGCGGTAGGAGGCGAGGTCGCCCAGCAGGTGCAGATAGCGCTGCACGTGCGCGCTGACGGCCCGCAGCTCCTCCAGATGGCGCCTGTCCCACTCGTCGCCCGCGTAGATCCAGTGCGACAGATCCACGAAGCAGGACCCCCGGCTGTCGGCGTTGTCCAGGTAACGGGCCAAGGTGGGGACGGCCCGGGTGTCACGCCACACCCACGCCCTGGCCATCGCGTCGAACATGCCGGCCAGCTGGTCGCGCCAGAGCGGGTGGAGGTCCTCGAAGTCCTTGACCGTCGCCAGCTCGTCGCGCAGGTCGGCCAGGAAGCGGGTGACCGCGGCCCGCGGCGCCGCGCCGTCGGCCACGTCCAGACAGTCGCGAATCAGCGCCTCCACCTGAGAACGCGTCGTCGTCGTGTGGTCCACCAGGCGGTCGACGGCCGACACCCAGAGCGACGTCCGGTTGACGATCTTGAGCGCTTCGGACGTGGCCCAGGGGGCGCTGAAGGCGCCGGTCAGCGCCAGCGCGGTGTAGAAGTCGGAGTCGAAGACCGCCCGTGGGAACAGCCCGCCGTACATCTGGGCGCAACGACGTAGATCCCGGCCGCACTCCGCGGCGAGCGCGCACGCCGAGCCCAGCTCGTACGCTTCTTTCAACTCGTCGTCCGGCATCCTAGAGCCGCTCGATCGGCATGCGGATCATGGGCGACGACCCCCCAAACCGGCATTTCTGCCGCTACTGGCGAATTTTCACATGATCATCCACATTTGATCAAGGTAAGGACACGGCCGCAGCACCCCCACAGTCACGCCGCACTGTCACCCCCACGTCATCCACCGTGTTCAGCATCCACCGTTCGGGCCGCTCTGTCAGCCATCCTTTCCGCCACTTGTGGGCCTGCTCCTCAGCCTCCTCAACCCGCCCCCTCAGTCCGCGCCTCAACCCGCCCCGATCGCGATGAACGAGACGTCGTCGCCGCGGGCCTCACTGAGCGCCTCCGCCAGGCCGAGCCCGCGCCGTAGCCCGTCGTGCAGAGCCACCATGACGGGCACGGCGGCCGCGTCGTTCACCGGGACGACACTCGCGACGATGCCGGCCGTACCGAGGTGGAGCAGCGCGGTGGCCGGCCCGAGCACCTCGTCGGCCCCGACCGCGGCCACCTGCCCGGAGTCGCAGCTCGACAGCACGAGCCGGTAGGGGGCGCGGCGGAGCCGTTCGAGGTCGTACACGGTGAGGGGGCCGTCGTCCAGCAGCAGCGAGGAGAAGGAGGGGCTGTCGGCCCGGAACGTCCCGTGCGCCGCCAGATGCGCGAGATGACACCCGTCGATGGCCCCCAGCACCCCCTGAGCCGTCGCCGAACCATCGGCCAGCACAGTGACCGGCCCGGCGGACCCAGTGGAGGACCCGATGGAGGACGCAGTGACAGACCTGGTGGCGGGGCCGGTGGTCGGTCCGGTGGCGGATCCGGTGGCCGGACCAGCGGCGGACCCGCTGGCAGGGCCTGTGGCAGGTCCGATGGCGAGGCCTGGGGCCGGACCAGCGGCTGGCTCTGCGGCTTCGGCGTACAGCGCGGCGATGGAGCGTACCTCGCCGTCGGCGTTCGCCACGCCGGGGCCGCGTACGAGCACCACGCCCCCGTCAGCGGGCGGGACGACCGACCTGGCGCGCAACCAGGCCGCCGCCGACGGCGCCACGCTGAAGGCCCGGCGCCGGAGCGCGGGCAGCAACCCCCACGGCGCCCCGTGCAACGTCGCGGGCGGCACCACGATTAGCGTCTCACAGGCTCGCGACCCGGCAGGGGCCGACCCACCGCCGGACCGCCCAAGGTCTGACGACCCGTCATCCGACCGCCCCAGGACTGACCGTCCGTCGCTCAGGCGGCCCGCTACAGGGCCCAGGAGGGCGCGTTCCAGTCGGGCTCCGAGGCGGGCGAGTTCGCTTGGGTCGGTGCGGCTCTGGTAGGCGAGCCGCCGCAGTCTCGAGCGGGCGAACTCGATCTCCGTGACGGCCGACGCGGCCGATCCCACCGTGAACCGGCGTACCCGCCCATCGCCGCACAGCAGCGCGTGCAACACACCGTCGACGATCACGAGCTCGACCAACCGGCCGCCACCGATCGCCGCCAGGAGCTCTCCACCGCCGACCGCCGTCAGGAGCCGCCCACCGCCGGGGGCCGACCCGTCGCCGCGATCATCCTCGCGGCCGTCATCGCGACCGTCGACGCAACCATCAGCGCGGCCGTCAGCGCGACCGTCGACGCCGCGCACGCGCAGGGTCGCGGCGCGTACCCGTGCCTCCAGCCGGTCCCGGTCGCGTTCCAGCGTGGCCGCCGACGAGGCGCCCTCGGACCGTGCCCGGCCGAGCAGATGGTCGGTCTCGCGCAGCGCGGCGAGCTGGGCGAGCAGCCAGTGGTCGTCCGGCGGCCGTACGGGGGGCACGGCCAGCGAGGTCGCCCGCCATCGTTCGGTCCAGTCGAGCAACCTCCGGGGCCGCCCCGCGCGCAGCCAGTGCCGCTGGGCGAGCGTGACCAGCTCGGCCCCGTGGGCGGTCGCCAGGGCCCGCAGCTCCGGCGAACCGAACGCGAGGCGGTGTTCCTCGATCAGCGCCAGCCCGGCCCGGCAGGCATGCAGCAACCGCCGGGGCCGGTCGGCCGCCTCCGCACGCAGCGCCTCGGCCAGCCAGCCGCCCGCCCTGGCCGTCGCGGAGCCGCGGTGGCGGGCCCGCGCCGCCTGCGCCAGGTGCTGATCGGCCGCCCGCCGTCTGCCGAGCGCCAGCGCCGCACGGCCCGCGAGCAGGTGCGCCTGCCACACCTCAGGCGACCCGAGCTCCGCCAGCTTGACGGCCAGCCGCCGCGCCTCCGCCAACCGCCTCCGCTCCGCCACCCGCCTGGCCTCCGCCAGCGGCCTGGCGGGCACCGCACCCCCGACCGCCTGCCCGACCACAGACTCGGAAGACATCGCATTTCCGGCCTCCCGCCCGACCACAGACCCGAAAGACACCGCGCTCCCGGCCTCCCGCCCGACCACAGGACCAGAAGACACCACCCGCTCGACCACAGGGCCGGAAGGCACCGCGCCCCCGACCACAGGGCCGGAAGGCGTCACGCCCCCGGCCAAGGCCGTGTCTTCCGCGAGGGCCGCCTGGACCAGGATGAGCCGGGCATGCGCTGCCCACCAGGCGCGCCGCTGCCCCGCGAACAGGGTGCGCGCCTCCCCCGCCCGCGCGCGGGCGGTACCCGGATCGCCGGACAGCAGCGCCGCCCTGGCGGCGAGGAGCAGCAGTTCGGCCCGCATGGTCGCCTGCCCGCGCAGCCGGGCCAGGTGCCGCAGGGCCCCGTCGGCCTGCGCCAGGGCGTCGCGCGCGAGCCCGGCCGCCAGCAGCACCGCGCACCGGTCGGCGGCCAGGTCGAACATGGGTGTGCCGAGCGCCTGGAAGCCACGGTCGGCCTCGTCGAGGAGGTCCAGCGCGAGCGGCAGGTCACCCGCGCGGAAGGCGACGACGCCGCGGTTCTGGACGGCGACGACCGAATCGTGTTCCTGGCTGGTGGTGGCGAACATCCGCTGCGCGACCCGGAAGTCCTCCTCCGCCAGGGTGACCGAGCCGCGCGCGAGCCGGACGTGCCCGCGCAGGGTCAGCGCGCGGGCCGCCCAGACGGTGTCGCCCGCGCCGAGCAGCGCCGGAGCGGCGATCTCGAGGTCGTCGAGCGCCTCGCCGTGCCGGCCGAGGATCCAGCGGGCGCCGGCCCGCCGGAACAGTACCCGCGCCCGGGTGGTGCCTAAAGAGAGGGCGGCGGCCGTGTCGAGGGCGGACAGGCCGGGCCTGGTGCGGCCGTGCTGGAGGAGCGCGATGCCGAGCGTGGCCAGCACGTCGGCCTCGCGGTCGGCCGAGCCGGAGCGCCGTGCCAGCCGTACCGCCTGCCGCAGCTCGCGGATCGCCGCGTCGAGGTCGCCGAACTCGCGGCGCAGGATGCCGATCGCCTGACGCGCTATCGAGCTCTCGTACGGCCCGCGGCCGTCGGCGAGCATGGCGGTGGCGGCCGTCATGGCCTGTCGCGGACGCGCGAACACCATGGCCAGCACATCGTGCGGATCATCCGGAATCCGGGAATCCCTCGCCGTTTCCCCAGACACGGAGTCGATGGTAGATGCGGGTCATCCGGGCGTCCACGCGGCACGTGTATCAGGAAGGGGGTGCGCCGCTCATACATGGCAGGCCCGCAGTCACCCATCGAGGAGGTCCCGAAAGATGAGCACACCACGCAACGGACGCGACATGCGTTTCTGGGAACAGCTCGAGATCCTCAACGACGCGCTGCCGTCGGGCAGGGTGGCGGTGGCCGGGCCGCAGGGCGCGACCCCGGACTCCGACGTCCTGCCGGAGTTCGCCTACCTCGCCGAGCACGTCCTGGTACGCGCGCCTGACGTGGAACGTGCCATCCAGGGCATTCAGGCGAGTCTCCCGTCGGCGGAGCCGGTCCGCGTGGTCTGGCCGCCGGACCGGGACGCGGGGCGGGTCACGGTACGCCGGCTGTCCATCGGATCACGGGACGTCTTCCGCGCCCTGGCCGTGCTCAGGCAGGCCAAGATCCCCGGCACGCTGGTCCACTTCGTCACGGTCTCGGGCGTCAACCTGTGCCCGGGCGACGAGCCGGTGCCCAGCGGCGAACCGCTCAAGCCGCCGATCGCGGGCCGCGACAGGGGTGAGAACGCGCACGTCACGGTGATCGACACCGGGCTGGTGCACGACTACCTCGACCACCAGTGGCTGGCGCAGAGCTCCGGCCAGCCGAACATCCCGATGGTCGACGGCGACGTCACCACCCTGGCCGAAGAGGTGGACGCCGACGGTTTCATCAAGCCGTACGTCGGCCATGGCACGTTCATCGCGGGCGTGCTGCGCTGCGTGGCGCCGAGTACGGACGTACGCGTCCTCAACGGCTTCCCGTACGGCGGCGCGGTCGAGGAGGACCAGCTGGGCCTGCTCCTGCTGCAGACGCTCGACACCCACGGCTGGCCCGACGTGCTGTCACTGTCGGCGGGCACCAGGACGAACGACGCCCAGGCGCTGCTCGGCCTGGCCGACTTCATCGACGAGCTGGCCACGCACCCCGAGACGCTGCTGGTGGCCGCGGCCGGCAACGACGGCGACACCGTCCCCTTCTGGCCGGCCGCGTTCGCCGCGGAGGCGGTGAACACCACCGGCGACGTGATCCTTTCGGTGGGCGCGCTGCGCGAGGACGGGCTCGGCCGGGCGTGCTTCAGCAACTACGGCGACTGGGTGACGGTGTACGCGCCGGGTGAGCGCCTGATCAACGCCTATACCTCGGGCGACTACGAGTACGACTACCCGCACAACACCACCTGCCGCTTCCACCAGGTCGTCCCGCTGTATCCGGGCTGTACCTGCGTCGCGCCGCTGGCGGAGGGGGACGTGGTCAAGTTCAGCGGGATCGCGCAGTGGAGCGGCACGTCGTTCGCCACGCCGTTCATCGCCGGACTCATCGCGGCGCGCATGTCGGAAGCCGGGGTGACGTCTCGGCAGGCGGCCGGGCAGCTCATCGCGGGACAGCTGGCGATACCCGATCTCAGTGGTTTTCTGCGATGACTCAACCACTCCCTGTTCTGGAGCGTCTCACGAAATATCATGCTCCAGGATGTTCCAGGACAGGGAAGGACCGCCGTGGACGAGACCGCAGCCCTCGTCAGAGCAGCCGCGGAAGGGGACTCCGGTGCCTGGAAGGAGCTCTACCAGCGCCTCAGCGGCCTGGTGTGGGCGGTGGCGCGCGCCTATCTCGTCAACGCGTCCGACGCGCAGGACGTCTGCCAGACGACGTGGTTCCGGCTGGCGGAGAACCTGACCCGGCTCAGGGACCCGGACAAGGTGGGGGCCTGGCTGGCCAGTACGGCCAGGCACGAGGCGCTGCGGGTGATCCGTGCGAGCGGGCGGGCCACGCCCATCAGCGACATGGGGCTGCTGGGGGCGGACATCGACGAGCGCTCCCCCGAGCGCCTGATGCTGGAGGCGGAGGAGGCCGTCGCCGAGGCCGAGCGCGCGCTGGTGGTGTGGGCCGCCTTCGAGGAGATGCCGGATCGCTGCCGCCGCCTGCTGCGGCTGCTGATCGCCTCTCCGCGCCCCACCTATCAGGAGATCGCGTCAGGATTGGGCATCGCGGTGGGCAGCATCGGCCCGATCAGGGCCCGCTGCCTCCAGCGACTCCGCACGCTGGTGGCGGAGCGCGGAGTGACCGGAATACGCAGGTGAGCTGAATGAACGATGAGAGCTTCGACCTGGAAGACCAGCTGGAAGCCGACCTGGAAGGCGATCCGGAAGGCGAGCTGGAAGACGAGCTTCGGGAGATCGCCGAGGTGCTCGACCCTGTCCCGCCCGCATTGCTCGAGGACGCCATGCAGGCGTTCACGCTGCGGACGCTCGACGCCGAGCTGGCCGCGCTCACCTTCGACTCCTGGGACGAGGAGCCCTCGGCCAGGGTCGTCAGGGGGGCGGGGCAGCCGCGGCTGCTCACGTTCGAGGCGGGCGGCGTGGCGGTGGAGCTGGAGGTCTCCGCGGCCCGCCTGGTGGGGCGGCTGTCGCCGGAGGGGCCCGCGGAGATCGGCCTCCAGCGGCCCGACGAGGTGCTTCTCGTACGCTCCGACGAGCTGGGCCGCTTCACCGCCGACGGTCTGGTCCGTGGCCCGCTCCGCCTCCGCGTCACCCCCGATGGAGGCGCGCCGATCGTCACCTCATGGACGCGCATATAACCAGATGTACGACGCCGCGCCGGTCCCCTCCTCCCGGCGTCGTGGCCTTCTCAGGCGTCGTGTTCCCCTCAGGCGTCGTGGCCTCAGGCGTCGTGGTCTCCTCAGCGGGGGGCGTCAGGCGCTCTCCTCCAGCGCGGCCAGCTTGGCGGCGAGCGCGACCCGGGAGCCGATGCCGAGCTTGGTGTAGATCTTGCCCAGGTGATACTCGACGGTCTTGACGCTGATCAGCAGCTCCCGGGCGATCTGCCGGTTGGTCAGGCCGTCGGAGACGAGCCTGGCCGTGCTGTACTCCTGAGGCGTCAGTCCCAGCCGTACGGTGCCCTGCTGTTCCAGGCCGCACGCCTCCAGCTCCTGCGCGCAGCCGGCCACGAGTGGGCGGGCCCCCAGCCGGGTGAAGACGGCCTCGCCGGCCCGCAGCCGGGCGGCGGCCGCCCTGCGTCTTCCGGTACGCCGCAATAACCGGCCCAGGTCCAGCAGGACGCGGGCCTCCTCCAGCGGGCAGCCGGCGCCCTCCAGCAAGCTCAGGGCGGCGGTGAAGCTCTCCTCGGCCTCCGCTGGAACGTTCCTGGCCGCCAAGAGCAGCCCGGAGAGCCGAGCCCGCCGCGCCCGCGCCCGCGCGCCGTCGCCGGGCAGGGTGGCGAGCTCGGCCTCGGCCTCGTCCAGGCGTCCCTCCGCGACCAGGGTCTCGATGAGCTGCGGCCGGTGGTCGGGGACGAACGGGTCGTCGGCGCCCGCCGGCGCGGCACCGGCACCGGCACCGAGCAAACCCAGCGCCAGGTCCGCCTGGGTCTCGCCCATCACGTTGCGCTGGCAGCGCGCGATGGCTCTGGCGGCGGTGGCGTGGGCGAGGGCCCGTTCGTGCTCACCGAGCGCGGCCAGCGGGGCGACGCAGACGACGTGCAGGGTGGGCAGCAGCCAGCGCTGGCCGAGCCCCTCCGCCTCGGCCAGCGCCCGCTCCGCCCTGGTCACCGCGTCCGCCCAGCGCCCCTCGCAGTGCTCGGCCACGGCCAGCAGCGCGCCGCCGATCAGGCGGTGGTGCGGCAGCCCCGCCTCATCCCGCGCCGCGACGGCCCTGACCAGCACGTCGGCTGCCGCGCCCGCCTCGCCCTCCCGCAGAAACCCGACGGCCGCCGGGATGCCCTCTGCCGCAGGTCCGCCACCTAGGGCACCCGTGCTCGGCACCGGTACATCGTGCGGCCGGCCGGTCGCACTCAGGGTCGGCACGTCGAACAGCTGGCCGGTCGCGCTCGGGGCCAGCACCTCGTGCGGCCGGCCGGTCGTGCTCAGGGCCAGCACGTCGTACGGCCGGCCGGTCGTGCTCTGGATCGGCTGCTCGGCGGCCAGGCGGGCCCAGGTCGCCGCGGCGGCGCGATTCCCCCTGACCAGGTGCAGCCAGGCGAGCTGCTCGGCCGTGTCGGCGGCCAAGCGGGGTGAGCGGTTTCGCCACGCGGCGGCGAGCAGGTCGGCGGCCTCGTCGAGCCGACCGGCGGCCAGCGCGAGCCGTCCCAGGATGTAGCGGCGCACGGGCCGCGGATCGGCGTTGGGCACCGCGGCCAGCTCGGCCGCGCGGACGGCGTCGCCGCCCAGCAGCAGGTGCCTCAGCGCCGCAGTACGCAGCTCGTCGCGCCGGGCCGTGGACTCGCAGAGCCCGGCGGCCAGCTCCAGATGGGTGGCGGCGTCGAGCCAGAGGCCGTGCTGGGCCTCCTTGGCGGCGTACCTGGCCAGCTCCTCGGCAAGCTGCTCGTCCGGTCCACCGGCCGCGGCGGCGCGGTGGCGCAGGGCCGTACCGGTGTGCTCGACGAGCCGGGCGGCGGCCAGGTGCAGCCGTGCGCGGGTGCCCGCGCCGAGCGAGCCGTAGACAGTGGCCTGGGCGAGCGGGTCGGGGAAGGCGACGAAGCGTCCGGGGCGCTCGTCGAGCAGCCCGGCGTCGACCGCCTCTTCAAGCGCGGCCAGCGGCTCGCCGACGATCCCGGCCACGGAGGCGACCACATGCAGCGGATGGGGCTCGCCGAGCACGGCGCAGGCGGCGACGAGCGCGCGCGTCTCCGCACCGCACGCGCGCAGGCGGCGAGTGAAGGGCCGGGCGTAGGCGTCGGGAGCGGGCAGCCGGGCACCCGGGTCGGCCAGCGTCGTCGGCGCGACGGTGGCGAGCAGCTCGCGGGCGTACAGCGGGTTGCCCGAGGTGTGCTCACACAGCCGCCGGGCGGTGCGCTCGGTCAGCGGGTCCGGCGTAAGCCCGGCCAGGTCGGCGGCGGACAGGCCGTCGAGGACGAGACGGAGCCCGCCGTCGCCGGTCAGCAGCCGCCGCAGCCCCTCCGGCAGCCACGCGGCGGCGGTGCCACGGCAGCTGACCACCACGAGGACGCGGCCGGTGCGCAGGCGGCGCAGCAGGTAGCCGAGCGCCCGCAGCGACGCCCTGTCGGCCCACTGGGCGTCGTCCACGAACACGACGACGGGCCCGTCGGCCTGCAGACGCCCGACCAGCTCGCACAGCGCCTCCCCCACGGACCACAGGTCCCGCGCCGCCGCGCCCCTGGTCGCCGCACCCGCCAAGCCGCTCCGCCTCAGCCTGGCGCTCCTCAGCCCGGTCCCCGGTAGCCCGATCCCCCGCAGTCCAGCCTCCCGCAGTCCGGCCCTCCCCAGCCCGGACCCCCTCAATCCGGCCCCCCTTGGTCCGGTCGCTGTCGGTCCTGTGCTCGCCGGCCCGGTGCCGTCCAGGACGGACCACGGCTGGTCGGCGAGCTGGCGGACGATCCCGTACCGCAGGTGCCGCTCGGCCTCGTCCCCGCTCGCCGCCAGCACCCGCACGTTCGCCTCTCCACCGAGTGCCTGGCGGAGCAGCGCCGTCTTCCCGATGCCCTCGGGCCCCTCTATGACCATCCGCCGCACGGCGCCCTTGCCCGCGGCGCGCAATTCCCCGCGCACCAGGGCGAGCTCCATTGCCCTCCCGACGAACATCCCCTCTCCCTCCGTTGCCCCTCGACTTCCCAGAGCACGCGCGGAGGCTTCTGATACACCTCTTTTCATCGCAAACCTGCAGCGAAGTGGCGGTAACCGCTTTCCAGCCGCCCGATGCGCGCAGCAGTCAGCGTTGTCCGCCGTTGAAAGGCATCATTAGCATTGGCGGGGTTTGGCCGACGGAGAGGGCGGTGGGGATGGCTGTCCTGATTCGTACCCGTGACGTGCCCGCCGCGCGCAGATACGACGAGTGGCGGAGCATCGTCTGTGACACGCTCGGTCCCCTCGACATGCGGATGGATCCGGACGTGCCGCTGCGGGGCGCGATCGACGCGGGGCAACTCGGTTCGGTGGGTGTCGGCGTCGTCCAGACCTCGACGCCGCACAGCGTTCACCGGACGCCTGGCATGATCCGCCGCGACAGCCCCGAGCTCTATCGGGTGGTGCTGGCCATGTCGGGCCGGCCGCTTCTGGCGCAGGACGGCCGGGAGGCGCAGCTTCGGCCCGGCGAGTTCGCGATCTACGACTTCGCGCGGCCGTACGAGCTGGCCTATGACTCGGCGGTGCATCTGGCGGTGTTCAGTTTTTCCCGGGAGATGCTGGCTCTGCCCGTCGATTCCATCGCGAAGCTCACGGCCGTTCCGATCACCACGGACGGCGGAACAGGTGCCCTCGCCGCACCGCTGCTGCGCAGGGTGGCGCTGGATCTGGAGACCTATCAACCGGCCAGCGCGGCGCGGCTGTCCACCGTGGTGACGGACTTGGTCACCACGGCCGTCGCCGAACGCGCCGAGCAGAGCGACACGCTGCCGGTGGAGTCGCGATCACGAACGCTGCTGCTGCGCGTCCACACATTCATCGAACAGCACCTGGGCGAACCCGGCCTCGACCCCGCCACCATCGCGGCCGCGCACCATGTGTCCGTGCGGCAGTTGCACCGGCTGTTCGAGACGCAGGACACCACGGTGGCCGCCTGGATCAGACATCGGCGGCTTGAGCGGTCCCGCAAGGACCTGGCCGACGTCGCCCTCCGGGACACCTCGGTGAGCGTGATCGCGGCCAGATGGGGGCTGCCTGACTCGGCCCACTTCAGCCGTTTGTTTCGGCACACGTACGGGCTGCCGCCCGCCGAGTATCGCCGCGCATGCCTCATACAGGCCGGCTGAGAGCCCTGGCACGGAAAGCCAATCGGACGGCGCCAGGGTCCAAGCGACACGGGCTCCTGATCAGCAGACTGAAGTTGTTCGCAAGACGCGGTGCTGAGGAAAGGACCCAGCGATGTCCACCACTCTGTTCGTCAACCTGCCGGTCAAGGACCTGGACCGGTCGAAGACGTTCTTCGGCGAGCTCGGTTTCCCCTTCTTCGGGGCGACCGATGACATGGCGTCCGTGGTGATCAGTGAGCAGACCCAGGTCATGCTCCTGACGGAGCCGACGTTCGCCTCCTACGCCAGGACGGAGGTCGCCGACCCGACCAAGAGCACACAGGTGATCATGGTTCTGGGCCTCGACAACCCCGCCCAGGTAGACGAGCTGGTCGACAAGGCGCTGGCGGCGGGTGCGACCGCCGTCGGTGAGCCGCTGAACGTCGCGGGCCGCTACCAGCGGGGCTTCGCCGACCTCGACGGTCACCACTGGTCCGCTCTGTGCCTGGCGACCCCTGAGGGCTGAGGGGCCCCTGCCATGAGCCATCCCGTGACCGGCAAGGTCACCTCGGCCGACGGCACGCCGATCGTCTTCGGCCGGTCCGGGACCGGACCGGCCGTCATCCTGGTCCACGGCGCGTTCACCGACCGGACCCATCCCACCCTGCGCGGCGTGGCCGAGGCGCTGGGGTCATGGTTCACCGTGTTCAACTACGACCGTCGCGGACGTGGCGAAAGCGGCGACACCCAGCCCTATGCCGTCGAGCGTGAGATCGAGGACCTGGCCGCCCTCATCGAGGCGGCGGGCGGGTCGGCCATGGTGTTCGGCGGCTCCTCGGGCGCCGCCCTGGCGCTGGCCGCCGCTCCGCGGCTGGCCATCGCGAAACTCGCCGTGTGGGAGCCGCCGTACCACGTCGACGACAGCGCACCCAGTCTGCCGTACGACTTCGCGGCTCGGCTGGAAGACCTGGTCAAGCGGGGCCGGCGCGCGGAGGCGGCCGAACTGTTCATGGTCGCGGCCGCCGAGGTCCCCGTCGAGGCGGTGGCCGCGATGCGTGTCCAGCCCTCCTGGCCGCAGTTGGAGGAGATCGCCCACACCTTGGCGTACGAGGCCGCCGTCCTGGGGCCGGGGAACGCCCTGCCCGCCGAGGTCCTCGCCTCGATCGCGCAACCCGTGCTCGTACTGACGGGTGGGGACAGCCCTCGGTGGATGGCCGAGGCGGGAAGAGCGGTCGCCGAAACCGTGCCCCGTACGGTCCACAGAATCCTGGAGGGCCAGACCCACAACGTGGCGCCTGAGTCTCTCGCCCCGGAACTGCTGGAATTCTTCACCATCGCCTGAAGAGCGCGCCCCGCTCGCCGCTCACCGGCCCGGCCCACGGGGCCGGTGAGCAGGCGTCACGGGACCGTCAGACGATCACCAAATCCCGGGAGGTGACGTTCAGCCGCTCGCCCCCGGTCTCGGTGCACACCACGATGTCCTCGATGCGCGCCCCATGCCGGCCAGGCAGGTAGATGCCCGGCTCGACGGAGAAGGCGAAGCCCGGCTCCATCGGCTCGGCGTTGCCGGACACGATGTACGGCTCCTCGTGCGTCTCCACGCCGATCCCGTGCCCGGTGCGGTGGATGAAGTAGTCGCCGTAGCCCGCCTCGGCGATCAGGTCGCGGGCCGCCGCGTCGATCGACTCGCACGGCACGCCCGGACGTACGGCGGCGCAGGCGGCGTCCTGGGCGCGGCGCAGCACCTCGTAGTACTCGGCGAAGTCGGCCGGCGGGGCGCCGACGGAGTACGTACGGGTGGAGTCGGAGCAGTAGCCGCTGTGGAACTGCCCGCCGATGTCGACCACGACCGGCTCGCCCGCCTGGATGACCCGGTCGGACACCTCGTGGTGCGGGCTGGCGCCGTTGGGGCCCGAGGCGACGATGACGAAGTCGACCGTCTCGTGCCCGGCGGCCAGGATCGCCTCGGCGATGTCCCGGCCGACCTCACGTTCGGTGCGCCCGGCCCGCAGGAACTCCGGCACCCGCCGGTGCACCGAGTCGATCGCCTCCCCCGCCTCGCGCAGCGCCGCCACCTCGGCCGGGGACTTGCGCATCCGCAGCTCGCGCAGCACGCTCCCGGCCAGCACCTGCTCGGCCTCCGGCATGACCTCGCGGAAGCGCAGCGACGCCATCGCCCACATCCGGTCGGCCAGCCCCACCTTGGCCACCCGGCCGAGCCGCGCGGCGGCGATGCGGTAGGGGTCGTCGATCTCGTCCCACGCCATGAAGTCCAGGCCGAGCCGCGAGGCGGGCGAGGCCTGCGCGGCGGGCAGTTCGAGCCGGGGCACCATCATGTAGGGCTCGCCGGCGGCGGGAACCACCAGGCAGGTCAGCCGTTCGAGCGGCTTGGCGTCGTAGCCGCTCACGTAGCGCAGGTCGGGGCCAGGGGTGAGCAAAAGGGCGTCGAGGCCGGACTTCGCGGTGGCCTCCTGGACGGCGGCCAGCCGGGACACGGGATACAAGTCTGAGGACGTCACAGGCACAATCTACTCGGACCGCTCCTCCTAAAATCCGCGAAAAGCTCTCACAACGCGGTAAGCCATGGCTACACTCCGCCCACAGACAGTCACGTACTGTGGTGTCAATTGTCCCCTTCCACCCGCGTTTCGAGAGAGAGGCTCATGGTCGACGTCTGGGGTAGCCACCAGCGCCGCCCGATGAGTGCGGCCGACCTGGTCCGGCAACTCGCGGAGCCGCCCGCGGCCGAGCGCGACGCCGAGATGCTCGCCGTACGCCTGGCGCACGCCGAACGCCTCGGCAACATGGGCTGGGCCGAATGGAACCTCCACACCGGGACGGCCACCTGGTCCGACCACGTCTACCTGATCTTCGGACGGGACCGGGAGGATGGGCCGATCCGCCTGCCCGACCTGGCGGCGCACGTCGAGCCCGGCGACCTGGGCGCGCTCGACCAGCTCCTGTGGAGCGTCGTGCAGGGCGTGGAGCCGGTGCAGGCGGAGTTCCGCATCCGGCGGGGCGGCGAGCTGCGCAACATACGGGTCGTGCTGGAGCCGCTGATGGCGCCCGGCGGGCCGGAGGGCGTGCACGGCGTGGTCCAGGACATCACCGGCCGCCGCCGCGCCGAGCGCATCATGTCGGAGTCGCGCCGCCAGTTGCTGGAGGCCCGCGAGAAGGCGGCCGAGGAGCGCCACGTGATGCTGGCGCTGCGCGAGGCGATCCTGCCCAAGCCGGTCGGCTGCCTCGACCTGCCGTGCACCCGGATCGCGGTCCGTTACGTGCCGGCCGAGAAGACCTCGAACCTGGGCGGCGACTGGTTCGAGGCCGCGGCGCTGCCCGACGGCCGGGTGCTGCTGGCGATCGGCGACGTCTCAGGCCACGGCCTGCCCGCCATCGCGCACATGGCGCAGCTCCGCCACGCCCTCATCGGCCTGACGATGACCGGCGAGCCGCCGAACCGGCTGCTGGCCTGGCTGAACGAGCTGGTCATGCACCGGCTGCACGAGACCACGGCGACCGCGGTGATCGGGCACCTCGACACCGCGAGCCGGGTCTTCACCTGGAGCCAGGCGGGCAACCTGGCGCCGATCCTGGTCCGCGACGGCGTGGCGGGCCCGCTGGGCCAGCCGAAGGGCGTCCTGCTCGGCGCGACCGACCAGCCGTACGGCCTGGCCACCACGCGGCTGCGCGACGGGGACGTGCTGCTGCTGTTCACGGACGGTCTGGTGGAGCGGCGCACCCGCGACATCGACGAGGGCCTGGCGCTGGCCACGGCGGCGGCCTGCGAGCTGCCGGGCCGCGACCTGGACGCCGGGCTGGACCGGCTGCTGGCCGGCATCGGCGGCCCCAACCCGGAGGACGACGCCTGCCTGCTCGCGGTGGGGCTGGGCGGAGGGCTGGGCGAGAGCTGAGCGGGGCTGGGAGTCCGGGCCGGGAGTGGGCGGCCGACCTGCGGAGGTGCGACCATAGGCGGGTGCTGATGCTTCTCGACACCCCGTCGCTGTACTTCCGCGCCTTCTACGGCATCCCGGAGTCGATCACCGCGCCCGACGGCTCGCCGGTGAACGCGGTGCGCGGCCTCATCGACATGATCGCCACCCTGGTGCGCCACCACTCCCCCACCGAGCTGGTCGCCACGATGGACGCCGACTGGCGCCCCGCCTTCCGGGTGGCCGCCATCCCGACGTACAAGGCGCACCGGGTCGCCCACGGCGACGTCGAGGAGGTGCCCGACGCGCTGGTGCCGCAGATCGCGGTCATCGAGCAGGTGCTCGACGCGCTCGGCATCGCCCGGCTGGAGGCGCCCGGCTACGAGGCCGACGACGTGATCGGCACGCTGACCCACCGCGCCGGCGGGGCGGTCGACATCGTGACGGGCGACCGCGACCTGTTCCAGCTGGTCGACGACGCCCGCCCGGTGCGCGTCCTGTACACCGTGCGGGGCATCCGCAACCTGCAGACGGTCGACGAGGCGTTCGTGACGGGCAAGTACGGCATTCCCGGCCGTACCTATGCCGACTTCGCGACCCTGCGCGGCGATCCCAGTGACGGCCTGCCGGGCGTGGCGGGCGTCGGCGAGAAGACGGCGGCCGCGCTCATCACCCGGTTCGGCTCGCTCGGCGCGCTGCTCGACGCCCTCGACGCGGGCGCCACGGACGGCTTCCCGGCGGGCAGCCGCACCAAGCTGGCCGCCGCCCGCGACTACCTGCGGGTCGCCCCCGCCGTGGTGGCGGTCGCCTCGGACGCGCCGCTGCCCGAGGCCGACCTGACGCTCCCGCAGAAGCCCCGCGACCCCGACTCCCTCGTACGGCTGGCCGACCAGTACGGCCTCGACAGCCCCCTCAACCGCCTGCTGGAGGCACTCGGCCAGGCATGACCGCGCGTCAGGCCCCCACCGCCACGCTGGGGAGCTCATGCGGAGCAGGCCGAGGAGCTTGTGACGATAGGTTGCTCTTGTGACGAACATCCGGGTACCCAGCGACGTCCCCGCCCGCCTAGACGACGGGTTCGAGCGGATCCGGCGGGAGCAGCGGCTGCCCGGCGAGTTCCCGAGAGCCGTGCTGGAGGAGGCCGACTGGGTGGCGTCGGTGCCCAGGTTCGGCGGCAAGGACATGACGGAGCTGCCGTTCGTCACCATCGACCCGCTCGGCTCGATGGACCTCGACCAGGCCGTCCACCTGGAGCGGCTGCGCGGCGGCTACCGCGTCTGGTACGCGATCGCCGACGTCGGCGCGTTCGTACGGCCGGGCGGCGCGATCGACGCCGAGGCGCGCACCCGGGGCGAGACCGTCTACCTGCCCGCGAGCAAGGTACCGCTGCATCCGAAGGTGCTGTCGGAGGACGCGGCCAGCCTGCTGCCCGGCGTGACCCGCCCGGCCGCGGTGTGGCGGATCGACCTGGACGCGGAGGGCCGCACGGTCGGCGCCGACGTACAACGGGGCCTGGTACGCAGCCGCGAGCGGCTCGACTACGCCTACGTGCAGGCGGCCATCGACACCGACACCGCGGGCGGCGCGCTGGGTCTGCTGGCCGAGATCGGCAGGCTGCGGCTGGAGCTCGAACGCGAGCGCGGCGGCGTCACCCTGCCCACCCCGGAGCAGGAGGTGGTGCCCGACGGCGACGGCTACCGCCTCGAATACCGGCTGCCGCTTCCCGCCGAGGCGTGGAACGCGCAGATCTCCCTGCTCACCGGCATGGCGGCGGCCTCGATGATGCTCGACGCGGAGATCGGCGTGCTGCGCGTGCTGCCGGCGCCGCGCAGCGGCGACCTGGACAAGGTACGCCGGGTGGCCGACGCGCTGGGCGTCCCGTGGCCCGGCGGCGCCTCCTACGGCGACGTGGTCCACGACCTGGATCCGAAGAACCCGCAGCAGGCGGCGTTCCTGCACGAGTCGAGGGTGCTGCTGCGCGGCGCCGGCTACGTGGCCTTCAACGGCGAGCCGCCGAAGCTGGCCGAGCACGCCGCGGTGGCCGCGCCGTACGCGCACGTCACGGCGCCGCTGCGGCGCCTGGTCGACCGCTACGCGACGGAGATCTGCCTGGCGATCGCCGCGGGCGAGCCGGTGCCGCAGGACGTGGCGGAGGCGCTGACGGGCCTGCCGGAGATCATGTCCGGGACCGGCCGCCGCGCGGGCGCGGTGGAGCGCGCCTGCGTGGACCTGGTGGAGGCGTTCCTGCTGCGTGACCGTGTCGGCCAGGCGTTCGACGCGATGGTGATCGACGTCGACGAGCGCCGCGAGGGCGGCCAGGTCCAGATCGCCGACCCGGCGGTGATCGCCCGCTGCGACGGCCCGCTCCCCCTGGGCGAGCAGGTCTCGGTACGCCTGACCCAGGCCGACCCGGCCACCCGCGAGGTCCGTTTCGCCCTGGCGTAACAGAGCCCTGGCGTAACAGAGCAGTGCCCTGACACGACGGAGCCGCGCACGGGAGGCCAGGCCCGCACGCGGCTCCAATGAGTTCCGGCTACCGCTTGAGGGGCTTCCAGGCTGCCCCCAGCCCCATCAGGTGCAGCGCGACGCAGAGCAGTCCGGCGGTGCTGAGGGTGGTGGCCGTGAGCACGCCGCCCACGGCAACGTTGGCGATCTCGAAGATCAGCGCGAGCAGGAACAGCACCGCGGCGATGAGAGCGAACATGGCGACCTCCGGCTTGTCAAAACCCGCTTCGACCTGGGCATGTCCATACCGAATCGCCGGGAAACTGACTACACGGTGACGTTGCGTATACAGCCCACTACATCACCTTGACCGGACGGTCAGTCGGCCAGGAAGGCCCTGGCCAACAGGACGCACGTCACGGCGCCCGGCCCCGTAAACCGCAGGAGCGTGCCCCTGGACGGGGGCCCGCCCCGTATGGCGGGTGGGCCCCACCGTGCTCTGCCGTAAAGCAGGGAAAACAGCCCTTAGACCTGAAGACAGAGCCGCAACAGATCAAGACGGAGACGCAACGCATCAAGACAAGGACGAATACGCAACCACCCCCCGGCGCATGGCGTCCATGGCTTTGGCGGCGGTTTGCTTGATCTTGCTCCCCTGCGGAGCGGCGTGCCCCAGCTGGCCGAGCAGGTCCATCAGCTGCTTCACCCAGCGCACGAAGTCACCCGCCGCCAGCTCGTTGCCGTTGATGCCGTCCATGAGCACCGCGTCGAGGCTGTGCCCCTTGGTCCAGCGGAACGCCGCCCACGCGAACCCCAGGTCGGGCTCGCGGATCGTGGACAGCCCGTGGTCGGACTCGATGCCCTCCAGCTCGCCCCAGAGCCGCATCATGGCCGTCAGCGCGTCCTGTGCCCGCCCGGCGGGGATCTTGGGGCGGCGGGCGTCGTCGGCGTTGCGCGACTCGAAGACGAGCGCCGACACGCACGCCGCCAGCTCCGCCGGATCCAGCTGCTCCCACAGCCCGCTGCGCAGGCACTCGGCGGTGAGCAGGTCGAGCTCGGTGTAGAGGCGGCCCAGGCGGCGGCCCTCGTCGGTGACGGCCTCGTCGTGCAGGTAGCCGAGCTGCTCCAGCACCGAGCAGATCCGGTCGAAGGTGCGGGAGATGACGTGCGAGCGGCCCTCGACGCGCCGCCGCAGCCCCTCGGTCTCGCGCTGCAGCTTGTGGTAGCGCTCGGCCCAGCGGGCGTGGTCCTCCCGCTCGTCGCAGCCGTGGCACGGGTGCTGGCGGATCCGCCGGCGCAGCTCGTTGATCTCCTCGTCCTCGACGGCGTGGTCGCGGGCCCTGGTGGGCTTGCCCAGGTCGCGGTCGCCGATCTTGGCCAGCAGCGTGGAGACGAGGTTGGCGCGCTCCTTCGGCGAGCGGCCGTTGAAGTTCTTCGGGATGCGCAGCTTCTCGATCGGCTCGACCGGGACGGGGAAGTCGGCCGGGTCGAGCTTCTTGACCTGCTTGCCGATCGTCAGGACCAGCGGGCTGGGGCCGGTGCCGCGCGGGTTGCGGCCCGGGTCGAGCACGATCGCCAGCCCGGCCCGGCGCCCGCCCGGCACGCGGATGACGTCGCCGGGCTGCAGCGCCTCCAGCGACTTGACGGCCGCGGCCCGGCGCGCGGCGCCGCGCTGCTTGGACAGCTCGGCCTCGCGGTCGGTCAGGCGGCGGCGCAGCGCCGCGTACTCGGGGAAGTCGCCCAGGTGGCAGGTCATCGCCTCCTGGTAGCCCTCCAGCGCCTCCTCGTGCTTGCGCAGCTGCTTGGCCAGCCCGACGACCGCCCGGTCGGCCTGGAACTGGGCGAAGGACTCCTCCAGCAGCGTGCGGGCGCGCTCGCGGCCGAACTGGCCGACCAGGTTGACGGCCATGTTGTACGAGGGCTGGAAGCTGGAGCGCAGCGGATAGGTGCGGGTCCCCGCGAGCCCGGCGACCGACAACGGATCCATGCCGGGCTGCCAGAGCACCACGGCGTGGCCTTCGACGTCGATGCCCCGCCGCCCGGCCCGGCCGGTGAGCTGGGTGTATTCGCCCGGGGTGAGGTCGGCGTGCGTCTCGCCGTTCCACTTGTCGAGCTTCTCGATGACCACGCTGCGGGCGGGCATGTTGATGCCGAGCGCCAGCGTCTCGGTGGCGAAGACCGCCTTGACCAGGCCGCGGGTGAACAGCTCCTCGACGACCTCCTTGAAGGCCGGCAGCATGCCCGCGTGGTGGGCGGCCAGGCCGCGCTCCAGGCAGTCGCGCCACTCCAGGTAGCCGAGAACGGACAGGTCCTCGTCGGGCAGGTGCGCGGTGCGCTCGTCGACGAGCTGCCGGATCTCGTGCCGCTCCCGCTCGTCGGTGAGCCGGATGCCGGCGTGCAGGCACTGCAGGACGGCCGCGTCGCAGCCGGCGCGGGAGAAGATGAAGGTGATCGCGGGCAGCAGCGCCTCGGAGTCGAGCTTCTCGATCACCTGGGCGCGGTCCGGCGGGCGCGAACGCTGCGGCCGGCCGTAGCCGCGCCGGCCGCGCCCGGCGGTCAGCCGCTCGGTGTCGCGGGTCACCCGCATGAGCGTGGGGTTGATGCGCGGCGTCAGGTCGTCGGTCATGAACAGGTCGTAGATGCGGTTGCCGATCATCATGTGCTGCCACAGCGGCACCGGCCGGTGCTCGTCGACGATGACCGTGGTGTCGCCGCGTACCTCGCCCAGCCACTCGCCGAACTCCTCGGCGTTGCTGACCGTCGCCGACAGCGCCGCCAGCCGGACCGACTCGGGCAGGTGGATGATGACCTCTTCCCAGACGGCGCCGCGGAAGCGATCGGCCAGGTAGTGGACCTCGTCCATGACCACGTAGCCCAGCCCGCCCAGCGTGGCCGAGCCGGCGTAGAGCATGTTGCGCAGCACCTCGGTCGTCATGACGACGATCGGGGCCTCGCCGTTGACGCTGTTGTCGCCGGTCAGCAGCCCGACCTTGGCCGTGCCGTAGCGCTTGACCAGGTCGTTGTACTTCTGGTTGGACAGCGCCTTGATCGGAGTGGTGTAGAAGCACTTGCGCCCCTGCTCCAGGGCCAGGTGGACGGCGAACTCGCCGACCACCGTCTTGCCGGAGCCGGTGGGGGCGGCCACCAGCACGCCGTCGCCCGCTTCCAGAGCGCGGCAGCCGTCGACCTGGAAGTCGTCGAGCTCGAAGTCGTAGAGGCCCCGGAACGATCCGAGAGCGGCTCCGTCGTCCCCGTATTTCTCGCGGAAGGCCGCGTACCGCTCCGCTGGACTCGTCATACCCGTCACCCTACCGAAATCGCTATTCCGGTCCGTCCCGGCTAGCCCGCCAGATAGTCGCCCAGGCCCCCGCGCAGCAGGTCGAAACCGGCGTTGGCCGCGGCGACCGCGTCGGGGTATGCCTCCTCTGCGCTCTGCCCGAGGTAGATGCGCCGGCTGTTCTGCACCTGCAGGGTGCGCAGCAGCGCGTAGAGCTGCCCGGCGGCGAACGGCGCGCGCGGGTCGCCGGGCCGCTCCCGCTCGATGGCCTCGGTCATCGCCGCCTCGGCCGCGATGTGGAACATCAGCAGCCTGGCCGCCAGCGAGGGCGTCTTCCTGAACAGCTGCAGCTGTGCCGTGTAGGCCGGAGCGTCGTCGAGCCCGGTCTCGGGGGCGTGGCGGGCCAGCCGCTCCAGGAACTCGCGGCGCGCCCCCTCGACCAGCGACTCACCCGGCCGCCGGCCGCTCACCATCTGGGCGATGTCGTTGAAGCCCTCCCCCATCACGTCGAGGACGATGTCCTCTTTCGTGGGGAAGTAGTTGAAGACGGTCATCTTGGAGACTCCCGCGCGCTCGGCGATCTCCAGAACCGACACCTCGGCGAATCCACGCTGGGTGAACAGCTCCATCGCCGTGTTGTGGATCTTCTGCCGGGTCTCCCGTTTCTTGCGCTCGCGCAACCCCTCTTCCACAGCGCCCATCCTAACGGAGTTGACTAGGTCTAAATTTTGACCCAGTCTATGAATATGACCGAAGCGCAGAAACGGATCGCCATGGTCGGCGTGCTCCTCACGCTCATCCTGGCCGTGCTGGACCAGAACATCGTCGCGACCGCGTCCTGGTCGATCGTCCGCGAGCTCGACCCCGTCCACGGCCTGGAGCGGCTGCCCTGGCTGGTGACCGCCTACTCCCTGGCCGCCACCGCCGCCCTGCCGCTGTACGGCAAGCTGTGCGACGTCTACGGCGCCAAGCACGTCTATCTGGGCGCCGTGGGCCTGTTCCTGGCCGGGTCCGCGCTGTGCGCGCTGGCTCAGGACATGGGGCAGCTGATCGCCTTCCGCGCGGTGCAGGGACTCGGCGGCGGCGGCCTGATGAGCGTCACCATGATCGTCGCCGCCCACCTCACCCCGCCCCAGCAGCGGGCCTCGGCGGGCGGCGCGGGCGGCCTCATCGCCGGACTCGGCCTGGTGGCGGGCCCGCTGCTGGGCGGCGTGTTCACCGACCACGCCACCTGGCGCTGGATCTTCTACCTCAACCTGCCGGTCGGCCTGTTCGTCCTGGTGTCGGCCGCCATCGCGATCAGGCTCGGCGACGGCGGGCTGCGCCACCGCATCGACTATCCGGGAGCGGCGCTGATCGCGGCGGCGGCCTGCCTGCTGCTGCTGGTCGTCGAGTGGGGCGGCAAGACCTATGCCTGGGACTCGGCCACGATCCTGTCGCTCACCGGCCTGGACGTGGTGCTGTTCGCCGCGTTCGCCTGGCGCCAGCTCACCGCGGCGGAGCCGATCCTGCCCTTCTCCATGTTCCGCCAGCCGACGCTCAGGATCGCCCTGCCGCTGCAGCTCCTGACCGGCCTCGGCATGGCGGGCGGCATCTTCTACACGGTCATCTACCTGCAGGTGGTGGCCGGCGTCAAAGCCACCGAGTCGGGGCTGTACCTCATCCCGATGGCGATCGGCATGGTCGTGTCGGGCACGATCTCCGGCGTGCTCATCGGGCGCGGTCGCGACACCAAGCCGTTCCTGGTCGCGGGCATGGCCTGCGTGACGGCCGCGATGGTGCTGCTGAGCCGCCTGGAGACGGACACGTCCGCCTGGACGCTGCGCTTGGACCTGTTCGTGATGGGCGTCGGGTTCGGCATGGTGCTGGGCATCGTCGTCATGCTGGTGCAGAACTCGGCGCCGCGGTCCCAGCTCGGCGTGGCCACCACGTCGATCCGCTTCGTCCAGGTGCTCGGCTCGGCGCTGGGCACGGCCATCTTCGGCATCGTGCTGAACCGGGTCACTGAGTCGCGCCTGCCGCCCGGAACCCGGGCGGGGAGCCTGGCGAGGGCGGTGCCGCCGCAGGCGCGTGAGCGGGTGGTGGACGCGCTGCTGTCAGGTGTGCACGTGGTGTTCCTGTCGGCGGCGGGCGTGATGGCCCTCGCCGTACTGCTCGCCGTGTTCCTCAGGACCAGCCCCCCGCTGCCCGCCGACCCGCCCGCTCCGCAACGGGTCGGGGTCTGACCTCTGGTACGGCCCACGCGCCTTTACCTTGTAGATCTCAGGTGATGACCCGCAGCGCCCCTGGCTGGATCTCGCACGTGATCGGGCTCGGCCCGATCCGCTCCCCGTCGGCGTAGGCCACCACGCCGGGCGCCTCCAGCCGGACGCTCCGCACCCGCCTGACGGACACGGCCTGGTGAGAGACGTGCGAGCCCCGGTAGACGCTCGGGAAGACCCGGACGAACTCGGCCGTCGACACCGCCTCCAGGATCATCACGTCGAGCAGCCCGTCGTCCGGCCGGGCGTCGGGGCAGACCCGCATCCCGGCGCCGTAGGAGGAGGTGTTGCCCACCGCGACCAGCATGGCCTCCCGCTCGATCGGCTCGCCGTCGTCGAAGGTGACGCGGAAGGGAATGGGTCGGAAGCGCCGCAGCTCCTGGACGGTGGCCAGCAGGTATCTGGCCATCCCCGGCGGCCAGGTGAGCCCGTTGGCCCGCTCGTTCACCCGGGAGTCGAACCCGCAGCACACCACCCCGGCGAACAGCTCATCGGCCCGGCCCGCGCGTACACGGGCGGCGTCGATCAGGCGGGAGCGGCCGCGCAGCACCGTACGGGCCGCCGCGATCGGGTCCTTGCGCGGCACGCCCAGGGCGGTGGCGATGTCGTTGCCGGTGCCCACGGGGATGATGCCGAGCGGCACGTCCGTGCCGGCGACGGCCTGCACGGCCAAGTGGACCAGGCCGTCGCCGCCGAAGGCCACCAGGGCGTCGGGGCGCTCGGCCACGGCGGCGCAGGCGCGCTCCAGCGCGTCGGCCGCGCTGTCACCGACGATCACCGACACCTCGGCGCCGCCCGCCCGCAGGCGCCGGGCCACGGGTCCGAGCAGCCGCACCGTCCGGCCGCCTCGGGCGGCGGGGTTGACGAGCAGGACGAGTTGAGGGGCCACGCCCGGAACTTATCGCCTATCGGTCCGCTTCGGAATCCTGTTCCAGCGGTGACGCCTCGTCGTCGGACAGGTGGGAGAAGTCCTCGCCGGCGGGCAGTCGCCGCTCGCGCACGTACATGAACAACTCGGCCGCCGCGAACAGCACGACCATGGGCGCGGCCAGAGCCATCATCGCGATCGGCTCACCACCGGGGGTGATGACGGCGCCGAACACGAACATGAGGAAGATGACCATGCGGCGGTGCTTCGCCACCGTGGCGTGCGACAGCACCCCGATGAGATTGAGGAACACCAGGAAGAGTGGCAGCTCGAACGACACCCCGAAGATGGCGATCATGATCAGGACATAGTCGAGATAGTCGTCGATCCCGATGGTGGCGACCGTGTCCTCGAGCGAGAAGCTCAACAGGAAGCCCAGGCTGGTGTGCATGATCAGGTAGGCCAGCACCGCGCCCAGGGCGAACAGCGGGATGGCCAGGATCAGGAACACGACCGTGTAGCGCTTCTCGCTGCGGTAGAGCGCGGGCGTGACGAACGCCCAGATCTGGTAGAGCCAGACCGGCGACGCCAGCACCAGGCCGATCATCGCCGACACCTTCAGCGTGATGAAGAACGACTGGAAGATGCCGCTGTAGACCAGACTGCAGTGGCCCTTGACGAGCTGCTGCGACTGGAGGGTGTCGCAGTAGGGGGCCTTGAGGATCGCCCATACAGGGTCGAAGAAGAACCAGCCGATGATGATGCCGACGACCACCGCGATCGTCGCGACGAGCAGCCGGTTACGCAACTCCCGCAGGTGATCCATGAGCGGCATGCGGCCCTCGGGATCGCGGGCCGAACCTTCTCCGCTCGACTTCTTGAGCAGCGCCATCTAGCAGTCCCAGGAGTGCGAGGAGGGGCAGGGTCAGGCTTTCTTGTCGGCGCTGGCACGCAGCTTGGCGGCCTGCTCCTCCAGCTGGCGAGCCTGCTCCTCCACCGACAGCGCGGGCGCGGCCTGGATGGGCTGCGGAGGCGCGGGCTGCGGCTGGGCGGGCGTCTGCGTCGCCGTCTCGACCGTGGCCGGCCGGTCGTCGTAGTCGTCTTCGCGCAGCTTGGCCGTCTCCGACTTGAAGATGCGCATCGACCTGCCGAGGCCCCTGGCCATCTCCGGCAGCTTCTTAGCACCGAACAGCAGGACGAGCACGCCGGCAATGATCAGAAGCTCAGTGGGTCCGAGGTTTCCCATGAAACGTCCTTTTTGAGCGAGTGCTGTTTCAGCCACGATCGTACGCTGCCGGAGGGTTGGTCTCATCCCCCCGGTGCCTCAATCTGGCCTGCCTCGGCTCGAGCTGGGCCCGCGCCTCGGCTACTTCACTGCTCAGACTACGCGCGGCGGACAGGAGTCGTACACCCGCGAACCCAAGCGCGGCCAGCCCGGCGACGCCGAGCCCGGCCGCCACGAAGATCCAGGTCATGTCCGGTGAGCGTAGCGGCTCAGGGCCCGCTCGGCCTCCTCCCGCACCCGCTCGGCCATCGCGGGCGGCGAGAGCACCCTGCCGGTGTCGCCGAGGCGCAGCGCCAGCTTGAGCAGCCAGTCCTCGTCGCGGGCCCGCAGCGCCACCCGCAGCCGCCCCTCGCCCAGCTCGGTGACCTCCTCGCACGGGTAGTACTCGGCCACCCAGCGTCCGGCGGCGGTCACCTCCAGCTCGACCAGCTCGTCGGTGGGCGAGGGCCGGAACACGCCCTGCGCCACGTCGATCGGCTCGGCCTCGGCGGGCGGGTCGGCGGCCACCTCGAGCACGTCGACGCCGAGCATCCGGTCCAACCGGAACAGCCGCATCGCCTCGGCCCGATAGCACCAGCACTCCAGGTAGGTGCGGCCGTCGACGACGACCAGCCGCATGGGGTCGACCTCGCGCGGCGTCACCTCGTCGCGGCCCGGCACGTAGTAGCGCAGCGACAGGCGGCGCCGCCTGGTCAGCCCCTCGCGCACGCGCAGCAGCGCGTCGGGGGTGGCGTCGACGTCGACCGCGACCTGGCTGCTGACGGCCGCCGCGCCCTCCCCGGCGGCCCGCTCCAGCTTGGCGACCACCCGGGGCAGCGCGTCGCCGGGCACCTCGGCCAGTTCCGGCATGGCGGCGAGCATGCGCAGCGCGACCAGCAGCGCGCTGGCCTCGTCGATGCCCAGCCGCAGCGGCCGGGCGATGGTGTCGGCGTTGTCGATGAGGATCTCGCCGCCGTCCCACGACACGTCGATCAGGTCGCCGGGCGTGTGGCCCGGCAGCCCGCACATCCACACCAGCTGCAGGTCGTCGATGAGCTGCTTCTCGCTCAGCCCGAACACCCCGGCCACCTCGCCGAGCTGCGCGCCCGGGTGCGACATCAGGTACGGCACCAGCGCGAGCAGCCTCGGCAGCCGGTCGGCGGATCCACTCACGCCAGCGCTCCCTTCAGTCGGCGGATGACGGCCTCGCGGGCGTCGGGCGGCCCGACCACCTCGACGTCGGCGCCCAGGCTGGCCATCCAGCCGGCCAGCCGTTCGGGGTCGGTGAAGCCCAGCTCGACCTCATCCCACCCGTCCGAGCCCGCCCGCACGGCCGTGGACAGCTGCCGCAGCCCCTCGCAGGCGCCCTCCCGTACGCGGATGACGGCCGTGCGCCCCTCGACCGGCTCCTCGGGGAAGCCGACCATGGCCCGCAGGTCGACGCCGGGCGGCACCTCGACCGAGCCGGGGCGGCCGACGGTGGCGACCTGCCCGGTGATGCGGCTGAGCCGGAAGGCGCGCGGCGCGTCGCGGCCGCGGTCGAACCCGGCGAGGTACCAGCGGCCCCGGCGGCTGACCACGCCCCAGGGCTCGACCGTGCGGCTGCGCACGCTCTCGCTGCCGGCGCTGCGGTAGTCGAAGCGCACCAGGCGCCGGTCGCGTACGGCGTCCCACAGCGCCGGAAAGGCCGGGTCGCGGGTGTCCAGGCGCAGCTCCAGCGCTCCGGCGCCGATGGTCTCGTCGGTGGCCACGCCGCCCGCGCGCAGCTTGAGCAGCGCCCCGGAGGCGGCCTCAGCGAGGCTGGCGCGCTGCCACACCTGCGCGGCCAGGCCGAGCACGGCGGCCTCGTCGGCCTCCAGGGTGATCTCCGGCAGCTCGTAGGACTGGCGCTCGATGCGGTAGCCGGGCTCGTCCTCCCACGGGTCGCGCACCACGTCGATGGGGATGCCGATCTCGCGCAGCTCGTTCTTGTCGCGCTCGAACATCCGCTGGAACGCCTCGTCGCCGTCCCGGTCATAGCCGGGGACGGCCTGGCGGATCTGCTCGGCCGACAAAGGGCGGCGGGTGGCGAGCAGGCAGATCACCAGGTTCAGCAATCGCTCGGTCTTGCGGCGCGACATCCTGCCTCACTCCTCCTTCAACGACGCTACCCTGCCCGAGTGATCAGATGGCGCAAGGGCGAGGTCGTGCGGATCCGGCGCGAGTGGCCGGGAGCCATGGAACTGGACGTCGCCGTCTCCGGAGGGGACCACCAGCCGGGCGTCGAACCCGGCGGGACGTACCGGGCACTGGCCTATCCGCTCCTGGTGGGCCGTCCGGAACCCGGCGACGAGGTCCTGCTCAACACGACGGCACTCGCGATGGGTCTCGGTACGGGAGGTTACGCCATGGTGGTGGCAGTCCCGAACCGTTTACCGGAAGATCCGCAGGGACCCGGGCACCTGGTGAAGGCCCGCTACACCCCGTTGCAGGCCACCGTGCTCGGCGCCGACGAGCAGGACTCGCCCTTCCACGAGGTCCTGCGCGAGGCCGACTCGGTCGACGGCATGCCGGTGGTGGTCGCCGACCTGCACTCGGCCCTGGCGCCGATCCTGTGCGGCCTGTACGAGGCGCGCCCGGGCGTACGCGTCGCCTACGTGATGCAGGACGGCGGCGCACTGCCCGCCTGGTTCTCGATGGCCTGCGCCAAGTTGCGGGAGATCGACTGGCTGGCCGGGGTGGTGACGGTGGGACAGGCGTTCGGCGGCGACGTCGAGGCGGTGACCGTCCATACCGGCCTGCTGGCCGCCAGGCACGTGCTGGAGGCCGACGTGGCGATCGTCACGCAGGGGCCCGGCAACCTCGGCACGGGCACGCGGTGGGGCTTCTCGGGCGTCTCGGCGGGCGAGGCGGTCAACGCCGCCGCGGTGCTGCGCGGGCGCCCGGTGGCGGCGCTGCGGGTGAGCGAGGGCGACCTGCGCGAGCGCCACCTCGGCGTCTCGCACCACTCGCTGACCGCCTACGGCCGCGTCGCGCTGGCTCCGGCGCGGGTGGCGGTGCCGCTGCTGCCCGGGGAGTTCGGGGAACGGGTCAGGGACCAGTCCGAGCTGCTGGCCGTCCGGCACGAGCTGGTGCCGGTGCCGGTCGGCGGCCTGCACGAGGCGCTGCGCGACTCGCCGGTCAGGCTCTCGACGATGGGCCGGTCCCTGGAGGAGGACCTGGCCTACTTCCTGGCCTCGGCCGCGGCGGGCAGGTGCGCGGCCTCGCTGCTGTCGTAGGAGTCCTTGTACGTGAACGCCTCGGGGCTGGGTCCCTCGGCCTTGAGGCGTTCCAGGCGCGCCATGCCCTCGGCGAGGGTCGGAATGTGCCCCTCGGGGATCCACCACATCACCATGTACGGCTCGGCCATCCGCAGGAACCACTCCCTGCGGCGGCGCAGCACGTCCAGATGGGCGCTGCGGTAGACGTAGTTCCACAGTGAGTCGAGCGACTCCCACACCGAGAAGTTGAGCAGCAGGTGGTCGCCGTAGTCGTGCGTGAGGGTCGCGGTCGGATCCTCGTCGCTCTCCTTCATCCGCCACACGAATCCCGGATAGCCGTCGGCGAGGGTGTTGACGGGCTCCAGCGCGGCGACGAACTCGGCCAGCTCGGGGCTGTCGATCGGGGCGCGCATGTGGGCGATGTTCAGCTCGGCTAGATGCATGACGCTCAGCACACCACCCCTCGCCCTTCTATGTCAATCTTCTTTTGTTTTAGAAAGAGTTACGCAGCACTCGCCCGGCCGCGGATCCAGCCGGGCCCGCCCGGGATCGTCGCCGAGCCCTTCGAGCACCCCCCGGCACAGGGCCAGGTTCATGGAGCACACGAGCAGCGGCTGCTCGTGGCTCAGCACGTGGAAGGGGCAGTTGCGCATCCGCAACGTGCCGCCCTCGGCGTAGGGCTCGTAACCCCGCTCACGCAGCACCGCCTCGACGGGCTCACTGCGCCCCCGGCCCAGCCGCTCCCCCGCCGCGCGCGCCGCCTTCTCGGCCGCCTCCTCGGCGCCGAGGGAGTCGACGACTTCGGCCAGCACCGAGGCGAGCGCCACGTAGTCACGCGGCGGCAGACTCACCGACCGCTCTCCCCCGGCCCTGCGGTAGACCTTCGCGGGCCGCCCGCTGCCTGGGCCCTTCTTCTCCTGTTGTCGGAAGGCGCTCTCCAGCAGCCCGGCGTCGACGAGCTTGTCCAGGTGGTGCCCGGCCAGCGTCCTGGACACCCCGGTGATCTCGGCCGCCTCTCCCCGGCCCAGGTCGCCGCCGCTGCCCGCCACAGCCTCGTACAGGCTGCGCCGCACCGGATCGTGCAGCAGCGCCAGGGCCTCGAGGTCGTCATCGCTCACAGCGGGAGTCTAGGCGCCCCTCTCCACCGCGGACCGCACCGCCATCTCCCGCTGGCGGCCGTACCGCCATCTCCCGGCGCAGGCCGCACCCCCTAGGCTTCTCCCCGTGAGCGAACCCTCCCCCCTTCTCACCGCCTACGACCGCACCAGGTTGCGCGTCCCGGAGCACCCCGCCGACGGGCTCGCGTACGAGATGGACGGCCCGCTGCTGCGCGTCACCGGCAGGTTCCGCGGCTTCGTCGAGGGCCCGCCCGTGCTCGGCGTCGAAGGCGACCGGCTGGACGCGCTGATCGCCCGCCAGCGCGACCACTTCGCGGCCCGCGGCGAGGCCGTGGAGTGGAAGACCCGTGCCCACGATCTGCCCGCCGACCTGCCGGACCGGCTCGTCCGCGCGGGCTTCGCGCCGGAGGAGCGGGAGACGGTGCTGGTCGGCGTCGCCAAGGAGATGCTGGACGCGCCGCCCCTGACCGCGGGCGTGACCATCCGGCAGGTGACCGCCGACGCCGACCTGCGGGCCATCGCCGCCATGGAGTCGGCCGTCTGGGGCGAGGACTGGAGCTGGCTGGGCGAGGACCTGATCCAGCGGGTCACGACCGATCCCGGCGGCATCGCCGTACTGGTGGCCGAGGCGGACGGCCGGGTCGTGTCGGCCGCCTGGCTGGTGCACATGCCCGGCACCGGCTTCGCCGGGCTCTGGGGCGGCTCCACGCTGCCGGAGTGGCGGGGGCGCGGCATCTACCGCGCGCTGGTCGCCCGGCGCGCCCAGCTCGCCGTGGCGGCCGGGGTGGACCATCTCCAGGTGGACGCCTCGGACGACAGCCGGCCGATCCTGGCACGCCTGGGCTTCCACACGGTGACCACGACCACGCCGTACGTCTGGACGCCCTGACCCCGCCCCGTTCGCTCCAGCACACGACAAGGACCATCACAGCAGACCGTCAGGACATCTCGGCAGGCCGCCAGGACGTCTCAGTAGGCGGCCAGGACGTCCACCACGAAGACCAGCGTGTCGGCGGCGCGGATGCCGAAGGCGGGCTGGCCCGTGGGCCCGTACCCGTAGGCGGGCGGGACGATCATCAGCACGCGGCTGCCGACCGGGACGCCCACCAACGCCCGGTCCCAGCCCTTGATCACACTGCCGTCGCCGATCGTGAACGCCTTCGGCTGCCCGGTGCTCCAGGTGGCGTCGAAGATCCGCCGCTGCCCCCAGACGGCCCCCTCGTACTGGGTGACCAGCAGTTGCCCCGCTCGCGTCCGGCGGCCCGTCCCCTTGGCCAGCACCTTGGCGGCGAACCGGCGGGGCGGCGCGGTCGCGGGCACCGAGAGCCCCGGCCGGGCGCCGCCGGTCACCCGCACGCCCGCCAGCGACCCGGCCCGCCCCTTGACCGAGGCGTTCTTCGGGTGCGCACCGAGGATGTCGATCACGTAGAACAGGTCGTCGCCCGAGCCGACCCCCTGCGGCGGGTTCGCGCCGAAGCCGTCGGCCGGCGGGATGGCGGCGATCACCCTGCTGCCCACCTTGCGGCCCCGCAACGCCAGGTCCAGGCCGGGCATCAGCCGGCCGACCGGGAAGGCGGCGGGGGCGCCGCGGTTGAAGCTGGAGTCGACGAGCCGGTTCTCCCCGCCGTCCCAGACGTGCGCGGTGTACTGGACGATCGCCACGTCGTCCTTGCCCAGCGGCGCGCCCTTGCCCTCGGTGAGCTGGTCCACCTGCAGCCCCGCCGCCGGCTTGCCGGCCGGGAAGACGATCGTGGGCTTGGCGCCGAACCGGCCGCCCACCTTCAGCTCGGGATCGCCCGTCTCGGTGCCGGTGCAGGCCGTCAGCAGGGCCAGCGGTAACAGCAGCACGGCGGTACGGCGGCGCATCGGACCCCTCCCGAGCGGGCGGCCCGGCGACGGTGTCGTCGCCGGGCCCGGAGATGCTACCGCGTTATCAGATCACCCGTCAGTAAGCCGACAGTACGTCCACCACGAACACCAGGGTGCTGTTGGCCGGGATGCCGTTCTGCTCCTGCTTGCCGTAACCGAGGTCCGGCGGGATGCTCATCACGACCCGGCTGCCGACCGGAACCCCGGCCAGGCCCTTCTGCCAGCCCTGGATCACGTTCGCGAGCGGGAACGAGGCCGGCTCACCCTTGGTCCAGCTGGAGTCGAAGACCTTGTCGGTGCCCCAGATCTTGCCCGTGTAGTGGGCGACCACGGTCTGGCCTTCCTTGACCTTCGCGCCGGTGCCCTGGATCACGGTCTTGACCACGAGGTCCTTGGACGGCTTGTCCTTGGTCTTGGTGGTCAGCTCGGGCGCCTTGTCACCGCCCGGGTTGACGACCTTGACACCCTTGATGCTCTCGCCGACCTCCTTGCCGGTGGCCGCCTTCAGCGCCGCGGGCGGCGCCCCGACCACGTCCACGACGAACACCTTCGTCGGCTGCGGCTGCTGGCCCTGCTGCTGCTGAGCGGCGTCGGCGGCCAGCACGGCCAGCACCCGGCCGCCGTGCTTGACCTTGGAGAAGCCGTCCTGCAGCACCTGCGGCAGCTGCTGGTCGACCGCGATGGTCTCCGGCGCCTTGGAGTCGTAGGAGGAGCCTTGGAAGGCGTTCTGCTTGCCGTCCCAGTTGTAGACGGTCAGGTTGATGATGATCTTGTCGCCGCTCTTCACCTGCGGGCCCGTGCCAGGGGTCAGCACCTCGTAGGAGGACTTGGTGGCGGGCGAGCCGGCGGGGAAGGTCACCGTGGGCTTGGCGCCCACATTGCCGGTGACCTGCACCTTGCCCGGAGCGCTGCTCGCGGTGGCGGCGGCTCCGTTGGCACCCGAGTCGGAGCCGCCGCACGCGGCGGCGAAGAAGATCAAAGGCACGGCGGCCAGAGCGGCCAGAGCGCGGCGCATGGATTTCCCTCGGAAAGACGTCAGATTCGCGTCACCCTATCCGACAACGAAGTAGGGCCGTGGTAAACCAGTCGCTACATTCCGGCGATGAGCTTGTCCACCCGCTCGTCGACGCTGCGGAACGGGTCCTTGCACAGCACCGTGCGCTGCGCCTGGTCGTTCAGCTTGAGATGCACCCAGTCGACGGTGAAGTCGCGCCGCTTCTCCTGCGCCTTCCGGATGAACTCACCCCGCAGCCGCGCCCTGGTCGTCTGCGGCGGCACCGACTTGGCCTCGAAGATCTTCAGGTCGGACGCCACCCGCTCCACCGAGCCGCGCTTCTGCAGCAGGTAGAACAGGCCGCGCTTGCGGTGCACGTCGTGATAGGCCAGGTCGAGCTGCGCCACCCTCGGCGACGACAGCGGCAGGTCGTACTTCTTGCGGTAACGCTCGATGAGCTGGTATTTCGTCACCCAGTCGATCTCGCGCGCCACCAGGTCGAGGTTGCCGGTCTCGACCGCGTGCAGCGTCCGCTCCCACAGCTCCAGCACCCGGCGCGCGATCGGGTCGCCGCCCCGCCGGTCGACGAAGTCCTTGGCCTTCGACAGGTATTCCTGCTGGATCTCCAGGCTCGACGCCTCACGGCCGTTGGCCAGCCGCACCCGGCGCCGCCCGGTCATGTCGTGCGACACCTCGCGGATGGCCCTGATCGGGTTCTCCAGCGACAGGTCGCGCATCACCGTGCCCGCCTCGATCATGCGCAGCACCAGGTCGGTGGCGCCGACCTTGAGCAGCATGGTGGCCTCGCTCATGTTCGAGTCGCCGACGATGACGTGCAGACGGCGGAACCGCTCG
This sequence comes from Nonomuraea sp. NPDC049129, assembly GCF_040648495.1. Taxonomy (NCBI): domain Bacteria; kingdom Bacillati; phylum Actinomycetota; class Actinomycetes; order Streptosporangiales; family Streptosporangiaceae; genus Nonomuraea; species Nonomuraea sp. NPDC049129. The sequence goes on along the minus strand of NZ_JBEZDU010000020.1, from coordinate 383 downwards.
GCGTCGGCGTGTGGCTCGTCGCGCGTGTTGATGATCGGCCTGGACCGGGTCGTCGCCGAGGAGACGCCCTCCCAGATGTGCTCGGCCCGCTGCGACACGCAGTAGACCGCGCCGCGCGGCGTCTGCAGCACCTTGCCCGCGCCGCAGATGATCTGCCGGGTGACCAGGAACGGGATCAGCACGTCGGCCAGCCGGCCGAACTCGCCGTGCCTGCCGACCAGGTAGTTCTCGTGACAGCCGTAGGAGTTTCCCGCGGAGTCGGTGTTGTTCTTGAAGAGGTAGATGTCACCGGCGATGCCCTCTTCGCGCAGCCGCTTCTCGGCGTCGACGAGGAGTCCCTCGAGGATGCGCTCGCCGGCCTTGTCGTGGGTGACGAGTTCGAT